>CAZPME010000001.1:0-102890 GCA_964587885.1 uncultured Candidatus Poseidoniales archaeon
AATGATGGAAATTTTTCCACCGATCTCCTGTTGTGTATCAGACCCTGTCTGTTGTGCGTTCTGTTGCAATTTTTCACCCGTTTGGATGATTACTGCAGACGCGACGGCTGCAACCAAGATTAGAGCAATGAATACAATCATTGCACCAATTCCGATAGCCGCAACTGAGTCACGTGCGTTTTCGTTTTCTTTATTCATATATTTCACCTTATTTGGCCTCCTTTTTTCCTAATATATATGGGTATCACCTACCCGATATCGGAATATGATATGCGTATCACGTTGGATACGTCAGTCTTCACCTCCCGGTGCAGTGTATTCAATCGCCATTGGGATGTGTATATTGGTTACCTCATCCGGCGCTAATCTTTGAATCAATGGGACTATCGGAGCGACAAAACTCGGCGGCATCCACGGTGTAACGATGATATTGCCTAGGGGCTCCATGCTACGGTTTTGCACGCGCACTGTACAGCGAACCTGTCCTTGACGTACCGCATATCCAGAGATGATAGACAACTTCCTCGAGAGTGGGGATATTTCCATTCCATAACTGGTTGCGGGAATAATATTGAATTTGAGGTGGATATAAGCACCTGGGGGAAGCGAGGGTAGATCGACACTGGTCGGTTCAGCCCGCCAAAACTCGGGCGCAGGTGCAGCCAGACGCATTGCCGGCAGTTCGCGGTCTCCGTCGTTGAGAATACGTACTAGGAGAACACCATTTTCGCCGCCAGCAGGCCAGCGTGTCTCCACTCCGACCCAAAAGGTACGGAAGAGGAATGGATTGAGGGTCGACATATCGCCACCAGCCATATCGCCGATTAGAGATTCGACTTGCTCAGCTGCAAGAGCGACGTCGCCCATTTCAGCGGCACCAGAAGCGTTTCGAAGTCGTCGAAGTACCAATTCAATTTCATCATCAGTAGCAGTCTTTGCGGTCAACAAACGGTGCAATAGAGCAAGGGAACGGCGCAGGTCGAGAACGCTAGCACCTAAATCTTGCAATTCCCTCTGTGCCTTGTAAACCGAGCGACGGGCGCCGAAGAGACGATTGTTTTCAAGTTGCAAGCGAGTGAGGTGAAGCCAATAATCGACTCCTTCTGCCGCTGCTTCTTCAACGTGGACAATGCCCTCGGTGATGGAATCCATTTCATCCCGTGCGGCGAGAATTTCTTCCTCAGTAAAGCCACCAAAGGTCTGTTCTTCGCCCCCATCACCTTCATCTCCTTCACCCCCATAATCGTCATATTCACTAGCATCAGGTGATTCGTCAACATCCTTTGACTCAACACCGGGATCAAAGTCAGGATCAAAGTCAGGATCAAAGTCAGACTCGACCTCTGGCTCAACCTCTGACTCGACTTCTGGCTCGACTTCATCTTTCACTTCATCAAAGAATTCCTCATCGCCGCCCAAATCAATCATTTCAGGCACACCCTCTTCAATAGGGTCTTTCTTACTACCAACCTCTTGGTCGGGGTCATCATCGGCTAGTGCCAATTCATCTTTAGGCTCCAACTGCTACACCCCCTTCAAGGACTTCGCCACTATCTAGGATAGCGTCTTCATTGTCTACTGCGAGTGAATCTAACTCATCTTCATCTTCAAGACCATAACGAGCTAATTTACGAATTAGGCGAGCAGGGTCGGACAATTCACGGTCAATGCGGTCTACAGCAAGTTCAGCATCGGTCATGTGTCCATATAGTTCGGAATATGAATTATCCATCCACTTAAGCAAACGACGAATCGCGTACATTGGAAGGATAGTAATCACTAGCAGGGTGACAATGTTAGTTATGTCAATATTCATCTGTGGTGGGAAGCCGAGGACGATCGCCGAATAACCCAAAATCGGCATAGCAAGGATGAAAGTAAGTTGCTTGCGTACACCCTTTAGTTCAGCATGATGCTCGCGATACATGGTATTCTGACCCTTTCTTGCACGCTGATAATCTTCGTGAATCAGTTGGAACTCATCACCCGAGCGCCAGGCAATTCCTAGCATCCAAAGCATCACAAAGATAGTGATTACCGGGCCAAACCACACCCATTTACCCATATGGAATACCAAACCAAGGCTGATGGCACCCGCATAGGCTGCGGCCAATCTAAACTTCTCATTACGCAAACCTAAGCGCAAGCAAGCCATTGTAATCAAGGCCATAACTGCAAAGCCAATGAAAACATAAAGTGAATTAGGAGCCCAAGAATCAATAGCAGCGCTATTAGTGACAATATTATTTGTCTCATCATCACCATCAGCAGATAATGCAGATACGTTGGCTATACATTCGACTGGATCGCTATCATCCCACCAATCAAGACGGGTAGGGAGTAGGTCAAAGGTCAATTTCTGCTCATCACGTGGATTGAGGACTGGAACAACATTGGGTTGGCGCATAATTTCAACATTATCACCACAATTAACTTCCACGGTAACCACCAATGCAAGCGCTGTACCTTCATTGCGAAGAATTACACTTCCGGTATCAAGAGTCCCCTCGATTAGGTTACTACGGTCATCGGAAAGCGTCAATTGTAAGTCACTAACACTCGGGTCGGCTGCATTGCTGAGTTTGAAAGTAATCTTCGATTGAAGGAATTGAGTATAGCCACTATGTTCTATCGGATGATACAACCTGAAGGTCAATTCCCAACCATCGCCAGAGTAAATGTGTGGCCAAACTGGAGTTGTAATCTTGAAGAGCAAGTCATTATACTCATAGGCTTCTGCTGAAGGCAATTTGATTCTTGCACCGGTGCAAGAATTGTAGGTGGTATTAATGTCCATCGTATCCGAGGAAGTGGTCATTTCAAATGTCCAATTCTGGTCATCACCACTCAATTCAGGCATCAATCTCTGAGCGCCACAGAATTCTAATTCATATTCGGCAGCTTGTGAACCACCTGAAGGGATATGACTCCAGAGGATAGTCTGTTGGATTGGCGCAGAATTGGAACCTTCTGAAGCATTAATCAATACTGTCTGGTCGATTAAACGTGCCATAGTCAAGGTACTTTGCATGCTGGCTGAGCCAGTCACATTTTCAATATCGCTAGGGTCGATGCTCAATGTGAGGAAACCTATATCGTTAATACTGGGAGAAGGAGCAGTCGCCGATACCGAGAATGAAACCGTCATCGGCACGCCAATCGGCAAGGTTACTGAAGTCGGAGCGCCGGAATCTAATTGCCACAATTGCGAGGGGTTGCCTGCTTGGTCGAGGACACTGTAGGACAGATCTACCTCAAGGTTGGAATTTCCAGTATTGGTGAGAGTAGGTGAATAGGTGTGCGAAGACTGCCACATGAATTGGGCATCATCATCCCAATTTGCAGTCTCAAGGTCAAATAGCGCTGAAACAACCAATTTGCCTGTATCTTGGGCGCGTGTTGAATTGTCTACTGTATCAAGGAAAGTTACGGTGAGAGTGTGCATATCACCATCCTGCATAGTACCTGAACCGTCAAGTGTAGGTGCTGTTACAGTAATGGTGAAAGTGGTGGTTTCATCCATCGCCAAAGTTGCTGAGATTGGATTAATTATTGCTGTCCAACCGTCATCGACGATGACTTCTGGGACTACATTTTCAATCAAATTTCCACTATTGGTCAACTCCACGCTAACTTCACCTGACCCGCCAGGAACCACATAGGTGAGTGGGTCTACAGTTGCAGTCAGTTTGTGATCAGCTGTTATTGAAGCATTGATTTCTACAGATTCGGAAAGCCCAGTATCAGTACTCACCACAATTGTCGCCTTGTGTATTGTATCGGCACTGGCAGTTGGAGCAGGAGTTAGGTGAACAATGATGCTATTGTTGTAGCCTGCGGCGACAAGTACCTCTGCACTATCAATTTCAAAATCAACATCGCCGGCTTCAGTCTCATCGAGCACAACGTGATAATTGGTCAGGACATTGCCTGTATTATGGATGTATACGCGCGTAAAAGGTGTCTCGTGAACCGTGAGATTAACCCAACCAGCATCGGCCGCCTCAACGGTCATATCGACCCGCTCTTGGATTCGAACGGAAATCATTTGGTCGAGGATATATAATCCAGTCTCTGCATTTTGAACTCGAATCGGTATTTCTTGAAGAGTGTCGGCCGGGGTATCAAGGCTTGCATCTATGGTAAGGGTGAAATCGGTGATTTGGCGACCGTCTTCGGTCGGATGGTCAGACATTTCAGGCTCCAAATTGGTAATTGTAGTGCTGGATAAAGGCGTCGCAGTCGAACCCGCTACGCCAGAACCAGTCAGCGAAATTTCCCAATCATCTGGTATTCCTTCGCCGAGAGAAACTATGTAGGAACAAACATCGTTACCCGTATTCTCAAAGGGAACAACTACAACTGCTTCAACACCGCTCTCAATATCTTGAGCCTCACTCATGTCAATTGTCGCACTAGCAACCTCTGGTATGTGGACTATGAAGTCATGACTAACCTCAGTGCCAGTCAGCCCCAGATGAGCGCCAGCGAGGGTAGGTGTAGCAACCACTGGAATAGTTAGTGTTCCCGCTAATGGCATTTTATCACTTGGGCCCATTATCGATAGTGTCGCAGAATCGGTATCGCCCGGCTTCATTGTCGTAGTCTGTGAAGGTGCGACGCTCGCGGCCCAACGAGTGGTAGCATTAGGACCACCACCATCGGTCTTGGGGGTAAAAGAGAGGGTTCCAGTTGTGAAGTCAGCGGTCAACTCTTGGTCAAGATGAGCAGTAGTGTGAAGGTTATGTAGTGCGGTAATGTCGATATCAACTGTGTGTTGGAAACCAAAGGCATTAATGCCATTTCTCACATCATCCTCGGACAATACAATTTCAGTTGAAGTCAACGCTGGGTCGACAGTAATAACTGGCATCATATCAAATTGGAAGGACGAAATTGAAGGCAAACCACCTTGGTCAGGGGTAACCTGAATCCACATGGTAACCGTGTCTCCGGCTCGCAATCGAAGAGCAGGGTCGAGAGGGTTTGTCAACGCCGGTGGGGTTACGTCAATCAAAACTGTAGAGGTACCTGTATTATCTAAAGTTCCAACATGGCCCGAGATCACATCAATATCCCAATTAGCAGCAGGGGTAGTTAGGCCAGCAGTAATGGTGAAGCCCGAAGGTGAACCTGCATTGGTTAGGGTGAATTCAACCTGTTTAGTTATATCTGGGCGAATTTCTTGGTCGACAGTTACCGCGACTAAGTTACCCGAATATTCGTCTCCTGCAACAATGGTTACCAAACCTACTAATGTCATTGGTTCGGGAGAAGAATCACTCACAACTGTAGCAGTTAGAAGGGTAGAAAGTCCACGGGTAGTGCTCGCAGGAATTGTTACCGGAACGTCGAAGTGTACCATGCCGCCATCGGAAGAGATCGGATCAGTACTGATAGGAAACCCAGTATAATCACCCCAGCCTTCAGAATCACTAGCAGAAATTGTGTATGAGTCTGCGGTAGCGCCGGTATTTTCTACCGTAAAGGACACTTGAGTTGTCGCTCCAGGTTCAATAGCTCGATTGACAGGAACGATTAATTCCGCCATGAAATTACTAAGTGTCAAAGGATTAATTGCTGGCTTGGTTCGCTCGACATCAGGTTCAGAGGCATAACTGAAAATCACCTTTGGCTCGACATTATAATCTCCACCCGGCATAGATGCTGCTGTTACTGTGGTAGTGAGTATTATTCCTTGTGCCGGGGTCGCCAAAGTTCCCGGCTCCAAGGTAACTGGAGAAGACGTAAACACTACTGCTGGGTCCCCACCTTTGGTCATGGTTATCTCAAAGACTGCATTGATTGGCATTACTCCGGTATTCAACGCGGTAGCATGGTAATCAACACTACCCATGCGACTCACCCGAGAACCGGCATTCGGAATGTCATGAGTGACAAATTCACCATCAGCCAATAATGCTACTTCAAAATCCATCGATTCTTCATCGTTATTTGAGTTGATGTCCAAGTCACTCACTATTTCAGCGGAGATACGCTGATTTGCACCGGTTGATAAACCAGTGATACTGATGGTATATTCGGTCGAAGTTGCCCCTGGTGCTACCGCAAGGATAGAGACCGTTTGCAATAGCGTTTTAGTTGACGAGGGCGAGAGTTCGTCCCATGTAGTCCAATGGTAAAGATTCACATCAAGACTAGCACCCAAAGTGCCATAGTTGCGCACTTTGAAAGAAATGGTGTGATCACCAGGTGCAAGGGTTATCACGCCAGCATTGTCGACGGCACCACCCTCTGAAATTGTCAAATCCACGACATCAAAATCGGGATCTCCAGAATCCCCAGTTGCAAAAGGTAAAGTGACTTGCAAAGCGAATAAGATCACCAAAATAACCGCTAACCTCTCACGAACCACTCAAATCACCTCCATCGGATCCTTTCCCCGGGCGACTCCAACGGTGAATGGTTACATTCTTACCTTGACGCTCCCATTGCTGGAGCAATTGCTCAAGTAAGTTATCGTGGTCCAATTGACTAATTCCAAGACGGCGACGTTCTTCCCATAGCAGCAATTGCTCGGTCTTGGTCAAGACGCTATCCTTGAGGTATAATTCAAGAGTACGACGGTAGGCGTCTCGGTCAGAAATAGCGTAAATCATACCCTTTTCCGGGAGTGAATCAGCCTGCACATGAATTTGGTTGCCGAGGTTCAAAGCTTCATCGTAAGATAAGTTGCGCTTTTCCAACTCGGTTTGAACTTCAGAGGCGATTTCCTGTAATTCAAACGGCGTCTTTGAACGCTGAATCCTACGGAGAAATTTACGGCTTCTCCTCGACATACGTGCCGCCGCCATGTCTCCGTTTGAACTTAGGCAGGTTATAGATGAATCGGCTACACTACCCTCAGATATGCTAAAAGCATTTTTTTTAAGTCATAATGCATATATCTATCAATTAGACGCCCTATAGGCTATTATAACGTGAAAAATCTACCAATAAACCGAAAAAGAGCCTCATTTATTGTCGAAAGTAACCTCCGTAGATTTGCTGACGAAAACACGCCGCTCAATCGTGGTGAATAAAGTTAATTCCACGCACATTGGACCAAAAACAAATGAAACAGAAAAACTTGATGATGGGGTGGCGAAAACCTTGACTTACAGGAGTGGTTGGGATGAATATGAGCGCTGTGATTAACCTTGAGCAAGGTGATAGTGCGCCAAATTTTACAGCCCAAGATAGTGAAGGAAATACATACGATTTGAGTGAAATGAATAGCGCGGGAAAAACCGTTATTCTCTATTTCTATCCCAAGGATGATACCCCCGGTTGTACCATACAAGCCTGCGATTTCCGAGACAATATGATGGCGCTAGCCGATGATGATATTGTAGTCTTAGGGGTCTCGAAAGATAGCGCTAAGAGCCACGATAATTTCACCGCTAAATACGAACTCAATTTCCCAATCCTGCTAGATACAGAAATGGATCTGCATAATGCCTATGGAACATGGCGTGAAAAGATGAACTACGGCCGCACATATATGGGGTGCTCACGCTCAACTTTCATCATCAGCCCAGATGGTAAAATTGCCCATGCGATGTATAATGTCAAGGCGACTGGTCATGTCGAAAGGTTGCTTAAGTTATTGGCACAATGAGGACTCATTATGACCGGTGAAAAGGGAACTGTCACCGGTTTCTTGCGGCTATGTGTACGCTATGCTGAGGATTCACTAAAGCGCAAACAGGGGCGCATCGGTACTGCTGAAGAAAGGCCAGAAGATGTCGAAGATATTTCAGCATGGGAATCCTATCGCGATTTCACTGCTCGTGCTGTATTCGAAGTTGAGTCGGGGGAATTAGATTCTTGGTTTGAGCACTTAGATGATGAAAATTGGCGACCCCAACCCGATGACTCGAGTAACAATAATTGCGCCGATGAATCTGCGTCTAAAACAGCTGTAAATACTGAACTTACCGGAAATAACGGAATTGGCTCGATTGATTTGGCTGCAATGGATTATCTCGAGAGACGAACAATCCTCGACGGAGTTATTTCACCACGCCCGATTGTTTTGGCCTCAACTCGTTCAGGTGACGGAATCGACAATCTCTCCGGTTTGTCCTCTTTGGCTTTGGTCTCAAACCACCCACCGCAGATCGCACTTTCACTATCGCAAGACCGTGAAGGACGAAGGAGAGATACCTTTCTTAATTTAGTGGAAACCGGAAAAATCACTTTGCACGTTTTACCATCTAGTCGGGATATGGCCGAATTGATTGATGCTGCAAGTCAGGCGATTGCACCAGATAAATCCGAATGGGAGTTGCTGGATTATTCACCGCAATCTAGCCCAAGTCAGGTCAACCCAAACGCAAGCGATTGGCCAGCCATTCTTCCACTAGCCTCGGCTGCTTTGGAATGCGAATTACTTGAAGTGATTGCACTCCCTGAAGGAGCAGTTGCACAATTGTGCCTCCTTGCAGTAAGGAATATTATCGCCCCTCCTGCGACAATGTCGGCCTTAAAATCGGGACAGGCTTTGAATTCACTTTGTCAACATGGCTCTTATCGTCTCACTCCAGCACCAAATAGTTGGAGCTTTGATTGCTCACCGTAGATGATTGACGCGGAACTGCCTACATGCCCAAAGATTAGGCTGAAGTTGCTGGATGTGAATCGCTTAAGCGCAAATGAATCGTTGCCTTGATGAAAGAGTCGCTAGCCATTATTGCCGTAGTCAATCGCTCAGCCGTACTTGTCACCGCGTCCATATCACCGGCAATTATTGGCGCCATCACAACTTCGCAACCGGCGAATAACATGTGTAATAGCGGCTCACCAATTTGCTCGACCTCTGGGAACATTGCCACGATTGAACCCAATTCTTCAAGCAATTCCTGTCGGCGTGCAAGGATAACTGTGCCGTCTTCATCATCCTCTGGGTCGACATGGACGGTTACTTCGCTGACCCGCGGTACGCCTTGGATAATAGCCAGCCTTACCCGTTCGGCGATTTGATGACCTGCGGTTACTGTAATGCGTGGTGGGACTTGGATGTGGACTTCACACAGCACTTCTCCACCGACATGACGAGTTTTGAGCAAATGAAGGGCTACGACATCGGACTCATTGACAATGAGTTCCTGAATTACTTCCAAGGTTTCATTGTCGACACCAATATCACTTATTTCCAAAATGGCTTCCCACCCAAGTTTGAAACCAACTCTAAACAGCATCAATCCAACAACTATGGCGGCGAGTAAGTCGAGCATGGTTATTCCTTGTAGTGAGCCAGCAATGCCAATGAAAGCGGCCACCGAAGACAGTGCATCGGAGCGATGATGGTGAGCATTTGCGTTAACTAAGGGCAGGTGATGTTTACGCCCAACTTTGATGGTTATTCGGTAAAGAATCTCCTTAACAAGTATTGAAGCTGTCGCAACCACTAATGCAAGTGCAGTTGGTGAAGTCATCTGTTGAGCATCGAGGCGAAGAATTGATTCGCGCAAAATAACTATGGCCGATGCGATGATGAGGATAGAGACCAACAAGGTTGCCATAGTCTCAAACCTCCGGTGGCCGTAGGGATGATTTTCATCAGCCTCACGGCTACCGAAAATTATCGCCACCCATACCACAAAATCGGAAATTAGGTCGGCAGCAGAATGTACCGCATCTGCGATTAGCGCCGCTGAATTCGCCACCATCCCGACTACTGCCTTGGCAATAGTGAGGATGAGGTTGGCCAAAGCCCCAAGCAAAGTAACTCGCTTTGCCGCCTCATCTGCTGGTTTACGGTCAGTTGGAGTATTCGCATGAAAGAGCACATCAGAACCTAGTTTAGGCGCGTCTAAAACTCCTGCATCGGTCTTCATCAGCATCGCAAAGCACTCCACCCACTTGAATATAGCGAATGGTGCTAATTCTACAATAATCCGATTTCTCAGTAATAATTCAATCGACCTACAGGGCTAAAGATTGAGAGCATTCCATGTGCGTTCCAATCCATCACGTAAATTGGTCATTGGTCGCCAACCTAATTCCTCTTCAGCATCTGAAATATCTGGTATCCGGCGCTGGCTATCACCCGGATAACCCTTGGTAATCACCGTACCTGTATCCTCTCCGGTTACTTCCCGTACCATCTGCGCAAGTTCATTGATTGTGGTCTCCTCTGGCCATCCCATATTCCAAGAATATCCGGATAATGACTCTCCATCCACCAATGAATTGTCGGTTATTCCGGCCAACATTATCCCCTCAACAATGTCACCAACCCAAGAAAATGAACGAGTCTGACTTCCATCACCATGAATAGTCAACGGACGGTCTACCTTAGTTCGTTCCAAGAAAATCGAAACTACTTGGCCGTAATCATTACCTGGACAGCGTGGCCCATACGCATTGAACGGTCGCACGATGCGACAATCAATGTCTTTTGATCGAACCGCGTGCTGAACGAGAATTTCTCCCAAATATTTGCTCGCACCATACGAGTGACGCTGATGCAATGAAGGATTATCAAAAGTTGAATCACCACCGATTCCCATCGGTTGGTCTTCCACCTCACCAAAGGCCTCGGGTGAAGAGGCGAAAACTAGGCGTGCAGCATGCGACTCGGCTAATTTCAACGCGCTAATAGTGGCGTTGATATTGACCTCGACGACCGAATCAGCCCGTTCATGAAACCAGCGTGTCCCATTGATAGCGGCGAGATGGAATATTACATCGATGCCACCGATTGTATCGACGGCCTTTTCTAAAACAGTGAGATTACAGGCGTCGCCTTTGACGAAAAAATATCCTGGGCTACCTTTGCAATCGTCGAGATTCTTTTTTCGACCTCGAAAAAGGTCGTCGACAACCACCACTTCGTGACCATACACCAATAGGGTCTCGGCAAGATGGCTGCCGAGGAAGCCTGCACCACCGGTAATCAAACAACGCATTAGACCTCACCACACCGCTCCAATAACACGAGGCGTACTTCGCCATCCTTCAAGGTCATCTCGACCAAGTCTCCACTATTTATTTCCATACAGGGGTCACAATCAAAGCCCATTGCATAGGGTAATCCGAGCAAACTCGCTGCGGGAAGAGTAAGGGGACATACGTCGCGGTTGACGATTGCTTTGGGACCTTTTCCAGAATAAAGCAAACCCATTAGAACAAAGGGGGCGACGGTTGAACCAGAACCTTTTGGATAGATGAAAATGGTATCTTCTATCGCTTGACCATCGAGGGGGTGTCCAGTTTCTTCAATCACCCCAGTATCTCGATTTACGTAGCCCAAATAGGTGACTGGCACATCGGTTACCAAAGCCCTTCCTTGCACCGACCACTCCTCCTGACTGGATAGGCTAGAGCCCGATAAGACAGCCATGCCATCACGATATTGTTTGCTTGAGGCTAGAGAAGGTGATGTGGTGCTGATAAGTTGAGGGCGTTCGCCGTTGGTCAAATTGGGGTCAAAGGCATGGGCGACGCAGGTGGTAATTTCTGCTACGCTTGTCGGCATCCGATTGAGGCCACTGGTAAGGTAATGCTCGGCCTTGAGCGAATTGGTTAGCAAGTGGTTGTACTTGGTGCGGTTGTAAGGAGTGACTTCGGGGCAAGTATCTTTGAGGATTAATGCCCCTGCTTCCTCAAGAATAGCAATACTGCCATCGGATTCAGCCAAAGCGTAATTGTGTGAACTGGTGAAAACCCATAATCGGTGATCTGGGATTCTGTGACCTAATTCGATATGTGTGCGAACTGCTGCTGCGCAATGGCGTATTTCTTCGAGGCTGGCTTGCGGACAGCCAATAACAACTAGATCTACTATTCCAGCAGGTGCAAGTTCATTATATCGGGCTTCTAAGTCGGCTGCGGTGAATCTCAATTCTCCTTGCCAAGCGTGGTTAGCACTGAGTTTTGGCTCCGCGCTCAAACCCTGTGCCCACAACAAAGGACTACCATAATTGGCTGCTGCAGAAGTAAGGGCCTTGCGCTGGGCGAAACTAGCGTGAGGGGGCAAACCGGTGATGTATGGCATCATACCCCACGGTAAATCCCATTCAGCAAGCACTTGCTTGCCGATCCAATCACCCAAAATTGACCAATCTGCTAATGAGGTCATTTCGCATCCTACCTCAACCAAAATATTCGGCACCCGATTTGATTCCAAGTGTAGGCCCCATAACGGGGCATAGCCGGTAAGAGCGGTCGCTAATGCGCTAAGTCCTGATTCACGATTGGTGACCAAATCGGTCCATGAGTTGGCAAAACAGACTGCATTTGACTCAGCCCACGAAGCGATGCCATCACCTAATTCGATACCACGATCGTAAGGAGTGCACGAGAGGGTGGCTTCGATTCCCAACTTCTCATAGGCTTGAATTATCTCGAATTGTTGTTCGAGAAAATCCGGCCATTCAATCGCCATCTCTTCAAATTGATTCTTGTCACAACCCGCTGAATTCAGGGTAGTCGTAATGGCAACTTTTCCCAAATTATCGTTTGATAAATCGGCGAGAAAACGCCGCAAACCATGGCCTCCAGTGATGACTGAAACTCCAGAAACATGAGCATTATCAACGGTGATGAAACCTTCAGCGCCAGCAGAGTGGGCAAGGTCAACAACCAAGCGAGCTGCTTTTTGTCTGGTAGGGCCATCACTACCGGAGAGCATTTCTGCTAACCTATCGGGAAGGCGCATAGCCATCTCGCCTCATTCCTTAGCAATCAACCTACGCAAGTGAGCGTGTCATTTTGACGATGCTGGGGGAGAACCGTCAAAAACTTAGAGAGATTTCACTAGATGATGCTCGACGATAAGACTTGCAATTGTGACGTTCCCGACCGTAGTCCCTATCACGTTCAGCCGGGGATGTATACCTGCCTAAATTGTGGCCGGATTATTCCCACACCAGATGCCCGTCGCCCACCCCCTCCACCACCGCCAAGTAGTGGAGAAGGAGTGACAAGTGAAGATGAGGCCAAGGAAGGTTCCGCCAGTCCAATCGATGATTCCGAGCAAAGTGAACATGGCGATAAAAAACGGCGCGGTAGGGCGGCTGAAATGGCTAAAGCAGCACCTACAAGGCGAGCCTATCGTAGCATTTTCATGGTACTAATTCTCACAATGTCGGCTTCGGCCTACTCGCTGTATTTACAACTTAGTGACCTCGAGGAACGTGAAGATAATGGCGATGGTAACGATGGCGAGGATGGCACAGATGGAGACAATGGTACCGATGGTAATCACGGCTTGGATGGTTTAACCAGCCTACTCCTTTTGGTAGATATAGAGGCTGGAGATGATTGCCCTAATGGTGGAGTAAATATCTCCTCTGGATTAGACGATAATCGTAATTCCGTCCTGGATATTGACGAAGTCGATGCAAGTCAATTCCTCTGTCACGGTAGTGATGGAAATTCTGGAAATTCCAGCAATGGTTCAAGCGGCAATAATGGGAGTGATGGCAGCAATGGGATTTCCACCCTCAGCGAAATTATTTCTTTACCAATCGGTAATTCGACCTGCCCTAATGGAGGAATTGAAATCCACATGGGGCAGGATTCTAATGTCAACGGCATCCTTGATTCCGACGAAATTGACGAAATTGAGTTCGTCTGTAATGGGATTGATGGCTCTGATTCTAGCGGACATGCAGCTTTGATGACCACCATGGCAGCACCGCCGACTTTCTGTGTCGATGGTATGATGTTGCGCTTTGGTTTAGACGATGGTGATGGTGGCGGCAAAGCCGATGATGGTATCTTAAATTGGGGTGAGGCGGATGAGGTGTTCACCATCTGTAGTGGATCTACAGCGTGGAGTGCTGCCCATCCAGATTCTCTTGTTGGAGTTAGTGACAGTTATAGTGCTGGATGCTCACAAAGAATAGAATATCAGGCTACTCTTATTTTTGCCGCAGGCTCTACTGATGGATGCGAATTATGGATTAGCGATGGAACTATTGCAGGTACCGAGCAGATTGTCGACATCAACTCGGCTGGAGATTCAGCCCCCGCCTTTAACTCCGGCTTATTTTCAGCCTTAGGCAAAGTTTGGTTCGATGCCGATGATGGTAATTCAGGGCGAGAACTTTGGCTCAGTGATGGCACTACCTTAGGAACCAAAATGGTCGCTGATATCAATGTCGGAGCGAGTGGTTCGCAACCGGCACTGAGCGGAGGAATGGCCATACATGAAGGTAAGGTTTGGTTCAACGCCGACGATGGAGTCAACGGTCGCGAATTGTGGTCCAGCGACGGTACCCCCGAGGGCACAAAGATGATGGCCGATATCTGTGCTGGTTCATGCTCATCTTCAGCGGGAGTGAGTGGTCTAATTGCGTTTAACGGATCGTTGTGGTTTTCTGCTGACGATGGTACCAATGGTACAGAATTGTGGCGTTATTCATCCGATGGAGTAGAACAAATTAGCGAAATTAACAGTGCTGATAGTGCTAATCCCGCTCAATATGGAGGGTTCGCAATATTTGCCGATAGGCTCTGGTTTGATGCGGATGATGGAATCAATGGACGCGAATTATGGTCGGCAAATGAAAGCGGAGCGAGCATGCTGGCTGACCTTGCAAATGGCCCCGCATCCAGCATGGCTGGAAAGGCGACTGGACTGATTGTACTTGGGGATAATCTCGTCTTTAGAGCCGAAGATTCCAGCAACCCCGGTGCTGGCAATACGCTTTGGGCTAGCGACGGGACTAGTGGTGGCACTGCACCTCTTTCTCCATCTCTATACGACATCGCCCCAACCGGTAGCAACGTTTTCCTTAACCAAGGATTACTGTGGTTTGCTTGCCAAAGTGCAGCGGCTGGAGAAGAGATTTGTTCGACCGATGGAACTTCGGCTGGAACTCAGATTTACGATTTAATCGCCGGAGCGGCTGGAGAGATGAGTCCGTCATCAATTACGGTAGCGCACGGCTGGCTCTATTTTGCCGGAGAGGGTTTCTCGGGCATGGATGCAACTGGAGTTGAGTTGTGGCGAATGCCGCTTGAGGGCGGAGTGGCGGAATTATCGTGGGATGTCTATACCGGCGATGGCAATAATGCCAACATCGGATTATATGGTGGTTTGACCACGGTTGAAAATACTATTTTCTTCAGTGCTGATGACGGTACCAATGGTCACGAATTATTCCACTGGGGACAACTGGATACTACTGCACCAGATGTATTCTACATCTCATGAAGAACGCCAGCGGTGTTCTGCTGCTAACGGTTGGCGCCAACCTTGACCGAAAGCACGCTCGCTTACTCGTGGTGCTGGTGGCATTTGCCAGCGCTTATGCTCACTGGCGGCCAAGCGCTCGAGTACTTCTCTTACTGTTTCAGCAGAAAATCCTGCGGCAATGAGTTCGGATTCGGTAAGCATCTCTTCAATATGGCCGCGTAATATCGCATCGAGAATATCATATGGCGGCAAAGTATCTTCATCTTTTTGCATGGGGGCTAATTCGGCACTCGGTGGCTTAGTCATCGTCGATTGAGTAACTGGAGCAGGGTGGCCATTTTCCTCAGCCTCTTCATTGCACAGGCGAGCCAAATGGTAGACTTCACTTTTCCACAAATCCCCCAATGGCGCATATCCCCCAGCCATATCACCGTAAAGGGTGCAATAACCTTGACCGAGTTCAGATTTATTTCCGGTTGCAATCGCCATTGCACCACGGGCATTGGCAATCCCCATAACCAATAATCCGCGTAAACGTGCTTGAATATTTTCAGCGGCAATAGGGTTGCCGCCGCTTAACTCGCCATTCATCCGGCGCTCCACTGAGAGATGCATTTCTTCGATTGGGAAGTTAAGAAATTCAATGCCTAATGCAGTTGCGGTATCGCGGGCATCGTCTATGCTATGCTGCGAAGAATAACGGCTTGGCATTGAGATGCCGATTACATTGTCCGCGCCAAGGGCACGGACAGCAATGCAGGCTGCGGCAGCAGAATCAATGCCGCCCGACATTCCGAGTACGACTTTTTCTAAACCCGATTTACGACAATAATCGCGTAATCCTATCGTTACTGCCGAAAGCAGGTCTGAGTCTGTATCACCGACCGATTCTGTAGTGGCAGAAACCATGTCAGCAGCCACAGGTGGGCCGCCATCAGCCGGTAACCACTGTGAAGCAAGAATATTATCGAGGTTGACCAGCAAGACTCCTTCTTGCCATGCCGGTGCAGTCACCACCTCGCCACTAGGCAGAGCTGCCAATGAGCAGCCATCAAAAAGCAAGTCGTCATTACCGCCAACTTGGTTGGCGAGCATGAATGGATGAGCGAGAGTTTTAGCTGCCGCTCGTACTACTTTCAGGCGAGTATCATGTTTGGCGGCATGAAAGGGCGAGGATGAAAGGTTAACCGTAGCCATCAATTCTATTCCTTGGCCCGCCCACGATGCCAAATGCTCAATCGGATCACTCTCATAATCTGTCGGCACCAATCCTGCGTGTTGCCAAGCATCCTCACAAACCGTCACCCCGAGGTCGAGCCCGCCAAAGCCACGGACAATTCCAGGGCGGTTGTCAGCAGTGAAATAGCGCGCCTCATCAAAGACATCATAGGTCGGCAATAATTGCTTTCTAGTGACTTCTCGACACCCAGCCTCATCAATTCTCACCACTCCGTTACCGGGGAGTTGGCGTGGTTCAGAGGCTAAAGGAGTACCAATCAATAATGGAATTGGGGTGCGTATTTTTTCTGCGGATTCAAGACATTCTGCAATGAAGTCAGATTCCAACAAAAGGTCTCTAGGAGGATATCCGGAAATTGCCAACTCGGTAGCAATGGCTGCGTTAGCTCCGGCCTCTGCGGCAATTGTGGCTAAGACTTCTATTCGGGAAACATTACCGGCTAGGTCACCGACGGTAGGATTGACTTGGAGTAAGGCGATTTTCTTCGACATCAGCACACCTCACTAATACCCTGTGCTATCGGCTGAATGCCATTGGCCATCCTCGCCCAAGCGCCACCAATATCCTTCTTCATTCTTCTTCCACCAATGCCCATTTGCATCCTGAACCCAATCTGACTTATCGGAATCTGCATCATTAGAGGCAGCCGATGTTGTTGCGCCTGGTGCAACCGCAGGAGCAGTTGAGGAAACCGCCGCTTGACCATATGGGTCAGCAGTTTCCAAAGCAGGAGTAGCAGGTGCTGATTGAGTTGATTGAAGTGCCGCAGATGCCGCAGCAACTGCATCGGATGTGTCATTGTAAATTTGGTCATATTCTGCGGCTTTATTGGCCAATGATGATGCCGAAGGTTCTTGCACATCATCCACATAATCTTCGTCTTCAAATTCATCCCAATATTCACTTTCCCATTCCTTGCCTCGACGTGAATTAGAGTCCCTAAGGAAAATCAAAAACACCAAGGCTAACATTCCTGAAAGGGCGAAAAAGGCGACGAGAATAATTGGGTCAACTCCGCCTAGAGAACCGGAAAGTATTCCCTCATCGGGAGGCTTCAATGCATCAATTTCCGTACCCTTTACAACATCTAAATCGGCGACAATAACCTCGACCCATTGGATCCCCATCTCCTCAATTTCCCAAGTCACTGCCAAAGTTTCGGATTGCCCTGGTTCAGCGGTTGCGTTAGCGATTTGCAATGTTTTGCGTTCGCCTGCAAGATTGACTGCCTCAACGATAACATGGGCACTGCCTGCAGCAGTACCGATATTATTGACATCAATTTGCACCACCATCGATTCGCCGGCATTAATGAAAATACGCTGGTAATTGATATCACTTTCCTCGACCCGCCAAGCGGCAACCATCTGTTCAATCGACCAAGTTGTAAATGGCGAATCATCGGAATTGAAACTTCGATTTGATGCCATCGGATTTCCTGCTGCATCGCTTCCAATCACCCAAATGTGCAAACTTAACTGCGACTCTAGAGACTCGGGAGAAAGAACTTCTGCTAGATTGATTTTCCCATTTACATTCAGTTGTAGGCTGGCGAGAGTCGCGCTTGGAATTATTAATTCGACATCTCCTTCAGCAACCAGTTCTCCTTTGGGGTCATCTCCTTTTGTGACCAGCCAATTTAATCGCAACGAGTCAGGATTAATTTCTTGGGTTTCAGCCAGACGTAATTGAATCTCTATTTCTTCTAATTCCTCAAGCGCAATAGTAGAATTTTCCCGTGGAGTAACCACTTCTACCGGCCTCGGGCTCTCTCCATCAACGACTATCCAAAATAGCGCGGTTTGGCCATTAGTGACATCATTACCGTAGGTTGGTAGATTGGTCAAACCCCACGACATAGCATGGCTACCACTTTGCATTGGAGCAGATAACTCAAGAAAGAAAGAACCATTTTCTGAAGTCGCAATGTATTCTCCCCCGGAAAGTTTGAACTCAACCAATTGTCCAAACTCAGGCAATTGTCCAGATTCGGCAAAGGTGGTCGTCCCTGATATCTGAATATTTGAGCCAGGTGATGCCCATGCTCCTTCTTCTGTTACCACACCATCAGCCAAATTCAGGGAAATTAAATCCAATGGAATGTGCAAATCGGTCGACCAACGCCAGCGTAAGTGAGGCATGGCAACATAGGAAGATTGCCGCGAACGGTCAAAAATTTCCAGCGTCGGCTCACGTCGCAATTCTCCTTCACTAAGTAATGACCAATCAAGTGAGAAAGAAACTTCCAATTGCATATTGTCAACATAAGGACTAATTGATTCATTGCCAGCACTAATATCACAGTCGACTATCGTAACCAGTAACGAATCCGTAGTACAGCGGTTGTTGCTAGCCAACCACCTAACTTCTAAATTATCGGATTGGGCATTGCTGGCTAATTCAAGCACGATTTCATCAAGGTCGGAATAACCGTTTGGCTCACTAAATGGTATCACCAAATCATAGGTATTTCCCGGATGTAACCATGTCATCCTATCACCATCAATAGTGGCTTCTTCACCAGCGATTTCCGGCGCCCCTTGCAATGCTAATTCATACATGAATAGGTGCTCATCTGGCGCCGAGGTTCCCCCTTCAAGCAGAGGATTTCCGGCTGGGTCGGAACCGGTGATATAACCAGCCACCTTGTCGCCGTAATCACCACCATTATCGTCGAAAAGATAGGTATAATTGGCCTGGGTTACCGAGAGATTATTGGGAGATGTTAGGGTGAAGGGGACGTATTCTTCAGCATCAGGCCATTCATCAAAGTCATAATCATTGAGCCATTCTCGCCACAACATTAGAGTCAAAGTTTGCGGTAGAACGGGACGGTCATAAACATCGAAAATCAGTTGCTGAGTAGGGCTGTGAGTGCGATGGTCGTAATGTTCAATGTTACTAGCGACAATACGGGGAGCAAGGCTGTCGGTTTGGAAGGTACGCTCATTCTCAATGCTTGTATAATCCCAGCCGCCATGCAAAGTTGTTACTTCAACCCGATAAGTTAGGTCATTAGATCCAGGTGGCACCAAAAACGTATACTCAAAGTGGCCACGGTCGAGTGTGGTTGAGTTATGGATTTCGATGTCATTTTCAAATATTTCAATCCGAACATCGCCAGATCGAGGGGCGAGATTACCTTGGATTTGATGGAAGCCTATCTCGGCACTAATCGTAACATTACTGCCGCCCCGCAGGTAAGATGCCGAGGTTGGAATCTCAACGCCGAGATCGTTAATGAAACTGATTTCAGTGATTTCTATATCGTTTTCAATACCGAGGCTTTGGCCACCACCAAATGTGGCTACTTCAGGTACTGAGCGGCGACCATCGACTAAAACCAAGCGAACTCGTATCTCAAAACTCTCTTCATCATCCCACATAGGTTCCAGTTGGAAACGAATGGTTGAATTGACCGAATTACTATCATGGGTAAGTGAATGAGGATTGTCGGGATGCAATTTTATCAGATTTGAATCACCTTTTGTTGAGACGGCTGAACCATCAACGGGGAATTCATAGGTTGTACGATTATTGAGACCGATAAAATCTACTTGGACATTGCCGGGCATGCCGACATCGGTTTCGTGTAGTGAGTGCAATTCAAACCATTGCCAAGAAGGAGTTAGGGTAGTGGTACCGTTGATCAATTGTGCACTTGTAGTCTTCAATCCCGAAGTGCTGTAAATACCGGTAATGGTTGCCAGCATTGATGCCGGCATATCGGTAATGAATGGTACAGGAATCACACGATTACCGTCGATAAACGGTGAACCAGGAATCTCGTCATTGATGGATTGAACAAGACCATCCCATGCACCAAACGACATGTTGGCAATCGGCGAGTATGGCGCTGATATTCCGCCGACACGCAACACTCCAGATTCGCAACCGACCTCTATCTCAACCAAAACGAAGCCGACACCAGTTGTCGACCAAACCTTGACTGACTGGGTCAAATTATCACTGAGATTGGCCAGATTATCAGGGCTGATTGACGCGGTAGCGCGTCCCGAGAACAGCCCGAGGTTACCATCTTGAATTATGGTCGGACCTACTTTGAGACGCCACCAAGTGGAATTAGAAGCCCAGCCACCAACATTTGCGATACTCCATTGGAAATTTTCGAGTCCGGTATCAGGTAACCACAACATCACTGATTGGGAGCCGCCGTTAGAAAAAGTAAGGTCGCCTGAAACATAACCGTTGGCGAGTCGGTCTTGCCAACCCCATGGCCCAATGGCTGGATTCTCCAAGGTCCATTCTGATATGTCATCAAGACCGATATCAATGCGGGGTGCGAGTGGACTATCGCCGGGTATCAAGTCGGCTTGTGCTGAGGTTAACGTCCATTGGCCGGAACCATTGATGATGAAGCGTAAGGAATAACCTGCTTCAGGTAAAGTTTGCACAGAAGTTGCACCGATTGGGATTAGAGTGTCGCCATTCAATTCAATGTATAATTGGCCAAAACCGGAGAGAGTGTAGGATGTTGAAACTCGGACAATCGGGCGGGTTGAGTTGTAATATGGGGAAGTTAGCAAGTCGCCAGAATTGCCTGATACACTCTCGCCAGAGGAACTCCAAGTAGCTCCTTGCATGTCCCATCCAAGGGGACTTGGGTCATCTTGGAATTCCTCTACAACGCGGCCGTTAAGGTTGACTGAATTGATTACAGGCACCCCCCCACCGCCACTTTCCATCTGGAACTTGATGCGTAGAGTCGGGTGTCTTTGCCAGTCAATTTGTCCGAGGTCGGCAAATGAATCAGTGCGTTGCTCATAACCGGCGATAGGAGCTAATGTTGTCCCATCTAGTACAGTCCAGTTGAAGATAGAACTACCTGGCCTCTCAACATCCATTGACAATAGACCGTATGCTCCTTCAAACATCGAATAAGTCGCTTGACTGCCCCATCCAAAAGCAGGTGAGGTCCAATTGCCTTGCCCACCCGGTTGGGTGAGGCTTACATCATCAAAAAACCAGTAATCACAACAGGTACCCGACCCAGCATTTTGGTAAAATCGTAAGCCGAAGTTACTGTGGAATGCACCCGCTGGTAGAGTAGTTGTATAACTCGCACCTTGGGCGCCAGACCCGCTAGTGGAGCCTGAAAATGAACGTAAAGTCGACCACGAATTGGAAGTAGTTCGGTATTGCACATAGAAATTCTCACCACTATCCGGTTCCTCTCCGCAACCGCTGTATCCTTGCCTTACCCAATAGGAAACTTGTCCTTGGGCAAGTCCAGACATGTCAACTGTTGGGGACGTCCATGCGGCTGAACCACCTCTCGTATTGAGAGAATGTCCTGAACCATTGCGACCACATGCAAGTGAATTTATCATCGCATATGTCGAAGTGGTGCGAGTCCAACCTGTAGGAACTTGCCCATTATTATTCAAATCCCAACCAACATCAGTACCCGACAGGGTCAAACCAGTATTGTTGTAATTCACCAGTTCTGGTGTCGCATCACTATGATTCCAAACTTGTGACGAAGTCCATGTGAAGATTTCATTGCGCGGCAACAATTGCGGCTCAAGCGACAAATCGATACCTGTTAGAGCTTCACCTGCAGGGACTTCAGCCCGTAAGGTGCTTGATACACCATTTGGATGTGAGGCTATAGTGATTAATTGAGTCGTGTTCTCAGGAGTGAAATCTAATCTCACATCATCAAGGAATGCATCTTCGGCTGACTGAGGCACTAGTAATGGCTGAAATGTGACGAATAATAACGTTGCAAAAATAAACAAAGACGTGATTCCACTACGGCCACGCCCGTCCATGACGCGGGGTGAGCAAGGACGGACTTCAATGTGATGGCGTTACGACATGTCGCCCTAAAGGGCGAGGTTAGGGTTCAAAACGAGATGGCGGGTCGGGACTGCTATGCCGACTCCATCACCCGCTGGTGATTACGACCCTGTTGCTCTCGAAGAGCGCGGCATGATGCGCTGGCAAAAGCAGCAAACGTTTGCTCGCAGCATTGAAATCCGTCAAGACGGCAAACCATTCATTTTCCTTGAAGGGCCGCCAACCGCCAACGGTAAACCAGGCATTCATCACGTAGTCGCTCGCACCTTCAAGGACTTGGTTTGTCGCTGGAAAGCGATGCAAGGCTGTCTTGTCGAACGCAAAGGCGGATGGGATACACATGGATTGCCGGTAGAAATTGAAGTGCAAAAGCGTCTCAACCTCATGTCGAACGATGATATCATTGAGTTCGGCATGGCAGAATTTAACGAAGAATGTCGTAACTCGGTATGGACTTACGAGGATGCTTGGCGCAAAATGACCGAGCGAATGGCCTTCTGGGTCGATCTCGACAACCCTTACGTCACCCTACACAACGAGTATGTGGAATCGTGTTGGTGGGCTCTGCAACAAATGTTTGAGAAGGGTTTGCTATACCGTGGTCACAAGGTCTTACCATACTGCCCTCAAACTGGAACATCCTATTCAAGCCACGAAGTTGCGTTAGGTTACAAGGAAGTAGAAGAGCCATCCGTCTACATCAAATTCAAACTTGACGGGCAAGCCAAAGAGCGTTTTGGTGAGGCCAGCATTTTGGCTTGGACAACCACACCTTGGACTCTTCCCGGCAACGTCGGATTGGCGGTTGGACCAGAAGTTACCTACATTCGAGTCAAAGTTACCCAGCCAGTATCAGAATCATGGGATGGGCGGGGCGGAGCAGAGGTCGGCGAAGAGTTGATCTTGGCCAAGGACCTATACAAAGAGGTAATACGCCACCAATGCGAAGTGATTGAAGAATTCCTTGGTAGTGACTTAGTCGGCCTTTCCTATACTCCACTATTTCCCGATGCCATCGAACGCGGCGATAGTCAATCCGCATGGACTATCGTAGCCGCAGATTGGGTTACAACCACCGATGGAACTGGGGTAGTTCATACCGCGGTAATGTATGGTGAAGACGATTACCAACTGGGCATGGAAGTAGGTTTCCCTGCCCAACATACTGTCGGCATGGATGGAAGGTTCATGGCCGGAGTGCACTCGGTTCTCGACGGACGTTACGTCAAAGATTGTGATGATGATATTATCGATTTGCTCTCTGAAGATAATCTACTTTATCGCGAGAAAATGTATACTCACGATTACCCCCACTGTTGGCGTACTGGGCATCCTTTGCTCTACTATGCAATGGACTCGTGGTTCGTCCGCATGACCGCAGTCAAAGAGCGCTTACTTGAATTCAATGATCAAGTTGAATGGGCTCCCGATTGGGTCGGTGAGGGGCGCTTTGGCGAGTGGTTACGCAATGTCAAAGATTGGGCAATTTCCCGTGAGCGATTCTGGGGCACACCACTACCGGTATGGCGAGATGAAGATGGGGCGATGAAGTGCATCGGCTCAGTAGCGCAATTACAGGAAGAGGTGGCCAAGGCTGTAACTGCCGGAATTAGCAATCCTGATTGTCCCGATGATGTCGACCTGCACCGGCCGGTAGTCGATGATTACACCTTACTCAGCGATACTGGTAAACCGATGGTGCGTGAACCCTTTGTAATGGATTGCTGGTTTGATAGCGGTTGCGCATTCTTCGCTCAATGGCATCACCCATTTTCCGGTGAGGAAAAATTGTCTGGAAGTTTTCCAATCGATTACATTTGCGAGGGTGTCGATCAGACTCGTGGGTGGTTCTATACTCTACTCGCAGTAAGTACTACTGTTTTCGATAGCATCTGCTACAAGCGCTGCCTAAGTCTAGGATTGATTCTTGATGCCGAAGGAAAAAAGATGTCTAAATCCAAAGGCAATGTCGTCGACCCGTGGGACCACTTTAACCGAGAAGGAGCCGATGCAACCCGTTGGTACATGATGTCGGCTGGAGCACCGTGGAATCCAATGAAGTTCGATGCCAATGGAGTTAGAGAAACTTATGCTAAAATGTTCCTTACGCTGTGGAATGTCTACAAATTCCACGCTGATTATGCCGCCCTTGATGGCTTTGATGGCGAAGCCGAAGGAGCCTGCCCACCGGTAAGTGAGCGCTCGCCGCTCGACCAGTGGATTCTATCGCGCTTGCATAGTGTCGCCCGCACCTATCACGACCAATTTGCCGGCTGGGAATTTCACAAAGCTGGCCGAGACCTCGAAGATTTCGTCGTTAACGACCTGTCAAATTGGTATGTGCGCCGCTCACGAAGGCGCCTTTGGGATGAGAATGATTCCAGCGATAAGCAAGCCTGCCAAGCAACCTTGCATGAGATCTTACGCACAGTATGTCGTTTGATGGCCCCCGTCGCCCCATTTATGGTCGATGAAATCCACATCAACTTGACCGGCGACTCGGTCCATTTAGCCAATTGGCCAGTCACCGCTGATGCATTTGCCGAAAATGGGATTGCCGAGCCTGAGCAGCCCGATTTACCACCCCTAAATGTAGCACTTGAAGCAAAGATGGCTTTGGTAAGGCAATTGGCTGAAACCGGTCGTCGAATTCGTGTAAATGCCAAGCGCCGTCAAAGATTACCATGTTTGGAAGGATGGATTGTGGGCGGTCCCGACCTTGCAGATTTCCATGATTTGTTATCTGAAGAATTGAATGTTGAGACAATTTCAATTGAAACCGACCTCGACCGATTCCAGAAGATTGAATTGCAACCCAATCGCAAAGCCTTGGGTAAGAAGTGCCGAGCCGACTTGCCCAAAGTTCTCAATGCGCTCGAAGAAATTGAAGATGCCGAAGTCGCATGGGATGATATCCAATCTGGTCGCATGGTCTTATCCGGTTATTCTATTGAGGCTGGAGATGTTGAAATTCGTCGAGTGGAGCGCATCGGTTACTCTGCCGAAACTATCGAAGTAGGAGATGAAGTTCGAGTCGATGTCAGCCTCGTGCTTGATATGACCTTGGATTCGGCTCTTCTCTCACGTGGCTTGGCCCGTGATATTATTCGCCGTATCCAGCAAAAACGCAAGGACCTCGATTTGGCTATTGAAGCAAAAATTGAGTTACAGGTTTGGCTTCCACTCGGTTGTCCCGAAATCGCCGAAGTCGATTGGGCGTGGATAAAATCCGAAACTCGAGCCGGTTCTGCTCAGATGCATATCGGAGAGCCGAGTGAAATATCTGCTGCCGAATCATTTACTGTCGATACAGATACGGTCTTTTTCTCAGTAAATTAGCATGTACAAGCCTTGAAACGTTTCACTAAAGATTTCGTTTACAACTTAATACTGCTCTGGAAGATAGAGTTCAACCCCAAATAACGGGTCATCATCGCTACCATCATGGTAGGCAATAAACGACCCCCCGTCTGGAAGTATCCCCATACTGGCAAAGTCGAAACGGATGTCCTGACCAGCTCCACTTGTACTGTCCAAATTTCCTAGACCGATGAATGTCTTGCTATCAGGGTAGAGGTCAATACTGTAATCACGAACATGCCAAGCAATATCAAGATCGGGACCAATGCTACTTTGGTAGCGGACGTTGAGAACAAATAGGTCGTGTTCACCATTGGCATGAAATTCCCATTCCTCAATTTCACTAGCATCTACTGAGAGGTTGTACGTCTGATTGAGCCAAGTTTCGCCACCATCCCAAGAAAGGAGATGGGTCAGGTGGGTGGTGGTGTCTTTGACTACACAATGCAATCCAGCAGATGAATCATAGGAACAATATTCACTTGGTAAGGAATTTCCACCGACGGTTGTCGCCTTCCACCAATCTAGATTGGTGTCTAGGTAGGCATCATCGCCGTTGACAAAATAATTGGGGAAATATAAGCCACCGGTCGGCACTGGAAATGAACGCATCTCCTTGTGGGGTTTGGTGAAATCCCATTCAGGGCCAAGTTCTGACATATTGAGGTCGACTGCCATCACATCGAGATTGGAATCACGATCTGGGAAACCAAAGTAATCGTAATTCAGTCCATCGGTCGAGATTTGCCCACCGATGTTTTGCACTTGATGCCAAAAATTGGAGATAACAATGCTGGCCCAATCACCATTTCCGTAAATGCCACCGCTAATTGGCCCAACCACTTCGACCTGCCACGAGCGGTCATAAAACGGCTCAGGTGTTCGATTGAAACACCACGACCACTCTTGGTCGTCAGCATCGTAGAAAAATGCGTAAAATTGGTCGACCCCACTAGTGCTAGGGTAGGGGAACCAACCCATCGCGATAATGTCGCCATTGGTCGCTTGGACGATGCTGCCCTCGCCCAAGCCTTCTTGGCCTGGTACAGTTGGCTTGGGTTCTCGACAACCGAATTGTGAGAAAACACTCGGGCGATATTCCTGCCACGTGTGGCCACGGTCTTCGCTCCAAGTTGGATACTCGCCACCGAAGTTCATTATCCAACCCTCTTTGGTAGCGGCAAGATAATGCTCACAACAATTACCGCCCTCTTCGTTGCCAAATACCGCCCACTCAACATCTCCCCATAGATTTCGATTTTCCCATAATTCTGTGGTTTCATTCCAATCGCCATTTCCAGCCCATGGTGAAGTTACATTGTAGATACGCGGGTCATCATAACCGTTCGGTACAGCAATGTAGTCAAATCCAGAATCCCAATCGGGAATAATCTCTTCATTGATTTCTTCTTCACCGGCAAAGCAACCAGAGAGAATCATACTCGCCATCACCAAGATGGCAAAGGCACAACGCTGGGTTGGGAGCACATGACCCCCTCCATCCGGTCTTATTTTGGCCTTTGCTTGCACGCTGACGTGAATAAAATAATCATTTTTCTTCATTTTTTGACAATAAACAAACTAAACAGGGAGATTTTTTCCCACCCACAAATCTGTTGAAAGGACAAGCAAAGCCTCAATTGTTGATGATTGTTGTCGCGCCCATGCGAGATGGAGTTAGGGCGCTTATCTTGAGCGGCTTGATGATTTTATTATCGGTTAATGCTTTATCGACCAAAGTGGTAAGTGAAGGTTCTGATTGGCAACCAGACCACGTTGTTATTTCCGAGGTTCTTGCCAGCCCCCAAGGTGAAGACTATGGTGGATACGACCTCAATGGTGATGGTAAAATTAGTTTTGAATCCGATCAATTCATTGAATTATGGAATCCTACTGATGCGGCAGTTGACATTTCAGATTGGTGGTTAGACGATGACCCAACTGGCGGTAGTTCAGCCTGCTCAATCGGTTGGGATACAATTCTAGATGCGGGAGCACGTATCGCCTTTTTCCGTGACCGTACCGGTTTAGAGATGGATTACTGGACTGGCGACACCGTGCAATTACGAATGCCCGACAATACTGTTGTCGATTCCATCACCTATCCACCTGAAGATTCGGATTACAATTATTCTTATGCCCGTAACCTGCAATCCAATGGAGACTTGTACAAGGTTAACCCACCTAGCCCTGGTTATGCAGAAGGGGAGTCAGCCCCAACAACTGCTCTAGAATGGGGCCGGTGCTACACACCCCGAGACAATGTTCACGAGGGCTCCTACGTATTGACCGGCCGAGTCGTCAAAATGACGGCCCAAGAGGACGTCATTCCTAATGGCTCAATATTGGTGCACGACGGAATGATAGATGCCGTATGGCAGACTGGCCAAGACCCAGTAGGAGTCAACCTCACCGGAGTTCCAGTTCACCATACAGGTGCGACCATTTATCCGGGCTTGATTGATATGCATAACCACCTGCATTACAATACCGCACCATTGTGGAATATGTCTACTCATCTAGCCCCCAGTCAACAAAGCGAATGGGGAGGCTATACCAATCGCTATCAATGGAAAAATCACGATGATTACAAAACCGAGGTAAGTTGGGTTAAGACATTCTTGACCGGGGGAGATAAATGGGCAATGCAAACCGAGACTTTGAAATATGCTGAATTTAAAGAAATCGTCGGTGGAACAACCTCGGCCCAAGGCTCACCTTCAAGTAACCAAGATGGCTTCGATAGTATTCTAACTCGTAATATTGAATTGTATAATTTCAACCGAGACAATATGAAAACCTGTGCAGTTTGTGACGCAGGATACAAGTCTGATTACAATGGGGCCCACTTAACTACCGATGAAGACCTTGAAGGATGGTTCATCCATTTAGCCGAAGGAGTCGACGCTGATTCATTAAATGAGTATAGTATTCTCAAAAGCCAAAATCTCCTAATTGAAGAAGCAATTATCATTCACGGTGTACCTCTAGGAGCAAGTGAATTTGCTGAAATCGCTGCGGTTGATGCTAGTTTAGTTTGGTCGCCGATTTCCAATCTTCTCCTCTACGGTGATACCGCTAAGGTTGACCTTGCAAAACAGGCCGGAGTGCGGATTGCTCTTGCCCCCGACTGGTCACCTTCTGGAAGTAAATCTCCATTGCATGAACTGAAGGTTGCCGACCTATGGGACGAGAAGATTTTAGGCGATGAATTTAGTAATTATGAGATGGTACAAATGGTTACCACTAATGCTGTTGATGCAATGAATTGGACCAATGATGTTGGTCGAATAAAGCCAGGACTAAATGCTGATTTCGTAGTTATTGACTCTTTTGATGAAGACCCATATCGCAATCTAATTGATGCTGTCGACCCCGATGTTCGACTAACCATAGTCGGTGGGCTAGCATTGTATGGCGATGTCGACTTACTAAGCGAAATGAATGGTAATGATTGGGAATACGCAAATATCACCGACTGGGGTGGTGAGCGAGAATTCACCAAAGGCCTTGATGCAACTTTTCTAGCAGTTGAAGATGGCGCTCAGACCTGGGCTCAAGTTACTGCAAATCTAGAGAAGGCACACCGATTTGACCATGAAGAAATGTTCGAACACTTCGGTGGGCGTTACGATAATCGGGCTGATTTTGATTCCTCCTTTGTCGATGGCACATACAAAGATCTGGATGCGGTCCCACTTGACCCACTTTATACATGGGGCGATGAGCGATATTTCGAAGTGCTAAATTATTCAATTTCAGGCAATGCTCAAGTCGACTTGAGTCTGCTGCAACCACTCTGGTATTCAGTCGAAATGAATGATGATGGAGACCGATTATACAATCTTGAATGGGACGCTGGTGATGTCTTCACCAATACCACTAGTGGGGGAGCTAGTGGTGGCTCAGGGGCTGGAAGTAATGGCTGGGCCTGCCCATTCTCCGATGCATTATGCGATAATATTGAGGACGACTGTCCCGATGGAGAAAATTGTACAACTGGTATTATCGAGTACTGTTCACCAAGTGGTGATGGCGGCCAGGATTGTTTGGAATATGTAGAACATTGCAAATTGATTCTTTGGCTCGGCGGTACTGATTCACTATGCATTGGCGTTCTAAATGGAATGGATATCAGCGATGAAATGATGTGCCCCTTCAGTAATACTTCATTATGCTTGGACACTCAATTATGTGAAGATGATAGTTCTGCTTGTGCAAATACTATAGCCACTCATTGTGAAGTAGATGGAAATTCAAGTGATTGTGTCGCGGTCAAGTCGATTTGTAGTGGCTCCACTCCCAGCGGTTTAACCTCATTTTGCACCGCCTTTGCTGCCGCTAGTGATGGCGGTAAGGGTGATGTTGATTGGGCCGACCTGCCATGTTCGTTAGGTCAAATCAAGGCTCCAGATAGTGATGACTGTCGCTACTGTGTCTGCACCACCACTGGCTCGTGGTCATGTGATACTGAGCAGTGTGAAGATGATACTGCTCTCGATGGGAAAGCAAGTAATGATGGGGGAGTTGGAACTTTTGGAATCGTCGGTGGGGCATTCGTCATCATAGGCCTATTAATCGCAATAATATATCTTGAGAAAAGTCGAAATAACGATGATGAAATGAAATGGAATGAAGAGGCTGAGGCTGAATTCGATGCACTTTCTGAAGAAGGCGTAAGTGATGATGAATCTGGATTTGTCGTCCCAGAATTGCCCCCGATAGGCCCGCCGCCGAGTTAGACAAAGACTCAAACACTTCCGCTGTTATCGCTTGGGCATGGCGGCGATGGAGAGGGTCGATGCTCCAGAGGGTATTACTCGTGTAGTTTTCATTAGTGCCGCAATCAGTAGCCTTGCCGCAGCCTCGTTTCTGCTCTTTAGCACGTTGGTTAAGACCGATAGGAATGGCGTCAATGTCGACTTTTCCACCCTTCGAATGCTCGCCAGCGGAAGTTCTGGTGGACTGGTTCTTCTAGCGATGTCATTGGCAATGCTATGGCCGGCTTACCTCGGCTTGATGTCGGCGGTAGGAATGTGGCAGAGTCGTGACCGATTACAAATTGCAGCCGGAATTGTACTCATCGTGTTGGCTACAATCATGGTCAGTTCCTGGCGCTGGATAACCACCGCTGAGGCCAATGGCGACACATGGTCAGTAGGATGTGGATTGATTGGTCTAGCCACCTCTTTAGTCGCATACCTCGGATTTTGGCGAGCAGGCATGTGGCTGGTAGATTCACCATATCGTGAGTGAGACTAGGCCAAGTCCCACGTTGGTCCTTCAGTGGTATCGGTTACCACCACCCCCATTGATTCCAATTCATCACGTATTGAATCAGCTGCTGACCAGTCCTTTTCTGCACGAGCACGGGTTCGCTCAAGGAGCAATTCCTCAACCCGTTCTGCAATTGCTGATTTCTGAGCCGAAACCTCAGGGTCAATTTGTGGTTCGGCTAAAGCCTCGACACGACTAGGGAGTAGTCCTAGAATAGTACCTGCAAATTCCTCAAGCCAGCATACTGCATAATAGCCACAAGCCGCCGAATCCTTCGCGTCAAGTTCACTGAGAAGTTTGGGGATTTCACGGCAAGCTGCTAACACCTTAGCAACCGCTTCGCGTGAATTAAAATCATCATCCATCGCACGGGCGAATCCTTCGCCAATTTTCTCCATCATCGCTAACGACTTGAGCATTTGATTGTTTGAGTCAATTCCACCCTCTGGAAGTGGAGTAAGGGAATCTTCAGGAATCTCACCCCATGCCTGCAAGGCCAACCGATAGGCTGAGTAAATGCGGTCGTGATTTTTGCCTGCATCGGATAATAATTGTTCATTCATGTCGATGGGTGAGCGGTATTGGGCATTGACTAAGGCTAGCCTTAGAACCAATGGTTCAACCTTGTCCAAGATTTCGTGAATGGTCCAAAAATTCCCGAGGCTCTTGCTCATTTTTTCGCCATCAATATTGACGAAACCGTTGTGAAGCCAATGGTTGACTATTGGAGAACAGCCGGAATGGCATTCGCCTTGAAAAATCTCCGCCTCATGATGAGGGAAGCGCAAATCTTCACCACCACCATGAAGGTCAAATTGTTGACCCAAATGATCCATGCTCATCGCGGTACATTCGATATGCCACCCTGGTCGACCCTTGCCCCACGGACTATCCCATGTTGGCTCCTCCGGCTTGGCCGATTTCCATAGTGCGAAATCCTTGTGGTCTCTCTTACCCCCACCAGTATCTGAAACTCTACCCCCTGCACCTCCAAGTACTGCATCGATATTTTGGCCGGTGAGTTGCCCGTACTTTTCCGGCGCTGATTCAACATGGAAGTAGACTCCATCTGAAGCGACATATGCATGTCCTTTATCGATTAGTGATTGGGTAATTTCATTCATTTGATCGACATATTCAGTGCAACGTGGGTAGTGGTCAGCACGCAAAATATTCAAGGCATCCATGTCTTCATAATATGCTTCAATATTAGCATCGACAATCTGTTTCCAATCCTCACCTGTCTCAATTGCTCGATTTATTATTTTGTCATCAATATCGGTGAAATTCTGAATGTAATTCACATCATAACCGCTGTGCTCAAGCCAGCGGTGGACTAAGTCAAAGGCGATGTAACATCGGGCATGCCCGAGGTGGCAGCGGTCGTAAACGGTGACTCCACACACGTACATCTTGACCTTCCCAGCCTCAATAGTAGTGAAATCAACTTTCTCGCGGCGGCGCGAGTCATAAACTTGCAAAGCCATAGTGAGCCTCACTACTTTGCGCCAGTTGCTGATTCTTCAATGCTCGCACCATCATTGCACTTGACTGACCACTTTGAGACTAAGTTTGTCCGCATCTTCAACCGCAATTAAGCCGCGAATGTTGTGTTTGTGGCGGATTTCTTCTGGGGGGGTGGCTACCTTGACTCGGGTATCGCTGGCATCAAGTTGATACCGGCTGGTAGTAGAAGTCTCAAGGGTTGAATCAGGCAACCATATGCCTAGATTTCCCAACTCGGGATGATAGCAAACCAGCATTAGGTCGCCATTATCTTGGCGAACTGTGCGTAAGATTTCCAATTCATTTTCATCTCCGAACAATTTGGCAGAATCTTGCCATTCAGCCCAAGTCTGGGGCAATGGCTCCTGTTGTTGTCGGCGCTTCTCCTCAATCGCTTCAACTTGTGAGTAGAAACTCTCACTTGCATCTCCGCCTAATGAATTCACTCGGTCGAGTAGATTACGCATTTTTTCCAATGAGTCTCCTTCGTCACCAGTTATTGCTGCAGTACACCGAGATACTGCATCAGCTAGGTCTGCCGCTTCGTCTACACACCCCGATTCAACTGCACATTCTAGTGCCTCATCAAATACCTCAAGGGCTAAGGTTGGTCGACCAATAGATAACAAAGTTTCACCGAGATTACTCAAACCTTCAATGGATTCGGCCTCATTGCCTTCAACCATCCTATGAACAGTCTGGATATGCACGTCCGCGGCTTCATTGTCGTTGCAAAGTTGCCGAGCGATTGCCGCCGCCAAATTCAACTCAAGGCGCATGAAATCGACCCTTTTTCCTTCGGTAGCGGCGGCTTCAAACAATTTTGCAGCCCGTTGTGGGCTGTCGACTGCTAATTCTACTAAGCCAAGATGAAATAGGGCTCGAGATTCGGCTTGGTCATCATCAATCAATGTAGCATGATGTAATCCTCGCGCCAAATGAGCACGGGTCGCCGATAAATCTTCACACGATTTCGCCATTAAACCCAAAATCGTTTCATAACGACATAATGTTAGGGCTACTGCTCTATGAGCAATTATGGCTTTCTCAGCCGAAAGTGGCGCCATTGCTAATCCGAAATCGGCAATTACGTCGCTACCCAACTTGTAGAGTTTGGCGTAGAGATCTTGCTTTGATTCATCGGTCTTCATCGCCGCGGCAATGGTGGCGATTTCGCCATTTAATTCTGCTACTTCAAAACATGGCCCTGCGAGAGCAGAAACTTGAGACAACTTGCCCTTTTTCACTCTCTCTCCCATCATGTGACGGCGCAGAGTATTGATCATCTCAACCTCATCAGAAGCACTTTCGACACTCTCTTCGGGTACCCTTGGGCTGTAGGTATCGCTTTGCAGCAAAGTATCAATCATCCACGTCAATTTTGACTGGATATCATATTCACCAGCACGACTGATAGCATAACGCATTTCATCACCGCGGATTTTTCGCGATATCCCCCGTAAACGAGTTTTTTCTCCACCTGTACTGAAGTTAGATAAACGCTGAAAAAATGTCGAAGGTGGACAAGTGCGGTAAGGTAAGTGTATCTTTTCACCGGTTACTGTCATCTTGTAGTCATCTGAGACAAGTACAACTTCTTCGCCTTTACCAGCAAGACGGCTTGCTAGTACCATCAAAGATAAATCGACATCTTGAGGGCTGGCTTTTTCACCGATGCGCTTAGCAAGGCCCTTGACTTGATCTTCCTCAATCGGAGTGGTTGTCAACAGATTTCCCAGCACGTCTAGGAGTAATGGGCGACCATCTAAATGAGTCATTTTCACAGTCGCAACTTCGCCGTGAACCCCAGGAGTAACGTGCAATTCAGCATCCATTTTGCTTAAAGTTGAAGCTAGGTCTTTCTGAAGATTTGGGCCACCATGTCGCCCCATGTTGATGAAACAATTCGAATCTATTACCCAAGCCGAAGGCAGCATCACCATTGGCTATTGATACTAAGATATGAGACTTAGGGAATAGGGAAATCTAAGTCTAAGTCTCACGTGCGCAGGGCATGGGATTACCTGGCAAGAAAGTCGTTGTTACCGGAGCAAACGGCCATCTTGGGTGTGCTCTGGTTGATGAATTACTCGCCCACGGATACAATGTTACGGCGACGGTGCGCGATGCCAACGACGCGACCAAGACAACTCATCTTAACGCAGTCGCCGAATCTCATTCTGCCCAAGACCGCCTAACCATCGTCTCGGCCGACCTGCTTGATGCGGACTGTTGGGAGGAAATAATTACTGGAAAAGACGGCCTTTTCCAAGTGGCAGCGGTATATCGCACCATCTCTAAAAACCCGCAAAAAGAAATTATTGACCCTAGTATTATCGGCACTCTAAACCCATTGAGGGCTGCGGCTGCGGTTGGTGTTCATCGGGTAGTTTATACCAGCAGTATCGCCGCAGTTGGTGGAATGCCTGAATCACGGGCCAAGACAGAAAGTGACTGGAATGAGAATACAGACTTACCCTATACTTACGCTAAAACTGAATCCGAGCGCAGAGCTTGGGCTCTAGCAGAAGAGGTTGGTCTTGACTTGCGAGTTTGTAATCCTGGAATGATTTGGGGGCCACACTTCGCCCGCCATACTCCGAGCACTGAAGTGATGCAAAATATGCTGACTGGAAAATATCCAATGGCGGCTAAAATCGGCTTTGCAGTTGTAGATTCACGCGATGTTGCAATCGCTCATCGTCTTGCTTACGAAACCGATGCCGCCAGCGGAAGGTTCTTGCTCAGTGGCGAGGATTTGATGTTCATAGAAATCGCCCGCCGCATCAAGCAGGTCGAGCCGAAAGCAAAGGTACCAAAACGTCAAGCTCCATGGCTACTGGTCTACTTCAATTTGGTCGGTGATTGGGCAATGGGTTTGTTTGGCAGGCGTCGAACTATGACCAAGGCCATCGTCAAGAGTATGCGCCACGGCACCAGCAACTATGATACCAGTAAGGCCCGTGATATTCTCGGTTGGAGTTCACGACCATTCGACGAAACTATACGAGACACCATCACCGCGTGTAATCAATTGGATGATTGAGATGGGTGAAATGTCCGCAGGAGTAGCCATTACCCCTGGAATAATGTCGGCAAAAATGGGGCGGCGAACCCTTTTTGCAGCCGTCATTGTCTTGATTGGAACCAGTGTGATTACTCAAGCATTTGTTCAATTCGCCGGCGGACCACGAGGCGATTCCATCGACTTGACTGACCAAATTAAGCCGGTTGCTGACCATCCCGTGATTATCGATGGCCTCGACCCATTCATTTCTTCGGGTGGGGTTTACGAACCTGAAAAGACGATTTTTACTATCGGGCTTTCTCTTTCGGGTGTATTATTTATGCTAGTTGGAGTTGACTTCGGTGTTCGTACCCATAGATTGCTGAAATCTACAGAAGCCAAACCATGGAGAATGATAGCCAATATCCTCGGAATTGGAGCCGCTATCAGTGCTGGGTTCGGTATGATAATGATAACTTTTCATCCCTTCAACATTAGTTTAGTAATGCACATCTTTTACGCAATGCAGATTTTCTACAGTGGCTTCTTTTGGGTGCTATTTAGTTTTCTTGCCCGTAGTGCAACCGATGATAAGGAGTTAAAATGGCAAGGATACCGAATTACAAAAATTCGCAAGGTCATCGTCGCCATCGTCTTTGTCTCATTGATTGGAACAATCTACGGGCCGCCAGCGGGATATATGCTACTTGGAGCATTTTTCGAGTGGATGTTGCTCTTTTCAGCGATGGCGGGAATGCTCAGTAATTTGCCTGCTTATGATGAAGGTCGAATAATTCCCCTTCAAGCCTCAACCGAGGCATCAACCAATACCTCTCCTTGAGCTGAACCGTTCTTGGCTGCCTTGAGAGTAGTGTCGTTAGCCTTGATTTGTTGCCATAGAATTTCTGCGACATCGAGTACTTTCATCTCGGCATCAATAGCGTCGAGCCCATCTTGAACCATGGTAGAGCAGAAGGGGCACCCAACAGCAACTGTGTCGGCACCGGTCTCGGCTAACTCCTTGGCGCGAATCACGTTAACCCGCTTGTCAGCGTCTTCTTCCATCCACATCTGAGCCCCGCCAGCACCACAGCAGAACGAATCTTGGCCATGGCGAGGAACCTCAATATCGACGCCACCAGCAACCGAACGAGGTGCATCGTATTCACCGCCGATGCGTCCAAGATAACACGGGTCGTGATAGGTGAGTTTACCATCGCCTTTGTCCGTTTCCGGCAATTTCCCTTCACTTTGCAATTGTGATATGATTTGACTGTGATGGACGACTTCCAATTCATCTCCACCAAAGGCCGAGTATTCCTTACCCAAAGTGTGGAAACAGTGTGGGCATGAGGCAATCACCTTCTTTACTCCCATATCTTGGAAGGTAGCGAGATTTGTTTCCGCCAACATTTGGAATAGGTATTCATTACCCATACGCCGAGCAGGATCACCCGAACAACCCTCATCCATACCTAAGATTGAGACATCAAGGCCACTTTCTTTGAGTAGTTGAATCGTCGCCCTAGCGACCTTCTTATTGCGCTCATCAAACGATGCCGCACAACCGGTAAAGTAGACGTAATCAGCGGCTTCTCCGACCTTGACGTCAAGGTCACTGGCCCAATCTCCGCGCTCATGTGCTCCAAATCCGTAAGGGTTTGAATTGACTTCCAGATTGCCTAGCGCAACGTTGAGTTGCTCGGGATACTCCATCGCTTCCATCATCAAGTGGCGACGGGCTTCAGTCAACTTAGGCACATGCTCAATGTAGACAGGGCAGACATCAACGCAAGCATGACAAGTAGTGCACGACCAAATCGCCTCTGGTGTTAAACGAGCAATAATTGTCTCTTCTGGCTCTTCACCAGCAAGAAGGATAGGGGCGTGAGCATTTGCGTATTGACGGACATCATCAACCACCGTCATGGGGTTGAGGCCTTTGCCACTCTCGAAGGCTGGGCAGACATCTTGGCAACGAGCGCAATGGGTGCAGGCCCAACCATCGATAAGTTGTCGCCACGATAAATCGGTATATTTTCTAGCGCCAAATGACTCGATGTCCAAGTCTTCCAAAGGTACTGCCTTACCATCTTCGGCAAGCGCTAGTGGATGCATTACTGCCAAGCCGTTACGGTCGTAAAACATCACATTTGGAAAGGCCATTACCAAATGCATATGCTTACTAGCTGGAATAGCAACTAAAAATCCAGACAGGCATAGCATATGAATCCAATATGAGGCGATAACCATAGTTCCAAAGTTGGACGAACCACTCAGCATGGTGGCAAACCATGCGCCAATTGGCTCCCATGTCGAAGAGGGGTTTTCTCCTGCCTCGACTACAAAGGCAGTAGTACAAATTACCAAGATTGTGCACAGAATTGCATTGGCCTCAAAACTAGATTCATGGCGTAATTTTTCCGGCCGGATAACTACTCGCCTAAACAAAGCCGCGCTAGCGCCGAGAAAAGCTGAGATGTATCCTACTTCGACCATCCCATTCCACAGGTCAGCAACAACTGGAGAGACGATAATCAATAAGGCCTCAAATCTTCCACCTGATGAAAGATCGAAAACATCCGAGCCAATCATGAGGAAACCCCAGAAAATCATCACATGCATTACTCCAACAGCACGGTCGCGTAAGACTTTCTTTTGGCCCAACCAACCAGTAAGCCACTCCCAAGTGCGGGCACCTAAGTCGTCTTTTCTATCATCCGGGCCCCCCAAGCGAATTAACTTGGTCGCATGGCTAACTTGCTTGATAAAAATCGCAATACCTGCACCCCAAAGAATGGCCAAAATTAGCCAGCCGGGAATTCCGGCATAATGAAGATTCATAGGGTGTTCGACAGTACTCAACCTCTCACCTAATAATTATCCCAATATGGTTCAGCCCTTGAATCCAACGGAGACCCAATCAACACAACAGGCTTTACCTTGCTAACCCCTAAGTGCCGGTACCCTGTGCTCACCAACATGGTCAGAGCAAGTGCGGCTGGAAAGTGTATTCTCTTCGGAGAGCATGCCGTGGTATATGGTCAACCTGCGGTAGCGGTGGCTATCGAACAAAGATGCCATGTAATTATCTCTGATAGCCCTGATGAGGATTGGCATTTAGAAGGTAGGATTTTTCATCCAAAAAAGCACCCTCACATTGAGGGCCTACGGCAAAGACTGTGGAAAAAGGGTCACCCACTCGACATCATGATAGATTCAGAAGTACCTTCCGGTTCTGGTTTGGGTTCATCGGCCGCACTAACTGTTGCAACCGCCGCGGCGATGCGGGCTAAACGTGGACGGCGGGTCAGTGCTGATGGATCGTGGCATGAGGGTTTCTCATCTTCATTATTCCAGACCAATGCATATTCAATTCCATCTACGGACGATGCTGGACATATCAGTCCTGGGGGTGAATTGGTCTTCGGTCAAGACGCCATCGACGGCGATGAATTATCGCTTCTAGGGCATGCTATTGAAGCTGAGAGCCAAGGTGGGAGGGCCAGCCCGACAGACACCTCAACCTCCAGTTGGGGTGGTGCCATATTGGTTTCTGATAAGAGAGAGCGTGGCTATGATTGGCAATGTTCGCGCCGACTGAAAACTCCTGAAGGCGATAGACGTTGGGAAGTTCATAAAGTGAAAATACCTGCTGCATTTGACGATGTTTGGTTGGTTATTGGAGATTCCAAGATTCACTCAAAAACTTCCGCTATTGTCGCCGCAGTAGCGGCGAAATTGAAGGAAAATCCTGAACGTATGCTCGAAATTGAGACTATCGGTGAATTAGCACGGCGTGGTGCTAATGCTTTGCGGGCTGGAGAAGTTGAAGAACTAGGCCGTTGTATGTCGGAAAATCATCTTCTATTACGCGGACTAGGTGTATCATGTCCTGAATTAGAAAACCTCATTCATGCTGCGGCTCCAACTAGCCTAGGAGTCAAGTTGACGGGGGCAGGTGCAGGTGGGTGTATGGTTGCTCTAACTCGTGAGCCAACTCTAACTACTGGAGCTATCGAGATGGCCGGTGGAAGAGCATTTATTTCACGACTCGGTTGTAATGGCGCCACAATTGAAGAAAAAGAGTTGACTGAAGGATAAATAAGATTTTTTTTATAGACTCAGTGCCGGTCTTGCCTTTATATAGGGGTGTTAATACGGCAAAGCATGAATGATGAAGACCGCTTAACCGTTGTAAACGTCGTAGCAAGCACTCGAGTAGCCGAAGAACTTGACCTGCCTGACATCGCTATTCAATTGAATTGCGAGTATGAGCCCGAACAATTTCCAGGTGTCGTTTATCGAGTAACTGACCCAAAGTTGGCAATCCTAATGTTCCGCAGTGGCCGTGCTGTTTGTACCGGTGGCAAGGATGAAGATAATATCCATACTGGTATTGAGCGTATGACTGCTGACCTAAGGCGAGCTGGTATCGAGACTTGGGACTTGAAAGACGTAGAGATTGAGGTCCAAAACATGGTTGCGACCTATGCACTTCACTACCCTGAAGACTACGATGGAAAAGACAAGTGGACTGGTGAGCCCCAAGCTGGAGAGCCTCGTAAATTAAATCTAAACAACCTCACATTCCACCTACCTTTCGACAAGGTTGAATACGAACCAGAGCAATTTCCTGGATTGATTTACCGCTTGGATTATCCTAAGGTCGTTTGCCTAATATTCGGTAGCGGCAAGATGGTAATCACCGGTGCTCGCCACAAGGATGAGATCCTTGAGGCCGTACAAATCATCCAAGACGAATTAGCTGATTTGCTCTAATTTGTCCTGCTTAACGACAATACGTCATGCTTCAGCATTATCGTGCGATATAATTACGAATGTTCAGTCGGTGGTTTCTTCAACCGGTGCGACCCGTAGGGTCGCATGATGCGAGCACGGACGGTCCTCGTTCTGATGATGTTGGTGCTTAGTGGAGGCGCAACCTTTGTGCTATCAACTACTGATTTCGCTCACCTTGAAACTGCAGATTCAGCCGCTGTCACGGCCCGCGCCGCCAATTCCGCTGACGTACCCGAATGGCGAGTCGGCGACCGGTGGATTTACGCTGGCTCATTCGACCCACAGGGCTTAATTTCGCAGGGTGGAGTCAACGCCAATGTCGGCATTATCACCGGAGATTCAACCAATACTGTTTCCCAAATCCTCACCTTGACCATTGAGAATCAATCGACCTTAGTCTACAAAGTCCAAGTATGGGCTGAATTCGACAAGAGTGGAGTAAATTTGGATGGGTATAATGGCGATTTGGAAATTGACTATTCAGCGACTGAATTTTGGCGAGCAAGTGATCTTGCCTTGATTAAGCGTGACCTCGATTTAGCGGTCGACTTCGATGCCTTCGGATTCGTCCATATCGATGTCGCCGATGTGACAATCTCCACTAGTTATGCCCCCCCACAAGAGGGCTATGATTTCCCCTTGCGTGAAGGTGAAAGATGGATCGTCAACACTACTTCAGATGTCGTTTGGGGTGGCTCTTCGGATTATATCAACCCACTTCCAGAAGATACCTCTAAAGCCGGCACCGATTATTTTGAAGTCACGGATTTTGGCACCCCAATCAATCCTCAAGGCCAAGGTATCTCCTACACCGGCTGCTCAAGTTCTTTTGAGGTGACTTCTTACGATGGCAATGGCTTGGTTGACGGCTACAATTGGTATTGTCCTGAAGCTCGTTCATATGCTTGGATGCATAGCGAAGATAGTATCGGATTGACCATAGATTTCCGTTTGAAGTCGTACTCCCCAACCGATTCTACCGGGGTTGCCCCAAACTCTGATTCTGGCCACCGCAATACCATTATTGATGTTGAATTGAAGAATCCGCTTACCGCCTTGAATGCGACCCAGGAGGCTTGGGTCAATATCACCGATAGTACCGGCGCTCCACTTTCTGGAGAATTAGTTGAGTTACGACACGAACGTGAAGGAGTGGCTTTGAGTGGAACTACCGGCGCAAACGGCTCGGCATGGTTCAGTTTTAACTCTGGAGATGCAGTCGACCCTTCGCCGACAACCTATGATTGGGCTAGTCACGGCATCATTGCATGGCAATCTACAGAAGGCCGACTTGGGGCAGTGTCGATGACATTGGATGACAATTTAGTCGGACTTGACTTGGTGGCGATGCTTGACCGAGTTTCCATTGTCCGTAATCGCAGTGGTGAAGTTCGGCCATTGAATGAAATATCGGGTTTTAATGTTCTAGCAGGTGATAACTTGACTTTTGAATTGCCAGTAATGAATCGTGGTATCGACCTCAGTATTCCAACCACAGTTGAGGTTTCTCAACCCGATGGACAAATCCAATCTTTCCCAGTCCCAAGCCTTACCACATATGAAGAATATCGGGTTGGTTTTTCATGGACTGTTCCCGAGGATGCGACAATTGGAAATGTATCTTTTTCCTACCAAGTAGATCCTACATTAATCAATGCGGACGATGCTGAACCGAGCAATAATTTCGCTTCACTTGCACTCTTCATTGGAACCTTACCCGAAGTCATAGTCGATAGTTTCGAACCAATATTATCAATGAAAAATCTGTCCTTTGGTGCCACTAGTTCTTACGATGAGGATGGCGGTGGAATTTCTTGCTCATTTAATGTGGAATATGAAATTGAAGAGGAATTAAAGTGGCGTACTGTCGAAGCACCGGATTGCATCGCCAACCTTTCTTGGGTTGACGATGGTGAATTTGAGATCATCGTCTCGGTCACTGATGAAGAGCAAGACACCGCGCAAACCAGCGTTAATGTAACCGTCCTGAACCGTCCAGCTACAGTAATAGTTAGCAGCCAATTGACTGAGACTCCTGCACTTTCAATGATAACCATGGAAGTTTTTGCAAACGATACCGATTCCGAAGATGATTGGCCTGGGTTGGTAGATGTTTATTGGCCTGATGCCAATTGCCTCGAGGGTTATTTCACTCGAACCTGTACAACTACTTCTAATGTCGAAGGCTTGCAAACCTTCACCGCCCATGGAACTGATGATGATGGTCAGACCACAACCGCTGATTGGAATGTGATGTTTACCAACGCAATACCAAGTGATGTCTCAATCTCTTTGTGGGATTCTCTAGGGCAAGGCTTGAACGCAGACCAGCAGGGTACATATCACGTGCTCGAAGACGATGTTTTCTGGTTACACGCTGATGCTACCGACAGCGCTGATGACCTCTCCGACCTTGAGTGGCGCTGGAGACCAGACGATACCAACACCAGTTGGTTTGAGCGTACCGAAGGAGACTCATCCGCCATTGAGGTGGCATGGACAAGGTCGGGACGCAATGTCATACTCCTCGAAGTAGTTGACGATGATGGTGCTAGTTCGGGCTTCATCGAGACGTGGGTACAGGTCGAGAACGTACCCCCTAAAATTGACCCCTTGCCCAGCAGTTTGCCAATCGCTGAAGCCCAAACTGTTCAACTCACTGGTGAATTTCATGACACAGCCAGTGATAATGCTACCATTATCGCCTGTTGGGATATCGACGCCGGCATCAACCAAGACGGGGTCGGTTCTGCTGACGATGATTGCGATGTATTCGGCTCAACCTTGACTTGGTCATGGCCGCAATCGGGAGTTTACCAAGTGATATTCCACGTCACTGATAATGACGGTGCCCGTTCATATAAGACTACCAATATTACCGTTGTCAACCAACCACCTCGTCCTACTATCAGCGCGTGTGATTCTGCGAGAGCAGGTTCGGCTTGCAAACTTGAAGTGACTGGAATCCTTGATTCTCCTGAAGATCTACCTTACCTCACTTACACTTGGGATATTGATGCTAACATCGATAGCGATGGTGATGGTATAGCCAATAATGATGGCGATTTGATTGGAAAAGAAGTTGAGCAGGTTTGGCCCAATTCCGGTTCTTTTGAAGTGACTATACGGGTTCTAGATGAAGATGTGTCAAGAGCAGGAACCACGACAATAATAGTCGAAGTTGGCTCCTCTCAGGGAGGTTTTGTGGGTGATGTGATTGCAGGAGTACTCGGCGAACAAGCCAGCCCAATCATCAAGGTATTAGCGATAATTTTAGTTGGATTAGTCGGAATCGTCGGATTTAGAGCCTATCACAAACCCAAGGATTACGACGCCACCGAGTCAGCACCGTGGGATGTTGCCCAGCAAGAAATTGCGGCTGAAGAAACCATGCAAATACACGATCTAAATCCAACCTCAGAGCAGGTTGCACCAATGGTCGATCTCAGTGCCTATCCGCATAATTCTGGAACTCTGGGGGAGCAATCAATAATGGAGTCCCACGAGATGATTGAATCTGAATCTCCACCTCTACCATCTACCGGACTACCAGACGGTTGGACAAACGAACAGTGGCGATATTACGGGAAAAATTGGCTAGAAAATCACGCACAAACTGCTGCCGATTCCGACTCTAGTGACTTAGATTTATAATATCAAATGAGCGAAGGTATTGAATCTCCCCCCCACCTCGCCTATGCTATGAGGGTAAGAGTGGAAATATATTCCATCTTGGCAATAATGTTATTTTCAGTGTTTTCTACTTTGGTCGAAAATCACAATCAGCCGGCTACGGAATTGCCCGAAACTTCGAGCCAAGGGATAAAATTGACTTCGGCAAGTCGCAGTTTGACTGTGGGTACAGATGTTCCAGAATGGCGAATAGGCGATGAATGGGTTTACGATACAACCTTTGATGTGGCTGGACTCATTGCTTCTGCAAATATTTCCGGTTCTTGGGTTAATGCATTAACTGGAGATACTGATGTTGAAGTCATCGATATTCTTTACATGGATTTGAATGGTTCGCAAACTCTGGTATACCTATTGAAATCAGTTGGTGATTTCTCAACTGGTAATAATGGCGCAAGCCTTGACGGGTTTAGTGGCAGAGTAGATATGGAATATGAAGCATATGATCTAATCAGGGTTAGTGATTTGGCTACAATTTACAGTAATTTCACAGTCGACGTTGATTTTTTCGCCTGGAATTTTATTAGACAAACTGTAGGCATAGTACACATATCAAATTACTATGAACCCCCAAATGAAGGTTACGATTTCCCTATGATTATGGGAGATAATTGGAACAACTCTTACTATTCTGAAACCAACATTACAGGGGAGTCGGACTATTTTGATTTAGACGGATACAATACCAGTGGGAATGGAACTACTACTCACCAAATCACTCAACAGGGGAATCCTTCCAATGGCACAGAAACTATCCAATACACTGGTTGTGGCTCATCTTTCAAAGTAAATGCATGGGATGAATCCGGAGATCCAGATGGTTTTAGATGGTATTGTCCTGAGGCTCGTTCATATGCATGGAATTCCTTCCTCGAATCCTCCCTAGGAATGCAGATTGATTGGTTGTTGAAGGAATATTCCCCAGTTGATTCACAAGGATCAAACATCGCTTCTAGTCCTGGTATTCGCAAGACAGTAATCGATGTCAATACACAATTTGACAGAGTTAGACCAAATGCAGACTTGGCGGTATGGGGTAATTATACACAAAATATGGGACAAACACCCCTTGTGGGTAAAAACTTGCAGTTGAGATGGGAAGTGGATGCGGAAATTCAGTCACTCACAACAAAATTCAATGGATCTGCATGGACAACCTTCAATGTTGGCGATAGCGATGACAACTCAACCACCATCGAAGATGTTGGTAGTCACGGAATCATTTTCTGGGAACCAGTGGGGAAAATTGTCGGAGTATCCACTGTTGTTCTTGACCCTGATGTCACTGCGATTGACCTAGTAGCTAGAACGGATAACGTAGTTGTTGAGCGAATACGTGATGGAATATCGGTCAATGTCCCACCAAATTCTATCAACACATTACCAGGTGATGTGTTGAAGTTCACAATGCTTGTTCAAAATCGTGGAACTGAAAGTTCACCAGCAACCGCGGTTGAAGTTTCATCCCCTGACGGTTCTTCTTCTCGTGTGAGTGTTCCTTCTCTCACGCCAATGGAAAGTTTGGCGTTTGTAGCAAATTGGACTGTACCACTCAATCAAGACATTGGGGAAATTTTGCTGTCCTTTGAAGTAGATCCAGATGAGAATATTACTGAAGATGGGAACCGCTCCAATAATTTAGCGGATGTGAATATCTTTGTAGGTCGCCTCCCAATAGCTGATGTGAGTACTATCGATGGAGTTCTTACTCACGAAAATGCAACTGTTGACGCTAAATTGAGTTACGATCCGGATGGGGGAAATGTCTCGTGCGACTTTGATATTGATGAAGATGAAGACGGGGAGGCAGATATTTCAGTAACCGAAGAAGATTGTTTACTCAAATGGGCTTGGGATGATGAAGGTGAGCACATAGTGTGGGTTACTATCAACGATGGCGAGGGTGATTCGATAACAACCAACACAACCGTTTCCGTACTGAACCGAGCACCGTGGCTTAACCTTTCGGCACCGGATAATGTTACCGCTGAAAGTCTGATTACTATCAACGCCAGCAATTATGGCGACCTTGATAGTCACCAATATCCTGTCTCTATCTCATGGCCAAATTCAATGTGCAATGAAGGCCTAACTCAACCTACATGCACATTTTCACCTAGTGAAGAAGGAGAAATGACGGTTTTGGCAATCGCTACCGATGAGGACAATGCCACCACCAGTGCAACCATTTCATTCATGGTCGATAATCGGCCCCCAAGTTTACAGGATGTTGAATTGTGGAGAAATGGTAGTTTGGTGGTGGGAGAGTGGTTGGTCAATGAAGATGAAACCGTAGAACTCAAAGCTACAGGGTACGATACCGCTCTAGATATGGACTCGCTGTTTTACAATTGGGCAACCGATGCAGATGTCTCCCCCGATAATTTCCACACTACGTTTGGTGCTAATTCAACCACTAGTGCACTTTGGACAACATCGGGTGAACATCGAATCCAGGTCGAATTATTTGATGACGATGGCGCCAGTGGGGGCATCGGTAATCGCACAATCACTGTGTTGAATCTTGCGCCAATAGTTCCGGATATTGAAAACCCCACTCCGGTTTTTGAAGACCAAAACGTGATGCTGTCGGGTGGAGCAACTGATACTGCAAGCGATGCTGACAACTTGACTTTGTGCTGGGATTTAGACCCGATAACCAATCAAGATAATTCGGGCACAGCAGAAGATGATTGCGATGTAGAAGGTGCGATGCTTGTGCATAATTATACCAAAAAGGGCAATTATTCAATAAGATTCCACGCTACCGATGATGATGGCGAAACAACAACTACTAATGTCACCATAACTGTGCTAAATAAGCCACCAAGTGCAATCTTAACCGGCACATCTGACCTCAGCAATGGATTGACCTTAACCGAAGGTGACTCATACACATTCTCAGGTTTCCTTAGTGAGGATACCCCCTCAGATGTCGATGAATTGTGGATGTGGTGGGATAATGACTGTTATGATAGCGATGGCGACGGAGAAACCGAGGATGATATCGACGTTGAAGACATCAACGCTACCTTCTCTTTCCCAAGCCCAAATACCTGTGTAATCACCCTCCACGTTGAGGATACCGATGGCAAAATGGCGACGGCAAATGTGACCGTGATGGTTGAAGAATTACCTCTTACCGATGCGCTATTTGGTGCGGCGGGTGAAACAACTTCAATAATCGCCCTTCTCATCGTCATCTTGAGCCTATTGCTTGTTTTCCTAATGTTTAGGGGGCGTCAGTTGGATTCACCAAATGTCGACAAATCATGGAGTGCTGAACCGAGCCAAGGCCTAATGAGTATGGCGACAGGACAGGGGATCTACGACCCTCTTGAGGCGGCTATGGGTGAAATTAGTCCAGTTCCACAATCACAAACTGCGCCAATTCAACCAACTTACCAGAACGATGCCGTATGGCAAGCCCCGCAAGAATCTGCGGGCTTAGTTGACCTTAGCGGAGGTACAATAGCATCTCAAGAGATGGCTCCTGTTGCACTACCTACACAAGTAGTACCACAGCCAACACCTATTCCTCAACCGATTCAGCAACCGGTACAGGTACCGGTTCAGCAACCAACACCAATACCAGTTCAATCTGCAACTGCCCCACCCATCCCTGCTGAAGGATTACCGGTCGGATGGACTCAAGAGCAGTGGAATGTCTATGGAGCGCAATGGCTTGAGCAGAGGCAAGTGGTTAGCAAATCTGTAATCCAACAAACTGATAGTTTATCAAGCCTCGATGATGATTTGGACTTTTAAGGAGCGACATAAGAATGGCAAATCTATGGCAATTCTTTGGCTTACCTGACCCTGAAGGTCCGGCAAAGAAAGAGGGGAAAAAAAGTTCCAAACCAGTTGCGCCAAAACCTGCGGCGTCGACACAAGAACTTTCTAAGGCAATTCAAGCAGCTAAAGGAATTACAGCAAACCGCAAGATAATCATCGACAATTGGCGTGGCCCAACAACTCCTGACGGAGATCCATTTCATGATTTAGCCGAGCGAGTGTGGCAAGAACGTAGCAAGAAAATCTCCCAACACCCCCCTCAAGCCCTTCGCTATATTGTCCCCGATGAGAATCGTTACAGCCTACCCCTTGAGGGCATGGCAACCCGCCTAAATCAAGGCGATTCTCTCATTGTAGATCTACGCTCGCTAATTCACATGGACGCCCACCAATCCGCCTGCCGCAGGGTATTGCGAGAGATGGCCTTAGAGATGGGGTGTGTGGTATTATCCCTTGAAGAACATGATAAATTGATGCTCATACCAGGAGTTGGTGTTAGCGTAGATATGACCAAACATGAATTAGGTCAAGAACGAGCATTGATTCTGTGAAGCAATTCTTCAATTGCAGATGGAGCAAAACCGAGTACAGACAATTCATCGCCATTTACCAATTTAGCAAATTTTCCGGCTGGACCAGCCAAATCATAAGCACCTGCCTTTCCAAGCCACGATTTACTGACCAATAATTCTGACAATTCTGACTCTCCCATCTCGACGAATTCGACTACTGCTTGTTGACAATGAGTAGTGACCTTTGCCTCAGGATGAATGAGTCGTGTCGCTGACCATACCGCATGGCGTCGACCAGAGAGGCGTAGTAACATTGCGGCTGCCGCCAACTCATCTTCTGGCTGACCGAGTGCTACGAGTGGTTCATCAGGGTCAGCAACCAAAGTGTCAGCCACTACGATAATGACCTGATCGGCAGAGGCCGGTTGGTCTGCAGGTGATGGGCTGGTTCCGAGCCACTTCCATGTCAGCTCATTGAAGCGTCCCATTTCGGCTTCAAGCCGAGCCGAACTCGCTTTTTGCGCAGCGATATAATCGACCATCTCTCTGACATCTAACCCTGTCGGCGGGGACTGTTCTTGAGCCAATAAGGCAGAAGTTGCAAACCACAAATCACAGCCGGATAAACAACCAACCAGTAACTCTCGTCTCCGGCTCGAAGCCGAAGCTAACCAGATTCCGACAACCGTCATATTGATGGCAGAGCATTGCTGCCTTTTCACTTTCCTACAGGGCATCGCACAAGCGTCGATTTTATTTGGTCAACTCTTATCCACGTGACGGCGGTAGCATGGAAGAAGGGAATTCTCGATTACCAACTTATGTTGAAGGTCTTGATGAACAGATGCAAGGTGGCATCCCTCAAGGCCACATTGTTCTAGTCGCGGGATCAAGCGGTTCAATGAAATCTAGCCTGACATTTTCGATGCTTTACAATGCGGTTCTAAATGGTGATACTTCTGGAATATATGTCACATTAGAACAAGGAAAGGATAGCCTGCGCAGTCACATGGCGGGTATGGGGATGAATGTCGATGACCCGCGGGTTCGCAATCGTATCGCAATTATTGACTTGGCTGATCTACGGGTTCAACTCGACGAGCAGGGAATGGCCGGTAAGGTTGACTGGATGGGGCAATTAATCAAGCAACTGACTAGTTACCGCGAAAGCATCGGATTTGAAATTTTGATTTTCGACAGTCTTGGAGCCTTTTTCACTTTAACAAAAATGGATAACCCACGCGATGAAATTTTCCGCTTGTTTGAAGCTGTTCGTCGTCTGGGATTAACCTCATATTTCATCTGCGAAATGACTGGAGAAGACCATAAGCAATTCGGCGAATATGGAGTAGAAGATTATCTCTCAGATGGAGTCATTCACCTTGTAATGGACCGTCATACCGATGATGTCCAACGTAAACTCGCCATCGTAAAAATGCGCCACACTGCCCATATGCTGGGATACAAACCTTTCAACTGGAAGAGTAGTGAAAGCCGATTTACCATCCGTTAATTCGGAAATGGGTGATTGGCGCAAGGTGGCCTTTTTGGGGAGCATTTCTTGCCTATTCCACTGTAACCGACTTGGCCAAATTTCTTGGCCGGTCAACATCACAATCAAGTGCTAAAGCAGTATGATAAGCGAGCAATTGGGTCGGCACTACAGTCAACAATGAAGATAGTAATGAGTCGGTTGCAGGTACTGGTATCGAAATGTCAGCCTCTTCGGCAATTTTGTCACCTTGCTCATGGATTAGGATTATCTTAGCACCGCGAGCACGACATTCTTGGATATTTGACAAGGTCTTTTCTTTGAGTTCATCATTTGGTGCAATTACAACGACAGGACTGCCAGCTTCCAAAAGAGCGATCGGGCCGTGTTTCATTTCCGCTGCCGGATAGGCCAAACAAGGCAGATAGGCTACTTCCATCAATTTGAGTGCCCCCTCTCGGGCTACACTAGCAGAAACTCCACGACCAAGGAAAAGTACCATCTTGGCATCTTTAACCGCTTCCACGGCTTCCATTATTGGCCCAGGATTTTCAAGATATTCAGACAATTGTTCAGGTATGTCGTTTAGGGCCTTGACCAATTCTCGCCCACGACTGCGAGTTAAGGTTCGTGCACGGCCGATTTGGATTGCAAACATTATCAATGATGCAGTCATGTTGGTGAAGGCTTTGGTTGAAGCCACGGCCTGCTCAGGGCCCGAGTGGATGTAAACTCCTTTGCCACATTGTCGAGCAATTGATGACCCCACCACATTGACTACGCCGCGCACACTACCACCTTTGAGTTGGATTTCTTTGACCGCAGAAAGGGTATCGGCAGTTTCTCCACTTTGAGTTACAGCAAAGTACAGAGCATTGGCATCAATCACTGGGTCGTTATGACGGAATTCGCTAGCTACATGGGCCATTGCAGGAACTCGGGCGAGTTGTTCAATGGCGAGACGTCCAACTTGGCAGGCATGAAGAGAAGTTCCACAACCGAGCAAGCGAACGTGAGGGATTTTTTGCAATTGCCGCGGCGTAAGATCCAAACCACCTAATCGGCAATTCCCCTCAGAAGAAAGCATCCGGCCAGTGATGCAATGACGCAGTGCTTCGGGCTGCTCATGTATTTCTTTAAGCATGAAGTGAGGGAAATCACCGAGTTCAGCCTCGCCCCAATCCTCTTCAAGAGTTGTGATATTGGATTCCGCTCTACCACCGGAAAGTAAGTGCATGTTAGCATTACCAGGAGTCACGACTGCCAATTCTCCGTCCTCAAGGAATATTGCTCGATCGGTATGTTGAGTCAAAGCGTGTTGGTCACTGGCGATGAATGACTCTCCTTCGCCCAACCCGATAACCAATGGTGAGCCATTACGAGCGCAGATGATGATGTCTTCGTTTTCAAAAACCACACACAAACCCCACGTTCCACGAGCGCGTCGCAGCGCTCGACGTACCGACATTAAGGGAGTGCTACCTGCATTGCGGTAATATGAAATCAAATGTACTAGTACCTCAGAATCGGTTTCAGAAAGGAACTTCACCCCTTGACCTTCAAGTTTTGCGCGCAACTGGCGAGCATTTTCAATAATGCCATTATGGACGATTGCGACATCTTGATTCTTTGAAGCGTGAGGATGGGCATTTGCATCTGTGACTCCACCATGGGTTGCCCATCGAGTATGAGAAATTCCGATTGTACCTTCGACATCCTCTGGAACTACCTTGCTAAGTTCAATGACCTTACCAACTTTTTTGGAGATTTCCAATTTACCATTAGCAACCGCAATACCCGATGAATCATAGCCACGATATTCCAAGCGGCGCAATCCTTCAAGCAGTAACGGAGTAGCTTGTCTATTCCCAATATAGCCAAAAATACCACACATTATTACAACTCCATTACTTCTTCACACATCGGACAAGGCATCCGCTTCAATTGGTCGTTTTTGACAGTGAAATGTGCACCACAGGCTTGACATTCCGCGTGTCTCTCAATATCTCCAGCAATGGGCGGAGGTAATTCTGCAAGTGGCGGTATCGAACCAATTGACAATGTTGTGGGCAAATCTCCTTGTTGGGGAAGAGACAACTCCGGGAGTTCTACAGGTTCAAAGATTTGCTGCGGCGGCGGCAATTCTGGTAATTTCTCTTTTGATTCTGCCTTTTCAAGGCGGTTAATACGACGACGTAAGCGTTCACCGGCGGCGTCTTCTTGTGAAGCCTCTTTCAAAGTCTCAGATAAACTCGGACTCTCTTCAACTTGTTCTGGAGCACTAACCTCGACTATTTCTGCATCCAAGTCAATCGCCACCTTGACCTCAATGTCGAGTAATTCAAGGTCATCATTTTCTGCCTCAACAAATGCTCCGCCTTTTTCAATAAATTCAATTTCCAATGCTCTCCCACGACGAATAATAACAGATACTACTAGTATAAGGACAATCAATAATCCAAGAATTCCACTAGCGATTTTTATCTTCATGTCGCGGTCTCCAGGCAACGGTTCTAGAACTCGCTCAAGGAAACTCGAAGTGTCATCCTCGCCATCAATTCCAGATGTTGGGTCGACCAAATTGTGAACATAAAAACCACCGGCCTTAGACCAATAAAGGAAATGGATGTCACCGTCAACTTCGGCTGCGTCAAAGAAATATCCTTCCTCTAGTGATGCCGAAAAACCGGATTCATCGGGTTGAATAATTCCATAGTGTACTTCTGGACCTTGGAAGCCAACCTTGTCAAACATTACTTGTACACCATCGCCATCACTAACGAAATCAATTGATGTTAGACCCGGTGAAGAATATCTCTCAACCTCTTCTAGCGACCACGACGAATCAGTAATTGCATAAACCAACTCAGCATCTTGTCCACTACCTTCTCGCCATGCTGCAATAACTACATCTTCCTCATCAATGACTGAAACATGCAGATTTGGCAAAGATGCATTATCACCCACCCCTGTTTGAATACTTAGAGAGTTTTGATCGGGCAGTCCATTAGCATAGAACATTCCAACTCGGCTGATACCAGTAGTATCATCTCGCATTGCAGTATAGAGAATATGGATTCTCTCATGGCCTATAGCAATTTCAGGAGCACTCCCTAAATGTGACGAAATATCGACGTTCTGCAAGAAATTGGGGGTCAGCAACCAATCTTCAGCTGATGATGGATTGTTAGTTGTTAGAAGTAGAAGATTGGTCACATCAAGGTAGGAGCCACCAGTCGCAATGTCACGATGGAATAATGAAATGGCTAATTTACCATCTTGACTAGCCATATTTATGCCCCAATAATCACCTTCAGAAATTTTGATTTGGGGGGTAAGAGACTGAATCTGCGAGGTTTTTCCGCGCTCATCAACCGTCACAAAAGCGACATCTTGAACGGTATAACCTTCTGAACTAGTGGTTCTGCGCGTCCAAGCAATGTATGAAGTCTCAGCGTCAGCTGAGATAATTGCTGCATCACCAGCAAAATCACTTTCAATTGTAGTATCTCCAGGCATCGTAAATGACTTTGAGATTGTACGCAAGTGAAGTTCTCCATCCCGCGTAGTTAGTAGGTGACCAGAGTCATCAACCCCAACGTAGCCGAGTGGTTGCTCAGAAGGCAATGTAGAAAGTTGGGTTCCAGTTCCCATCAATTCAAGATTATCAAAAATTACATTGAAGGTTGCGAAATTATTTTCCTTGGTATTTTCTATTTGTGTATCATCTTGCATTGCCGTTATACGGAATTGACGTACGATAGTATCGGAGGCGGAAATAGCAGTTTTGTAAACTTCGTATTCTGTGGTGATTGTTGACCCGGAAATCACTTGGATCTCATACTGGGAATCAGCGACTTCAAGCCAACCAGCACCATCAATGAACTCTTCTAGGTTTACCGTTACATTGGCCGAACCTTGCTGCCCTATATTTTCTATTTTTGCGATGATTTCGAACGGCTCGCCAACCGAAGGAATGCGTGGATTCGTGGAAATCGATTCTGGGCGCACTTGGATATCAACCTCATCAGGGCGCTCATAGACTTCAAATTGGAAGATGTATTGGTTATTATCTCGGTTGGAATCATTCAGTTGGTCATGCAAATCAATGCTCAAGGTAACATTATGAATACCAGCTTCGGTTGGCATCCAGTTCCAAAATATTACACTATGGACATCACCTTGTCTCATATTGGACACTATATATTCAAGGACTGTTGTGCCGAGGTCAGTATCAAGACGTACAAGCACTTCATCTGCATCTTGGTCACCAAAATTTGCCACATCAAGGTGAACTTCGACCGCAGATTGAACATATCCTCCGACCGCGGGTAAACCACCTACCAACACTTGAACACCCCCACTTATGGCTAAATCCGGCGCAGGAGGTTCGTTATCAACATGGAAGGTGCGACGAATCTCATCGGAAATCATTCCCGACTCGTTTACTATACGGACAGTCAAGCGATGCATGCCGTCATCGACGACAGTTGAATCCCAGGAATACGACCACGAAACCTCGCGATATTCTTGCGGAATATAATTGATAACTTCCTCCCAATCTCCGGAATCGACGCGTAATTCAACCGATGCCACTTCAATCCCTACCCAATCGCCACCAATTTCTTCAATCCCCTGCAAAGCGTCATGGCCACTAGGTTCATCAAAATCAATCTCATGTTTGCCAACTTGATACATCCTTGTTTCACTATTTGAAGCATCACCCGAGATGGAAATCGCCCTTGCCTCTACCCTTGTATTTGCTGAATTTTTAGCCCAATCATCCTTGGGTGTAATATCAATAAACCAATCTGCATTACCACCTGCGCGCGTCCAATCTTTGAGAACTGTGTTGTCGTATCCGTCCATTACTCGAACTTCTGCATAATCCCACGAAGCATTGACAGACATGTTCAACTCTCCCTTAATGCGGTGAGTATTACCGATTACAAACCAAGACCAAACTGAAGGGGAAGTAATATTCAATGCTTCACTTGGGTTGCCGATTGGACCACTACCTCCACTGCCACCGCCATCTGAATTGGGGTTACCATCACAAGGAATCGCTAGAGCTGCATCGACATAACAGGCTGCATTGGCTAAGCCAAAGCCCCAGTCAGAATTCCAGCGCTCGGATATTCCTGGCATTGATTCTGAGCCCATAACTTGGCTATGATTAATCATGATATCGCGAATCGGGTCTCCATCTGGTCCAGGGGCAAGGTCGGGATTAGCCGAAAGCATGATTGCCGCCATTCCCGCGACCATCGGGGTAGACATGCTGGTACCATCCTTTTCCTCATAATCGTTATCGGCCATACCTGCTTCAGTAAAGGGAGTACCCGTAGCAGTATTAGCCGAAGCTGAATTAATTCCCGAACCCATTGCAGTCACAGTGGGCTTCAATTCGTCCCATTCATCTTCATCGTCATCAGTTTCACGTGGTCCCGAATTTGAATATGAAGCGATAATGTCGTCGCTTCGGTCAATAGTATTTCGATTATCAGCGGCGGCGACAGAGATTGCTCGATCAGCACTTGCAGGCGAAGGGACACGTTGCTTGCCATCGTTACCCATCGCCACTACCATGACGATGCTTTCGTTGACCGCACGATTTACTAATCGTGCTTCAGCACTACTGCCGTTGTCACCGGTATCGTCATTATTAATCGGACTACCAAAGGTTCCAAATGATAAACTAGCGACCTGTATTCCGTCGCTTGAACCATTATTTCCCCAATCGGCATCCTTGTTTTGAATCATCCATTCAATTCCATTGTAAGAATATTGAGAATTAGTACCACCGGTATCGGTTAGCACTTTGATATCAACTAAGTATGAACCTGGAGCAACACCCATATTGACTCGGGTTGCATCACCAGTACCTAGTGCGATACCAGCACAATGAGTGCCATGTCCTTGACCATCATCCGGATCCTCGGATCCATCTGTGCGACTAGCAGTTGAAGTTGCATCATATCCGGCAACCCATTTTTGGTCACTATATGAACCGGCTGAAAAATCAGGTTCATCATCGACATCATCAAAGTCATTGAGAGAACGGTGCTCATTATCAACTCCGGTATCAAGTACCGCGATGACCACTCCGTCGCCGCGGTAATCACGGGTATGGGCTTCATTTGAGTAAAACTCACTATCACGGGCCAGTACTGCGGGTGTAGCGGTATCAAGGAAGGGAATTAGGATGTTTTGCATTTCGACTACTACTACTCCATGTATCGCCCAAATGTCGAGTAAAGCGCTGATTGGAACCTTGTCGACAGCTACCGCATCGAGATATTGCATCGGTTTCCACCATGCCCCTCCCTGCTCACCAACCCAACCGTGGGAATCGAGAACCGCACGCAGTGCAGCCAGTTCCCCCTCATCAGGATGCCAAGCAAAATCAACGGTAATTGCTACGGTTAGACGACCGTCAGGGCCAATAATCGCAGTCGGTGATTCGGATTGATAATCGCCACTCATTATCATTTGCAAACGATCATCCATGCCATTCCAATCGCGGTCCGGCCCGTATGATAACCACCAACCTTCACTTTCTTCTGCATCTCGGCCAGCACGGTCGAAAACCCGTGACGGGGTATCACAGACCTGCTCTCCACACATCAAAGGTGGAATCCCATCTACGAGAATTGGCTCGTTGACAGAACTTAAGTCACGCTCTACAATTGGCGCATTTAGATTACCTGAGGTAAAGGTTGCAAAACTGCTGAATAGCAATATTGCTACCAAAAGGAGTGGCAATGAGGCGCGATTGGAACCAAGAAAAAAATGTCTCAATTCATCCCCTCCACGGCCGACCATAGGTCGGCCTTCTTTGAGACTATCCCTCACAGGATGGAAAAACTACTACGGCCATCGTAGATGGCCTTCGGCGGAAATGCACCGTAGTTGCGGAACTCCCCCCGTCTCCACAAGTTTCACATCCCCTTCACAAATAGGGCACTGGACCTCACCAGATAACTTATCCAACCAAGCTTCTCGGGTTTCCAATTCATCACCTTCTGCCCGTAATTTTGCCATAGTCTTCGAGGCCTTAGCCGACAATTCGATTTCACTCTCTTGCCAAGGATCGCTTGAAATATCCCCGAGGCGGCTTTTTCGTCCGGCTCGAAGTGCCGATTCAATGCCTGCCTGACTCGGCCCAGAGTCCTTACTAAATGGCGGCACAGGACCGGTTTTTGCAAGTGGTCGGGAAATTGCCGCGGCGGCAAAGAAACCACCGATATGAGCGATATGGGCAACGTCACCGGCTGAACTAAATCCAAAAACAGCGCCAGCACGGGCAATCTCAATCATGATGTAAAGAAAAGCGATTAATTCGACCGGCCAAGCACGGATTATTATCAATGGGAACTCAATTTTATCACCTGGCCATGATGCCACATATGCACCTAGTAATCCATAGGCTGCCCCACTAGCCCCCCAGGCAATCCCAATATGCCCGATATGGGTGAAATGCCAAGCCAAAGATCCACCTAGCGCCCCAATGATATAGGCAATCATGAAATTGCGAGAACCCAACCTCTGCTCTAGAGGCACCCCTACTAAGGCAATGATGAGGACATTTCCTAGTACGTGAGTCATATCAGTTGGACTGTGTAACCATGCTGCAGAAAGGAAGCGGTACCACTCAAAAGGGTCATCTTGGAAGATCGGAATTGCCGCTAAGGCAATGTGAGGAGGTATGTGATCTAAACCAAACCAGTGATATGCTGGCCAAGACATCATTTGGACAATGAAACCAAACAGAAGTGAATTTACCGTTGCTAAAGCAAAACCACCCCCTTGACGATAGGCTCGCACATATGGAGCAAATACCGCGATTAGCCATAGACCCAACAGGAAGTATCCCGTGCCGCCCATTACCATCAGCATTCGCGTCATAATGGATTGTCGGAGGGGTATGAGTTCTTGAGGTTCTTGTAGAAACGATGCGGCACAAGCCATTGGTTCGTAAGTTGCATTGATTACAATGATTATTTACTGAGCAACAAAGTTATCCTGTTATAGCAAAGCCATCCCTACGCGGACTATGGAGGAAATACCCATGCCACTATTGCTGGGTAAGGATATGACTGTAAAACGCGGCATGAAGACGATTTTCTCTAATGTTGACCTTGTGGTTGGAGAGGGCGAAGTTGTCGCCCTAACCGGAGTAAACGGATGTGGCAAATCCACCTTAGCTGAATGTGCAGCAGGAATGCATATGATGCGTTCCGGTAGCATATCTCACCGCCACGGAAAAAGGATGCAGGTTATTAGAAATCACCATGGCCACCGAGGTCGTGGAGATGCTTTCGGACTAACTTTACAGAAAAATACTCATTGCGGTGATGAATTAGTTGGCGAGCGTTTGCAAATTGCCCTAGACCTAGCCGTTGACAGCCACGAAACTTCTTCCTTTGAATCTGCGGCGCAGGAATGGGGGCTTTTTCACCGCCTCAATGACCGAATCGCATGGCTTTCAGGAGGTTTAGCACGACGTGTAGACGTTCTTGCTGCATTATTGCCAGCATTAGTTTCATTAAAGCCGCGTTTGATTATTCTTGATGAACCATGTAGTGGGCTTGATGATATTGCAACCAATTTACTAATTGAACAAATTAGCACTTTGGCTAGCGCTGGTCATGGCTTTCTTATCGCCACTCACAATCAAGCATTAATGGAAATAGCCAGTAGTAAAATTTCTTGGGATGATGGACAACCCAACTATCCTGAAGTTTCCGAAGAGGCACCGAGTGAATTGGCCCCCAGCGGCATGCAATCTAGTGTCGCCAAAACCTTTCGAGCATGGGCAAATACACTTGACTATCGAACTTGGTCATCAGTAGCAAATAGTGGGACTGCTGGCCTCTTAACCATCTTATTGGCCTTGGCACTCTCAGTCGAAGATGTTAGCATTGGGGCTGGGAATTCATGGATGATGGCACTAATTTCTCTTCCTGCTTTTGTCGCTGGATTAATACCGTGCGCTACAATTCGTCATTTGGAAGAAGCTGATGGTGGCCGCTGGTGGGAGGCGCAAAGTGCTGGTACATTACCCGCTTATCCGCCACAAGCCCTTGCACTAGTAGGTGCAGGGTTGACCGCGCTTGCATTAGCAGTATTGCCGACTCCTAATTGGACTGCAAATATTGATGGAGCGATTGAATTTTGTTTAATTGGTCTCGGCGCAGTTCTGACTTGGATGGTGGCGCTCATTCAAATTGCCCAATGGCGCTTAGTCTCTTCCTTGGAGCGCGCTAATGCAGTGGTTTTTGCATTTTTCCTACCTCTTCTAATCTATCCCTTTTTGCTGTGGACCGACGGTCAAGTGACCATGCTAGATAGCAACTTAGAGATTTTTGAGAGATTCTCAAATCTTCTTGCAGGCGCGTGCATTTTCTTGGCAATTTTTATCTCAATGCGATTGTTAAAACCGTCATAGTATCGCATTACATTGAAAGGCTGAGGCCATACCCAGTGAATGGGAAAGAAAATGTTGGGGCGGCAAACCGATATTGTTCTCGTCATCATCGGCCTATTTTTGGCCGCTTTAACCTTGATTCTCGGATTTATTCATGCTCCAACCGTCGATACCGAGGCGATGAATGCGCCCTACGCTCAGAAAATTTTCTATTGGCATGTACCTGCAGCTTGGTCTTCATTCATTGGATTCTCATGCTTATTTGTCGGTAGTTTAGCATGGTTTTGGAAGCGCTCCGAATGGGGGTGGAATCTACATTGTGCCGGCGCAGAAATCGGTCTGTTATTCGGCCTTATGGTCATTACCAGTGGGCCGATTTGGGGTATGGCCGAATGGGATAGGCCATGGGATTGGTACGATATTCGACTCAACACATTTCTCGCATTGACTGGTCTTTCATCCTTCGTTGTACTCGGCCGGCGCAGTCAACCAGATGGTGAGGCTACTCGAGATACCTTCTCGGCGATTGGATTATTCGGATTTATCCTTGTACCAATCACCGCATTGGCGACCACCCTATGGCAAAGAACTCATCCGCCGGCAATTGCACTTGACAATGATGGTGGACTCGACCCAACGATGGCACAGGTATTTTGGCTCGGGGTATTGGCCTTTACGATTCTAACCATCGGAATGCTCAAACTACACGTTCGGATTATCCGTGCTGAGACAGAACTTGGTGAATTGTTATCCGGTAAAGATTTGGAGATGAAAAAATGGAAGACTTGACTTATTTGGCGAGCGCATACCTAACGATGATTGGCCTACTCGGTGCTTGGGCTTGGACGGTATATCAACGCCTAGAAGCGATTGAAAGGCGACTATCTGCATTTTCAGATGAAGAGTGATGAAAATTAGCAGGATTCAAAACCTAAGCGCCGAAGGACGCGTCAGGTGAAGATGTGGATCTCGGCGGAGACTTCTGTGTTGTATGCGGTGCCCAGCCGCCGCTATATCACGACCGGATGTGCGAGAAATGCTTGCGTGACAGATTGAAAGTCGCGGAAATTCCTCTTCACATTCAATATTTTCAGTGCGCTCGTTGTGGTCTCTATGATATCGGAGGAAAATGGGTTGACATTAGTTTTGAAGAATTACAGGAAGAATTACTAAATCGCAATTTGCACTTCCACCCTGACACCACAGATTTGACGACAGATATTGCGGTCCAAATTGTCGATGATCGAAATACAAAGTTACAAATTGAAATCTCTGCCAAAATCCATGAATTGCAGTTTGAACAGAGCGGTACAGTCACAATTCGACGTTCCAACGGCGTTTGTTTAACCTGTACTCGTAAAGCAGGTAATTACTATGAAGCAACTGTGCAATTACGATCGGCAGGGCGACGATTGACCGAATCAGAACTCAAAGAATTACGTGCCAGCCTCGATGAGGTAATCGCCGACCTTCCACCCGACCCTATGTTCTTTATCAATTCTGAAAGCGATGTACAAGGTGGATATGATGTGATCCTTGGATCAAAAGGCTTGGCTCGAACTTGGACCCGCCAACTTATCCGTAAATGGGGTGGCCAGTGTAAAGAAACCAATTCAATCGTTGGCCGAAAAGATGGCGCTGACCTAACTCGCCTAACCATATTGTACCGTAAACCCGGTTATGATGTAGGTGACGTCGTTCGCTGGCGCGACGAGTTGTGGCGAGTCGGTGGTTGGACCGGTGAGGGGGCAATATTGGCGCGTATATCTCATAATGAGAGGTGTGGAGCAAGTTGGCGTGATATGGAAAAGGCAACCGTATTGTGCTCCCAGAATGAGCAACTTATTGTCGACTTGATTACCCAAGATGATTCGGCTGGAGAGTTCCTAAATCCCAATACATGGACTCCGGTGACAATTAGATTACCCTATGATTATTCGGGTAGTTCGTCTATTCGGGTCGCAAAAGTTGAAGGCGAATGGTTTTCTTTACCTAATCTAAGCATGGACGAGTGAAATAATGAGGACTTTTTCTGAACTAGCCACGGAATTGGATCGCGAAGGGATGTTAGATTTTCTTCGGAAATTTCCCGATGATTGCGCCGCCGCTTTCAACCGTATTGACTCCAAACATCATCCTTGGGCGCAAGAACTGTCCGAAAAAGAATGGCGTAGTTGGCTCTTTTTGGGAATGGGTGGATCTGCTGCTGGCGGCTCATTTATCGCTGATTTAGCCGATCAACAAGGCTCAGCCAATGTAAAGGTGAATCGCAATTATTCCTTACCTTCATGGTGGACTCCAGAAACCATTATTGTAGCCACCTCCTATTCTGGAAATACAGAAGAAACCCTTTCTGCAACCGAAGATGCAATCTCCAAAGGGGGTACTGTCATCGCTATTTGTGCAGGGGGGCAATTGGCTGGGCTAGCTGAAATTCATGACAATGTTCACCTCGTGTTAGTACCTAGTGGCCAGCCACCCCGCTCAGCCTTTGGACATATATTTGGTAGCCAATTATCACTTGCGTGGGAATTCGGTTTACTCGAGCGCCCCCTTGAGGCAAATTTGGTCGGTATTATCACGCGTATGCGCGCCCATGTAGAACAGGCTGATTGTACGACTTCTGGTGGGGACATCGCGGCTTTAGCAGCTGAATTAGTCGAACGTCCAATCGCCATCATCGCCCCAACTGAATTGACTGGAGTTGCTGAACGAGCCCGTAATCAATTGAACGAAAATTCTGCCCGATACGCACGAGTCGCTATTATTCCCGAAATGAATCATAACGAAGTTGTAGCTTGGGGAGATTCTACTACAGCAGATGAAAAGAGTACTGAGCAAGCATTACTATTGTTCACATGGGAAAAGATGCATCCGCGGGTTAAGCAACGATTCGACTGGTTCATTGAGCATCTGCGAACTCCTGCCGCTTGGCGTATTGAGTGCGAAGGTGATTCACTGCTTGAGGCAATGCTAAACGCCTGTATCGACATGGATTGGTTGTCTTGTGCATTAGCATTATTACATGGCAAAGACCCAAGTTCAATCGGACCTATTATCGGCTTGAAAGGGTTTCTCAATTCTATCAAATAATCAGTAAAGTGGTCCAAGTACTATTCGCGGATCGGGGTATATTTGACGAGCACGTGTCCTTTCTGCCGGACTTACAACCCCTGGAATATCATAGCCTTCCGGTTTGACCAATGAAAGTTGAAAATGTAAATGAGGAGGCCAACCGCCATTCTCCTCCTCATCACCGACCCATGCGATTCTTTGACCGGACTCAACCCCCTGTCCAACGATCAAATTGGCTAATGATTCGGTAGAAAGGTGTCCGTACAAAGCCCACACATCCACCCCATTTATTAGATGCTGAACAATTATTGTCGGCCCATAATCGCCATCGGCTGAATTGATACCAAATGAATAGATCTTTCCTTCAGCGAAGGATTTTACTGATGTATAAACGGGAGCCCCGATATCAATCCCCATATGGATGAAACGGTTATCTGCAAATAATTCAGTCTCATACATTCCTCGCCGTTCTTCATCGTATTTTCCAATACTATACTGTTCACTAAATTGCTCAACTACTCCTTCGGTTGTACTAAAGTCGTGAATATGAACTTCAGGGGGGAGGTCAATGACCGCAGCGAAGACCTCATCTCCTACCTCGAGCATGATAGCCGCACCCCGCAATAAGGCATGAGTCCTTCGCCGGTTTGAAAACCACAGACCTTCCCGCATAGTCAAGGGTGTGAGATGCAGGTCGATATTGCGACGATGACTGGGGCGTTACTAGGTTCGCTGATAATTCTCGCTTTTGGTTGCGCCATTCCAGGTTTGGCTGCACTACGAATTCTCGACCCAACCGCCGACCGTTTTCGCCAAATGATGTTGACCCCTGCGCTTGGACTTCTACTATTGATGGGGATTTCAGGATGGTCGGTTCTTCTTTTCAACGGTTATTCTAGCACCATCATTATGATGCTAATATTGGCCCTAAATGGACTAGGAATTTCAATACTGAGGCATCAAGAAGAAACCATTTCACCTCGTATCAGCACATGGGCCCGTCTTGAACAGGCAATGGGAATTGAACGCGATGAACTTGAAGTGGACATGGATATCTGGAGCGAAGACACTTGGAGCGAAGTTGAAGAACAACATCGAATCCAAACACTACGTCCTGCGTGGTGGCCAATACCTATTTTCCTGGCAGTACTATTCTCATTAGCGCCATTATTCTTGTTTCGTTTTCCACATGGAGTAGACTGGATTGGATTTTCTACATTGACCAACTCTTTCGCCACAACCGGAAATCTAAGTCTTCCCCCGCCTTCACAGGGTTATTGGACCTATCCGCCGGCATTCCCCGCTTTAGCCGCACTACTGCAACAATCACTCGACATCGGCCCTGAAGTTTCTACTCATATTCTTGCTCGGCTTGGATTACTTTCACTGTTCTTGGGTATCGTCGGAGTATGCGACCGTTGGGGCAGTGGAATTCTCAGCCTAATTGCTATGTCCTTAGCCTCTGGACTACTAGCAAAATCCCATGATTCAGGCTGGCCAACGGTAATGAGTCAACTTGGATTGATTCTAGGCCTATTGGTTGTGATAAAACCCGCTGGAAAGCGAAGACGTGAGCATGATCTCGCCTTTGCTGTCGGTGTACTCTCGGTAGCAGTAATTCATCCAACTGGTGCAATATATCTCGGCACGTTGTTACTCGCTAATCTCATCGTTCGCCAACTACATGACCGCGAGGATGAGGGAGCGGTACGCATTATCACCATCTCGGCGATAATGCTAGCCGTTGCTGCTGCTGTGACATTCCTTCTTTTTGCCCCTCGATTACTTGATGAGGCGGTTTTTGCCGAGTATGGCTGGCAAGGTGGCTGGCCAATGCTAATCTATACATCACCACTATTACCTCTAGCGCTATACTTTGGTTGGCAATTACGCAATACCGTTGAAGGTGGAGTAATATTACTGTGGTTGCTGCTGCAATGGGTCCTAACTCTAATCCACCTTTTTGATGGCATCAATATTCCAGTGCTAAGTTTGATGTCATATTCACTTTATTCTATGGGATTACATGCCTTTCACCTCCCTGCCGCAGTACTGCTGGGCATGGCCTTTGCTCGCGGGGTAGAATGGACACCCATTGAAGGAGACATCGATCTAAGTTCAGAATCAAATACTGCAACAGATAATTCTAATGAAGTTAAGGAATATGGCGAAGCGAATCTTGAATATTCACTTCCCAAAAATGTTGATGGTTCAGACTATAGTTGGAATGAAAATTGGCAAAAGGCGATTATCATCGTTGCTAGTATACTATTCTTGAGTGCCGGAACAGCCCTAGTTAGTTTGGCAGACCATCCGGAATTATTTGTCACCACTGATGGAGACCGAGAAATTTCAGCACTGCTAGCAGAACTACCGGCTGATTCTGTGGTGTTTGTCGAAAATTCGCACTGGGGTTATGTTTACGATCTAGATGCAGAAGTTGGGATTACTGCCTTTCCTTCTCTCGGAATAATATCTTCAAAGGATTCTATTCAAACACAAGCGAGTGTGGCGATTCGTCAAAACGATATGCAAACCCTCGATCAATTGAAAATATCACATGCCATTTCAAGTCCAATTTCAAATCTTGTCTTTACCTTGTCCACATCACCATATTGGCAAGTTGAAATCGATATCGACGGGGCACGGCTATGGACAAGACAAAATCAACCAATTGTTGATGGCGAGGGATGGTTTTCCACCCCCACTCAAGATGATTGTAATTTAGATAATGATTGTTCATGGCGAGTAGATAATTGGCTAAATCAGCGCACTTGGAAGATTTCCGAGTGGTCTGACTCCAGAGGATTTCTCGCTGAAGGCCAGATTGAATGGAATGACACCATGCCTTCTCATTTAATCGACAATACACTTGAATTAGCATTCTTAGTTGAATGTTCACAAGGGGTTGTTGCTACAATAGAATTGAGCCAAGATGATTGGAACTGGCAACAGAAAGTGAATTGCAAATCCGGCTGGGGCTATGCCTATGACGACGGCGTCAAAGGAATTAGCCGAGGTGACCTAAACATTTCCCTATCGATAGAAGACTACCCGCAAGAGACTTGGATTAACCCTCTCGGACTATCCGGGCGAGGAGATAGGATCATTGATACCGGTGGGTTACGAATCCATTGGCTTGAATTGCGTAAAGCAGGATAATGTAGGAGACAGAATGATGAGTAATGCAGAGATTGGCGAGTCAATGCGAAGTGTAACTTTGCTATTACCTGCTCTTGATGAGGAGGGGGCATTGCCACAATTACTCGCTGAAATTCCAATCAACCGAATGAATGCCTATGGTTGGGATTGCCACATCCTCCTAGTCGATGGTGGGAGTAAAGATGCTACTGTGCAAATCGCCACTGATTACGGTTGCGAAATTATCCACCAGGGCGACAAAAAGGGTAAAGGGTTGGGGATGAGGGTCGCATTTGAGCACTTCATTGACTCACAATCTCAAGCACTAGTAATGATTGATGCAGATGGAACCTATGACCCAAAAGACATTCCCTCAATGCTAGCTGCACTAGAGGATAATGATATTGTCGTGGGTTCAAGATTACAAGGTGAAATTGATATTGGAGCGATGACGAGAATAAATTACCTCGGCAATTGTTTTCTCTCTTGGTTTGCATCTGTACTCTATGGGGAATTCTCATCCGACCTGTGTAGCGGAGCTTGGGCATTTCGCCGCTCGGCAATTGAAAGGATGGATTTAAATTCAGTACATTTTGAAATTGAAGCCGAAATGTTTGCTACTTGTGCAATGGCGAATTTCGCCATTGGGTTTGTTCCTATTTCCTATCGCTGTCGCACTGGGCTGCAAAAACTCGGCTCATTTCGCGATGGCATTAGTATTTTGCGTAAGTTAATAGTTCGACGAGTTTTTCGTATTGCTGGAAGCGATTAAAGAATCCCTAGCAAGCCATGTTCAAGTGGAACTTCGGGGCTCCAATTTAGCAGAGATTGGATTTTCGCTGAAGACCCCGAACTATGTGCAATATCACCGTCACGACTAGGGCGCGTCTCAATTTCAGAATCACCACCAGCAAGTTCAATGCACAAATCAGCTAGGTCTACAATCGTTGTCGATTCACCGGTACAAATATTGAGTGCTGAACCACAACATGGACTTTCTTTGCCTTCCATAAGGAGTTGTTCGGCACATGTAGTGAAAGCTAGCACGACATCATCAACATGGATGAAATCTCGGGTTGAGGAACCATCACCAAAAATAATCAAATTGTCTCCAGCCAATGTTCTTTTGCGAAATAATGCAATAACTCCTGAGTATGGAGAGGCATCCGATTGAAATGGCCCATAGACATTGAATAATCGTAGTGCTGCAGTAGGAATTAATTGTCCCATCTTTTGCACCAATAGGTCAGAATGACCCTTTGCCTCACCATAAGGAGACAACGGCGACAAGGAGTGCTTCTCATCAACAGGCAAATATTTCGGATCACCATAAACCGCTGCACTTGAAGCGAATAAAAACGCCTTTATTCCCGAGTTAACCGCTTGCTCGAGCAAATTCTTGGTTGCTGAATAATTGACTGCAAAATTGGCTTCCGGCTCAGCAATGCTATCTTGAACTGAAACTTTCGCGGCTAGATGGAAAATGCAATCAATATCATTTACCAATTCTGGCAACTTATCTGTTTCAGTGATATCAACGCACTTGAATTCAGAGTAATTAGAATGACGTGGTTCCTCAATATCTGCAATTACGACTTCAGCCCCTTGAGCACACAAACTTGCCGCTAAATGCTGACCGATAAAACCCGAGCCCCCGGTAATCAATACCCTACATCCGTCCCAAGTCATGAACGTTGAGAATTTCCCTTTGGCTATTAGTGTGACGCGAATGGATTGGGCGAGGACTCAAAAAGCGCGCCATTTTCGGTAAACCATGACCACTCGTTATCCTTGTGCTATACTCGGTGCGAGTGGCCTAGTGGCTCAACGACTTCAGCAAAGATTAACCACACATCCGTGGTTCACATTGTGCGCAGTAGTTGGTAGTTCTGAAAGTGCTGGTTCAAATCTATCCGACCTACCTTGGCGTCTAGAAGAAAGTCGGCCAACTCTACCTAATATTGTGGTATTGGATAGCGATGATCCTAACTTGATTAGCCAATTGCAGAATGAAAAAATCCAATTCATATTCTCTGCTGTTCCTAACTCAGTGGCCTCGGTTTTGGAAGTTGAACTGGCTGAAGCAGGATTTCACGTTTTTTCAAACGCAGCATACCATCGTTGTACTGATGGAATCCCACTCATCGTGGCTGACCTGAATCCACATCATTTGCTTCATTACAAGATGCAAGAATGGTCTGGTTCACTAGCCTGCTCGACTAATTGTACGGTAATCCCAATCGCAATGCCGTTGAAGCCATTATGGGATATGGTTGGCTTCAAGCATGTTTCAATAACTACAGAACAGGCACTCTCAGGTGCAGGATGGCGTTTGTTATCTTCGCAAGAAGCTCGTGATGGAAATGTGGATCCAAATATTGAAGGAGAAGCCGAAAAAATTACTGAAGAATTGCTACATCTATTTGGTAGAGTCACACCGACAGGAGTACAGCCGGCTGGATTTTCCATCGCTATCACCTGTAATAGAGTAGCACAAATCGACGGTCACCTAGTGCACGTTGAAGTTCATCTTTCCCGCCCCGTCGACCTCACCGAAATCAAAGAGTGGTTGCTAGCACAAAGCGACCGTCCCCAGCACCTCGGTCTCCCTTCGGCTCCAGTGACATCCCTTACAATAATCGATGAATGCCCAACCAGAGATGAACACCTGTGGATGGGTGCAAAATTCGAACCTACAATAGGGACAAATGTTGATCCAGGTAATGACCTAACTGCTGGCATGGGGGTTACTGTCGGCGCTCTCGAACTAATAGACTCGACAACTCTGCGCTTTAGCGCCCTAAGTCATAATACTATACGGGGTGCTGCAGGCGGATGCGTGATGTTAGCCGAGTTGGCACTTGCCGAAGATGTGCTCAAAATTTAGGGAACTTGTGGGCATAACCCCAATAATAGAGTTTGATTTCCGGACTACGGTGAGCGCATGGGAATCACAGTAATTCTACCTAATATGATGCTCACTCAACTGGCTGATGAAGGTGAGGAGCGTTGGCCTGAAATTTGGTCTCAAAGTCAATCACGAATTCGCATTCTCATGCTTTGTCGCCGAAAGGAACGACAGTTGCTTGAGGTTCATGGTGACCTAATTGATCACGACCATCCTGCGTTCGGAATTTTTTATCGGCCACGCGAAACCTCTGAACTTATCAAGGAGCAAGGCTTTGATCCTCGTTCTGCATCTTTTCAGATACTCGACATCGCAACCACAGATTTAGGTAAATGGGTTCAACACCTCATCACCAATGAAAAATGGGTTCGTTCTATGACTGAAATATTACCTATTCCGATGAACTTACGGGTTGGGTTAACCCGCTCATTTGAAGGCTATTCGATACCTTGTTTTCGACATCCAGACTTACCAAAATTGGAGAGGTTGCACCTACCAATACCGGCTGAAAGTATTGTTGGTAAAGCATATGTCAGTATTCCTCGTCTTTCTGCGGTTGATGTTGCAAGCCGCCATGGAGCAGAAATATTAGCCAAGGCCGGAACCCAATCGATTCAATCTGAGGTGGAAATACCTACTAAAGAAGTTGAGAGTGTACCTATTCCAATTACCCAACCAAAGGTACCACTGAGCACTGATCCGATAGTCGAAGTTGCGAGCCATTCTACCCCGTCGGATTCTATTCAAGTTGCCGAAGAAAATACCACAATCCCCAATGTAAATGACACCCCGAATTCACGCCAACACGATATTTCGGAAATGTCAAATGCACTCTCTGCCCTAGCCGATGGACAAGATAATGATGAGACGAATGATGAGACCACATTAATCGATGGTTTTAGCGAAGAATTACTCGCTAGTGTTACTCACTCTGCCGGAGAAAATGATGGGGAAAAGTCTCCCTCCGCCACACCATCAATCACCCCTAATGATGATGCATCTGCAACTCAAGAACAAGCGGAGATTACTGTGGAAGCATCCGAAGTCTCCCTGCCTGAAGATGCTGAAACTCCAGAAATTAATTTGGTATTCCCAGAATTCGATTCCGATTTCAAGGGCAGTGACCACAGTAATAATTCTCCAAGTGCACCGTCTGGAACACCGTCTGCACCGCCGAGTGGGCCACCATCCCCGCCACCAACTGGACCTCCTTCTGCACCACCGAGTGGACCACCGTCTGCACCGCCGAGTGGGCCACCATCCCCGCCACCAACTGGACCGCCTTCTGCACCGCCTACTGGGCCGCCGTCCCCGCCACCTACTGGTCCGCCGTCCCCGCCACCTACTGGGCCGCCATCTGCGCCACCTACTGGTCCGCCGTCCCCTCCACCGAGTGCTCCTCAAACCTTTGCCGAAACTCCAGAAGGAGATTTTCGCAAAGTAGTCAGCAACTTGTTGAATGACGGTATTCCTGCAAGTGAGATAACCGACCAAGCTGAATTTCATAGCGTGAGTGAAGTTGCTACCGCTTCCGGAGTTGATACCTGGTCAATTTTCTTGGAACTCACTGGTGCCACCTAAAGAGTTTTGAAGTAATGGCTAGGCGAGGTTGTTGAGGAAGTATGTTCTATTGTCCTAATTGCGGTCAGTCATTGGAAGATGGCAAGACATTCTGCCGCTTTTGTGGCGAACGTCAACCGGGCATCCAATTGGTCAACCGACTTCGCTCTGAAGCGATGCGCTTGAAGCAGGGTAATTCTACAAATCCTTCTTCATCATCAAAGAATGAGGTTCAGCAGGAGACTATGTCTACTCTTGCCCGTTTGGAACAAATGCGTAGAGAGGCTGATGAGGCCGCTCGTCGCCGTGCCGGTAGGTGAGAACATCAAAAATAAGCATCTGGCGATGCGACTCTCTCAATTGCTTGCGATAGATTCGTTTTCTGCAGAATTAGAGCAATATCCCACCTCAGGTAGCCTTGCCGCTAAATGGCTCACAGATATCGCAAATGACGGATTAATCGACGGCTCTGTAGTCGTCGATCTCGGCGCCGGAAATGGCATCCTAGGTCTAGGTGCAGCCCTTCTCGGCGCTAAACATGTCGTTTTACTTGAATGTCAAGCACATGCTGCTGCTATCGCTCGTCTCAATGCTATCCAAATTGGCGACGAATGCAATGCGACAATCGAAGTAATAGAAGCCAGATTATCTGACTGGCCAAGAGGGATGGAATCAGATCTCGTCATCATGAATCCCCCATGGGGATTTCAGACCAAAGGTGCTGACCGTGTATTCATTGAAGCGGCATTATCCAGTCCAGCAGAAAGTATCCATCTGCTCCATTCACAGCGAGCCACCCACCCTGCCGCGATGGCAAATGATGCTGGATGGAATTCAGAATTACGTTTTGACTCAGAATTTAGTTTACCCGCGAACATGGCTCACCACACCAAAAATTCAGCCAAGACAATGGCGTCAGTATGGCGGTTTACTCGTTAATAACGGGATTGTATAAGAGCACTTTGAAGTGCAATAAGATATCGGCAGATGTGAATCCGCAACTCGCTAACATGGCCCCGCGCGGTTCCTATCGGCGATTCATTATTGTTGGAATGCTGAACTCCGTCATTTTCTATTTGTTTTGGTTCGCAATTATTTTTGCCCTTGCCGAAGTTTCACGTGGCGAGACAATTGCATGGTCTCTTGCTTGGATACTGGGTAGTTTAATCGCCCATTTCACCCACAGGATGTGGACTTTTGATAGCCGGCGCAACGTAATAAAAACCACTACTGGAACCTACGTAGTATACATTGTTGGACTCATCGGCTCTACTCTAACCTACGACTTATTGCGAAATTATCTTGATTCGGCAAATCTAGTATTTCTTATCACGATGGCACTATGGGGATTAATAGATTGGTGGCTACTAAGGAAACTGGTTTTTCTCTATTCAGATAGCGAAACTGACGCTGATCTCATCGGTGCGAACGAGGGAAGGGTTCAACAACCCCAACCGTCCGCCCCGTAATATCTTCCATCCGCAATAGCGGAATCCCCCCTAAACTCCCCGCGTAATAACAGGTGAAAACATGAGTAATGAATTGGTAATCCCAGGTAGTATAGTTGCAAGTTGCAGTGAATGGAAGGAAGGCGAAGGAGTCATCGTCCAAGGTGGTGATATTGTCTCAGTACTGACCGGATACGTTACCTTTGATGAAGAGGACAAACGCGTAAGTGTCTCATGTGCTCCAGAAGGTGTGAGGATTCTAGAAGAAGGAGATACGGTTATCGCTGAAGTATTTCGCTTGAAAGAATCAATGGTTGAAGCTAATATTATTCAAGTTGAAGGCAAGGAACATCGTGATCTATTACCTAACCAACTTCGAGGGCAAATGCACATTACAAAAATCGTCGACCGATACATGCACCAAGCTCGAGATGCAATGCGTAGTCGCGATATTATCCGCGCTAAGGTGACTTCTACAGAACCAGTAACTCGACTTGAAATCCGTGGCCATGAAGGCTGTGGGGTACTACATTCAATTTGTCCAAATTGTGGTGAGAATCTTGCCGCAATCGATGATGCAGAAGATTGGAATGTGCGCTGTGAGGATTGTGGACATGAAGGCTTTCGTGTCCTTGCTGATGCTTATGGGCAAGGCTATTCTCAAGGCAAAGGGCTGAGTGAATTAAACCGAGGCGGCAAGCGCTGGGGCAAGGCGGCAGAATCTCACTTTGCCAAGGGTCCTGCCGCACGTAGCAGTCTAATCGCGGCTGATTATCGCAACGATGGTAATGAACCGGTGATGATGAAGTTCGGTGATGATGGTGGTGGCCGTGGTGGCGCAAGAGGTGGCGGCGGTCGCCCTCGACCACAGGGTCGCAAATTATTCGTTGGTGGCATCGCCCGAGGGGTTGAAACCCCACAACTCCAAGATTTATTCGCTCAACATGGCGAAGTCGTCGATGCTATCGTGATGGTCGACCGTGAAACTGGCAACAACCGTGGATTCGGTTTCGTCACCTTCGCTAAAGACGAGGATGCCGACAAAGCGATCGCTGCTCTCAACAAGAGTGAACTTGCAGGCAGAAAAATTACAGTCAACGACGCAGATTCTGGTGCAAAAAAGCGCGGCGGAAAGGATGGTGGCGCAAGAGGTGGTCGTAAGGAAACTCCAGACGGTTCGGCACGAATGTATGTTGGTGGCCTACCATGGGAGACCTCAAATGAGGGCCTTAAGACCCTTTTTGCCAATCATGGAACTGTCCACGACGTCCACGTAATCACCGACAAAGGCACGGGAAAATCGAAAGGTTTCGGTTTCGTCACTATGCCTGAAGCCGAAGCAAAGACTGCAATCGTAGAATTAAATGGATTCAAATTCAACGGACGAACACTCAAGGTCCAACTCGCAAACTCAGGTCGTCGAGGAAATTCAAAAGATCGAAATGACGGTAATCAACGCTCTTCGCGAGAGCAACAAGCTCGACGTGAAGAGGGCATGAAGGACTAATCATTTCATCACCGGATGCCGCGTGGCTCGTTTAATGGCGGAGCCCGAGCCGAGATGGCTACTAATTGATGGCTATGAGGATGAGCCTGCAGCATTCGGCGTCCCACCATATGTCGGATTTCATATTCGCTACGTTGCAGGAGTCCTAGAAGAACATGGGCTTGAATACGATTTCCTTACCATTGATGCATGGCGGGAATTGTTGCGTAGAACTGATGACCTAAGTGACCTCAATCTTGGGAAATATATCGGTGTCGCATTAATTGCTGGAGCAATTGTACCGGGAAAATATCTACGCGGAACTCCCATTTCATTACGAGAAACCAACGACTTATTCTCATATATGCCGCATGGTATTCCGATTATTGCTGGTGGTTGGGCAATTCGTAGTTGGCGACAAAACGGCTGGGGTCCTCTGGCAAAAAATCTCTTCTTGACAGTCCAAGATACCGATGCAACTCTCGACCATTTCTTACGCCAAGGAGTTTGGAAACACCAGCGCAGAACTCCGGAGCAGTGGGGGCGATGGGCCCGACTTGGGGCTAGTTCCAAAGCGGTAACGATGCATCCTGACATTGATGGCCCATTGACATTCGAAGTTGAGGTTTACCAAGGGTGTGTACGATACAAGAATGGCTGTAAATTCTGTATTGAACCAAAGAAAGGTGTGCCGATTGACCGCGCTGTAGAAGATGTGCTAGATGAGGTATCAATCGCTCTAGATAACGGAGTTGAACATGTTCGTTTGGGGGGTATGACCGATGTATATACCTACATGGCAGAGGGAGTGACTGAGTTAGAATATCCTCGCCCTAACCCTGAGCCAATTGCAGAATTATTGCATGGTTTACGCGCTGATGAACGCTTGGATATTCTCCATGTCGATAACGGAAACCCTTCCATTATTGCAGAAAATATCGAGGAATCAACTGAGATAACTAAAACCATGGTTGAGACTTTGTCCGATGGTGCAATTCTTTCATTTGGTTTGGAGAGCGCCGACCCCGTAGTACATTCAGAAAATTGGCTCAATTGTGATTCTGCTCAACTCAAAACTGCCATTCGTCATATTAACCAATTTGGCCGCCAACGCGGTGAGCGTGGCCTGCCCAAACTCCTTCCCGGACTGAACTTTATTGCCGGATTGAACGGTGAAACAGCAGACACTTATTCAATGAATCAAGAATTGCTAATGCAATTACGCGATGAGGGGCTTTGGTTACGTCGAATCAACATACGGCAGGTCGAAGGTGAGGGTTTCCAAACCGTTCCCGTAAAGCCCTTCAATCGATTCAAGTCTTGGGTACGTGATGAGATTGACGCACCCCTGTTAACTGAACTTTTTCCCCTAGGACAACGACTTTCCCGTGTTACTTGGGAATCCCATGACAATCGCATTCGCCTACCCTCCAACCTTGAACCCGAACACCGCCAAGCCGACATTTATGGCAAAGCAGGGCTCACCTTCGGTCGGCAGATTGGAGCCTATCCTATCCTCATTGGTGTTCCTTACCACATCCCATTGGAGAGCTCTAGCGACATTATCGTCACCGGTCATGGCAAGAGAAGCATCAGTGGTGTTGAAGTTGGCCTAGATATCAATACATGCAGTGAAAAACAACTCTCGGCAATAAATGGCATCGGCGATTCGGCAGCATGGAAAATAATCAGTACCCGTGCCAAAGCACTGCACAAAAGTGATGGTGATGTGGTTTGGGATGACCACCGACATGCCTTTGCTGAAGTAGGTATTCAGCCACCTGAATTTTGTGATGATATTTTTGAGGTGAGCACACCTTGAAAATTGATTCTACTACTGACCAATTGGTCGCTGCTGCAGAATTACTAGTGCAAAAATGCGAACAATTAATCCCAAGACTCATCGCTCAAACCATAGTTACTCACGCAACTAATCCTCTCGACTATGCCCGACAACCACATCAAAAATACCTTGCAATGATTGGAGAATATAGCCCTGATACCATTCTTCTCGGAATGAATCCAGGGCCTTGGGGGATGGCTCAATGTGGGATTCCATTTGGAGCCACCAAGGTAGCCACCGAATTACTCGGTATCGCTGAGGTCGAAGTATTGCAACCGAATGGAATGCACCCGAAACGCCCAGTTGTAGGATTGTCACTTGAGCGACAAGAGGTGTCGGGAACACGCCTATGGGGAGCCTTGGCTGAGCGCTACGGTAATGCAAAGGAAATACTGTCACAAGTCTTCATTGTCAATCACTGCCCCCTCCTTTTACTCGATGAGGCAGGCCGCAATATTACTCCTGACAAATTAAGTGGTGATGCGGTGAATGGATTATTGCAAGCCTGCGATGAGCATTTGAAACAAGTGACAGAAATCATTGGGGCGAAGAAAATTATTGGCGTAGGAAAATACGCTGAAAAGCAAGCAAGGAACGTTTTTCGTGATTATCCCAATACCACTATTGAGATTTGTTCGGTATGGCATCCAAGCCCCGCCAGCCCACTTGCAAATCGCAATGATGGTGCCGATTGGCGAGCAAATTTCTATGCTCAATTACCATGAACGTGGAGGGTTTTGCCAACTACCATCAGGTGGTGGTAGGGTTGGGGCCGCTGGAATATTTCCATAACCAGCCTGCCTAGAGGCATATTGCTGCGGTTGTTGTTGCCAAGTTTGTGCCCCGCCGCCTCCGTCACGTCGGCGAATTAAGGCCAACAATAAACCAGCTAAAACAAATAACAATGCAATTGCCATTAATTGAGATGTAGTCAAAGACTGCTCATCACTTGCTGCTGAAGCACCACTACCCGTTTGTGTCTGATCATCAGACATACCATCTTCATCAGTAGTATTAGATTCGAGTGACTGATTGGCTCGAACAGTCATTTGACCTGTTGCACATTTGGAAAGATTTCCATTGTAGGCACAAACTTGCCAATCAATAGTTCCAGCGTCGGTGAATACGATATTCTCGACGCTACTGGAAGAATAATTATGGCCGGCAATCGTCCAAAATATCCCTCCATCGGCATTTACTGCCGTTGCATTGAAGTCGGTTTTCTCTCCAGCAGTCTTCACGGATGGTGCAAGAACACTGACAAAACTCGGACGCTGAAGGGGGGGATTGGTGCCTTCGTCAATCAAATCATCACAATCATCATCGACACCATTCCAAATCTCAGTCATATCAGGATTGATACTTGAATTATTATCATCACAATCTTGGAAATGGTACCAATTATCACCATCAGCATCTGCATCAGCCACCAATGGGTCGGTTAAGTAATACCAAACCTCTGAACCATCATCAAGTCCATCACCATCGGTATCAGGGTTACTCCAATTAGTACCGAAGATTTTGAATTCATTCAAATCAGTTAAGGTATCGTTATCACTATCCAGTGTAATGAAATCCTCATCGATCTCATCATCACAATCCTCATCTATTCCATTTAGCAACTCTTGTGCATTTGGGTGAATGCTGGCATCAGAATCATTACAATCAGCAAACCAATAGTAAGAGTCACTATCGTTATCGGCATCAGCTACCAAAGGGTTAGTGCCGAAGATGTTGACCTCGTCGCCATCCAATAAACCATCATCATCGGTATCATTATCCATGATGTCAGTTGAATGGTTATGGTATTCAGAAAAATCACTAAGATTATCAGAATCACTATCGATTATATCAAAGCCTTCATCAGTCATGTTATTGCAATTTTGATCCTTACCATCAAGTAATTCTACTGCCCCTGGGTAGATTAGAGGGTCACTATCATTACAATCAGCAAACCAGTAAAATGTATCCAAATCTGCATCAGCATCGTATACCGTAGGGTCGGTACCGTAAATATTGACTTCGTCGCCATCGCTCAACCCGTCATCATCGCTATCATCGTCAAGCGGATTCGTACCATGAACATTGACCTCTTCTCCGTCTTCAAGCCCATCCAAATCTGAGTCGACCGCATTTGGGTCAGTACCCCAGTCGAGAACTTCTTCACCATCGTTTAGGCCATCATCATCAGTGTCAGCATCAAAGGGGTCAGTATTGTGAATCTCTGTCTCGTTGCTATCCCATAATCCATCATTATCGGAATCGACAATGGCATTGGTTCCATGTAACGATAGACTCCAATAATTGAGTGTCCCTGTATCGCCATTTCCTTGGTCTCTAACCTTAAGTGTCCAATCGCCATCACTCATCTCATCCCAATGAGCGGTCGAAGTAAAAACCCAATCATTCCAATTATTTCCGCTATCACTATGCTTGACCGCCATCACGGATTCGGTGCCATCAGGTGAAACCAACACGACTTCCAAATCGCCCCGATAACTGTGGGAAGCATCAAAGAGAACTTCTACCGACTCGACCTTCATTCCTTGGTTGACCGTGTGGGTAAATGTCGTCCATGAATTGGTATTATCAGGGATTGCTTGATTGACATTCAATTGTCCAGTAGTAAAATTGACCTCTGGTTGAACATTAATCCAATTAGCCGATAGACTTGTAGCATGCCCAGAATCAATTACTCCATGGCCATATTTGTGATTGAAATCATGACCAGCTCCATTGTTGAACCAACCGTTATCATTGGCATCATTGGTACGTGAGGATTGAACCAAAATATGTTGGACATCGCGCCACGTCAGAGCCGAATTAGCCTCAAACATTTGTGCAATAATCCCACTCACCAGTGGAGTCGCACTTGAAGTGCCGCCAAAATCGTCGTTCCAATCACCATTTGAATATCCTCCACTACCTTCAATATCCGTGGTGGTGATTCCAGACGAACCCCCATTTGAAGGGGCGACTATCAACAAGTTAGCGCCAGATTCAGAATAATATGACTGATCACCGTCATCATCAATTGCACCGACGGCAATTGTATAGCGAGAATTAGCATAACCATCGTAATTGGAATCATCTTCACTGTTGCCGCCATTACCACCAGCGAAAGTAATGATTCCACCAGCGCCGAGGCGACCATTGTAGGCTTGTTCCTCAAATGCTGCAGTCATCAATGGACCCGGTGCTTCAACTGTTTGACCATTATCAGTGGGCCCCCAAGAATTTGAATATATATCGACTGAACCCTTTTGATGGAGCAAAGCATTCGACTCTTTTGTGTCGGTTAGCGAACATGCAATTAGGCGGATCCCGATTAAATCAGCATCCATCGCCGCTCCGGTCACTCCATAGTTGTCATTACCGTAGGCAGCGGCAACTCCTGCGGCTGAAGTACCGTGGCCATCCCACGTCGATGGGTTTGGGTTGCCGTCATTACTACAATAATCATAATCGAGACTGTTTTGATAATTTGGTGAAAGGTCATCGTGTGTAGTATCTACTCCATCATCAACGATGGCTATCAAAACTCCGCTACCATCGTAATTATTCCACGCTCCTGTGATATTAACATCCTCGCCAGAAGTCCCACCCCCTTGACCGGTATTACGTAGATGCCACTGGTCACCAAACTTTGTATCATTAGGAATCAAGCGTTTATCATGAGTAAATTCAAGCATGGGATGAAAGGCTTGAACCTCAGGTGTGGTAGTCAATTGCTCTTGAGCAATATTACCATCTGCAAAAGTAATCACCCAAGTATGCTCAAGAATAGTTGATTGAAGGCCTATTGCCCCCATTTCCTGTACCTTCAGTACCATATCTTGCCAATTTATTGAGCAATCTTGACTTGGCATTACCACTAACCAATCCTTTGAAAACTGTTGATTTTCCGCACCGTTGAGAAGTTTATTCTGGCGAGAAAATGCGATTTGAACAGCCGGAGAATATGTTGCTAAGCCGCACTCGGGGTCTATTGTTGATTGGAAATTAACTGGCGCCTCAAGAAATGATTTTTCGACATGTAGGTTTGAATAATACTTCTCATCAAACAGAGCAGTAATGTAAAGCGAAGACAGGACTAGCATTATCCCGCAAAGCGTTGTACTGAGCCTTCGCATAAATTGCTTCACTGGCTCGTAACATAATATGCTATTCCTAATGTGTGCTTGTCCAATGCGAAGATTTCATGGGTGCGTCTTGAAATAGCCTAACTGGGGTTGGGGGAGCATGGCGAATACATCATTCCGTTGGAAACCTTACCCTAGTAGTAAAGATTGGTCAGCACCTTCAGGTGACGACCCTGCCACTCTATATCGAATGTTATTGGGCAGTGTAGAACGATTCGCCGACGAACCTTGCTTCGGTTGGATTCCGAGTGCTGGAATGGCACGCACCCACATCACATACGCTGAATTTGGTAGTTTGTGTGATGCTGCGGCACGTGGATTGCGCGACATTGGAATGGAAACTGGCGACCGTGTCGCGATCATCGTTGATAACTCGGTTGAATGGGCGGCTACCGCCTACGGAGCAAACGCCCTAGGCGCCGCATACACCGCGATGTACACTCATCAAAATGGCTCAGATTGGCGTTTTATTATTGACGATAGTAGCCCAAAAGCCCTTCTTATTGCCAATCCCGAAGTTCTCGACAAACTTGTCGACAATATGCCGGAAAGTGCCGATGATTGGCCTGCTGGCGGGGTAATAATGCTAGGTGATGAATCCGCCAATAGATTGCCACCAGATGGAGTTAATCTGCAGTTATGGAGTGATTTTATCGCTGCCGGTAGAGCGAGTGATGAACTCGGAGAAGCAGCTAATGACCACGAAGCCCTGTCAACATTAATCTACACCAGTGGAACTACAGGCAACCCAAAAGGAGTAATGCTATCTAATTGGAATACTATGTCCAATGTCCTATGCGTTCAAGGAGTATTTGACCTGCGTCCGGGTGACAGAAATGCTGCTTTCCTACCTTGGGCACATTCTTTTGGTAGTACTTTTGATTTACACTGGATGCTAAGGTCAGGAGTTCATATCAACCTAATATCGGATTTGACTAAAATTGCAGATGAATGTATCGAAATTGAACCAGCAGCACTTTTGGCAGTACCTCGAGTTTGGAATAAATTTTACGACCGTGTTAACAGTCAATTTGCTGCAAGTCCTGTCAAACGTTTGCTTTCAGGAAAAGCCCGTAAGCACGCACGAAAGCGTATCGCTAAAGCTGGTTTGGACTGTGATGCTGTGCCACCAAAAGGTATTCGTGACAAATTATTCGACAAAATAATCTGGAAGAAAGTTAGGGCTCGATTTGGTGGCAAAATTCGCTTTTGTATGAGTGGTGCAGCAGCATTATCACCGGATGTTGCCGAATTTATTCAGTGCGTTGGATTCTCATGTTTTGAGGGATATGGACTTACTGAAACCTCACCTCTAGTCAGTGCTAATGGTTGGATGGGAGAGGGAGGTTCGCGCTTGCGTACTGTTGGTAAACCGGTAAACGGCGTTACTGTGAAAATCGACAAAGATGCTTGGGATGACCCAGCACGACCTGACGAAGGAGAAATTGTCGTCTATGGACCAAACGTGATGAAAGGATACTGGAATCTACCCGAAGCAACCGCTGAAGTGATGACAGATGATGGCGGATTCCGCACCGGAGATCTCGGAAAACTATCTGCAGATGGGTATCTATCGATTACAGGTCGGGTAAAGTCACAATTCAAACTTGAGAATGGGAAATACGTCAGTCCAGCCCCTCTTGAAGAGAATCTCAAACTCAGTCCTTTGGTTGAGCAAGCGGTCTTGGATGGACGTGATATGCGTCACACGTTCTTGATCGTACACCCCAACTTACGAGCACTACGTTCGGCTCTTGAAAATGCAGGAATTAATGCACCAAGTGATGATGCTGCTTTGTGTAATGACTCTGCGGTAAAGGAATGGTTGCTGGCTGAATTGAAAGCAAATAATATGGCCGCACCAACTTGGAAGGGTTACGAAATGGCCCGTAATATCATCCTTGATGCTGATGAGTGGTCTACTGAAAATGACCTAATGACACCATCATTGAAGGTAAAATTACGCAATCTATTGGTACGCCACGCAGATGCGATTGACGAATTGTGAAAATCGTAAGACAGCACAGGTTTCCGGTTTCCCACGTAAAAAGGGGAAAAATTGACATTTGTACCCGTGTGGTTCTTAGACCGTGCCTAATAACGGTAATGAAATGACTAAGACTGTAAAGGGAGATAATTCTAAGCCAGTCGTGCACGTCTCATCGCTAATTAGCCGTTTCTTCTCTGCTCTATTTGAGCGCCCGATTGGAATAGGATTTTGGATTGGCATGGTATTCGGATTGCTCAATGCTCTAACATTTAATCTCCCGATGTTCGCATCGGCACTTAGTGGCGCATTGATAGGTTCGGGCGTGTCATAGTAGCATGTCCGGCAATGCGAAGTCAAATCAAAAAGCATCGTCAACGCATTAGGGCTCACGAAAGTGCTTTGAAAATGCGAAGTCGAGCCACCTCAGCATTTACGACGCTTGAATGAGTAAAGCGGTGGCAAGGGCTCCAGCTAGATATTGCGGGAGGTCGCTTGAAACCAAACCTGGTCCGAGTTGTTGTCCAGCAACTTTGCCAGCTTCACGCATAAGATAGCAGGCTAATCTAGAAGCCGCCCACGGAGACATTCCAATTGCAAGCAATCCGCCGATTGCGCCGGCCAACAAATCCCCAGTACCACCCATCGCCATTCGTGGATTTCCCCCGCTTGCTTTGCAAGAGCGCCCTTGTAATCCAATGAGGGTATCCTCTGCACCAGTGGTAATGATTACCGCATTTTCAGCATCATTTGAATGGATGTCCCATGGAACGGGTAAAACCGACTCTGCGGCTTTAGCCAACACTTCATCAGGCTTACTATTTCCTAACCAAGCAGAAAATTCGGTAGCATGCGGAGTGGCTACTCCGATGATATTATCCGGCCACTTATCTTGCTCAAGGGCATAAATGGCATCTGCATCGATGACGCAAGGAATGCACTTTTCAGCTGCAATGTTAAGCAAATCCCTAACCGCAGATAATGTCGATTCCTCTCTACCTAATCCTGTGCCGATAACCATTGCTTGAACTCCTCTCCCGCTACTCATCCGTTGGGATATTTGGGCAATTGAATCCTGAGTTAGAACCGCTCTGTCAGGAATTTCTTCAGGAATTATATCCGGTGGCCAATTAGCTCTTTCTCGTGCTTTCTCTGGCATCGCTACATGAACCAAATCAGCACCCATTCTTGCTGCCGCCATTCCTGCTAGTATCGGGGCCCCGTGATACGGGCCCCCACCGATTACCAATACGCGTCCCCGATCACCCTTTTGTGCGCCTGTTTCAAGTTTCGGATAACGCATCGAATCACCGATTCCAACATTTTCAATTTCATCAGGAAATGGAAGAGGGGCTCCGATAACTTGACCCAGTCCTCTGTGGTATTCACCATTTACATCCCGCATCCCAAGTTTCTCCTCATGAAAGGTAAGAGTTAGACCCGCCCGTAATTGTAATTGGCTACCCCAACCAGTAGGTAAGTCGCATGCTAAAACCCTCGGCGCTCCAGTTGAGAAGTGTTCAGCAGTCCAAATCAAAACTTCAGCGATTGAACCGCGTGGCAAGGAATTTTCACCACCACCTTGACCAACTCCTAGTAGGGCATCTACCAAGACCGCAACTTTTCCCGAAGATGATTCAACTTCTGGGGTACAATCCCAGTCCCCATCCCCCCATACATGGATGGGAATTTCAGATTCCTTAGCATGTAGGCGAGCAGCATTTGATAAATCGGTTTTCTGCACTTTATGTGAGGCTAAAATTCTAACATTATAATCGCCATCTGCTAGAACTTTTGCCGCGACGAAACCATCTCCGCCATTATTACCCGAGCCGCACAAAATCCAAATTTCATCGTTCGATTTACGTGAATCATCAACTCCACTAGCACTAATATTCGCTAAATGTTTACCTGCAGCCAACATCAAATTTAATGGAGGTTGGCCTAAAGCAGCAGAATTGACATCAAAAACGCTGACTTCATCCCAATGTAAGGGCCAACTACTGGGCATTATTGGAAATAATTTCTGCGTCGGCTTATCGTATTTAGCGCATAATGCTAACTCGGAGTGCTAATTGAAATGGATTGAAAAGGATTGAAAAATCCTAACTAATTTTTATGCCAGTTTTCCATTGGTCGTAGTATCCACCTTCGCCCCACATCCACATTTGGAAAAATGCCCCACCCATCATCGAAACAAATAGAATAACCGAATTAACTGTCGAAAAAGGGTCGAACTCAGACAAATCACTAGCAGTCAGCGTGAATAATGAAAAACCAGCCGAGAGTAATAGACCACCTACTGCACTCGGAGCAGTATAATGTAATTCATCTTCCATGTGGCGGAATAATTTGGCGCCAATTATGAACCCTAAGTCGAGCACCGCCAGATAAATGATCCCTTCAAATTGGTAAAATGAACTGACAACTCCGAGCAATACTGACATCAATATTAATCCAAAAATACCCGCTAGTAAAATGTGAATACGAGAGTATAGTGATGCCGCAAACATCGCCCCCAGTGCAGCGATTACAAGAGATGCAGTCATCGTATCGTCAGCAGGAAAATCAGTAAATTTCGCCACTAACATGTTTGCGGTTAAGAATACCGGAACGAATACCGCTATTGCAACTACGAAACGAATGAAATAGCGTCCTGCTAGACAGAATAAGATGCCCAAGAGCATCATTGGGAGGCCAAACCAACCACTTATTTCAGACACGAAACCCGTCATTTCGAATAATTCCATGAACCACCTCACGCAATCGGGGGGTAATTCTCTTTTCGCTCACCTATACTCGAAAACCGCCCCCTTTGGGGGGCGGTGGGCTCATCAACCCCAAGCCACTCGCATCGGATATGACCGTCGGGAAAGCCATTGACGGCGACGAAGATAATTTGTCGGTTGAGGCGAGCCCGAATCCACCTCTTCGCATTATTACCGCAGCTGCAATTTTTGATGGGCACGATGCAGCGATTGGTATTTTTCGCCGTATTTTTCAGTCCCAGGGTTGCGAAGTGATTCACCTCGGCCACGACCGAGGTGCTGACGAAGTGGCAATGGCAGCAATCCAGGAAGATGCCCACGCCGTCGCTATCACTTCCTACCAAGGCGGTGCAGTTGAGATGTTTACCCACACCAAGAATATCCTTGATGAAGCCGGTTTTGACCACATTTTCCTTTGTGGAGGTGGTGGTGGAACTATTTTACCTGCTGAGATCAAACTACTGCGCGATGAAGGTATCGCTCGAATATATTCCCCAGATGATGGACGTGAATTGGGCTTGGTTGGTATGGTTGAAGATGCAATGAAAACCGCTGCTACAATCGACTTAATGGATAATTCACGCTTTTCTTTCTCGAAACCGGTAACCGCGGATGAACATGGCAATATTGCTCGCTTACTGACTTTAGCTGAGAATGCCGATGAAGAAGAATACCGTGCTGCATTGGAACAAGCCCGTAGTTGTTCAACCGACCAAGTTTGTCCTGTGGTTGGACTGACCGGAACCGGTGGGGCTGGAAAATCAAGTTTAACCGATGAATTGATGCTGCGAATACAACGTGATAATGCTGGTAAAAAAGTTGCATTGTTAGCCACTGACCCAACTAGAAAGCGTACAGGTGGGGCCCTGCTAGGTGATCGGATACGAATGAATAGCCTCTCTGATTCTAATCTTTTTATGCGCTCATTCGCCAGCCGACAATCGGGGCGAGAAATCGCTGATTGCATTGACCGTGCTATTGAAGTGTGCCAAGCAGTCGGTTTTGACCTAGTGGTTGTCGAGACCAGTGGTATCGGTCAAGGTAACGACGCCATCACCGAAGTCTCCGATGTTTCAATGTATGTTACCACTAGAGAATACGGTGCTCCAAGTCAACTAGAAAAGTTGGCCGCTCTAGATTTCGCCGACCTTATCGTACTCAACAAATTTGACCGCGCTGGAGCCGAAGATGCGTTGGCTGAGATTCGAAAACAAGTGATGCGTAACCGTGAGATGTGGGATGCTGACCCTACCAGCCTACCTGTCGTTCCTACCATTGCAAGCCAATTCGCCGATGCCGGAGTAGACTTATTGTGGGAAAAACTCGCAGCCATAATCAATCAGCACCATACTACTGACTTCGTTGCCTCACCCGCACATCTTGGTCAAGACGGCTTACCTAGTCGAATCCAACCGATCCCGCCAGAACGTCAATCATATCTCTCTGACATTTCAACATCGATACGTAATTATCACGAACAAGCAGCAATAACTGCTGAACGGATTAGGTTGGTTCAGCAATTAGAAGCGGCGGCCGAACGAATGCGGGCCAGTAACAAAACTGCTGCTGCCGAAGATTTGACTGCAGAAGCTTCGAGCCTACGCAACCAAATCGACAATTCAATTTGGCAATCTTTAGCCCAACATGAAGAGCGGGCAGAAGCATATCGAAGTGGTAATGCATCCTACCAAGTACGCGGTAAGGACATTCCTGTTGAGACTACTTCGAAGACTATTTCTGGCATTGATTTACCGAGGGTTGCAGTGCCTGAATTCGACGATCTCGGCCAACTTTATCATTGGATCGCCAAGGAGAATGTTCCCGGGCACTTTCCTTTTACTGCTGGAGTTTTTCCATTTAAGCGAGAGGATGAATTGCCTGTCCGCATGTTCGCGGGGGAAGGAAGTGCAGAGCGCACAAACAAGCGATTCCATTTTCTCTGCCAAGAGCAAACATTCAATCGCCTATCGACAGCATTCGACTCCCCTAGTCTTTACGGTAGAGACCCTGTTGAGAGACTCGATATCTTTGGCAAGGTATGCGAATCTGGAGTCAGTATCTCAACCATTGATGAGATGGAACGGCTTTTCGAGGGATTTGACCTATGCAGTGCCAATACCAGTGTATCAAAGACCATTAACGGTAATTATTGGTGGCATCTGGCAGCCTTCTTTAATGTCGCAATCCGTCAGCAAGTGAAAAAATTCAGCGCTGAGCATGGACGTCTTCCGAGCGATGAAGAACGGGAGGAAATCAAAAAGACAACCTTGGCAACCGTGAGAGGTACAGTTCAAGCCGACCAACTAAAGGAAAGTATGGGACAAAATACCTTAGTTTTCAACCTCGATACCGCTCTTAAGATGATGGGGGATGTTGCCGAGTATTATGTCGACAATAATATTCGCAATCATTACTTCGTTTCTATCTCCGGTTATCACATTGCAGAAGCCGGTGCCAATCCAATCACTCAAGCTGCACTAACCCTTTCAAATGGCTTGACCTACGTTGAATTATTCAACTCTAGAGGACTTGATGCCAACAAGTTCCTACGCAATTTTAGTTGGTTTTTCTCTAATGGGATGGATCCCGAGTACAGTGTCATCGGCAGAGTAGCTCGCCGTATTTGGGCCATTGCTATGCGTGATGTATACGGTGTTGAACAGCGAGGCCAGCAATTGAAATATCACATTCAAAGTAGTGGCCGATCGCTCCACGCCCAAGAGTTTACCTGGAATGATTATAGAACCACCCTTCAAGCTCTTTACGCCTTGCAGGATAATGCCAACTCACTGCATACCAATTCACGTGACGAGGCTTTTGGTACGCCAACCGAAGAGACGGTGCGTGATAGTGTTGCTATCCAACTCATACTGTCGCGCGAATACGGTTGGCTGAAGAATGAAAATCCGCTTCAAGGTTCATTCCTCGCCGAATGGCTAACCGACAATGTCGAAGAACAAATCCTCACAATTTTTGACGAGATGAATCGCCGAGGAGGGGTTCTTGGAAGTCTCGAAGTAAATTATCAGCGCAATCGTATTCAAGATGAGTCAATGAAATATGAACACAAGAAGCATGATGGAAGCATTCCAATCATTGGAGTAAACACCTTCACAGACCCCGATGCACAGACCTTCAGTGCCGATGAAGCTGATGAGTTTGACATTGAAGTTACACGTTCAGATAGTAACGAAAAGCGTATGGTAATTGAGCGCAATTTAATCTTCAAGGAGACTCATGACAAGGAGGCTGAGGCTGGTTTATCTAGGCTCAAAGATGCTGCAAGGAAAGGTGAAAACCTGTTCGCAGTCCTGATGGATATCGTCGATTATTGTAGTGTAGGGCAGGTTACTAACGCATTATTCGAAGTTGGGGGCAAGTTCAGAAGAAACATGTGAGTTCTAAACCTACTTCGCCTATTCAATGAATTCGGAAACTGACATCAATGCATCTCTTGCATGATATTTTAGTTAAAAAAAAAAAGACCCTGCCCGAGCGCACTCGGGCAGGGGAAATTCCGCGTCAACAGTTTTCAATGTCGACGGTTATTGTTTAGCAGTAGGCTAGAATTACTCTTCTTCGCCTATAACCATCAACTCGTCCCATGCCCAGAAGGCCATGAGTGCACCGAGTGAGGTGGCTAACCAGAACATCCAGAAAGTCGAAAAGTCAAGTGATGTTGTAAGGATGCTTGCAGCGAAATCTGGAGCCGGGTTCATTACAACTTCAGTCGATTCCATCATCAACCAGCTGAATACACCCACTGCCATTCCGCCATAACCTTCTACAGTACCTTCACCAACAGTTGCATTCCACATTATGGTGAAGAATAGCATAGCAATCATCATGCCAGCTATATCCAACCAAATGTCGTCTCCTGCAGTGTTTGCTGGAATATCAACTTCGCCCGTGTATACGTGTGCGAAGATGAGTAAACCACCAAAGGCGCCAAATATGTGGGCACCAATGTACTTCAGTCCTTCTTCAGGTTCCATTTTTTGCATTGCCATCTGAGCTATAGTAATAGCCGGGTTCAAATGAGCGCCTGAGACACCCATCGCTAACGAGGTCATTAAACCGAGGGCAATACCCGTAAGCATTGCCGATTCAGTAGTGCTCGCTATTAGAACCACGACCATCACGCCGAGAAACTCGACGCTCAAGGTTCGCATATCTTCTTCCATTCCCATTTTTATCCATCCGTTTATATTAATCGCCCTTTGACGATTACCATGCAGGTTTTCGTACAGATTATAACTGATTCGGAAGGAAAAATGCTTCGCGAAGGGGTTTTCGGATGGTTTTTCGACCGCCACTTTACCTAGATACACCTAAAGTTATTATCCACACTAGGCCAGTTTAAAGCTCATTTTTGGCACTTTTTGCAATAAAAAGTAGAACGCCCACCTTGTAAAATACGGAAAATTGTTCCGTCACAAGAATCTCGAAGACATGATTCCCCTTCACGGTCGTATACCTGGAAGAAATGAGTGAAATAACCTAATTCCCCATCAACCGCTTGAAAATCATTGAGAGTTGAACCACCAGATGCTATCGCATCTGTCAGTATTTGCTTTATTGCAACAACCAAATTTTCAGCATGCTGCGTCGTTTTTCGCTTTCCAGCAACGGTTGCTGATATACGAAGCGGAGATATTTTGGCCCTAAACAATGCCTCACAGGCATAGATATTCCCCACCCCTACCACAACCTTTTGATCGAGCAATGCAATCTTGATAGCGGTTTTTTTATTCCTCAATGATTGACAAAGAGCTGATGAATCCCAATCTAAAGACAAGGGTTCAGGACCCAAGTTGGCGAGCAAGCGATGATTTAGAGTAAATTCGGTATCAACCAAATCCATCATTCCAAATCGCCGTGGATCAGTATATACTGCCCTAGAACCATCATCTAGGACTATGACTACATGGTCATGTTTTCCTTCACCAATAGGTATTCCTTGCGAATAAGTACGAAGAGAAGATCGAACTTCATCGGGTTGAAGTAAACTAAAATAACCCGACATTCCCAAATGGACTAGCCATGTTAGCCCCCCGCTCAAATGGATTAAGATATACTTTGCACGCCGCTCAATGCTCACGACTGTGCGGCCTGCCATGCGTTGATTCATGTTAGATGGAAAAGGGAAACGCAAACCATCTCGGCGAAGTTCAACTGAATCAATTTTTCGACCTAAAAAATGAGAAGATAAGCCACTGCGGACGGTCTCTACTTCTGGTAATTCGGGCATTTCAAACCCCAATATTTAGGCCATTACCGCACGCAAATCAGTTAGGAAAAGGTCTGCGGGCCAATCCGGGCTGGTCCAAACCACCCGCAAATATCCCTGAGCATCAATGATGTAAGTGGGCTGAGGATGAGAAAATCCATAGCCTTCATCTGATTGATCATCAAACTGAATCGGGTCGACATCATAAGCGTCAAGAACAGGGTTTACTGCACTATCTGTACCGGTAAGGTGGGGCCAATCATAGCCTCGGTCTGTTGTCCAATTCTGCAATACTGCAGGTGAGTCATGATATGGGTCGATAGTAACGGAAACAAAAACAACTTCAGCACTCTCATTTTCGTCTAATTCACTTTGGACAAAATTGAGAGCGGCAGAAATAACTGGACAGGTCTCATAACAGCGAGTGTATACAAATGCTAGAATAACGGTTTTACCTCGCTGTTCTTCAAGCGACCATAATTCGCCTTCACTCGATTCAAGTGTGAACATTGGGGCAAATTTACCTTCTTCAAATTCCATCCGATCAGGATTAGGTTCGATAGGTGGTTCCTGCACACAACCGGCAATTGCCAAAATAACGACCAGCAGTAATGCAAGAGGCGGTCTCGCCATGCTCGGCTCAAGTGGTTCGCACCTTTCAGCATGGCGGAATCAATTGGGCTTCTTGGCTACGAACAAGGTATGTTGTTCCTCAAAACCTGTAAGGGATATCGCTTCAAGTAATTCAAAGCCCGAGGCAGAAATAGTATTCCCAACCTTTGTGAAAACTGTCTCTTCGTCATCACCAGAAAAACGCTCGCTTGCAGCCTTTAACGATAGTAAAGCAATACCCCCTCTGGCAAGAAAACGCTCACAGGCCGAAAGGAAAATTTCGACTTGAGCCGCTTGCGCCACATCTTGGAAAATCCACCTTACTTTTTGAGGGATAAGTGCCCCCCATACAGTATATTTTCGAGCATCTCCAAGAACAGGTACTAAGCCTTTACGAGATTTGGATAAATGGATTAAATCACGCATACACCGAGGTGCAATGTCGATTGCCACTATTCGACCACCTTGAGAATTATCCTCTCCACATAAATGGTCGTGAAGATGTGAAACAGTAGTTCCATGACCTGCGCCCAAGTATAGAGCATTGCTTCCAACATCCGGTAACAAAATAGAGGGGTCATTATTGGTACGCAAGATTCCTGCCGCTAATTTAGAACGGCGTGGGTCCCAGCGCCTATACTCAATTCCAGAAAAGCGGCGCAATGATTCACCATGAACTGCAACACCAACTACCGCGTTTCTTGTCCACAAACCGCGCCTCTCCATGCGAATTGCCCACGACAAATTCTTGCCGCCACCTTTTTTCTTTACCATAATATCACGCATCAGCGATTAGGTCGAGGGTATTTGTCACGGATTTCTTGTATCTTCGCTTCAACTTCAGCAAGTCTTTGCTCATCCCATTTTTCCCCGCCGAAGGCATCACTTCTAACTGCGAGTGAAGCCTTACTGGCTAGAGTTCGAGAGATTTTTCCGCGCTGCCAGCGCGGAGCGCGAGATATCCAAGGATGCATGAAAATATGACCATGCTTTGGTGGCGGTGCTCCAGTTTTAAGGTGATGGAAAAATGCCTTTTCAGCACCGAGAACTTGCAGAGTACCTGCCGGCATTCTGGCGAGGCGCATCCGTCCATGCGCAGTTACACACAACCGGGCAGCCAGTAGGGGACCCAACATCGCTGAGAGTGAAGGCAAATGCACATTGGCCAATTCTTTGGCAGCAGATTCAATGCGGTCCAATTCGCGATATTGTTCTCTGACACGCACTCCTGCTTGTTGTAATACCGACCATTCCGAATCACTGGGTCCGACTTCGGGTAATGTACAATTAAGAGCCATAGCCAAATTAGCCAAAGAATCTGCATCTGCGACCTTGCCGGCTAGTGCAGCTCGGTCACGTTCAAAGCGGGCTTGAGGAATGAATAATCCAACCCATTCTACCAAGCGTCCCTCGTTTATCACCCATGATGATCGCAACTCATCGGTAGCACCCATAAGATGTTCGAGGCGACGATCGGGATCGCCAGCAGATTGATCTACTCCAGCCTCAGCAAATTGCATTGCGGCTTGATCAACGATTTCTTGCTCTTCTAGTGAAGGTATTGGATAAGCAGCATCTGGCAATTCAATCGAACCTGCTGGGTGCACGCAAGCATCTGGAAAACGCTCAGACAAGCGCCGGGCTTCTGGAGTTAATGCTGCAGCAGAAAGAAGTTCCAAGCGACCAACGGCATTTTCCACCGACATTGTACCTTGCCATATTTCTTCGTCGAGAATCTGCCCCTCGTCATCAACTACAGCGGCTGCACGCCAGTCGTACCAAAGCCAGACCATGCGACGGCGAGGAGTATTGCCCACAAAAGTATGTCCGAAAAATTTTGCCAAAATTCCGATACCATAACATCGTCTCTATTATAAGCCAGACTTCCCCCCTCTGCCTCATGTTCTGCCCAGAATGTGGTTCTCTAGCATTCCCAGACCCCACAGGAAATATCAAGTGCCCAAATTACAAATGTGGTTATGTAGGTGCAGCCGAGAATAAAATCACTGGCACAGATGGGCAAGAAATCGACCTCTCCAAAGCCACCTCTTCCAGCCAAGTTGAGGAGAGAAAATACGAAGTTATCAGTGATTCAGATGCTATCAAGGGGGTTCTCACAACAGACACCTACATCTGTCCGAAATGTGAAACCCGTGAAGTTTATGCTGAACTAAGGCAAACCCGCGCTAGTGATGAGCCGGAGACACGTATTCTGACTTGCAAGAATTGCTCACATGGGTGGCGAGAATACTGAATGTTCAAATTTATGCAGTTTTATATTTCCAACTTCTTAGCCCCTGATATAATTGACAAATTAACTCTCAAAGGCTTTACTGCATCACTTTCTCTCGGAAGAAATTCCTTCATCCTTCAAATTACCTCGTTGTATAGGTAACATATGGTGGAAATTGGAAAGAATAATTCATGTGGATTAATAATAATGGTAAATGAGGCTATTTGAGGTGCAACGCCGCACCTAATAGTATAATAGCCGTCCAATTAGACCGAAGAGAAGAGGGATACCCATGCTAAATGTAACCGCACGTTCCGAGTTACTGCGAACCATTGTTGAGACATTGAATGTGGTCGTAGAAGATGCTCGACTTGATTTCACCGAAGGTGGCTTGAATGTTCGAGTCGTCGACCCGTCACATGTAGCAATGGTGCAGATGGGTGTGGATGCTGCAGCCTTCGATACTTGGGAAGTTGATGAAACAAATATTGGCATTGAATTACAGAAAATGAAGGAATTGCTCAGCCTATCGGGTGCCGGTGACTTAATTGAAATGCAATATGATGATGGGGTCGGTCAAGTAAATCTCAACGTTGGTAAAATCGACCGTGTAATTAGACCCCTTGATACAGCAAACCTTTCTCCGCCTAATGTCCCAGGGTTAGAATTACCCAGCAGCGTCACTATTTCTGGCGCTAATCTCGCCCAAGCATTACGTGCTGCCCGTCAAGTCGGAGACCTTGTCAACCTAAGCCTAGAACCCGATGCATTTTCAGTTCACGTCACGGGAGATCAAGATAGTGTCAATGTCTCATACGGTAAAGATGAGGTGTTAGCGTTAGATTGCGAATCTCCAGTTCGTAGCCAGTTCAGCCTGACATATCTTCTGCCAATGGCGCGAATGATGTCTTCTACCGATTCAGTTTGTTTGCGCTTTGGTGAAAACCTTCCTTTGAAGATTGAATTTACCTTTGAAGACAATGCTGGTAGCGTCATTTACTTCCTCGCCCCAAGGGTCGAAGGTGACCTCTAATTATCACAGAATTAGCAAGACGTTGATATGTGGCGCTCCGTCGCCACTCCATGGCTGAGCAAAGCGTCTGCGTTTTGATTCCGACTCTACGCAACGCCGAACAACTCGATGTTGTTCTCAAGGCGTTGGCAAAGCAGGATTACGCTGGTGACTTCGAGGTCGCAGTTGTAGGTCCAACTGGAGATGCAGGTCATGCAATTACCGAATCTCATGGGAGACGGTGGATTGATGATGAGGGTAGCCGTAACCGTGCCGATGCTTGTAATGTCGGCATCAAAGCCATTGATTGCGAAATTCTACTCTTCACCGATGATGTGATTCCACCTCAAGACTGGGTAGGGAAATTGGTCCGTTGGTTTGACCAACCCGAAGTAGCCGGCGTGGGCGGGTCAAATTTCGCTCCGGATGAAGACCCGTTTGGAGCCAAAGTCGCAGATGTTGCCTTCACCGCAAAGTGGGTTACTGCAGGGACAAGATACGGAAAAGTCTTGCCGGGAAAATTAGCCGAAGTGGATCATAATCCAGGATGTAACTCGGCCTATCGCAAACACGTTCTCGATGAAGTCGGTGGCTTTGAATCAGGATGCATCGGTGCCGAGGACGTCGTTCTCGATGAGAAAATACGCAAGAATGGACATCGCCTATGGTTTGATTCTACTGCAATCATGCCTCATCGCCGCCGCGTACCATTCCGACCGTATATGCAGCAATTACGGAATTATGGCTATGTGCGAACCTTGGCCAACGCCCGTTGGCCCGAACTAGCCGGATGGTCTCACAGTGCTGTAGGATTTTTTCCCCCTCTCGCCTTGATAGCCATTATCTCAGTAATATTTGGAGCCACAAATGGAGGTGCGATATCCGAATTATGGTTCACCTTGGAAGGTGAATGGACTCTAGCCCGTCTAGCCTTTCATCTACCTCTAGGTGCAATGGCATTCTATGTATTACTCTGTTTACTCGGAGCGGTATTTGGAAATTCCCCCCATCGCAATCTGTTCACCATAACTGCAGCTCCATTGCTTATTTTCCTTGCCCATTGGGCCTACGGAAGTGGTGTTATTCGCGGTTGGAAGCAGATTAAATTTGGTGGTGGAGCTGCGGCTGGCCTCGGTGTACAACTCGACGATAAAGACCGAAGTGGGCAATAAATAGCACAATATCAATGACTCTCCACTCCTCAGAACAGGATATTCAGAGGCCTGTGCAAGTGATAAGTAAGCGGTTTCAAGCAAGTTTAGCGGCGATGCAGGATTCGGATGAAATCAGCGATGTCGAGCATATATGGGGCGTAATACGCACATGGTTAGTTATCTCACGGGTTGTTGTTCTGATATTGATGGTCCTTTTGGCTGAATTCACTGAGGAATATTTCCTGCTTGGAATCTCAGTTTCTGCATGGTGCATTGCTATCGGCATCCCGTTATTCGTCATCATTTCAATTATCATCGTGGTTGGTGATAAATCGCGCTCAATACCAAAACCCGTTGATGAAGAAAAAGTATTGCTAAACCCAATAGTAAAGCGACATTAGTCGGGGGAAATTAGGTCTCCAGTCTGGATTGCCCACTGGCTTGCATAAACACCACTTGCCGAAATTAGTTCAATGTGCTTTCCACGTTCAACAACCGCTCCATCAACCATGGAAAGAATTTCATCAGCATTTCGAATTGTCGATAGACGATGAGCAACAGCAATTGTTGTTCTCGTGTCACCAGTGCCCATCAGATTTTCTTGTATTCTCCTTTCTGTTTCTGCATCCAAAGCGCTAGAGGCTTCATCAAGTATCAGTAGACTTGGCTTCTTCAACATTGCACGGGCTAGGGAAATCCTTGCTCTCTGACCTCCTGAAAGCATTACCCCTCTATCACCAACCATCGTGTCGACACCATTTTCCATGTCGCTAACAAACTCTTTCGCACCGGCTAAAACGATGGCTCTTTCAATTTCCTCGTCAGTAGCTTCTCTTGAGTAATTGACGTTATCACGAACACTACCATAGAATAAAAATGGGTCTTGGTTTACAAAACCCATATGCTCTCGTAAACTGTTAAGCGTAATTTCCTGTATATCTCTCTGGTTCACCAACACTTGACCCGAGTCAGGTTCGTAATAACGCAAAATCAATTTTAGAATAGTTGATTTTCCAGCCCCAGTGTGCCCCATAACCCCAAGGAATCCACCTTGGTTAACTGTAAAGGAAATTCCGTTTAGAACTGCAGTCTCTGTTCCAGGATAAGTGAAATGAACATTACGGAATTCAATGCTTTGTATAGGATTCTCAAGTGGAGTGGCGCCTTCTCTGTCGACAATACTAGGTTTCAAATCAACCATGTCGAAAACTCGGCGAGCCGCAGCCTCTCCTCGTTGCAACTGATTGACAAGCATTCCGAAGATGAACAGAGGCATCGACATCCTTGTCATAATTAGGAGAAAGGTGACAAATGCCCCGGTAGATATGTCGCCCTCTTTCATCAGCCAACCACCGACAGACACCAACAATCCGTAGCAGATTCCAGCAACAGAATATAGTCCGGGGATGAAGCGATTGCGATCTTGACTCGCGCCGATGGCTTGGTCACGATATCCTTCACTCTCGTGAGAGACTCGGGTTATTTCCCATTTTTGGGCATTGTATGCTTGGACGACTGCAATGCCTGAAATGACATTCTCAAGAACTGCATTGATGCCACCGGTCGACTCTCGTTGTTTGCGATACTTGCGCTGAACACGGGTAGAGAATAGATAAACCATGGGAAAAATTAGTGCTAATGGACCAAAGAGAACTGCAGTTAACTTCCATGACATCATCATTAGAATGGCAAAAGCAGTAATGAATGTTGTAATAATTCTGATAATGGAAGTCGAGGAATCAGAGATTACATCTTCCAATTGATTCACATCTGAAGAAAGTACAGACATCAAAACTCCCGTTTGTCGAAGGTCATAGTATGATGCTTCCATTCGAATAAGACTGCGTGTTGCATCCATTCTCAAATCATGTTGTACCTTGTATCCAAGAGTCTGCCATGAATATTCGGAGATTCCTTGGAATACCGCAAGACCAGCAAAACCTAGGAAAATCAACACTCCATATCCAATTGCTAAATCATCGCTGATCAAATTTAGGAAGTTTTGATCTAGAAAATCCCGGAATTGGCCTAGACTTCCTCCTGAAGAAACTCCACTGTAATAATCAACGGCAAACCCGATAAATACGAATGGGATAAGATCGAAAATTCGGGCAAGCATGTTTGAAAAAATACCTACTGCTGCTCTGTAACGGTAGGGACGAATGTAAGGTATAACACGCCAGATTTTCCTCCCTATAATTTGCGTGTCTTCAGCAATCCTATCAGCTTCACTCTGGGAGATGGCGATAGCACGCGTCATGAGCATCGGTGATAAATCATAATATCAATACTTGTTGTCTTAGACCCGACTCGTCGGGTCAATACATCGGGGTAAGTGATAAGGCCTTGCGGAATCATTGCCGTAACATGCGCCGCCCTGCCACATGGTCTAGCCTGCTTCTCTGCCTACTTCTTATTCAGGCATTTTCTCCACTAACTGCAGCATGGTCTAGCAGTGAGAAAATTAGTGTGACACAAGAAGATACAGATGCACCATTATACCAACTTTCAAAGATGAATATTAGTCCAATTTCCGATTCCGCACATGGCTGGGGTAGTTTAGATGACAGTTTGTTGCCAGTGCAGTTAATACATAGAAATGCTGCCCCAGTGGCCGTTTCTGACTGGGTTGAAGAAACTGGGCAAAGAACTGTGGAGGGTTGGGCGGTGCTTCAACACGAATGGCCGGTTCCCACAGATTGGTTCAGCAATTTATCTGCGGCAGGAATCGAATGCTATAGTTTCCTTCCACCAGCAAATTTCCATTGTGATGTTCCCAAAATAAGTCCGGATGAACTCGATGAACTCGATGTAATAGGTATACTGAAAATAGACCCGACTGATAAGATCCGTCCAGCACTTGTTCAAGCAATGACTACAGGACCTAGAGGAATGTACGCTAGCCCAGATGGGGCAACAATGAATCTGATTCTTTCCGGTATCGAAATCCCAGAAATTCCTGATATGACCGTGTTCAGTCATGACGGACGTTTTGCTACTGTGGCAACAAATCCTGCTGGCGTTAAGGCTCTAGCTGAAAATGAAGCAATTGAATGGCTGGAAGAGAAACCTTTCTTCCTTCGTTCCAACGATTTCGGACGGGATCTGATTGGTATTGATTTCATCTCTGACACCTCAAGCATGAATTCTCATACTAGCGGCTGGACTGGCATGGATGGGACTGGCATCATAGTTACAGTCGCGGATTCTGGACTAGATAATGGGGTTGACAATACCAATATGCATCCAGATTTCAGAGGTGACATAGATGGAATTCTCGCTATCCCAATGCCCCAAAGCGTCCAAGGTAGCACCTACAACTGTGCTTCAGCCTGCTCCTATCTCTATGATGATGGGGCCGCTGATGAAGATAGTGGACATGGCACACATGTATCCGGTAGTGTGCTTGGAGATGGAACTGCTTCTTCAGGAACCATAGTGGGTTCCGCACCTGGAGCGACACTGCTGTTCCAAGCAGTGGAAATTGAAACGCACTTGGTTTCCGCACCTGGTTGCGCTGGTTGTACTAATCCTGGATTCTACTTTGTTGGAATCCCCGATGATGTAGGTGATTTGATGGAAATGGCAGCCGAAAACAATTCGCTTGTTCATACGAATTCATGGGGTAGTTCTCAAGCAGGAGCATACACTACCTCTTCAGCGCAAGCTGATGCAGCTGCAATTACCTATGCAAACATGTCCATTCTTTTCGCAGCCGGAAATGATGGAGTGGACACGAATGGAGATGGTGAGATTGATCTAGATTCGACGGGTAGCCCTGCCACAGCCAAGAATGTAATTACTGTTGGCGCTACTGAAAATGGCAGAACAACTCTTCCAGTGGGTTCAGGACCTGCTAACGCACCTGCTTCATGGAATTGGTGGGGTTATGGGAGTCTTCCAATCAGTACTGACGCCGCTTCTGGGCAGCCAGAGGGGATGGCGGCATTCTCTAGCCGCGGCCCAACTGATGATTTGCGTCAGAAACCTGATGTTAGTGCACCCGGCACCTACATATTGTCAACTAGAAGCCGTTCAACCTCTGACAATGGTTGGCTAGAATATGATTCAGACCATGTCTACATGGGAGGTACTTCCATGGCAACTCCTCTAACTGCCGGTGCCGCTGCGGCTTTGTTGCAACACCTGAAAGACAATGTTGGTCATGATAATCCATCAAGTGCTTTGGTGAAAGCAATGTTCGCTGCTGGAGCAATGGATATGGCTGGACAATATTCAAGCAATACCAATGGTGCAGGAGAGACTGCACCAAACATCCATGAAGGATGGGGTCGGGCAAATCTAACCAACAGTGTCAACGCCTCTTTCGTCGATTGGGAATCAGTTTCTACCAGTGATACACGAAAATGGACTTTCGCAGTTCCAGCTAATACTGACAATCTTTCTATCATATTGTCTTGGACTGATCCAGCTAGCACTTCTATTGCTGCAGCGAATCTGGTTAACGAACTAGATTTGAAAATCAAGAAACCTGATGGTTCTTGGATTAATGATGCTAATACAGTCGACAATCTGATAGGCGAGATTATCACCAATCCACCTTCGGGAACTTGGGAGGTCCATGTTGAAGGAGCTAGCGTCCCAACTGGACCACAAGCCTTTGCACTAGCACTTTCAAGGAATTTCACTTTGGCCAATCTCACCCAAGATGCAGATGTTGATGGCATTGAAGATTCTGAAGATGATTGTGTCAACACGTTTGGTAATTCTACTGTTGACAGGAAAGGTTGCCCTGATACCGATGGCGATGGTTACTCAGACGCCGATGGAACTGCTCCAGCTCACCCTACCGGCTCGGCTGACGCCTTTCCAAGCGATGCTACACAATGGGAGAATACAGATGGTGATGCGTATGGCGACAATCCTGCAGGTACAAATCCCGACGATTGTATCTCAGTCGTAGGAACTTCAACCATTGACCGTGTCGGTTGCCCAGATGCTGATGGTGACGGATATTCGACTGCCGATGCAACATGGACTACAGCTCAAGGAGCTGATGGTTGTGATTCGGTCATCGGTAATTCTACCATTGACCGAAATGGTTGCCTGGATACAGATGGAGATGGTTACTCAAACCCAGATGGTTCATCTGCCGCTCATCCGGTAGGTACCGCTGATGCTTTACCAAATGAAAAAACTCAGTGGGAAGATACTGATGGCGACGGTTTTGGTGATAACTGGGCCAACACATCTTGGACGGTTACACGCGAAGCGGCCAGTACACAAATTGGAATTTGGGTCCTAAATGCCTATCAGCCCGATGAATGTGAGATTATATTTGGATCTTCTATTCATGATCGAATTGGGTGTCCCGACAACGATAACGACGGCTATTCAAATCCTGATGCAACCCATCTTGCTCACCCTAATGGAAATGCCGATGCATTCCCTACCGAACCTTCGCAATGGAATGATACCGATGGTGATGGCTTTGGCGATAACCCAGCCGGCACAAATGCAGATGATTGCCCTAGTGTTTCAGGTAGTTCAATTGAAATTGGTAGCCTAGGGTGTCCAGACACCGATGGCGACGGCACCCCCGACAATGTTGATGACTTTCCCAATGAAGTATCCCAAGATACCGATACGGATAGTGATGGTTATGGTGATGATGCCGCTGGCTACGAAGGTGATGATTGCCCCAGTGTTTCGGGAACCTCATTCCAAGATGGCACCTATGGTTGCCTAGATAGTGACCTTGATGGCTATGCCGACATTGTTGATGCTTTTCCCAATGAAATAACACAGTGGAACGATACCGATGGCGACGGCTTTGGCGATAATGCCGCTGGTTACCAAGGAGATGGATGTCCAACTGCAACCGGTAGTTCAAGCATCGATACTCTTGGTTGCCCCGATAGCGATGGCGATGGATACTCAGATGATGGGGATGCATTCAATTCAACCAGTTCCCAATGGCGCGATAGCGATGGTGATGGTTATGGAGATAATCCAAGCCCGGCTGAACTATACGATGAATGCCCAACTGTTTGGGGTAATTCTAGTAGCGACCGCCAAGGCTGTTTCGATAGCGATGGTGACGGGTATTCTAATCCCAGCGGCGGATGGGATGCAACCGATGGTGCTGATGCCTTTCCCAACGATAAATTACGCTGGGTCGATGATGATGGTGATGGTTTTGATGATGATTTAGAGGATGCTTGCGATAGTTCTGCAGGTAATTCGACCATCGACCGTAAAGGTTGTCTTGACAGCGATGGCGATGGTTATTCTGACGCAGGCAATGGTTGGTCACCTTCAGATGGTGCCGATGCCTTTCCCAATGTCGCTAGTCAGTGGAGTGATGCCGATGGCGATGGCTATGGTGACAATCCTTACGGCTTGACTGCTGACGACTGTATTGCTATCAATGGAAACTCTACCATTGACAGAACCGGTTGTTTGGATAGTGATGGTGACGGTTATTCAAACGCTAATGCCACCCATCTTGCTCACCCAGACGGAACTGCAGATGCTTTTCCAAATGATTCCAGCCAATGGGAAGATGCTGATGGTGATGGCTATGGCGACCGATTACAGGGGACAACTCCCGATGATTGTCCAACTGTAAATGGTGATTCTTCAATTGGAAAATACGGATGCATCGACAGCGATGGTGATGGGGTTCCCAATGCCATTGAAGGCACGTGGACAATCTTGCTTGGGGCCGATGCTTTTCCCGACGATGATACCCAGTGGAAAGATGCCGATGTCGACGGTTATGGAGATAATCCAGATGGAACAATGGGCGATGCTTGTCCAACCCAACAAGGTGATTCCGACCAAGGCGGAAAATACGGCTGTATCGATTCCGATGGTGACGGCTGGGGTGATGAATATGACGACCTACCTACGATTGGCTCCCAATGGCTAGATAGCGATGGCGACGGCTATGGTGACAATGTTACTACTGGCGCACTTATGATTGACCATTGGCCAAGTGATGAAAATAAAAATGTGGCTGAAGTCTATCTAACGTGTACACCAAACTCACTTACTGGCGATCCAAATGAAGCGATAGATATCACCATTACATGTACGGTTACCAATCAAATATCAATACCACTTGTTGTTGTAGTGAGATGGGATTTCACTCAGGGAATTACTGCATCGATGGTTCAAAGACCAGTTAACTTAGGAGCGAGTGGAGCTACTGATGGCTCAATTTCAATAACCTTCACCGGTAGAGCAAGTTACACCGAAAATATCGACTCAACAATACTTGTAATGGAACCTGGCGGCACCAAGAACCTAGATATTGAGTCCTTTGTTGTCAATATCAATGCGCCACCTGTTGTTACCACAAATACCACCAATGATGATGATGTAGTAAACCAATCTTGGAGTAAATACATTCCAATCGATCCCAATGATGCATCAATGACCTTACCATTCTTCGGCTCAATCGTTTTAGTGATGCTCTTTATTGCCCGCCGAATCTCAGTCAAAGGACGTAAGGGTTTCAACACTATGAGTGATGTGGCGAAGAAAAATGTCGAACAAAGTCGAGTGTCTTTGACCCGCTCTTCTTCAGTCCTCGAGCGACCACCACCGCCTCTGCCACCAAACTTCAACATTAAATGAGGTTTCAATTTTCATTAGTTACCGTTTCCAACTTCGACTACAGTAATAATAGTCGGTGGCAGCAGTTAATTGAATTCGGCCAAGTCGCCAACACTTTCGTATAGACTTGGCCCACTACCAAGGTAGCACAAAGTCCCAAGCCTGCTTCGCGAATCTTCAGGTTGCGAGTTATTTCCTGTAGCACAATCTCCAGTACAACCATCTGCAAATGCGATGTAAACGCGCCCCTCCAAATCAATATGTAAATCATTGAAATCTAGCAAATTGCGATTTGATCCACCAATATCACGGCAATCACCACTGTTTAGGCAAATACTACCAATTTGTACAGGATCCGCCGAGGCTCGAACAGTATGAAACACCGGATTTTCATCAAGTGCATTCAAACTATATGTGACATAGAGGTAGTAACTCACGTTTGCATTTGCATAGTGGGCATTTCCATCCCATAAATTACCATCAATATCAGTACTGTTAGGATTGTTCAGTTCACTCGCATTTTCACTCCCAAGGTACGTAATAGCAATTCTTCCAGGGTCGCCAGCATCAACTTGGGGAAACGCAGTTGAGATTACCTCAATAGGGCTTATCCGAGAACTGTTTTGCTCCCATGTGTTGCCCGAATCTGTACTTCTAGACATGTAGATTCCTTCATCAGCACCAGTCCAAATGTGGTATGCATTGGATTGGGAATCTGTCGCAACCTCGGAATTTTTTCGTGGGTTCGGTGTGCCCACATCCTCACCCATGTTCCTTTCAAACCAAGTAAACCCATTGTCTGTTGATACGATAACGGTTGGCGTCGCAACACGCGGCGTTACAAAGACCGTACCATCAGGAGCAGCCGTAATCGCCCCATGCAGCCCACCATTAGTAGTGGCCAATCCAAAAATAAGGCCACCAGTATCAAACGTAGCGCCACCATCAAAACTTGTGTAGCAGAAGATCCCTACGATTTTGTTATAACAATAGTACACAGCTGTTTCATAGAAACCTTGTGAAAATTGGCCACCAACACCATATCCACTGTTCGTCCAAGGCCCAGTTGCCAGCTTAATATGATCATTTATCGGGGTTGTTCCAGAATCGTGCGGATTACCCATCCAAGTTTCACCATCATCATCACTCCAACATATCCATGAAGTCTCAAGCCCCATCATTTGAACGTTGAAGACACGATCAGTCACAGTATCAACCCAACCATATGGGTCACTAGTAGTGAATGAGCATTGTGGACCTGTAACATCTTCCCATGTGTTAGCATGATCACAAGAGCGCATGACTTTTTCAAATGCAATGAGGAAAATGCAACCGCTAGATGTAACACCAATACTTGGCTCAGCCCCATCTTCACCAACATCACTGAAAACAAAACTCAGATTTAGAGGATCGACATCTACAGGTAAACCATCAGCGCCAGTGACGAATACACCCTCGGGAAGAGTTGGCTCGATCAATGGAGTCTCGACTGGGGGCTCTTCACCAAAACATCCCGAAAGTAATGCCGAAAACATCAGTCCTACAATGAGAACAGCAGTGACTCGCATGTTTTGTCGGCGACACCTCTCTACAATTACCTTACCCATCCGCCACT
>CAZPME010000001.1:102990-113729 GCA_964587885.1 uncultured Candidatus Poseidoniales archaeon
CCAATACTTCACTATTGGTGCTAATTCTATCAATACTAACTTATCTCATTTTCAATTATGTAATACTCGAATTACTGGGTATTGCCGTCGGTCTACCGTGGGAAGACGATGCCGTTTGGAATTAAATTCTAAGTAATGGCCAAAGCGAGAGATAGGCATAAATCTCCGAATTGCCAAGTCTCAATTTCTGTGCTATAGCCGTTGAGTTGCACATTTACACGGGATTTTTCCTTAAGTCGCCACCAATCACAGCTGATATGGCGAGGATTGAGATTCATCCCCAATCCAAGGGCTTTCTGTACCGCTTCCTTGGCCGTCCACATCATCAAAGCCAAATCGGACTGCCCATTAAGTAGAACTAACTCCTCACCGCTTGCCATAAATGGAAATGCAGATTTAGAGATGTGACGATCAGCTGGCTCAGCATCAATTCCAATACGATGGCTCGGCTCACAAATTGCCGCAACCGCCCAATCTTGACTATGTCCAATGCTAATATTAGGCAATGGTTTGACGAATTGGGGTGAGGCTAGCCATGATAGCGAGGGTGCGCGATATTGGTCGCGTTGTATTTCTATCCCACTACATTCAATTCCCCATTCTTCAAGTATTGCAGCCAACAAAAAACGTCCTGCAAGATGCTCCTCATAGCGTTTAGCAGTCGAGAAATTGGCAACTTCAATTGGATCACAAAGTAGGGGTAGAGTTGAATTATGCGGTGGTTTATCCTTCGGTGAAGTTGCGCGAATAGGTATGCGTCCAAGAAGGAACTTTGGCTGGCTTGATGAATCTTCATCTGTAATAGGCAGAGTTAGGAATTCGACCTCACCTGCTGCTTGCCACATTTTAGCCCTCGCGAGTTAAAGTAAACTGCTGCTCTTCGGGAACTGGACCCATAGATTTGAGGCGCAAATCCTTCATCGATAATACCGGAGCATCATCATCACCGTAGATTGTCACATCATGAGTGGTGATGCCACCATCCGCACGGCCGGTCAAGATTGAGCGTAATCGGAGTCTCTCATCTTGGTTTGGAACCCGCAGAACTGAAGTCCAACCAATTCCAATCGGTAGTGATGAAATATCATCTGCTTCCATCGCAACTAAACCCGCATTTTGGAACCCGGCTTCTACTAGCATTGGTAATGATTCGAGCATAACTACTTCGCCAGCACTCTCGGCCGCCCACTGGTCACTGGCTGGTAATTGATGACGCATCAAGGCAATTCCATCACAACCTAATGCCTGAATATCGCCAACTCCTCGAATAACTCCGCCATGTGATTGGAAACGCGGGCCATGGAAATATCGCTCGTAAATGAATGAGGCTGGAAGAACTAGTTCTCCTGCAACAGGGACTCCGAGGCGAGGTGATGATGCAAGTTCACTGACAAAGTGACCAGTTAGGTCATCGGCTTTGGCGACTAGGCGAACCTTGGCTTGATGGTGGATTCTTGGTTGACCCAAGACTTGCCCTTTGGAATTGACTAAGTCGCTTTCCAATACTGCCTTCACCCAAGTCAAGTCTCCCTCTTGACGGTCGATTTCAACTTTAGTCCGAACCTTCATTTCACCCTTCATCAACTTTATCGGCAAGCCGAATTCGACATTTTCGAAACCGGCTAAGGCGTGATTAGGGCAGAGAAGCAGAGCGTGCTGAGCAAACATCTCCATCGCCATTACACCAGGATGGTAAGGCACTCCGTCGATTGCATGGTCGGTAAGGAAGGGCATTTCTTCTACCGACAGAGTTGACTCGCCGGTTAAAAATTCATCCTCACTGAAGGCTAGTAATCTGTCGATGAAAGGAAAACGAGACGGGTTTTCCAATGTAGCAGTTGTTTGAGCAGGCAACCGTAATGGGGGGGCGCGGAAACTGTCGTATTTGTCCATCATTCCAAGAGAGCCACAGGCGACAACACGTCGCTTACCGCCGCACAACATTTCGTCAACAAATATTCCAACTCCTTCCTCAACCGAAAGGGTCTCTATTCCAGCAGCGGCAAATATTGCCTCAATAGAACCGCGGGTAGCCATTCCAACATCACGCCAACCAGTCCAAGCGATTGCTACTGCCTTGGTTTTCCCAGTAGCAGCAAGACGAGCCATCTCTGCATCGAGAACATTGTTGGCGGCAGAATAATCGGTTTGTCCACCATTTCCGAAACGGCCGGCGACACTTGTGAAGGCACAAGCGTGGCGTAAATCTTCACTGCCGCTGGCTTTAGCAGCAGCAGATAATGCAGTCCAGCCGTCTATTTTGACTCGCACTACATTGGCGAAACTTAGCCACTCCTTATCGGCGACGAGTTTTGATTCCTCGATACCCGCTCCATGGACAATTCCGGTTATCGCACCATGAGACTTGCCAATTTGTCTTCCCAATTCGGCTAATGCAGAAGTATCGCAGACATCACAAGCATAGTATTCGGCTTTATTTCCTGTGACAGTGATAGCAGCAATTGTGGCATGAATATCTCGACTCCGCAAATATGGAGCCCAAGCCTTATTCCAAGCGACAATTGAGACTTTACCATCTTCAGAATCACCTACCAATTCCTCGCGTAAGGCTAACTTGCGCTCATTCAACTGCTCCTCAGACCAATCAAGCCACGCTGCTGGCTCTTCGAGCAATTCGGTTCGACCCAATAGGGCGAAGGTAGCCTTACTTTTCGGACTGGCTTGACACAATCCAATAATACACGATGCAGTGACTCCTGAACCACCACCGGAGACTATCCAAACTTCGTCATTTGCTAGTTTCGCCGCTTCGGACTCAAGCACTTCGTCGAATAAAACCAATCCCCAGCGACTACCATCGGCCTCGAGACCAACTTCTACCTCACCACCTACATTGAGTAAATCTTCGACCAAGATTTTGGCCATTCCAGCCTCATCGAGAAGCATCTCTGGGTGAACATCCCATGCCCTACAACGAATCTCAGGGCGCTCATGCGAGTAAGCCTTGACTATACCGCTAGAACCGGCAGCAAGACTGTTGAAGCGGCTACCTTTGTTTCCGTGACGGCCATCTAGTGCCGATAAGCTAGCCAATACGCAATTCTTTCCAGCCTCGGAAATATCAGAATCAAAGTTCTTGAGTAAGCCGAATAATCCTTGCATCACCACCGCTCCGGCCGAATCAGCCGAATTGGGCAACCAGTCATTTCCTGCCAGATGTGTTGGGGCAAGGTGAATTAGTCCACCAAAATCTCCCGATTTGAGAATCGTTGCCGCGGCGTCCTCAAGTTGTTCGGCTGATGCGGGATCTGCACGTAATATCCTTCGCGTACCTTCCTTTTCTTCGGTAAATTTCTTGTGTAATAATTCCAATGATAATCGCAATGCACTTACGCCATGTCTTTCGAGTTCTGTACAAACTTGTTCAGCAATTCCCCATCCATCTTCAGTAACAACTACTAATTTTCCACTGAGATCAATTACTTCAGAAATACCGCTTGTAGCCTCGACTTCGACCTGCCAGCGGTGCAACCCTGATTGCGGCTCAGTCATGCTCAAATCAGCACCTTCATTGTTTATTGCGGTCATTTCCGATACGCTTTCTGAAACATCAACTGCTGGTTCGGCAACTATTACTTCAGCCTCAAGCGCTGGAATTGCGGATGGAGTTTGAACCATTGACTCGCCTTGCATCGCTTCGATGTAGGCAATCATATGGTTGAGAGTAGGATGGTCGGAAAGCACGAAATCATCGTCGACCGGTAAAGTAAACTTTTCACGAATATCACCCATTATTTCGGCCTGCTTGACTGTATCAATCCCCAACTCACCTTCCAAATCTTGATCGAGTTCCAAGAAATCTTTTGGATATCCAGTATGTTTGACCACTACATCAAGAACAATCTCAACAATCTCGCCGTTTGAAGATGGTGCAGGCGTTTCGGCAGACGTTTCGACAGGAGTTGACGTAGCTATTACAGTTGAATCGATCTCGGGTGTTTCAGCGACCGTTTCAGTTGAAGTCGTCACTGTAACTGAAGGTTGTGCAATAGATGTTGAAGTGGATGCTTCACCACCTTGCATCGCCATGATATAGCCTATCATATGATTGAGAGTCGGATGGTCGGAAAGCACGAAATCATCGTCAACAGGTAGAGAAAATTTCTCGCGGATGTCCCCCATTATTTCGGCTTGTTTAACCGTATCAATTCCCAACTCACCTTCTAAATCTTGGTCCAATTCAATAAAATCGGCCGGATAGCCGGTGTGAGTCACGACTACCTCAATCACAACTCCCTCAACTTCAGAAGTATCTCCCATCGGCATTGCCGCCACAGTAGATGGTTCTACAGTTATGGCTGGAGATTCCGAAGACGGACTTGGAGCAGAAACTGGTGCAGGGCTGTCAACAATTGGAGCGGATGCAGTTGTTGCAGGAGCGGCTTGTGGTTTCGGTAAGTCAGAAGTGGCGGAATAGGCTTCACCCTTGACTCCGCCATGCAAATTGTCATCACCACCAACATATGCAACGAGTTTATTGTCTAGGATTCGTAATTCAAGATTGTCTTGACCCGCTAATCTTCTATTCCATGCCATCAAGCGCTCACCATCTATGCGCTCACCGGAAATCTCACTACGTTTCCACAATGTGACCGAGAGTTGGCTACCAAATCCAGCAGCAAACCGCAATCCATATTCCATACCGGCATAATCACCCCCTTCGGAAAGGTTGAGATTACCCAATTCAGGGTCGTCCACCTTGTGATTAGAGATCGGGGGTGCCCTTCCAGTTGCCAAGGCATAGATGAGCGAGGCATCTTCTATTCCTACTCCCATCGGATGGCCGGTGAAACCTTTGGTATTGGTGACAACCAATTTGTCAGTTGATTCACCAAAGGTATCGCGCAAAGCTTTGACTTCAGCCTGAGCCGAACCACCGCGAGCTGGGGTGTAAGTCTCGTGACTCATGAAGAAAGTATGCGGGGCGATAATATCACGCTGGATGCCCCATTTTGATTCCATCTTAGAAACGAATCCGTTGACGCTAGCAGATACATGTTCAATGTCCAATCGGGTACCGTGGAAAGAAGAATTCGCTAGTGTCGCGCCAAGTAACTCAGCATATGGTTGGACTCCGCGTTCAGCGGCTCCTAAGCGACGCTCGACGACGAAAGATGCTGCCCCCATCCCCAATATCATTCCATTTCTACGAGCATCGAATGGCAATGCAGCATTCTCTACATCATCGCTAGTCGAAGCCGCACCGCTGGCGGCAAATCCGCCGCCAATCCATTCCCACAAATCATCGTCAGTGACATTGTCAGCAGAGATAATGACCACGCGTTCTACTCTTCCGGTATCAAGCCAATCTTCTGCCACACTGAATGCAGCAGCGGTAGAAGCACAAGCGAGGTTTACTGTGGTATTAGGGCCACGTATCCCAGTCATTTGAGCAAATTGAGAATGACCCATATTGAGAACTTGGAACAGGAATGAACGGTCAAATCTACCTTCACCATCATCTCCATTATTCTTGACCTTCTCAGCCATTTTTGCCAACCCCGGAAAACAACTAGCGAAAACAATACCAGTGCTCTCACGATAGGTTTGCGGTATTTGCCAATTGGTAATTAGACGAAGCCCCCCCTTGCCAACCTTTTCTTCGGGAGTTAGAGGGATTGCCGCATCGCGTAATGCCAACAAGCCACTAGCCACTGCCAATTGCGTCGAGGTGTCCCATGCACGAACTATTTTTGCATCAATGCCAAACTCTGCGGTGATGTCAAACTCACCCATTTGGCCCGCAAGTTGAGGGATATCAGAAAACTCAGTCGCCGATTCCATACGGGCTTGTCCTTCACTACCTTTTATCAGACGGACGATATTCTTGTCGAGAATACGCTGTTTCTTTTCATCTGAAACTTGAGTTATGCAGGTCTCGCCCCGTACTAATTTCTCAAAATTGTCATCATCGAATACCATGCCTTCTCCGGGTAAGCCCAAACTGATTCCTGTTACGACGTAAGGATTGGAACGTCGAGCAGCAGTTGCGTCGACGGCATTAGTGCTAGCAACAGAGGTCGCGATATTGGTTGATGAAGGAGTTGGGTAAACCATGGATTGTGCTGCCGGATCCCAACCAGTCGGCGCTTCAAGTACCCAGCGGGTGAGGTCGCCGGCGGTAGTAATAGATGAACGGTCAAATTCTGCATCAGTTGCAACCTGCCCACTGATTTGGCTCAACGCGGTCTCAACTTGAGTAGCAGACATTCCCAAGCCTGTGCGCAAATCAACTTGCCCCTCACAGAACTTGGCGGGATAGCCGCAGATTGACGACAATTGACTACCAACCCATCTTTCCTTGGTCCGCTGTGGACTTTCAGCCACTGAGATTCTGGTTGTGTTCGTTGAAATTTGCACTGCTGGTTTTTCAGTTGCTGTCGGACCTTGTGACGGAAGTACCGAGGTAGGTGTTGAGTTAGATGAGGATGGAAGTGGACGGGATCGAATTCGTAAATCTTCGTATTCGGAACTGGAAATAACATTCGCAGTATCATGTGCTTCAATCGGCCCAGCGCGGAAGGCTTCAGTCAATTGAGGTGAATCGGCAGCCGGCCATTGTGGCATCCTTCCAGCCAACGCGAGCATTCCCATCGCCTGCAATATTGACGCTATGCCGCCTTGCTTGGGGTGATTGGACATTACTGCCAGATGCGGTTTTTCTTCCAAAATTTGACTTGAGAAAACCGTGAGGGCGCGTTTTGGACCAACTTCTACGAAAAGACGTGCTCCACCAGCATACATGGTTTCAATCTGCTTCGTCCATTCAACTGCCGAGGCCATTTGAGGAGCGAGTTTAGTCAAGATTGCATCTTTAGCGGAACCACCTGTCGATGTATCTGGATACCATCCCCCATCGACATTGCTTGTTAGTGGTATCTGTGGCCAATTAATTTCCAGACTATTCAAAAATCGCTTTAATGGCTCATTCGCAGGAGCGACAATTCGGCTGTGAAAGGCGTGGCTGGTCGCTAATACGGCACAAGGGAAACCCTCTGACTCGAATATAGAAATAGCCTCTTCGACAGGTTTTGTCTCACCGGCAATTACAGTCATTTTAGGTGAGTTTTTGTTGGCGGCGATGACATAGCCATCGATACCTTCGATAATTTCTGCAATTCTCTCGTAGGGCGCAGTAATGCTAGCCATCAGTCCGGTATCATCGATTTCCACTTGCCCCATTTCAGTGCCTCGGGCAGCGGCGGCGCGTAGGGCTCCATCCATACCGAGAATTCCCGATGACATTAGCGCAGCGTACTCACCAAGCGAGTGCCCAGCAACCATATCGGGTCTAAAACCGTGCGAGTTTAGTACCCCTTCAATGGCCAAATCTGCCGTGAGCATCGCCGGTTGAGTATATTCGGTTTGCTTGAGTTTGTGCTCGGCCTCTATTTTCTCCTCATTGGATAGATTTTCTCGTAATACGAAGGATGATAGAGTCTCACCATCAAGTACCTCGACCATGGTCTTATCGGCTTGAGCCCAAACGTGTCCAACCGCCGACCATCGTTTCGATAAATCAAGAGTCATTCCTACATATTGGCTACCTTGTCCGGGGTAAAGGTGTGCAACTTTCGCTTCAGAGGGTAAAGCCGGATCGTCAGAAAGCATCACGCCTTGGGCCGCAAGAAAGCCCCATTTCTCTTGGTCATCCATTGCCTTGAGAGCAAGTCCAACCCGCTTATTGAATTCAGACCAAGATGTCGCAACTAAGGCCAGCCTAACTCCTTCAGTGACGTACCCCTTGCTTGCACGCGGAAGTTCGACTGAAAGACGACGGCCACGCGGATCATCATCAAATGTAGCTCCCGAATTGGCCAATACTTCACCTAATTGCTGGAGTTTGGCTTTCAAGTCCGAGACATCACCGGCATTCAGAAGAAGAATTCCGCCTTCAACTGCCTTCAATTCTTCATGAGTCATACTAGGATTGGCATTTGCATCTAATATTGATTCCGAATTCAGTTTACCTGATGCTGCACCGCCAATATCAGACGAAACAACTTCGTATTTGGATAAAGACTCGCTTCCATCAGAGAGTTTCGCCATCGCCGCGGCGTAACTAGCCGACCAAAGATCGGCTAGGCTAGCGTGGTATTCCGGGTCAAAGGCTTCAAGAGCAACATGGAAATTTGTCCCACCAAAGCCAAATGCGGACACACCTGCTCGGCGAGGTGTACCACTTGCAGGAATTGGCCATTCACTAGCTTCAGTTGGGACATAAAATGGATTCTTGTTCCAATCGACTGTCTCGTTTGGAGTTGAAAAACCGGCACTGGGTGGAATCGTGCGATGATGTAGAGCGAGTGTAGTTTTGAGCATCCCAGCGATTCCTGCTGCCGCCTTGAGGTGACCTATTTGGCTCTTGACCGAACCAACTGCAACATTTTCTCCAGCACTAACATCCGAGAATACCTCGGATAATGTGCCCAATTCTGTAGCATCGCCTACTCTAGTTGAGGTGCCATGTGCTTCAACCAACTCAACTGCTGTGGAATCAAAGCCAGCTTGCGCATATGCCCGCTTAACGGCTTGACGCTGACCACGCTTACTCGGTGCAGCAATGCCTTTGCCACGACCATCACTACTGGCTCCAACACCGCGGATTACGCCGTATACTTCATCGCCATCAGCGATGGCATCTCCTAATCGCTTGAGAACAAATGCACCGGCACCCTCGCCCATCACGAATCCATTTGCACGAGCGTCAAATGGAGTTGAATGACTAGCCGATAAGGCACCAATTGCCGAAAATTTAGCATAGGTACTTGGATTCATTGAGCGGTCGCTAGCACCACAGATGATAGTATCAACTTGGCGTGATTGAAGTTGTCGGCAACTATCAACCATCGCCGCCATACTTGAAGCGCAAGCGGCATCAGTAGTGTAATTAGGACCTTGGAGGTCAAGCATGTTGGCAACTCGCCCAGCGATAACATTAGCCAATTCACCCGGCATCGTATCTTCGTCTATCTTGGGGAGTTTCTCTGTCCATTTAGCTCGGAATATATCAGCATCAGTCATCCCACCCTCTTGGGCTAGACGAATCGCCTGGTCAACATGAACGTGCAAAGTTGCCGTATCTCGGTTTTCTCCACCAACGGCATTGGCAAATACGACTCCGGTAGAGGCACGATTCAATTCCTTACCACCATCTCCATAGCCCGCATGTTCTAGAGCAGCAGCACTTACTGTGACTGCCCATAATTGGGTCACGTCAATTTGCGGTAATGAGCCAGGTGGAATTTTCCAGCGCCGCCAATCAAATTCAAAACCACGTACGAAACCACCGATTTTTGAATAAGTTTTGTTTTCCACAACTGAACCCGGCTCCCCGTTTGGGTCATAGAAATCCTGTGGCAACCACCGGTCTTCGGGAACATCAATAATCGAGACATGAGAGTTGAGAACGTTATCCCAGAATTTCTCAAGGTTAGGTGAGTCAGGAAGAAGGCAGGACATCCCGATAATCGCGATAGGCTCAAACGGACCTTGCTCAAGGCCCCCATCCTCCTGTTTATCTTTGGAAATAATCTCACCTCATTAGTCCATAATACTCTCAGGCACCATGGTAATCGAATATCCAGCATCGACATGGATACACTGACCGGTTACACCAGACGAAAGTGGACTAGCCAGCCACAACGTCGTGCCCGCAACATCATCTTGACTGACATTTCGACGCAATGGCGCATTCGCTGCAACGTGCTCCAGTATTCGGTCAAAACCGGGAATACCTCCCGCGGCGATGGTTTTTATCGGCCCGCTGGAAATCGAATTTACTCGGTGCCCTTCCGGCCCAAGGTGGCAGGATAACTCCCTTGTCCAGCACTCTAATGCTGCCTTGGCCATACTCATGATTCCATATGAAGGAACATAACGTGTGCTTGCTGCATAGGTCAATGTGATAGTAGATGAGCCTGCATTAAGATAGGGCAAAGCATGGCGTAAACAGCGTTGTAATGAGTTTGCTGAAATGGTCATTGCGGTATTGATTTTGTCATCATCGACAAAAATAATTGGGCGGTCAAAACATTCACGTGGAGCAAAGCCAATTGCATGGATTAGAATGTCGGCTTTGAGATTTGGATTCTCAGCCGCGAATGCAGTGAAAAACTCGGCGGTTAACTCATCGCTAGCGACATCGAGTGGATACATCCCAGCAATAGCAGGTAATTTCTCCTTGAGTTGAAAGACTCGACTCATGAATCTCTTCTGGAATCCAAGATAGAGGGTGACACCGGCTTCGGACAATTTCTGACATATCGCCCATGCGATGCTATCTTCGCTGGCTACACCGAATACGAAAGCAACTTTACCTTGTAAACCAAGCATTTTCTCACCTGCCCCTATGGGGCAGGCATTGAGCCATGAGTCCACCCTTTGATGGTTGGGGTATTAGACCAACTCAATTAGCGACTTTTTACAGCCCTGTGGGAATCCGAGAATGGCTTACAGGTCGCCGAAATCTAGGTCGTCGTCGTCGATTTCATCAAAATCATCATCAAAATCATCATCAAAATCATCATCTTCATAGTCGACCATTGCAGCAATTCTAGCTTTCTTTCTTTTATTGACTTTGAGAACAATCATCATGACGAGTAGTAAGCCCATTCCACCGCCACCACCGATAATCATCATCATCATGGTTTGGTCATCAATACCAATTGCACTCCCTACTGACCCGAGGGCATCCTTTGGTTCTGCGGCAACTTTGA
>CAZPME010000001.1:113829-139813 GCA_964587885.1 uncultured Candidatus Poseidoniales archaeon
AGGCCAAATTGAGATGCCGGAAATGACCCGATTGAAGTCACTGTTGCACTAACATTGAATTCATGTTCGGCTGGAGATTGGCCTTGGTTTGCTTGGAATGTTACATCAAATTCAACCGAATCTGAAGGCGGGATTGTTATTTTCCCGGGAGCAGCATAGGAGAGACTACCAGCGGAAACTGCGAGGTCTACTTCTTCTGGAAGTGCCCCCGTATTGGTAGCAGTACAACTCACAGTTGTCATTCTTGAACCACTAGGTGAAACATCAATTTCGAGATTGCCAGATTCACACTCAAGTTCAACACCTGGTACTTGTGCTGAACTTGAAGGAATAGCAAGTGTGGAAACAAGCAAGAACACTAAGACAAGTAGTACTCTACGCATCACCCCACCAATATACCCTGACAGGCATGACTTGAAGAGGTTTCGCGTATCAGTTTGAATGCTAAAATGACTATACTGACCCATAAATTGAATTTGGTAAATCTACATGTGTGCGATACAATACTTCTTCATCAACGCCCGCAGAAACAAGTGCTTGAGTCCTTTTAGGTACTGTTTTTGGACCAAGAACTGCACCAGGTCGTCGTGGATCATCCATGTGATCGGTCTCAAGCATGAAGCCACCACTACATTTCTCAATTGTCTCAACCAAGGTTTCAATTCCACCTTTTTGCAGAATAACACTAGGAACCAAACCTCTTGTCAATTCATCAGAAACATTTGGAGGAGCAAAATGCCTCACCAAACGCTTTCTCGGGAATCCTGCTCTATCTGCCATAGGTCCGATTTCCGCATACGGTGATGCCTCATCTCCCTCAACATGGAGTTGACATGGTACGCCTTCTCTAGCTGCTATGGCCAACGTTTCACCAAGCAATGCGTTACTTCTTTCCCAAATTGATTCGGGCACCTCCCAATGTGGCCTACCTACCTCACCTAGACCTACTGCTCTACCTTCGTGGATATACTTTAGAGCCTCATCAATACTATCGTGATACAACTCCATCGCCCTATTAGCACCTCCTTCACCATTCTTTTCTTCCCATTCTAGACACTGATGGGCAAAGGCAGCAGGATGTGGGCCTAGCATGACGCGAACATTTAGATTAACATCTTCTCTAACTTTTTCTGCCATTGAAAGTGTATTCAAATAGGCCTCAGAATAGTCTTCACGAGTTAGTGGAAGATTGGAAAAATCTGGACAATGTACCAATATCAAATGTGTCCCGCCAACGGCAGAAAAATCTCTAGCCGCATCGATAAATCTACCATTGCGGTTCAAATGAAAGTGGTCGTCGAGAATTGGGCCAGTCCATTTCCCATCTACTATCGACATATATTACTCTCCGCTAGATGCGGCAATGAATAAATTAGCGGATTTGAGTTTTGCACCCCAATGAACTGCCGACATCGCTACTAGATTTGCATGAGTAGCGCCTAATGCGACCGCCTTGCCGTTTGGCCAAATAAGCAACTCAATGCCATGGCGAGTATCATTGATGCGCACACAATCTAGTCGCACATCTCGACTTACCTCTGTGGGATATAACGCATCTTCAATCCCTTCAAAGGTCAACTCTTGAGGGAATTTGAACGATGCCTGTAGGGTTCCGGTTTCAGAACTGAGGCCTTCATCACTACGTCCCATTCGCAACAGAATCTCCTTGGCCGCAGCTCGGGCTATTTGGATTCGCTTAGTTCCGTGAACAATAATGCGGCCAATTTGGTCAATGATAATCATTGCCCGTGGCACATCTAACTGCACCAAAACAAACTCACCGGAACGCTTTCCAGATAACGTTTTTACAGCCTTTTCTTGGTCGACTGGGACTTCGTGAGTGAATCGAATCAATTGATTTTCAACCTGAACTTCCGGCGCATTATCGGCACTCATCTTCACTCCTCCTCTCCGGCCGAGTCATCCGATGCACATGAAATGTCCTCAACCTCAGTACAAGCCTCTAATGCCCGCAGCAAATTGTTACGGCGAGCTAAATGGTGCGGCAATAGCAATACTACCTCATCCTTCCCACAGCGGTTACGTAAGTCGGCTAGAGCGCCTCGAATTCGACCAGCGAGACGAGCATCGCGCTCAGTTGCCAATTCTTCACCAAGCCGCAATTCTTGTTCAATCCACCATGAACCGGCTAAACTCCCGGCAATGAATAATTCGGGTTCCATCCCTGCAACCGGCTCGGTTATTCGGCTTAATTCTAAGTGAATTCTACGATATCTTCCTTTTTGGAATAACAATTTGAATAATTTCCATGGATGTGTAATTTTCATCGCTTGTCGCTCAAGTAAATCCAACCACTCTTGGTCAGAATCAGCACGCGGTTCTACAAAGTAAATCCCCTTGTCATTTTTTTCAGCGTATAGGTGAAGGCGACGTGGCTCAGGGTCAGGGAAATTTGGCCCATTGATATTATCGAGTAATAATAACGAATCTAGATAGCGAGCATCAAGTCCACCGCCCAATAACGCATCGGCTAGAGAAATTCCTGGACTTTCACGTTCTAACCTTTCATCTTCCATCCAAGCCTGAGGCTCATCAGAAGTGGCGATTAAGGCTAATCCATCCCAATTTTCGCGTGGTCTTTGTTGACGTGGAAAAACAACACATGGAAGTACTCCATGTAAGTGAACCATGCCCCCATTCGGGTCTTCCCATTGGGCATCCGCCCATTCGAGCGGCTGCAATTTCACACCTCAATTATTCTCGTTTACCCAATCTCGCAATTGGTCAATCGACCAACCTTGGTCAAAGTAACCCTGAATCTGAGACTGATCCCAGAAGGTAAATTCAGCCAAAGCCGCTTGCATTTCTGGAGTCAAAGCACCTTCACCAAAGGCGGCTCCATCAGTTGATGGATAGGTCTTTTCCGAGCCAACATCATCAAGGTAGCTATCGTAAATTTCGCCACCCTCATCTTCGTCACGGTTGCGAATAACCAATACCGCCACAACGACGACTAGAATCAAAATCAGACCTCCAAGTCCCGCCAGAATTAGCATCAACATACCATCATCTGTACCAGAATCAGCAGCCACCTTAACACTGAATTGTTTTCCTGAAGTTAGTCCACTCCACAATAACTCGCCACTGGCATTATCATAAATTTCAAAGTGAACACCGATAGTAGCACGGTCAAAACCAGTGATTCCAATAGTTTCCTTGTGCAATTGTCCAACCGGTATTTCATCGGTAGTAACCTGTTTTATTAATTGTGTAGTTTGGCCACCTATATTTGAATAAATGTCAAACGTCACATTTCCGGGAACATTGCCAACATTGGTTACACTGACAATTAGTTCAATGTCATCACCGACCGCTGGCGAATTAGGGAACATGTCTACATTATTAGGCCCGATATTGAATTCTGCCTGCTCATAAACCACAGTATATTCACTGGTAGCCGATTGTTCAAGTCCTTGGATTGGAGCACCATAATCGCCTCCACCTTGGATTCCTAATCCGGCGGAATCGGTGCCTTCAATCCACAATTGCACAATGACTTCTTGCAATTGAGTTTTGCTGGGCAATTCAGTGCTCGGCCACAGGTCTATGCAATCTGCTGTAGCAACGAATAAATCGCCAGACCCAGAGAGTTCTAGAGTTTGTGATTGATTGTCCAATCCAAACTCAGCAACATAGTATGACCAAACGTTCGAGTTTTGGAAGAAATTCCAATTAACGGAGATCGCACCTTGATCTAATTGCTCACTTTCAGTTATCATTAACCTAACGTCGACACAGTGAATTGTCGACGTAGGGAGTAATCCCAGATTCAAGGTATCACCACCTGTAGATCTAAGTGACCAAGTGTTGGGTGAAACGACCGGGTTGTCTGAGTCAACCTTGATGACGAATTTTGCTTCACCCTCAGTAGTTGAATCAATCGCACCTGTTGGTAGGTCCACTAGGCTGAATGTATAGGTGTAGATATTGGTCTTGGAAGGAACTTCCAACTCAATGTCGAATTCTCCTCCCGTAAAATTGTGCCAAGTAGTTTTTCCCTCTTGGTGCTCAAAATTACCACCTGCGGCTGCATCAGCTCGGACCATCTTCATAGTCAATTGAGTTTCTGGAGATACGACATTGTTAGGCCAACTAGCTACGAAAGCATATCGACCCGAAAAAGATACTGTGTCCCCTGAATAGACGAAACCTTTGGCAACACCAGTTGAGAAATTGTATATCTCTTCAGTGTATGGTTCAATATCATCATTCAGATTCATTGAATAAGTATCAAGCATGATTCCGTCGCCATATGTCCACTTTTGTAGAGTTCTTCCACCACCGGTCGAAAGAATGCTCGAAGGATTATTTCCATCCTTATCACTGATGCGAACCTGCGGAGTCATTACTCCAGTGGCTTCATATGCGTTCCAAGCCATTTCAATAGGAATTACAAGCCTAAAGTTTGGCTCCGACATTTCAATTAAGCGATTCCCATTCAATTTCGTCAACTCAGTACCGTTACTGGTATTTGAGGCTTGGAGTGGAGTCAGCCATTGGCTGGTTGTGTATAGGGTATTATTGCCCACGAAGTATATCAATTCCATGTGGTTTTCAACCCCTGGATTAAGATCAACTTCAATGTAATCAACATCGTTCCATCCATTAGGGTCAGTTCCTTCTACTACCAAATGGTAAATGTTTCCAGCATACATTGTTTTTTGCTCTGAATTGAAACGCTCTCCATCACTATTCTCAATGAACAAATTTTGCAGACTTGGACCATAACTTTGCATGCTGATGTAAGTAATTAGATCTTCATCAAACCCTGCATCTCCACCACCATCAATTTCATTTCCTGCAATGTCGGTGCCATTGACGTAAATACTGACCATTCCATATGGATCCTTACCTTCATTGGCAACATCGTTGATTGTAGCCGAATAATTGGCTGCCGGCTCTTGGCCATCTGAAGTCATGTGGATGCTGACATATTCACTGGCCTGTGGTTCACGGTCTCCATTAGCATCATGGTCATATTCAACCCAGTAATTGAATGTGAGAGCGCTAGGGGGAGTCGGCATATCGGCTGCTTCAACCTTGAATTGCTGATTGACGCTAGGTATTACCCATGTATATCCATCAAGAACTCGCCAATAAATCTGATTTTGGAATACTGAGATATTCAACAAGTCTGGGGCACGGGTATCGATTGTAAGGTTGAAATTAATTGAGCAAGTCTCATTGGTGAAACATTCTGTTCCATCTAGATTTAGATTAGTTCCCTTATCGTAACCATTCATTCGCAAACGGTAACTTGCATATCCTGCTGCATCGCTGCCAAGGTCAACAATCCAATCAAAGTCCCCTCCAATTGGGCCGCTCATGTTGGATATTTCTTGCCAATTATAGGTGATATTTGTGGGATCTGAATTATTCATTATTTCTTCTTCAACAACCAAATTATATGCTGCTGGGTCGGGAGCAGAATCAAGATTTTCAAGTCGTACTTTACCAACTAGACGAATTAATTGGTTGGAGCGCCCGTCGTCAGGGCTCTGCGATTCACCAGCACTATTTTGCAGATCAAATGTTGAAATTCCAGCATCGTTCTCAATAGCATTGCCGCCAGGTGGAGCTAAATGTAATGCAGAGGGTAAGCCCTCAACACCATTTTCAGCCAACAAGGATGCGAAAATACGTACATCTGGTGCATCTTCCCAATTAGTGTTGATAGTGAAATGCCACGATACCTGCTTACCTTGAGGAGTATCTGTCGCAGAAGAGGGCTGTAAAGTAATCAAGTCATCTGGATCATTAACTTCGGCAAACCCACTAAAATCATTATATGATAAATCTACTGAGCCTGTTTCCGATTCCAATCGAAGCAAACACTTGCTGAGAGTACTACCTGTACTCCCCGCAACATTGTGTAAACTGACAACCTCAATAATTGAACCATCAGGATAAAGGCCAATTGGATTACCAGTAATATTGAGTGAACTTTCATAACCAGGTGAAGTCATTATGTTGAGGTCCGACAGCAGCAGTCCGCCACCACTTGATGCGGAGACATGAATCGGTACACTTACTTGCCCATTTACAGGTGTACCTAGAGCCACACCTTGAGAGAATTCACGGACCAATCCATGCGAATTTCCTAACGTCTTATTCCACGAATAAAGAATATTCAAATCAAGGAATCGTAGCATTGAGCCTGTAGTCGCATTTGGGCTAGTAGCGGAGAAAGAAATTGTAATCCAGTCATTTCCGTATGCATCTACATGGCTAATTGCAACCATTGGATTATCCAATAATGATTGCACTGCTCCAGCAAAATCTACCACTTCAGCTGAAGCCTCAGGAATCCATATTGAGTTATTCTCAAATGAACCCAAGTCAACATTTTGACCAGTTGAGGAAAGAGATAGGTCGAATCCTTCGGACGCATTTGATGTCGAAGCAATCGTATTGCTATCAAAAGCGAAATTGGCAGCGATAATTTCAGAACCATACGGCATCATGAACCAACCTCCATCGCCAGTTCCAGAAGCACCAATGGTTAGTTCTGAAGTGTCAGCACCAGAATTTATATTGTCAACTTTGCCTGACCAAAACTTGGTTTGTCGGCCAAAATTTCCAAAGGCTGGTTCATCAAATCCCCACTCGCTATCGCCATCTCCAGCGATATCGATGTGAACCTCTAGTGGGTTGAAACTAAATTCAACATCGAACCAAAAGCCGGTAACTGAACAGACTCCGGCATATGATAACAGCCCCGTGAAAGTAAAAATTGGCGTATCAAGGTCATACCACTGGTTATTGGTCAAATTATGAGGGTCTTGCTGTCCGGGATGAGTCAATTGTACTGTCGGGTTTTCACTACATGTATCGGTTACAATAGGCTTGACACGGGTAATTGGATATTCAAGTCTTGATTTAATAACTGAAGGATTGTAATCTTCATCAATTATTCTCGGCATATACATCATTGGAATATTCATACCTTCAGTAACCCATGTGCCATCTTCAATACCAGCGGCAACTACTGTCGACGAATCATTGAAGCCACTACCAAGTCTAGTTCCTAGAGAAAGACCATGTAGAACTGGGCTAGCTAAACGTTTTGAGCCACTATCAAAATTAAAACGGAAATTTACCAAAGGGTATTTTGTCGAATTGATATTCCACAATTCAATTATTGGACCTTCTAATCCAGTCATTGGGTCGCCATCAGTATCATTTACCACATTACCGGTGGCCGAGTGAATTATATCTACTGTGAGAGAGTTTGTAGCGGTTGACTCGGACTCAAGAAGTAAGATTCCGTAGCCATCAGGGAAACCAGGGTTTGGGAAGATTGAGGGGCCGAAATTATTGACATCTACATAACCACTTTGCGGTAATGGGTCGCCGAGTCTAAAATCGTCAATATACCAACCGGGCATTGTGGTATTTACTGGCATTCCAACATGGCTATTACGCTCTAAAACAAATCTTACTTTGATGTATTTTGAAACATATTCTTCCAAATTCAGAGCGAGTGTACCCCAGCCGGTTGGATTCAGGACTGCATCGGTACTTTCACCGGCAAGAGCATATTCTCCTACACCGATACCATCACAAGTCTGAATTTTTCCATTACCAGTACCTTTTTGTTTGAGTCCGTTATTATAGCCAATTGTACTGTTGCCGAGGTCGAATTGAGTCTGCACCCAGATACCACCCCAATCTTGACCATTGGAGGAATTCATGACTTGTACATAGGCACAATCGTAGAATCGGGTATCGGTGGTTGGACCGGTAACGGTTTCATTATAGAAAAGCCCATGCCATGAGGAAAAGCGAGCAATAAATCCACCTGCTTTGACTTCAACTCCTTTTGATTCTAAAGAGAAATCAAAAGTTGACGCCATGCGGTCATCAGTGTAATTATCATCAAATAATGTAGTCCCCCAACACTCATTTCCTGAAGAACAATTGTCTGGAATTACTTGCCCTGCGCTCAATGTGCCATGCTCCCAATTACCAGTAGGGTGCATAAAATCAGGGCTAAATCCAGCATCATTCTGTTCAAAATCGGTCGAAAAACCGTTTGATACAAGTTGCAATGATTGTTCCGTGTAAGTGAAATCGGACAAGGTAGAATATGCAGTCTGCTGATTATTCACCGTAGGATCCCAAATCCATTGAGTATTAGAATCAAAACGGACATGTTGTTGATGAGTTGTCGTGGTTGTAGATACTTTGAATGAGGCTCCGGTTACGGTTTCTCCTTCAGGTAAATCGACTGCTCCATCAACGATATTCGAATAGGTCATTGTATCACGTATTTCAACTGCTGCAGATGAAAGGCCATTACCAAAATTGGTTACATTAACAGCCGCAACCGTCGATGAAAAACACATTATCATTACTATCGCTAGAGCCGGAAAAGTTCGACTTTTAGAGGTTTTTTTACTCAGCATATTACAACCCTTGAGGAAAGGCCAATCGGACAGGACATTAAACCCCTTTGGATAGTTGAACCGCCCCTCCGTAGGAGGGGTTGGGTATCATTACGAAATATTGACGCTTCTAATATCAACGAAACAAGCCTCTGCCAACGCCTCAATTCCGCCAAGTTTTGACTCATTTTCAAGCAAACGATCGAGGTCGGCAACTGTGGTCGGATGTTTGGGTCCAATCACATCACATTGTTCTGGCCCTGTACTAATCTCATAAGTCCCTAATGACCGCGCCATCGCCATTATATCGAGTTTGTCCAAAGCCAATAGGGGCCGCATCATAGGGAAATCTGATGCGGCTTCAACCGCACCTATATTGCCTAGAGTTTGTGAAGAAACTTGACCAATGTTTTCACCAGTGATAATATGGGTTGCTCCGACTTGCTTTGCTAGCAAACTAGCCAAGCGGTTGAATAGACGCTTCATGTGAACAAAATAATCGCGATGCAAGTCTGGCTCGGTGAAGCGGGCTAAAGTCTCTCCAACTGGGACAACCCATAACTTGTCATCAACGCCACCTGAAACAAGTTTTAATGGGCAATCGGGTGAAGACAAATGACGTAACGCGGCGATGGTTTTACGTTCGGCTTCATTTGTCGTAAGTGGTTCAAGAGAAGCATGCAAAGGGATTATTTTCCAACCTTTAGCCAACAATCGCGCTACCGCCACCGGTGAGTCGATTCCACCCGAGACCAGCGCCACCGCTAGTCCTGATGCCTCAGCCATACCTGTCGGCGGTAAAACCGACCCAATAACCCCTCGCATGAGTAAATCAACTGTAGGGTTCAAAGCCGAGTGCTGTCTCGACGATTTATGTCATTAGAACCCTTCAGCACTGAACCGGTAATATTAGCCGAGGAAGTTTTTCCTGGTGATACCAATTCATATGGCACTTTATTTGGCGGTCGATTAATGGCATTAATGGATAAAGCAGCCGGTTTTTGCTCCTCAAAATTCGCCCACCGAGAATTTGTTACAGTTAGCGTCGATTCTCTTGAATTCATCAACCCAGCCCATAAAGGCGACATCATCGAAGTGGTCGGTCGAGTAGTCTACACCTCTACCCATTCAGCCGGATGTAAGGTCCAAGCCTATGCCTTATCGAAAAGCGACTGGGAGCGGAAGGAGATTTGTTGCGGCTATTTCTTCATGGTCGCCATTGATGGTAATGGTCGGCCATTACCGATCCCACAATTCGCACCACAAACCGATATTGAGAAGGAGGAGTGGGAAACCGCGGCTGAGATACGACATCAATTACTTGAGCACCGCCGCAAGCGCGATACGCAAGATTGAGATATTGGTCGGACTCGGAAGAGCCGATGACAGTTCTCAATGTGGCCATGGTTGGTAGCGATGAATTGGCCCGTGAAATAGCAAAACCTAGCGATAACCGTGATGTCGACACATATGTCCACAAGGAGCCTCACGCTGATGGCTATCGAATATTGTCGTTGATTAGACCTGCAAAATTTCCCGAAAAGTTGCGACCTTTACTCTCGGCGCTAAATGCAGCCAAGGCTGGAATAATTGAAGTTAAATCTGTAGATGCGAGTCTTGGAGAAGCCTTAATCGCGTTCTCTTCAGCCGGCATTGAACATGGTTTGATAATCATCAACCCACCTTCGGGTGAATGGGTAGATGAAGGTCAGGTAAAGATGCTAATGAAACAAGTTGGACTTGAATGGAATACAGCATCAACCGACCCAATTGAATTGAGGGCTTCTCTTTATGGCATCATGGATGTTGTCGAAACTGATTTGAAGGCCGCCGAATCTGCACCGTTAGTAATTCCCATCGACCAGCATTTCAATGTCAAGGGGATCGGATTGGTAGCAATTGGTTATGTGCAATCAGGACGACTTTCAGTCCACGACGAAGTTACTATCCTGCCAGCAGGTGGCTCTGGTAATACTAAATCTCTCCAAGTGATGGATGATGATGTAGAATGTGCCACTGCTGGAGACCGTGTAGGTATCGCGCTACGTAATACCAAAGAGGAGCACCTATCCTCTTCATCGATAATTGTCCATCCTGCAGTCGACGACAAAAAGACCGGAGAGAATCGTCCTTTGGCAATTATCGGCCACGTGAAATCAACCTTCACTATAGCCAAATCACCGTTCCAAAAGCGATCTTTAGCCGTTAGTGATGTTATTCATATCGCCGTAGACTTACAATTCGTCGTCGGTCGTATAGTAAATATTGAGGATAATGAAGTCACCGTTGAGTGGGATTCACCGGTATATTTTCGCCGCCAAGAGCCATCCAATGCCTTGATTTGCCAATTGGACAATAAGCCACGAATTGTTGGTCGAGCAAACGGCATTAAACTCGAATAATGACCACTATTACCCCACTGTCGGCGTAACAAAAAGGGTCGAAATACCGCCTTTTCGCGCCTTGCCCATAGGGCAGGGTTCATATTCTCTAGCATACGCTCACCCCGCTGGGATGCACTCGCTTGAGCAAACGCAGGATACCGAAACCACGGTAGAGTACGAGATTTTCTCGGCACTTTCTATGGCAGGGGTCCAAGGTCGAATCAAGGCCGTATTATCAGAAGAAAAGTTGCTATTGGAACGCCGTACTGGGCACACTCTACAATTGAAAATAAGCGCCATGAATCGCCTTCGCCATCATCATTCTTCCCTTGTCCCCCGCTGGATTCTAGGGTTCGGACTGGTCCTGCTATACGGCGCTTGGCGTGTATTTGTAGGCCAGCCAGCAATCATCATGCTTATCGTAGGCACTTTTACTGTATTGGCATTCATTCTTGGTCGCCGACCTACTCTAACCATAGATACGGAATCAGGGGATTGTCATACATTGTTTGGTAATGATGCTTCGCTGATGCGAATGTGCTATTTAGTCAAGCGTTTGCAAAGTGGAATCTGCTTAGATGATGCCCGTAAAGGCTTAGAATTACTTGAGCGGGAAGCCGATTATCCTTCAATTAGCCCATTGGAGGGAATAATAGGTAATGATGATCCGATACATATGCAAGCACCTGTTGCACTAGAGGTCTTTCTAGGTAACGATGAAGTTTCCAAACCTTTCGACCTTCTCCCTGAATGGGCTGCCAAAGATTCCAATAGCCCCCTCAGTATCATTGAGCCGACTTATACCGAGAGAGTCAATGAAATCGACTCGGGTTCAAATCCTAATCATATGAGTCAACCAGCACCCTTCCTGCGAGCTGAATCCGTCCGCCAAGATATGCGAAATCAAGGCCACGCTCAGATACAAGCCCCAAACCCTTGGCAACAACCACAATTGCAACAAACCAATTCAAGTCCACAACAACAATTTGAAGATTATCATAATCCGTACTCCGAACCTGTTCCTCAGCAAAGCACTAATTCAAATACAGATTCCATGTTTGGTGGCTTTGATATGTTCGCCGAAGGGGGGCTATTTGATTCACCTGAACCTAGTCAATCAAACTACGACACACCATCATATTCAAGAGAGTCACAGCCACAATCAAGTTGGGCCCCTTCACAACCTCACAATGGGAATTCCATGGCCAGTGCCGAGAACAATCAAATAAATTCATTTAATTTGCCCAATCCAACTCAATCCGCCGATGGTGGTTTCAATAGCCAGCGATGGCAAAACCCGGATACTCGCCCTGCCCCAACACAGAGTTCATATCAAATGATTGAACAAAGGGCAGGTAATTTACCACCAGCAAATCAAGGCGCACTGCATCCTGATGTTGCCAATAATAACCATCAACAACCGACTGGTTTCATTCCGAGTTTCCTTTCGCCATTAGAACATGGAGCGAGGCAAGACAACTTGATGCGATTTGAACCAAATCATGGCAATGAACAAACTCTAGCAGAAGATAATCATTTGGCAACAGGATTGGTTGCAGGAGCGAAAATAGATTCCGAAAACGACATCCTCGATGCTGAACTCGCCGAAGTTGAGGAAGAAAGTTTAGAGCAATTTCCACGTTTGGCCAAACTGACCGGACAAAGAAACCCTAGTAATCGTAGGATTAGACTTCGCCAGGAGGCTATGGGGCAGTCCAAACCGTCAACCGGTATTCGTGGTTTGATTCTACCTTCAATTTCCAGATTAGGTAAACTTGCTTCTTCACCTAGCCGACTATTTCGCCGCAAAACCAACGCTGGGGATGGCTATGCTGAAGTCTATGGTGATGGAGATGGCTATCGTGACGGAATATATCGCGAAGAAAGATTTCACACCTCTCAAGCCCTACGTTTGGCTGCTGATCAATCCTATCAAGCACAGATATCTGATGAAATCGCTCGTTTAACCAAGGCCAATGGTGGCGTATTACCTGATAGCGTAGCCGACCAGTTATTGCGTCATATCGCAGATACGGGTGAAGGTCAACAACGATTGTTGACCGCAGGACCTGAGGAAATTCCGACATCGTTTTCTGATTTGTCCTCATCATCAGAGGTTGCTCGCAAGGCCAATGATATTCCTGGCATTGCGAGAATGGATGCCAATAATTAGAGCCTTTGAGCATAAGTTGAAGTTTCTAATCCAGCCAATGCAGTAACTCCAAAAGCTTCGAGATTGAACGAGGCTGTTCGATTGGCGTGGACTAATGCTGCCGCCATTTCTTGGGCATCAGGCAGTCCTTCTAGGCCCGCACCAAGGAGATGCGCCGCCATCGCCCCCGCAAATACATCGCCACAGCCAGTCGGATCAACAACACGATCGACCCAAACTCCCTGTGACGACACCTCTCCCCATGGGCCATAGGCAACTGCCCCATGCCTACCACGCTTCACAACAACAATTTCAGGACTACCCTCTCCACTCAGACATTGTCCTGAGAGCAATGATGCAGCACCTTGGTTGATTGTATCTTCATCACTTAGCATCCGCAATTCGGTCTCATTTATGACGACAAGTTGAGCTTGCCCCAATACTCGATTCAATTGTTCTCGATGACCAGTAATCCACTTATTCATTGTATCGACAATTAGCAATTTAGATTCGACTTGCAGAAGTAACTTTTCTTGTATTCTAGGATGCAGGTTGCCACACAAAAAAATCGCTGGATTGCGTTGGTTAAGTGGTACCTCTGGGTCAAAAATTCCCATAGCATTCATTTGCGTCGATACAGTTTGCGCATCACTATTTCCAGTCGCATAACGACCGTGCCAGCGAAATGTCGGTGCTGAAAGACGAGAGACTCCGCTCAAGTCTAGACCTTTGCCGCTAAGTAATTCCCAATCATCAGCAAGAAAATCTTCACCAACCGCTCCGATAAGCCCAACCCTACCTTCACGCATGTGAAAACGCGCTGAAAGACCAGCATAGGTTGCTGAACCACCTAGTACTTCATCTGCGCGTCCAACTTCAGATTCAAGAGTATCATACGCCAAACTACCAGCGATGAGCAGTTCCATGCAACTAGGTCAGGAAGTAATGCTTAGTCAATCTTCCTTTGCTATCCAAGTAGTTCAGAATGCATGTCAATGTATTGAATTGTGATATTGCGAGCGCGGAAATCTGATTCGTCCATAATTCTTAGATGCAGAGGAAGAAGAGATTCAACCCCAACAAGACGTGTCTCACTCAAAGCCGACTTCATGCGCGCGATGGCCTCTTCTCGTGTCTTACCCCAAGTGAGTAACTTTGCAAGAAGACTATCGAAGCAACCCGGCATGTCATAACCAACATGAGCATGGGTATCACACCTTATACCATAACCGGAGGGAAAATGACAGTCCCACAATTTTCCCGGAGAAGGGATGAATTTGCTCGGATCCTCCGCATTGATACGGCATTGAATTGCATGACCTTGCCAAGTAATTTCTTGTTGGGAAAGAGGAATTGATTCGCCTTGTGCTACCCTTATCCCTAACTCGACCAAATTGTGTCCGGTGATTAATTCTGTAACTGTATGCTCCACTTGTACCCGAGGATTAACTTCAAGGAAATAGAAATCACCATTCTTATCTCGGAGAAACTCAAACGTCGCCAAACCACAGTAGCCAACTTGTTCTGCACCTTTGCAGACTAAATTACCTATCTCTTCTCGAACTTCAGGACTAAGCCAAGGTCCTTCTTCGACTAATTTTTGGTGTCTACGTTGTATTGAACAAAAGCGTTCACCAAAATGTATCGCTCTTTCTCCATCACCGAGAACTTGGAATTCAACGTGTTGTGCGCCCTCAATATACTTCTCGACAAAAACTCGCTCATCGCCAAAGGCCGAGCGGGCACGACTTTGGCAGAGTTTGAGAGCCCCTGCAAATTCTTCGGCTGCATTGACTATTTGCATACCGATGCCACCCCCACCTGCCGCTGCCTTGATGATTACTGGATAACCGATTTCATCTGCTAAGGTGCTAGCGACCGCAGCATCATCGATAGGCTCACTGCTACCTTTAGCGGTAGGTAATCCGGCAGCCTCCATCGCCTTCCTTGCTTCAATCTTGTCGCCTAGTAAAGTAATCACATCACTATTCGGGCCGATGAAAGTGATCCCTTCTTCTTCCAAGCGCTTGACGAAAGTCGCATTTTCAGCCAAGAATCCATAGCCTGGATGGACTGCATCGGCACCGACATCTTTAGCCGCTTGAATGACGGCCTCAATGTCGAGATATGAATCGAGAGGGTTATCTCGAAGGATTGGAACTGCAGTGTCAGAAATTCTGACTGGAAGAGAGAGGCGGTCTTCACGTCCATGAATTATTGCTGCAGATATTCCCATATCGCGTAGGGTGCGCATGATGCGCAATGCGATTTCACCACGGTTGGCTATGAGGACACGCTTGAATCCCATTGATTCTACGAGCACCGATACCGCCTATGATTCAAACGGTCAAACAAAATCCCCACGAACCCATCAAATCTCGTAAGAAAACATACAATGGCAGCAGAAGAAATTCAGTATACGTCCCTAAGATATCGCTTTTCTTCGCGCATCAACTTCTTCTCAACATAATGTACTGCATCTGCATTACTCATATCACCATATTCTTCGGCTAGAGAAATCAAAGTTGCATGAACGTCTTTAGCCATGTAATTCTTATCGCCACAAACATAAAAATAAGCCCCGTTAGAAATCCACTGCCAAATCTCCTCACCATGTTCTTTCATGCGGTGTTGAACATATATTTTCTCAGCTTGGTCTCGTGACCATGCTGTAGTGTAAGTGGAAAGATTGCCATTTTCCAACCATGACTCAATTTGCTCTGCATAATAATACTCCGTCTTTTCCGACTGATCTCCAAAGAAAAGCCAATTACGACCTGAGCCGCCATCGGCTTCACGCTGTTCCAAGAATGCTCTAAACGGAGCAATTCCTGTGCCAGGTCCAACCATGATGATATCGGTGCTGCTATCTTTGGGTAATACGAATGACTTGGTAGGGGACATGAAAATCTTCACAGGTGTTTTCCCAACCTCAACTTCATCGGCCATGAATACGGTGCACAATCCTCCTCGCTTTCTGTCATGATGTTCATAGCGTACGATAGCAACTGTCAACTCCACCTCTCCCGGGTGAGCATCTGGACTGCTAGCAATTGAATAGAGCCGAGGTTTGAGTTTATCAGCAAGTACTAGAAACTCTTCAGGGCTATGATGAATACTAAACTCTCTGAATACATCGATGTAATCACGTGACCATATGTAGTCCTCCATGGCGTCACCGTCACCGACCAAATTTGCTAATTTTGCACCAGGATCAGAACTTGGACTACCAGCACAATATTCACTAGGCCAATCACTGGATTCACCATTCCAATCCCACTCACTCGAACTGCCACCCAAACTAAGTGCCATCCTAGTTCGACTGGCGATTCGAGCAGAGACAACTCCGCTTGAGGGAGTTACTCTCTCTGCCAAGTCATTAATGAATTTCTTATTCACTCGATGTATTTCAACTTGAGTTTTCAATACTTGGCGCAGCGAATCTTCTCCACTTGGCCCTGAAACTACAGCATCACCATCCCAGCCACTCACATCCAACAGCGCATCTACTGTATGAGGTGGATTTTCGGGAATTACACCTAAAGCATCTCCAGCCTTATATTCCAGACCTTTCTTAGGTAATGAAAATACAAAATGACGGGTCTCTTTTATCGCCCCTTCACCGTTGAGTAAGGTATCAGTGGTGATTATGGAAGAATATGGATTCTTTGAACTGTATGCTTCGGCCATGCACCAAACACCTCTATTTCATCGGCGGCGACTTTGCCTCGGTTTATCAAACCGATGGGTTTTGGATTCGCCTTCATCCAAGTTCATTTCTTGGTAAAAATCACGATTTGACCTAGTATCAAGATTTTCAATGTCACGAATCGATGTGAGATTAAATCATAATATGAGAAAATTATGCAGGCAGAATCAACAATTAGCCAATATAGGGGAATGACTAGCCGATACTATGGCGTCACCAACCCTTAGATTGCTCGGGACTGGTAATGCATTTCTCCCCCAAGGTCGATTACATTCACTGTTGTTAGTCGATGACGGTTTCCTCATTGACTGCCCCCCAACTGTTCTTGCAAGTTTACGCCAATACAATATCAGCCCCGCCACTATAGATACAATTCTGTTTACCCATTGGCATGGAGACCATTGTTTTGGATTCCCATTCTTTTTACTGGAACGCAAGTATATTTCCGACCGTGAAGGTGAAAAAACTCTCAATATTCACCTCCCAAACGGTGGAATTGAACGGCTAAAAAACCTGTGCGAATTGGCCTATCCTGATTCATTGGAAGACCAATTGGAAAAAGTAATTTTCCAATATGAAATGTCCGGAACAATTCAGGGCCAAAATGGCTGGTCATTTGAACGTTTTGAAGTGCTCCATGATGCTTGTGTAGACCCGCATGGATATCTCCTTGAACACGAGAGTGGATTTCGCTTAATGCACACTGGAGATAGCGGCCCTTGTGAAGCGATTAGTGATCGAGCACCTACTTGTGATGTAGTCGTTATTGAATTGGGGGTGCCAGATTATGTCGACACTCCACATCACTTTTCCCCAAGCAAGTTATCTACACTAGCTCAAGAATGCCCTGAAGTTACATTTCTTGTAACCCATACCTGGCTTGATGACCCTGAGTGTATGCGACCGGCAATATTGAGCAGTGACTTACCAGAGTTGCCAAGCAATTGTATTCAAGCCAGAGATGGGCAGAGTTGGGTATGGGAAAATAGCCGCCTTACCAATTGGAAATGACGAATAAATGATATTATAAAATCTATTAAAATAACGGTGATTTCTTTTTCAAATTCACATAAGGGCTATTTGATATTCAGATTTCACTACTTTGTTTATTCATTTTTTTCTCTATTTACCGCATATGGACTAACCTTCTAGACTGTCGATTTATCGCAATACCTTCGTCCCAAAGTAGTGTGAAAATAAAAGGCGATGTAATTATCACTTGGTGATTGGCATTTACTTTCGGAAAAGTGCTCACTGAATGTTATTTTTTGCAGTTTTCCGGCGAGGTTATAAACCAATCAATTGAAATCATTTTAGATTTTTCATTTGCTGAAAAACCCATTGAGGGCAGTGCTTCGGAAACAGGCTTATATCCCCCACTCGTTCTCGGTGAAGGTGTGTGCTCGCTTTCAAGCGGGGCGTTGTATAACCTTGGAAGAATAATTTAATAATGGCGTGTGTTATTTTATGGATGAAAATATTTTCGATAATTTCCTCCAAGTCAATAGTTTATTCACCAATAAAGAAGTACTGCGCCATACACATATGCCAAACAGACTACCTCATCGTGAAAACGAAGTGGAGGCAATAATGTTCAATCTTGTCGAAGCACTCAAGGGAAATGTTCCTTCAAACATGGTAATCTATGGTCCAAGCGGAGCCGGTAAAACTGCGGTAATAAATTTCATCTGCCGACAACTTTCTGAGAAGGGTCAACAAATTGACCGTTACATAAATCCAGTCTACGTTAACTGCCGGAAAATCGATACCCAATATCGCGCATTAACTCATATGAGTAATTCTTTACTTGAAGAATATGAAAATGAGGATATTCCATTTACCGGATGGCCTACGGACCGAGTTTTCAGCGAATTGGTGAAGAGAATGGATCGGCGAGGTGGTGTCCATGTTCTCGTATTAGATGAAATCGATCATTTGGTCAAAAAAAGTGGCGATGACCTGCTATACAACTTGACCAATCTAAACGCAGAATTGAAAGATGCACGATGTAGTGTCATCGGAATATCGAATGATTTGAAATTTACCGGATATCTGGATTCGCGCGTCAATTCACGGCTCGGGCAAGAAGACCTTGCCTTCAAGCCATATAATGCGAGCCAACTTCAAGACATCTTGACAGAGCGGGCTAAACTTGGAATTAGTGCAGGGGTGCTTAGTTCGGCGGTTATTCGCTTGTGTTCTGCACTTGCAGCACAAGAGCATGGTGACGCAAGGAGGGCTCTAAATTTACTTCGAGTTTCTACTGAAAAAGCCGAACAATGCGGGGAAGAAAAGGTCCTTGAACGTCACGTACGAATGGCACAAAACCAAATTGAATGCGACCAAATTACTCCAGCTATTGCCTCATTGCCTTCGCAACAAAAATTGGTTTTATTCTCAATTCTGCAAATTGAAGACCATGGTCTGCGCAACATCGCAACTGGAGAAATATACGAAGTATACAAGCAAGCCTGTAAGCACTTTGGCAACAATATTCTAACCCAACGTCGGCTAACTTCGTTACTTGGCGAATTGGATACTCTCGGTATCATCACTGCCAAAGCAATTAGTCGAGGTAGATATGGAAGAACCAAGCAAGTTAACTCGTGTATCCCTCAGTCTATTGATGCTGTAAAGATAATGATTGAAGCCGATGAATTGATGAAGGCTGTCGATGAAGGAAACTATCGTCTACAGTCGCGATTGTGAGGCTCGGCTGAATATTATTGCTCATTACCCCTTTAATGGGGGTTTTTCTCTCCCCCCACGCTTATATGCAGAGGGTGGTTCGCCGCCGCCATGAGTGATGAATTTGAGATAGAGGCCAAAGAGGGAGCGGGTAGTTTACTCAACCCACCACTCGGCCTAGCCGGATGGATGGCGGCTTTGGGATTGTGGGGGTTGAGTCTTGGATTCCTAAATATTCTCGGCATGGCTTATCCCGGAGAACTAAAGATTAGTTGGGCTGGATTTCTTAGTGTCGGACTATTTGGTGATGGAGTGGTAAGTAATACTGGATTTCATCCTATCAGCGATTCAATCTTCTTTATCGGTTGTGCCGCAATTTCTGGCATCGGCTTACGAGCCTTGAATGATAGCGATGTAGGTGTTGATGGTTGGGCCAAGGGTCTGATTTTCAATGATACATGGCCAGCATTATTCACCTTTGATAACGGATGGGAGCGCTCTATCGGAGCTTGGAGCATGCTTATTGGATTGATATTCTACTTGTGGTGGGGATTCACATACACAGGTTGGGTAGACCCAGGGGTGTACTCAGTTTTCGTTGCTCTATTTGCTTTTGGTTATGCAATGGCAAGTATCTCTGACCACGTTGATGCTACAGTACCAAAGGAATGATTCACCTTCTATGGCCATTGCGGCCAAAGAGTGCATCTAAGTATCCATAAGCCAGTCCTTTCCATAACGACCAACTCCAAAGGTAGAGGATAATCAATAGTTTAGTCGATTGAATCGGCTTTTTCAATTTCAATAACGAGCCAATTGCAGTCTGCGGAAAATTTAGGATATGAATAATCGCTGGCAAAAAGCAAAACAAAGTGAACAAGTGTTCGGTGTTGGAAAAATAAAAATCTTCTGATCCGATAACAATTCTACTGAGGAAAAGATACATTCCTATAATTGCCAATATTATCGACGGAAATAACATCAAAATCCACCAACCACTACCGATGAAGTCGAAACCAATAGTACGCTGGCGCTTGGGATAATTACGAATTATGCGAACGTGCGCGCGTGCATCACGTGTACGCTTAGACAAAAACGTACCAATACGATCTTCTGCAACATGGTTTACAACCGCTTCGGGTGAATAGACAATCGTCCCTCCAGCCTCAATCAAGCGCAGGCTAACTTCCATGTCTTCGGCGTGATACCAATCTTCACCAAAGCCACCGATGTCAAGTAATGATTGACGTAGAAAAATACTGCAAGGTCCGTTGGCAAGGCTAGTAATGCGAGGGCGGTTGCGATATTTTTCGGCTATTTCTGAGGTCCGTAATTTACTAATTATCTGCTCACCAGGAGAAAATACGGTACGTCCGGTCACGGCTACAATATGCTCTTTTTCATCGATAGATTGACTCGCCCTCATCAGTTCGTTAATCCAGGAAGGTTCAGCCCGAACATCAATGTCAGTAATCGCAACCCATAGGCCTTGAGATTTTTCTACAGCTAGAGCCCGCCCTGCCGACAAGCCTTTCGCCGTTTGCGTATACACTTTGACTGGATGGCGATTGTGAATTCCTTCTGGGTCATCCCATGCTTGTAACTTTTCAGTTGAGCCATCGGTCGAACCATCATCAACAGCGATTATTTCAAGATTTGGCCAATCCTGTTCGACTAAACTCAATAGGCAATTATCAACCCATTCAATCCCGTCACGCACACAAACTGTGACGCTAACCAATGGGGTATTCGAATTTTTTGATTCACTCATTTGATAACCTCAAAGGAATCTAGTAATGAGCGACAACGCTGTTTTACCTCCTCATCGGTCAAACGCAAAACTACACCTTGTTGAGGTTGACCGTATAGAACCGCAGAGCCTAGTGGAGCTAAGCGATGTAGATACATCGGCGCCAAATCCTCTTCTCCATCGACAATAATTAATGTCGAGAGGTCACTGGAAAGCGCGGTTTTGCAGGCATTAAACAGGCTTGGAGTAAGAAAGCCAGCTGGATTTTCAGCATTGATAACTTGCTCAAATTTACTTTCGTCAACATATTCATCTGGATCGAGGGGGGTGCGCTTAGTCATTCCATCTACTAATCCAACATCGGGAATTATTCCCATATCCAACAGAGTTGCTACACACACATCTCCAACAGCGATAAGGGCTGGAAACGGTAGAACGAGTTGTTCAAGAGCCAAACCCATAGCAACCTCAGGTGTTGATTCGGGGCCCGAAAATACTTCTCCAAGAGGGGTTTTTAGTTCGGCATCAAGCGAGGCAATCATCCGGTATGAATTGCTAGCTAATTCCTTGGTTACCCACGGCTCCCCCTTCCGGTCAATAAGTCCAACACGGATTCTAGTACTACTCACAACTTGACCAAATGCATCTTCTACATGAGCGACTGTAATTATTTCAAGAGGTTGAAGTCCATTCAATTTCCGTTCGGAATTGATGCGTTCGCACATTGGTAACGTTTCATCTGTGCAAGCAATAGAATCGCAGTCAGTTCTGCTTCGAGCCGGCCCATATTCATCGTCGAGGATATGAATACTGTACCTGTCTCGAGCAAATCCATTTAGCCATTCCTCTATTACTGCTGCACGTATTTCCCAATCTTCGATAAGATGGGTTTTTTTGCGAGCCTTCTCATCTGCGGTAATCCAAACCTCAATTTTTCCCGCAAAGCGTAGAGCAGTTGAGAGCAATACCTCATGCCCAACGTGAAAGCGGTCGAAGGTACCGCCGAGGAGGCACAGGTTGTGTGGGGGCTCGCCCATTGCTCAGTTCAGCCTCAACGTCACTTTTGAGGAATCCGCCTAAACTATCGTACTAATGGCGAAAAAATGTGCCCTGAGGCGTAACGGCCTGATTCATAGTTACCTCGCAGGCCTGACCCTCGCCTCAGGGCTTGTGTCCAATCGGGGGGTTGTCTCACCTTCATTCTATCGTCCGGAAAGGACCCAAACCCAATCAGTTACAGCCCAAAGCTTGCATCACCATTCATCACCAAAGGCTCCAGGTGGTCTTCGACTTTGGGCCAACCGCAGACATTGGTATCTAACGCTCATTTGCCCGAAGGCATCACGCTGATGTTGCTGCTGCGGCAAACTCGTCGGCAATGCAATCAGCCTTGAAGGCTTCGTTTAGGAAAATCGCTGCTGGCTAGGGGATTTCAATCCGGAATTATATCCACTAATGCGGGCGAATAAACGTGCCCCGATTCTAACATCTCCATCAATCCATTCATCGGTTTCAAAATGTGGCCACAATTCCAAAGGTTGGGCCAACCAGCCAACATTACGATGGCGGCGACCGATAGGTGGAGGACGTGAATCTGCAATGGCTTGCAAGGTATCAATTAGGTCAAGAAGATGTTCATATCCCACTCCTGAATCCCTTTCCATACGCTCACTATGAGCACCGATCGTTGCCAACATATCGCTGCTACATAATGAAAATTGACGACTTACTCCAGGTATCGCATGGCTCTCATCAGCACTTCTCAATATTAATGCCGCCCAAGGAATATCCGCATGCTGTAGATATTTTCGCCACTTCTTTTCCTGTAAAAATAACTGCAATATTTCCAAAGCCCATGGCGACCACCAAGACATTGGAAGTGACTCAACAACTCGCATGGCAAACTCCCCATCTTGTATCGACGCAGTAGTCAATTCAACTAATTCCGACCAAACTTTGATTGGTGAATTATACGAATGATTGCTCTCGCAAAGTTGTTTAATCCAATTTTCCGAAACCATTCCTCGTTGTTCAAGAATTACTAATGCCGGAATAACTTCTGAAAATCCACTTGTAGGAGTATCTAGCCAAGCAGGCCAAGCCCATTCAGCAATCGATGAGGCATATTCGGCAGCCAAACGTGGTGCTGCTCTCAAGCAAGAAGCAGCAAGCCAGGGATTCACTTTTCCAGTAGTCATGGGGTGCAGGTCAAGCAACAAATCGGGATGTTCTAGCAATCGTCGCGACAGGACTTCTGCCGCATTTTGCGACCACTCTTTATCTTCAATTGATGAGGCTATTTCTACTAATTCTCTTGCCGGAATATCGCTTGGCGATAACAGTGCAAGCCAATTCTCATCGAGACGACTCGACAAACGTAACCATCGCGCCCACCGCTCATCACGCGGCGAGGCAATCCATGCCGCCAATGGGAAGTCACCCTCACAAATATTAGCCCAATCGCCATCACCCTCTGGAAATAAAAGACAGGAAATTCCCACAGCAGTAATTTCAGAATTAGGTGGCCGTGTCGGCAATATTGTCGGTAATTCCACTCCGATAGCCGCTAACCCAGTAGCAATGCTGGTGATTTCCTCGGGCCTTGTTGGTAGTCCAACATCGGGAATACTCAGTGGCGGTGGTTGACCTGAAGATAAACGGACTGGGAGACTAATTCCACTCGGCAATTGCAGACGCGAAGATGGCAAACCCTCTGGTGCAGTACGGAGGATGAGAGGCACCTTTGTTGGAGGTTCGGTCCGCAAGATGAGTAAGCGGAGTTTAGGATTAGCAAGTAGGGACTCGCACAAATTCCGCTCCAAGTCCATTCCCGCCGGCCATTGAATCACCACCGCTGCGGGGGCTGCTTGAAGTGCCCACTCAATCAATGCTAGCCTAGCACCTTCATCGAGGCCACGCAAATCCCATGCGGCCTCCATCTCCGGGTCCTTGGAACGCCAAACTCCACTGGGCCATGCCGCAGCAAAGCGGTTCCAAGTTGCTTGTTGTCGTGATGAACGCCGCTCAACGCCAGAGCGCCCCACCAATTCAGCCCTCAGCCAAGTGCGGCGACGTTCAATCTCATCGGTTGCAAGTCGGGTATGGGCTCTAAAGATCCAGCCAGTCAAGGCATCCAAAGGCCAAGGGGACTGTAAGCGACCAAGCATATCCAAATCGCCCAATACCCATGCTCCTTCTCCGGCAATGCGCATTAGCAAGCCTTGAGTTAAACGTTCTTCAATGACTGCAGCAACTGCAGCACTTGGGCGTACTGGCGTTGGAGAAGGTGATGCGGTGCCTAATTCCCAGTTTCCACCAATGCTGTTGGCGGGTAATTTGGGCCACGAATCTGTAGGATTTTTTTGAATCCAAGAGCCGACAGAAAGTGCCATTTTTCTTTGAGGATCAATTAATTTAACTCGAAGAATAACCCATGCTTCAATTTTCTCACCCCAGCCATCAATGCGGGTTTGGTCTATTTCGGCGGGACGATTGGGGAGTGAATCCATAGAATCAATGTCAACCCAATGCTCAGGGGCTTCACGCTTTACCGCCCAAACCCATTCTCCCTTCACCCCTCCGTTTCCTGTAGAGTTTGCAGACCCTTCGGCACTGGTGATGAATGGGCGAGTTGGCAATGAAATGAGTGCAGATAAGGGAGATTGCGCGTAAGCCAATAGCAAAGTTTCAGAATCGCGGGCCAGTACACAGCCAATTGAATTTACAGGCTTTGAAGTTAGATCAATGGCTTGCAGTCTTGCGATATCATCATCTCTTAAGCGATTCCAGCCAACATCAGTTAGACGTTGCATTGCTCCTTTTGAACCCTCTTCCCGGTCGCTAGCCACCCAACCATCTTCCCGCAGTTGTTTCAGTTCTGAAGAGGCGTGAGAAAGATGTAAACCAACTGACTGGGCGGCTGAGCTTACAGTTCCGCCACCATCAGCAAGCCAATCCAATAGGCGCCGACGATATCCTGAACGGATGCGCGTCGCCATAATTTTCACCTCTCAAGCCGATTGAGCAGGCTAATGCCTTTCAACATTGCTGTAAATATTTCTTTTGTTACATATAATTACGCGTTTCCGATGGAGAGTAACAGTTTATTCCTTACACCATCAATAATGATAAAGAAATACTGTGTTTTTATGTCATTTTCAGTAATAATCCATCTCAATGCAGGGTAAACGGTTATATCACCTGCATCTCTCCTGTGCTTCAACAGGCCATCCGAACACCGGAAGTCCGTGACCGAGCCACAATTGAGGAATAAATATGAAAACAGTGAGAATAAGAGAAAAAATCAAGAAATTTCTATATGAACGACCGAGGAATACCGCCGAAATATTGGAGTATATCAACAGCAATATGCGGCATGGTACCACTAGCCAACAACTTGGCAATGTACTTTCCAAAGACAAGGACATCGTCAAAGTCGGTTATATCAAGCGCTCAGGAATTCTTTCTGGCGGCTATGAAATCTGTGAATGGGCAACCCGTGATTGGGTCTCTCGTAACTGTCCAACATGGGAAGAGGGACAACCGCTCCTCCTCGATATTAATGGCAATGTTCAATCAATCAATAAGTTGAATTGAATCTTTAGCCACACTACCAACTTGTCTAAACTCGCATATATTTGGCTATGCTCATTGATCTTATTCAGTAGTTTTATTTTTGTACCTGATAGTCCGAAAATGCAAATGCATTGGTTCTAGGCATTTTCACTTCTTTATTGGGATACTGTATTATTAAGCGACTGTGAAACCGAAACCTATGCAAGCACCAATTGCACAACAACCCGTAGCACAAGCACAGGCCATGCCACAACAAGTGATGGGGGCAGTCGGAGGGGCTGCTCCGATGGCCGCCCGACCAGGCGCGATGATGAATCC
>CAZPME010000001.1:139913-185990 GCA_964587885.1 uncultured Candidatus Poseidoniales archaeon
GGGCAGTCGGAGGGGCTGCTCCGATGGCCGCCCGACCAGGCGCGATGATGAATCCGTTGGACTCGATAAAATCATGTTTAGCCCATTCAAATACCTTTGATGGCCGGGCTTCACGTTCTGAATTTTGGTGGTTTTACTTGTTTTACATCATTTGTGCTAATCTCATAGAAATGATGGCGATAATGCTTGAACAGCCATTAATTTCTTTGGCTACATTTGCACTCGTTCCAGCCGGACTTTCTTCTTCTGCAAGAAGATTGCATGATGGTGGACGATCTGGATGGAATCTATTGTGGTGCTTAACCATAATAGGTGCATTTGTTGTCTTGTATTGGTATATTGTAGATGGTGAGCCAGCAGTTAACGCTTACGGCCCACCCCCTACCAATGTGTTGTAAAGTTCAACACAACTTGAGTAGGTGAAACCTCGCAAAACACGCATTCCTCGGTGTGGTGATTCTAGCGGCCTGCTTGGGCACGCACCTTGACTGCAAATCTAAGCCGATTTTCCTTCGAAGATAGCCATAGCCGCATCGACACTCGCCCCATCGCAGATGATGGCGTGACAGGCCGCACACATGCGGATACCTTCTTCGGTAGTTTTCTGGTGAATATTGCGGCCGGTGGCGGCGCCACGTGCGCCGGAAATATTGATTTGGTCGTGCAATCGTTGTAAGAAATCTTGCGCCGGTAAACTCCCCCCGCCTGAACAAATGATTGCGGTACGTCCTGCTGCTTCGACGGCGATTCCTAGGCTCTCAGGGCGAGTCATTCCATCAAATGCAGAGGGGTAATTGACTTTAGTAAAATCTGCTCCAATGCACAATGCGACTCCAGCTGCTCCAGAGATGAGTTGAGGGTCCTTTTCATCATCCACGGCTTTTCCACGTGGGTAAATCCAAGTTACAACAATTAATCCATTCTCATGGGCTTGACGAATTAGAGTGGCGGCTTCGGTCAACATATCGTGTTCGAACTCACTACCAAGATAAATTGTGTAGCCAATTCCAACAACATTGATGCCTGATTCCTTGAGGGCAAATACATCATCTATGTCCCACATCGCCATGCTAACTGGGTCTCTCTGGTCAGTCTTGACCATGTGTGACTTTGAATTCAGTTTTACCAGATAAGGGACGTCTGGATAATCGCGACCATACCTTGAGATCAGACCCAACTGGCCCGCTAGAACTCCAATAGTGCCATCAATTGCGGCCTGGGCACCAATTTCAAACAAGTGAGAGGGGTTGTTTGAGGATAGTGGTATTTTGTCTCCACCATCATAAAAATCATCGTTTAGATGTTCGATTTTCTGGTCGCAAGCGAACAGATTCATCTTTCCGGTTCTGGCGGTAGCCGCATCCATATTAGCAATGTATTCGTTTACCATCTCGGTTGGCACATCAGCAGGTACATCGTAATTCATCTCAACACCCTTAACCACTTGGACTTGTGGGCTGTAAATAAAATGGTCTCTTGTAGATGATGATATCAACGTTGAGAAATCGTCTCAATTCGGCTGACTTTTCCACTTGCTACATCGATGACTTGACTAGTCGTCCTTACCTTTCCTTCACCCAGATCTTCAACTTCGGGGAGGTATCCTGAGCAAACTCCAGTAGCGACAAAGACTGCATCGGTTGATTTGCACAGGTCAGCAGCAGTCCACAAGCGGTCGAGATCGTCGCCAACCATGTGTGAAGCGCGTTCTCGATCAGCAGCATCTCGATATTTGAGACGACCTTCAAAGACCCCACCAAGGCCACGTAAGGCTGTAGCGGTAATGACGCCTTCTGGTGCGGCTCCAATACCCATTAGCAGGTCGAATGGTCCGTCGTCTTCAGCCGCCCAAATTGCTGCAGAGATGTCACCGTCTCCCATTAGGTGCAATTGTGCTCCAGCGGCATTGATTTTAGAAAATAATTCGTTATGCCGTTCACGCTCAAGAGCGACCACACGTACTTCGCTGACCGGTTTATCGAGAACTGCTGCAGTCTGCTCAAGATTCCAAGCCACGTCGCCATCAAGACTAATCTCTCCAGCGAGATTACTTCCACCGGCGATTTTGTCCATATAACAATCTGGGGCATGAAGCAGGTCACCACGCGGTGCGGCGGCTAATACCGCAATAGCATTGTCAGAATTGCTTGCGCAGTTATTGGTACACTCAAGTGGATCAACTGCGATGTCGACTTTCAATGCCCCTTCGTGACCAACCATATTGCCGAGAGGTTCACCAATCCACAGCATAGGGGCATCGTCTCTCTCGCCCTCACCGATTGCCACGCGGCCGTCGAAAGCAACATCGTCAAAGGTGGCACGCATTGCTGCTACCGCTGCACCATCTGCGGCCTTACCATCTCCCTTACCTCGCCATGCATCACTAGCAATGGCAGCGCGCTCGCATGCAAGCCGGAAAGAATCTGATAGGTCTGCGACTCGTGCCATGTCCTGTTGGCAGAGGCAGAGGACATCAACATTGCCGAAACGTTGCTTCATCAGTTGTTTGACTTGTATTTCTCAAGAACGACGATGTCGGTCATCTTAGCTGAAGGGTATTGGCCATCAGCATCTTTCTCCAGCGGCTTGACCATATCCCAAGCACATAGCAATCCAGCGCTCACACCAGTCAAGGCTTCCATCTCAACACCGGTTTTGTAAAGGGCACTAACTGTGACGGTACAGCGCAAGGCCGAGCCTTCCCATGCCCACTCAACATCGCATGATTCTATCGGGATGGGGTGGCAATGTGGTACAATTGTAGGTGTGATTTTCACTGCCTGAATCGCGGCAATGGTCGAGGCTTCCTGCACATCTCCTTTGGCAACGTCACCGGAAATTATCGCCGCTATACTCGCTTCGCTAAGATGGAGTAAACCACTCGCAGTAGCCCTTCTTTCAACCATTGGTTTGTCACCAATGGCCACGATTGCTTTACGCTTCATATCTCCCATTTATTCACCCCAGTCCTGCTTTCCAAGTCGCCCCACTCGGTTTAATCTCTTTTTTCCACAGCGGGGCACTAGTCTTGAGTTCATCTATTAACCAACTACAAGCGGCAAAGCCCTCTTTACGATGGGGGCTAGAAACGTGAATGACAACAATGGTCTCACTCGGGCCTACCCTTCCAGTTCGATGAGCCATGACAACTCCATGAACTGCAAAATCAGCGATTGCCTGTATGGCGAGGCGCCGTAATGTTGGGCCTAATTCATCGCGCCATGCGTCGAATTCCAAGGCAATAACTTCCTCACCATCATCGAAGTCGCGAGTTATTCCGACAAAGGACACAATGCTACCGCAACCACCGGTAGGTAGGCGTTGACGTAGCGATTCGACATCGAGATCATGCTCGGATGCCTCGATGACAACATTATCTGCCATGGTTGTGCGTCCGCTTCGCCCTTCAAACCACTTTCCTTCCCAACGAATGCTTCAAACCGACGATGCCCTACGCCGAGACGATGAGCCAGGCCGGGGACGCCATCCATATCATGGGTGCGGGATTGAGTGGGCTGGCAGCAGCAACCATTCTGGCCAAGGCCGGACGAGAGGTCCATGTCCACGATGTTCGAGCCGATTCTGGAGCGCGCTTCGACGGTGATTTTCAGGGCATTGAAAACTGGTCATCGGATCTTGATTTCATTGAAGAAATGCGCAATTGGGGGCTTGAACCCGACGAATTCAAATTCACCGAATTCCATGAAGTAGATGCCATCGACCCCAAAGACAATATCCGCAAAGCATGGAGTCCAAAGGTTGCATTCCGAGTTATCGAGCGCGGTACCTCTGAGCATACCATAGACCAAGGTATGAAACGTCAAGCTCTCGCCGCTGGTGCCAATTTACATTACAAGACGCGAGTGAAACCCGAGGATTGCGATATTATCGCTACCGGGCCGAAAGGAACATCCGCAGTAGCGTATGGGGAAATTTTCCATACTTCATTTCCCAATCATGTTTCGTTTCACTTCAATGACAAATTGGCCCCTGGCGCCTATGCTTACTTAATCGTCATCGATGGAGTCGGGTTAATTTGTACATGCCTTTGGCGTAAACAAAAGAAAAGTGATCGCTTCCTCAACGAAACTATCGCATGGTATGAACAACATTATCCAGACCTAGACCGTAAGCCGTTCAAACGAGTTGGAGGTAAGGGGGATTTCACCATCAATAATCGCTACAAAGTCAACGGCCGCTACTATATTGGTGAGGCTGGTGGACTGCAGGATTTCATGTGGGGATTTGGCATGCGTTACGCAATAACTTCAGGTGTCTATGCCGCCCAAGATATTCTCGGTCAAGTTGATTATGAAAAATCAGTACGTAAGCACCTCCTCCCTCTAGTGAGAACTTCAGCAGCCAACCGGTTTCTCATGAATCGAGTCGGTGATAAAAGTTTCAACAAAATAGTCGATAAGTGGATGAAAAGTCAAAAGAAAAGGGGTGATGGCTTGCCCTTCATCGCGTGGATTTTTCGTCCTGATTTGTTGCGTCGAATTACTTGGGCTTTATTCGGCAAAGCGATGTTGAAAAAGGAGGTTACCAGTGATGGCAGAAAGATTTGGCGCTTACCCTTCCGCAAGGCTTTGAAGCGTGATGAATGGCAACAAAGCGAAGCGGCTCAAGCGGTCGCCGACCGCTGGGATGATATTCGCAAAACTGGTGGGAATGCCTCATTCACTAATGACTCAGATAATGCATCAATTCCCGATTATTCAGATGAAGAAGAGTGATTTTTCTTGCTTCCAGCATAGCCGATTGATTCATGAGCGTTATGTATGTCGCCGGTTCATGTCTGATATGTATGGACTTACCTTAGAAGCGATGCCTAACAACTTGGTTAACTACGGAGTGACCTCAAACGGAATCGCAGTAATTGAACTTGCTTCCAACTCAGCCGGCGACCCACTCGAGGGTGATAACATGGGACCTAACTGTTATACTCACGGAATGATGAGTGATATCGACGATGCTGTAATTAAAGCGCGCTTCGATGATGATGTTACCGTCATAGTCCTTACCGGAAATGGTTCAAAATTCTTCTCTGCTGGTGCCAGCATTAAGATGCTGAACAGTGTAACCCCTGGCTTCAAGTACAATTTCTGCCTTCACGCAAACGAAACACTCAGTCGCTTGGAACAAACTCCAAAGTTGGTTATTGCCGCAATCAATGGACACGCGGTTGGTGGTGGATTGGAAATCGCCATGGCTGCAGATATCCGTATCGCCCGTAAGAATGCCGGAAAAATGGGCTTACCTGAAATCAACTTGGGAGTTCTAGCAGGAACCGGTGGAACCGCTCGCCTAACCCGTCTAATCGGCAAGGCCAAGGCACTTGAGTACATGGTCACCGGAGAATTGTTCTCCTTTGAAGACGGATTGGACATGAATCTCATCAACCATATCTGGGAAGGTGATGCCGATGCTTTCCGCCAAGATGTTCTCGATTGGGCCAGCCAATTTACCCTCCCCAACAAGGCTAGTATGGCGGTTGGAAATATCAAGCGGTCATGCCAGACAGGACCAGAAATACCATTCGAATATCACTTGGCACTTGAGCGCGAATTACAGGCTGCTTTGTTCAATAGTTCCGACGCCAAGGAAGGCATTGCTGCCTATGTTGAGAAGCGTGTTGCCAACTTCAAAGGTCATTGATTGAGTAAATTATTCGCTTATCGTGATGGCGATACCACTATGTGTTAGTGGGACATGTCGATATTGTGTACTGTCCGTTTTGCACATTGGAAATCGAAGATGATTCTTCCTATTGCTCCGAGTGTGGTAGCGACTTAACCGGTGTATTAGCACTGATTGGTGTTACCGCCGAGGATGCCTCTTCGGCAAGCCCAAGCATGAATGTTGATATTTCCGATACCGCTATCAGCGGCGATGTAAACATTGTTCAAAGGCTACAAGCCGATTCCGACGACATCGTCGACAAATTGGTCGAACAACTAGACCGCTTCGACATCAATAAGCCTGGCTTATCAGTACCCGAAGGTGGATTTTCCCGCCTTGATGTTGAAGCAGCGATTCCTCTAGTGCGCGAGAATATGGATATTCTGCGTGGTATGGAAAGTATCCCACTATTGCAATTTGGAAAATTACTTGACTCAATGGGATGGCCAGAGATTGCTAAACGGGTTGGTAAACTTCTCCTTGAGCGTGATGAAGTGGCGGCTGAACCATTGTGGAATGCCCGAAGCCATTTGATAATGGCTCGTTCTTGCGGCGAAATGTTTGACCCTGCCGCGGCGATTGCCCATGCCGAAGAAGCGATAGAAATCTCAGGCGACGCTGGACTGGGTGACATTGAAGCCTATGCACTATACCTTTCTATCGACAAACGCAAGGATTTAGCGCGCGATACCAGTAAACAAGCCGCCCGTGTTGAAGCATTGCTTGAAGCTGGTGGTATTGACTCTGGACCTGCCGGAGCATGGTGCCACCTCGCCCTTTCTCGCCACCTCGATACTGTTAATCCGATGGTCGCCGAGCATCACGAGGCTATGGGTTTTCAACAGGCTAGCAACCATTCCGACCTTGAAGCGATGGTAGCCACAATTCTTGCCACCGCTGAAAACAGCATTTGGACAATTAAGGAAAGATTCTGGGATAAATCAAAACTCGAGTGTGAAATGAATGGTTTGGCATCATATTCAATGCTCATTGATTTGGCTAATTTCGTTCGTTCCGGCTCTGAACAACAACTTCTAGCCGGAATCCGCACCCTTACTCGTCATGCTAAGGGTAGAGGAATGCGAGAAATGCATACCCTCGCTGGTCTGCTAGCCACGATTACTGAAATCAGCGACATGATGGCAGTCACTGACTACGGCTCCGCTCGCAACGACAAGTTGGCTGAAATTATGGGGGGCGAGGAAATTGGTGAATTGATGGATGAGATCCTCTTACGTTCTTACCAAGGTCTCGACGATGCTCTGCTCTATCGCTTCATCGTGCTTAGCCTAACAGGCACACAATTGCCTCGCTCAGCCCAGGGCTATCTCGACATGGCTCGCCAATACCCGAACGACTCGGTTAAGGCGATGATAATGCTATATCAGGGCCTCAACCAAACTGGTCGTCAATCTCAATCGGTGATTGAAGAAGTCGCACAATTCCTAAGTCAATCTAAGTTACGTGGTAGTGATACTGCATGGTTATTGGTTGAGGAAATCGCCTCTTTCCTCTCGGTACGATTCTCCGATGTTGACCGCCACCGTCGGGACGATGCTATCGGCGATAATGCCGAATCCCCCGAAAACAGCATTTGGTCAAGTGTCGACAATCAGATTCTTTCATCTCGATTGCCCAAAGTCAGCATCGTCTTTTCATTTATCGTCGTAGCATTCGCTGAAGGAATTCTCTCCTTATTTCACGGTAATACTGCAGAAATGGCAATGATGAGAGGGGCGGAATATCATTGTGCTTGGACTCTTCCAAATCATTATGGAAGCGGAAATTATGATACTACAAGTATGTGTGGTAATTGGAGAGGCGATTCATTTGCCAATTTTCTTGAAATATTCTCATTTACCCTAATAGCATCAATCGTTATCTTAACAGTCTTACTATTAATCGTTGGCTCGCCCCGCCGCAGGCGAATTCCCAAGAGCGAGGTCCTCCCGGGACGTAAGCAATTATCCTTATTTCCAGCATTTCTAATGACCATGATTGCCCACGGCATTATTTTTCTGGTGTATTCCGGGTTGGATGCTAGAGGCATCATGTGGTCGCTTTTCATGTGGGCAGGAGCAATAATATTCATTTGTATTATGCTTTATTTGGTAAATAATTCATCTAATCGCAAAGGCCATAATGGCTACTTGGCGCCACGTAGTGACTTCATTTTAATGTCATTTATGTACTGGTTTTTCATGCTCGTAATACTCGCCTTGATGTTTGATGAAATAGTAAGTAAAGACAGACAATTTTTTGATTGCCATTCACACATTTTGTCGTCGGAATCATATGTTTGTTATGAAGAAGTTTGGGGGACAGATGGTTTTGTTTCCAATAGTGCAGAATATCAAATAATGCAAGCGGATTATTGGCAAATGTTCAATTTACTAATCGTTACTTCCCTCTGCATTCCAATATTGTATGCTGGATTTAGTAAACACTCTAGAAAGATTACCGGTTTTAGCATGATGGGACTTGCCGCAGCAATTCTAATCTCTATTCTAATGGTGTTGGGGAATGTTGAAGAATACCTAGCACTTGTTGTAGTTCCACTCGCGATTATTTTGTCTTATCTAGTATGGATGAGTCCATGGGAAGACGAGAAACCAATTGAATGGGAGGTGAACTGATGGTTTACCAAGTCACAATGAAGCACGCCGCTGGCAAGGTCAGTCAAGACCATATTCGCAATGTTATACGACGTGCTCATCCCGTCGGTGAGGATATCAACTTCTCTTACGACGGTGAACGCCTACAGTACACTTGTGGAAATGCAACGGCGATGGTTGAATACGACTCTGAAGAAATTGTCATCACCCCTGGAACTTCAAGATTGGCGGCGATGACCCGAATCGGATATGCTTTGGTTATCCCCGGTATCTTGCTCGACCGCATGAATAAGAAACGTAATGCTAGAGCCCTAAGTGTTGCATCGGTAGCCTGTGTCGCAGGTTTAGAGGCCGAACCAGTTGGCACCAATGCCAACATGTTTGACCACATTGATGAGGAGCAGTGGGCAACGATTCGTAATTCTATGGGGATTGACGAAAATTATAGTGTCGACGACCTACTTAATGATGATGAATTTTCAGCTAGAGCCGCTGAAACTGATGGGGTTGGAGGTGAATTCGGTTCTGAGCGTGGATTCTTTGCTCAAGTGCCTGATGAATACTGGAGGCCACCAATCACTTGGCAAGGAGAAGTCGATGAATACGAAGTCGAGTGGCTCAATTATCCTCCGAATTCGGTACAATTTTTCATTCGCGGTGACCCTAATGAAGATTGGCAAATGAGTGGCGCCCATCGACAAGGAATGCCACCGCCAGTGGACCCTGAAGTCTATTCCGATTTGATAGACTCGATTGAGCAAACAACTGAAATTAGTTATCCCTCATGGTTCTTGCCTACCATGGCTTTTCTAGCCATACTCGACACAATAATGCTCTCTATGATATTAGTCATGGCCTTATCTTAGAAGGGAGTTCGAAGGCATACATGTTCGGTTGCCTCATGTTATCGCCAACATGTGATGAAGTTGACTTTGGCTTAGAGCGCTAGCGCAAGTTTGAGGCAAATGTATAGACTGAATGTTTTGAAAAGAGCCAAAATTGCATTATTGATTACAGCGCTGTTAGTCGGTACAACCCTATCGGGGTGTATCGGTTCAGATGATGCCATTTCTTGTGGACAAGGAACGGTATTGAAAGAGGATGAATGCGTTCTAGAAGAAAGCGGCACCGATGAATCCGGAGAATGGGTTGTGTTCAATATTGAATCCAACCAATGGTCATTTGAACCAAATGAAATCATCGTCGATGAAGGTGATAAAGTACGTTTGATATTCACTTCTACTTCAGACGAGCAATCCCAGTATAACCTACATTCCTTTGGCTTAAACGCTTACGACATAGCCGTTGATTTGCCAGTTGGAGAGACCGTCACCGTCGAGTTTGAAGCAGATTTAGTTGGCGAATTTCCCTTCGATTGCTCCATTTTTTGCGGCGATAGGCATAACGATATGACGGGTGTTCTTATCGTCAATTCAGCAGGGAATACTGAAGTTATTGCCGAGCCAGAGACCGGCAATAATACGGCGTTGGTGATCTCAACTGATATCTATGACACCACAACTTCACCGAATGGAATTCCTCAATGGAATAATAGTGACTTAATGCTCATTATTGAGCGTGAAGCTGAGAGAATTGCATTCGTCGATACTACAACAGATGAAATCGTCGGTAGAATTAGTGGTCTTGGTTTCCAACCACATACTGCTGTTTTTGATGAAGATTCAGAATATGGATACCTCATCAGCCGAGGTGGTTGGCTGTCGAAGATTCAATTGGATGACCTCACAGTTCCCAACTATGTGAAAGTTGGAGTTTCAAGTCGCGGCACCGCATTATCAAGTGATGGAAATTGGGTAATCGCTACCAATTACGAGCCCTCGAGTTTCATGATTGTAAATACCAGTACGATGGAAATCGCCATGGAATACCAATTACCCATTCGCTGGGAGAACGGTGAGTCCCAATTTTCACGCGCTGCGGCAGCACTCGATACCGCCAATGGCTACATTTTCGTAGCGATGAAAGACCTAGGTGAAATATGGGTAATTGACTCACTTGAGCACCGATGGGGAGATAGTCCATTTCCTGTGGTTAAGATATTCCATGAACAGGGCGGGATGCTACACGATGCATTCATTACCCCTGATAGCCAATACTACATTCTAGCGAGCCAAACGAGTCACCATATGTCGATTATCGATGCAAAGAACCTCACCGAGGTTGGCTTGGTTGAAGTTGGATTGAAGCCTCACCCCGGTCCCGGTGCAGTATGGGGCAAGTACATTTTCACTCCTTCTATAGGTGAGGGAAAGTTGAATATTATCAATTCCGAGACTTGGGAGAACGAATTCGCCTTACCAATTGGAGGGCCAGCCTTATTCACAAGGACATTTGAGTTCGGAGACCCAAGCAGCGATGTTGAGTGGGAGAAGAACCACAGCAACCTGCAATATCCTTACGTTTGGTGGGACACCGTTTTATCGAGCGATGTTGAACAAAACAAGGAAGTGTACGTATTAGATGCCTCAAAATTGTATCTTAGCAATGCTAGCAACGAGAGCATAGCTTCCAGCGTATGGACGCTAAAGGATGATGACTGCGAAGGGAGAACTCTGCACCCTGAATTCAGTCATGACGGCTCAAAGGTGTACGTTTCATGTTGGGCAGAGGCTGGATATTTGCTAATCTATGAGTCGACGCCAGGTGCCGATGGACAATTTGAATTGCTCGGAAAAATTGCCGGATTGGAAAATCCTACTGGAACATTTGGAGTCGGACTTAGAGCACATGAAATCGGAGTTTGATTATTCGTTTCGGCTATTTCCAGCCACACCAAACTCCGCCTTTGCTCGATAATAGTTCAGCCGGAATACGGGTTGCGGAAATCCATTCGCTTGAATCAATTGAGATCGCCGCTTCAAAGGCATCTCTTCCCCAACCGCCATCGCCATTAATTTCTATGTCTCCAATTTGAGCCTGTTCGTTGAAGCGACCCCTCACAAGAAGAGTATTGTCATCAAGCTGCTGTAATTCTGTAACCTCTTCAATTCCGCCACCGGATATGGGTTTTATGTCAAGCCAATGACCATCGATTGACAATATCGCAATCAGCCCATCTTTACTACCCGAAGAATTGATGAAATCTGCACCAAGTGAAAGTGTACCATTGAATGAACCACCGATCCATAAATCACCATTTGGCATTTGCAGAGCCGATTGAATTTTCCAATCACCCTCGCCAATAGGGGTGTCTTCGGATAGTGCTCCACTAGTTGCCAATGCTCTGATTTGGGATTTGGACAGAACAATCTCTTCCTCGATTATGGGGCCATTTGAGCCCAGTAGCAACAACGGAGATAGAGCAAGGAATCCTGAAAACAGCACCACTAAAGTCAATATTCCGATAATCGACTTCGCTCCCTTGTCCATGACAATCGTAGCACTCTTGGAGCAACTTCGACTACCCTAACATGTACGGATTTGGTAATTGAGCCCTGACATGTTTGGATTGATTGTGAATGAATATTACCTATTCGGCAATGTCGAAAGAGATGTCAGAAATGTTGATTCACGAAGATGGAGAAGTGCATTACAGTCTAGCCCCTTTACTCGCTTCGCTAGGTCTTGCAGTAACACTAGCGGCCCTAATTGTCCCACCACTATTGCTACTCGGGATTCCATTGTTGTCTATTGCGATTTGGAAGTGGATTAATGAAGAAGTAGATTTGGCGAAATATCGTCGTGTAAGTGGTGATGAATACGGCATTGCATCTTGGGCTATGATTTGGATAATTGTAACTGAGATCATCATTTTTTCTGGCTTTTTTGCGTTTTGGTTTTGGGCACGTTGGCATACTGTTTCTTGGGAAGAGTCAGTAGGTGGTTCATGGCCCGCTCTCGGAGTAGAACACAACATGAAATTGGTGGGACTAAACACCCTAATACTCATTACAAGCGGAATTACTGCCCATTTTTCGCTCGAACAATTAAAGGAGAATAAAGTTCGAAACAGTCGATCACTGATTGAGGCAACAATCGTTTTAGGTGCGATATTTTTAGTGATTCAAGGTCATGAATATGCAACAGCAACTTTCTCTCCCAATTCGCACGCTTATGGGACAGCATTCTATGCAATTACTGGATTACACGGGCTCCATGTCGTAATTGGAATCTTTGCACTTGGTATAGTGTTGCTATTGATTCATAGTTCTCATTATACTGCCGAGAGATGGGAAAGTTTCCGAGCAATAGTATGGTACTGGCACTTTGTCGATGCCGTATGGATTGCTGTCTATCTAGTCATTTACTGGGAGGTGATTTGATGTTGATGAGTAAAAGGAAAGTTATCGCAATATCTATTTTAGCGTTAATACCATTGATGCTGACCTTTGGCTCAATCATCAATTGGTTCGCTGAAGACGGTACTGGGGCTCACGCCAAAGTGTATGACGAATTGTTCAATTTATACTGGACCCTAGGTACTATAGTCGCCATTATTGTGTACGGATATTTCGTATGGCTATTAAGTACCGCCGATTATACTGGAGATGAGGATGCACCAGATTGTCCAGTTATAGGAGTAGAACCAATTGAGCGTGGCACTGCTAAAGTAGCGTGGACGATTTCGGCAGCCATTACCATATTCCTACTCGTATTATCTCAAGTTACCTTTGACAGTATCGACTTTTTTGAGGACATAAATGCAAACACAACTGAAGAGAGTTTCACGGTACAAATTGTTGGATACCAATATTACTGGACATATGAATACCCCGATGGAACCATTCTCTCAAGCGCAACCGAAGAGCCGTTACGCATTCCTGTCGATGTCCCAATCGTCTTCGAGGTGTCATCAGGTGATGTTTTTCACAATTTTGCCCTCCCTGAACACAGAGTTAAAGCGGATGCGATTCCTGGAAGATCAATTTCAATTTGGATAGAAGCAGAGGAAGTTGGAACATACCCGATTCGATGCTTTGAGTTGTGTGGAGCAAGCCATACTAACATGATAGGTGAACTTGAAGTAATGGAAAAAAATGACTTCGAAACTTGGTATCGAGGAGGTGTATGATTGTGCTCTCAAGAAAAATTTCCAGCATTGGTTTCATTCTAGCCATCGCGGTATTACTCGCTATTGGGACACCTCTAGGGAATTCATCGGAAACCGGAATCGGCGGAACCTCTGTCGACGAGGGTTGTTCCTGTCACTATGGTGGAGATGATGGTAATGCGAGTATTTCCTTAGAAGGCGTGCCTGAAACATATGAGACCGGTAAAATATACACATTGTACATCAATCTAAGCGGAGGCCCACAAGTTGGCGGTGAAAATCAAGGTGGATTTAATCTACGTTCCACTTCAGGGGAGCTTTCTCCCGTCGATAATACCACCCAATATTGGAAAGATGATAAATTGGAAATGACGCACCTTGAAGCAGGAAATGACCAACGCCTTTGGGTTGTAAATTGGACCTCTCCGAATGTAGACAATAAAGATGTCACTTTTACCGTAATCGGTAATTCGGTAAATGGCGACAATATCCCATCTGCGTTGGACAACTGGGACATGCAAACATATTCCTCAAAGGGTAGTAATTCGGGTTCAAGCCCGATAGTAAATCTAGATGATATGGCTTGGTGGATAATTGTTAGCCTACTAACGATAATTGTATTGGTCACTATCTTTGTGCTGAAGAATATTGAGAAGTACTCTGGTCAACCACTAATGCATTGGTTATCGACAACCAATCACAAGGATATCGGCCTAATGTACCTGTGGACGACAATCGTATTTACCGCGATAGGCTTGGCGCTATCACTGTTGATTCGATTACAACTCATCATTCCAAACAACGATTTTCTCACCGGCGGTTTGTTCAATGAGGCAGTTACGATGCATGGAGCAGTGATGGTATTATTCGCTATCTCCCCTATGTCATTTGCATTTGCAAATTATATTGTTCCGCTACAAATCGGTGCCAAAGATATGGCATTTCCAAGGCTTAACGCTCTTTCCTTTTGGTGCTTGGTTCTCGGCGGATTGGTTGCGGCATCGGGATTCTTCTTAGGTGGTGCTGCCGATGCCGGATGGACATTCTATTCGCCATTAACTTCCTTAGAATATAGTCCAAGTCACGGTGTTTCCCTCGCCGGCGCAGGTTTGGTATTACTCATTGTTTCAGTCACCTCCAGTACGATCAATTTCCTGGTTACGATTCACAAATTTCGAATCCCGACGATGGGTTGGATGCAAATGCCCATGTTCACATGGAATATTTTCTTCACAGTGATACTAATGTTGGTGATTTTTCCAGCCTTACTCACCGCGGTATTGATGCTGGTAGGCGACCGTTTTTTCTCGACATTATTCTTTGACCCAAGTATTGATGGATCGACTTGGTGGTTACACATCTTCTGGTTCTTCGGACATCCGGAAGTCTATGTCGTATTGTTGCCGGGCCTAGGGATGGCGATGGAGATTATTCCAACTACAGTGCGACGAACTCTATATGGCCGCAGAATCATAATTTGGGCGCTTGTAGTCGCTTGTATTCTCTCGGTTTTGGTCTGGGGACATCACATGTTCATTACCGGAATCGATTCCACTTTTAGGAAAATTGAGACGATTGGCACTGAATTGGTAAGTGTGCCATTCGGGTTGATTTATCTCAGCCTATTAGCAACGTTTTATCGTTCAAAGCCCGACTTCAATAAACTTCCTCTGGTATTCGTGATGGGAGCGATCGGAATCTTCCTTGTCGGTGGAATCACAGGCGTCTACCTATCTTCAGTAGCGATGGATGTCCAACTTCGTGGAACTTACTACATCGTCGCACATTTCCACTATACCCTAGGTTCTGTTGCAGTCATGACGTTGGGCGGAATTTACTATTGGTATCCAAAAATGTTTGGAAAAATGCTTGACCAAAGAATGGGATGGTGGCATTTTTGGTTGACTTTCATCGGAATCAATCTGACTTTCATCCCATTGTTTGGCATGACTGACATGCCCCGCCGCATCTATCTTTACGGGGATGAAACAGGCTGGGCTTTGCAACATTTAATCTCCAGTTTGGGGTCGTTTGTAGTATTCTTTGCTCAATGTATTTTCGCATGGAATTTCATTCGCAGCATCAAGCATGGAGAAAGTGCAGGGGACAATCCTTGGGATGGTTCGACATTCGAATGGAGTACAACCTCGCCACCGCCAATACACAACTTCAATGAATTACCTGTCCTCAACCCTTCAATGAAGTAACGTAATGATTTCAATTCCGAGAAATCAATACATGTTCGGACGTATTTCTATGCAGAACGCCTCTTTTGGTAAAGCATGGAAAGACTAAAGAAAATGAACATTGACTCGGCAATCGCTCATGCTATTCAAATGAAAAATGTTGCAATCATCGGTGTTGAAAATGACGGTACAGCTTGGAAAGATATGCAAGGGTTGCTTTCTCGAGGATACAAAGTATATCCAGTCAATCCAGACCTTGCAAAGAATGGTGCTTCGGTTATTGGCTTACCAGTAGTTTCTTCCTTAGTCGAAATAGATGAGCATGTGGAGTTGGTAAATCTCCATGTTGAGAGTAACAAAGTAGAATATTGGGTATCTGATATCTCAGAGAGAATGGAGCGAAGAGCAGATATTGATGCGGTTTGGTTTGAGCCAAGTATCGAAATAGGATTGTCCGCAAATGATGCTAACGACTATGGTTGGATGGTTATCGCAGAAAGGTGCTTACTACGCGAAGTGAAAAACCATAACATGGATTTCTTAGAAAATGAGCCAATACCTTGACTCGAGGGTGTCCCGAACATGTTAGGGGCAGGTCAAGTAATGCCAAGTCCATCGCAGATTGAGGAGGCTGTGTTGAAAGTGCCAAGCCAAGAAATGACCAATTCCAAGATGTTCATTTATTCACTACCGATTGTACTTACAATACTATTATTGCCGTCTACATTAGGATATTCTAACGGAATTACCGGTGCTTCTGTAGAAGATGGCTGCAACTGTCATGGAGGTGGCATTCCTAGCAATGATGTGAGTGTAGAACTAGAAGGATTGCCGAGTGAATTCGTCCCAAATCAAATCTATAATTTGACGATCACTATCATCGGTGGACCCGAAGTATCAGGGCTAAATCAAGCCGGCTATAATCTACAAGTGAGTTCGGGCGTATTATCGACGCTCGATGATAATTCTAAAATCCAGCAACGTCAAGCGACTCATACATCTTCAGGAAACGACATGCGTCAATGGGTGGTAACTTGGATGGCACCTAATAGTGAATCTTCAACAGACTTCTCATTGCTTGGCAATTCTGTCAACGGTGATTCAGTTCCCAATCAAGCTGATCACTGGAATCAATTTGAAATTACAATCAATAGCGTTGATTTTGAACAAGATAATGCTAATATTGACGAGACCGGAAATAGTAGTTTCCCGATAATGCCCCTAATAATTGGGACGATTGCCGCTCTCTTTGTCGTAAGGTGGCTTCCCGATGATCTCTAGGGGGAATGGTTTATGGTGCAGGTGCAGAAAAAAGGAATAATGAAATCTCTGAAGTTAATTGTCCAAATCCGCCTTCCAGATGGCCATTGGGCTGGTGATCTTACTCGGAAAGTACCCCATATGATCCTTAGTATTGATGAGCACATGCCGTTAAGCCACGGCCGAGGTACTGCCAAGGTTTTAGTGCAAGGCCCTAATATTGAACTCTGTTGCAATATATTGGACGAGCATGAAGGTATTGAAAATTATACCACTTTCAAGAAGACTGATTCTGTCTTAGAACTCAATGTAACAATCGCCAAGCACGGTGGTGGTTTTCTCAAAGAACTCGCCATTGCTACGGTAGTGCCTCGAACTCCATTTGAGGTTCGAGATGGATGGGTGCAATGGGAGTTTGCTACCGATCAAGAACACGCCCGTTCTTTAATTAATTCTCTCAAAACAAGTGAGACACCACACCGAGTAATATCTTTCGGAACAGATTCACAATCTAGATTGTTGACCCCTAGGCAGCGAGAGGTATTCGATTTAGCGGTCATCGAGGGATATTACGAAACACCTAGACGAACAAACTTGACTAAATTAGCAGAAAAGTTGGAAGTTTCTAAGTCGACAGTTTGCGAGTTGATTCAACATATTGAGAAGCAAATCATCGCTGAATATTGCGATGCCGTACGTAGAAGTAGCCCGCTAGAATGATTATTTTAGCCGAACATGTTCGGGCTACATTGATGTTGTAAACCGCTCTCGCATGTGCATGCATGCGATACCGGCAACCTTTGATGAGTGGGTTGAAAACTTCGGCGAATGGCAGAAAACCGTTGGTTTCGACCCGGCTTGGGCGGGTGATTTTGACCTGTCGATAAAATTTGATTGGGAGAGGGCTGGCGAAGTTATCGAATTTGGAGATTATGCTGGTCGGCCAAAGTGGGAACGCGCTCTGCAAGTACCTCACCAGAACATTCGCGATTCGCTAGTAAGCATGATTACCGTTCAAGGTGATACAGAATTTGCCAGCGTCGAACAACAAAAGCACTTACTTAAGACTGCACCTACAGATTACGACCGCTACTCGGCTGCACGCATCATGGCAGAAGAACAGCGCCACGGTTGGCAAATGTGCTATTTGTTAATGACCTATTTTGGTAAACAAGGGGCCCGCGAAGCGCAAAAATTGCTTGAAAGAAACGCACAAGAAGGTAGTCGTCTGCTTGGAGCATTCAATCGCCCGATGCCACATTGGCTAGACTTTTTCTGCTACACCATGTTCATCGACCGAGATGGAAAATTCCAACTTGGAATGTTATCGACTTCAAGTTTCAAACCTCTCGCCGCCAGCATGGGTCCAATGCTCAAAGAGGAATCATTTCACTTAGGAACTGGGGCAAGCGGCTTACGCCGAGTCATTAGGGCCGGAATCATTCCCGTAGATATGTTGCAACGTTACTTCAACAAATGGGTAGCAACAGCACATGATCTATTCGGCACCGATAATTCCACCTCGGCAGAATGGGCATATGTTTGGGGAATCAAAGGTCGCTGGGATGAACGAGAAAAATTGGCTAATAATACTGAAGTAAACAGGGAGCACTTGAACGAGGAATCACGCGGCCATTACCACGATGAAATTGTCGCAGAGGTCGAGAAACTATGTGGTAATCTTCCCGAAGGGGCCACACCTCTCTATGTACCTGATGAGAAATTTGGCCGCAGTATTGGAGACTTTGCTGGATTGAAATATACTGTCTCCGGAGAAAAATTTGCTGGAAATGATGACGAATGGCAGGAATACCTTGCCGTAAATATGCCAACTGCAAAAGATGAAGAGGACTTGAAAGAACTCTTTACCCAAGAATGGATTGAATTCCGTGAACCAACTAGAATGATGATCGAATCTGGTATTGGACAACTCAATAAGGCATAAGGCCAAACTGCCCCTGTGACAACTGCGGGGAACGAATATGATTCCAGTTTCACTATTCGGAATTGACGCTGAAAAATGCGAACGTTTCTTCACCGAATTACCATCAATATTGCCTAATGCAGGTGTAAATGACCGGTTGTATGAATCTCGTCTCTACAAAATTGAAGGCGACTTATGCCTCGACCACCTACACATTATTGACCAATGGATGGAAGTTCCACCAGCAATTTGGCCTGAGGATGTGGCTCAAGAAATATTGGTAGCAATCGATGTGGTGAAATACCCAAATGTTGCACTAGTAGAAGGACTACTTGAACTGGATGGCGTCGACATTCACCGTATCGCTAGTTGGCTACATTTTACCACCAACGTATATCCGTTGTACAACGAAGCAACATGTTTTGGCCTGCAAAGCTTAGGTCTAAATTGCCCATATGATCCACATGATATCGCCTCATATGGCGTCTATGTTGCGATGATTGAGGGAATTAAAGAATACGCCCCTGCAGGAGCCTTGCCCGAGTATTCATTGCCGCGCCAACGCTTACTTGAACTCGGCTTGGCCGCATGGTCACAGGGTTGAGTACATGAAAAATGTAGAATCGGTTACGATTACCCATCTCAAGTTATTTTTTGTCGCCGCAACTTGGGGGGCGGCGTGGTCTGCGGGTCGGTGGTTAGCGCTAGATTTACCTCCGATTACTGGAGCATGGTTACGATACCTCATTGCCGTACCGCTATTCATCTTCTGGCTGTTTTGGGCCGAGGGAAAGGTAATTCCGACCCGAGAGGAATGGAAAAGTATTGCATTGATTGGATTTTTTTCAGCCTTTTTGTACCAAGTTTTCTTCATGTTTGGAATGGTCTATACAGCAGCCGGAGATGCATCACTAGTAATCACCTTCAACCCACTTTTTACAGCATTATTGGCAATTCCATTCCTAGGTCGAACCCTTACTCGCCGGCTTGGAGGAGGTTTGGCTTTGGGGATTGCAGGAATAGCAGTCATTTTCAGCCAAAGCCCAAACATTTCAATTCCTAAGGATGAACGGATGTTGGGTGATGGGCTAATCGCTATCGCGGCATTTTGCTGGGCTTGTGCAACTATTCTATTGAAGCGAATGATGAGCAAAACTGCTCCTAATTCTGAAACACCAATGTCTCCACTAGCAATCACCGTTTGGTCCTCGACTATTGGACTTGCATTTTTGACTCCATGGACAGGGTATGAAACGATCCAATATGGGTTGCCGAGCATCGGCTTTTGGACTTGGATTTCAATATCATTCTTAGCTGTTTTTTCAACAGTAATTTCGTATGTTTGGTTCGCAAATGGGGTAGAAAAAATTGGTGCAAGTCAAGCAGCGTTGTATGTATACCTCGTACCGCCATTTGGAATTCTTTCCGGTTGGTTATTACTCGACGAAAGTTTAGGATGGGCACTACCTCTAAGTTTCGTATTAATCGTTGGTGGCGTAGTATTGGCTTCAAGTGAGACAGCAGCAAAGACTTCTTCATATTCGCAATAACCTTACATCGCGAACCTATAGCAGGGACATGGCGATTCAATGCGTGGCCGTAATTGGTGCAGGTACGATGGGGGCTGGAATCGCCCAAGTTTGTGCCCAGGCGGGTTGGAAAACCAACTTGTTCGATGCGTTTCCCGAAGGCCTTGTCGCCGGTATGGCAAAAATTGATGCTTTCTGGGAAAAAGGTATCGCCAAAGAAAAAACTACGCCAGAGCAAAAAATGCAATGGTCTGCTAACCTTCACGCTTGTGATGATTTGGCTGCTGCAGTTGCAGAAGCGGATTTAGTAATTGAGGCGGTGCCAGAAATTCCTAAATTAAAACACTCAATTTTCTCCGACTTGTCCAAAATGGCACCCTCTCAAGCTGTACTAGCAAGCAATACCTCAAGTTTGTCGATTGCCGAGATTGCCGCCGCTACCGATTGTGGCGAGAGGGTTATTGGAATGCATTTCTTCAATCCAGTTCCAATAATGAAGTTACTTGAACTCGTCCGACATGATGGTTGTAGTGAAGAGACTATTGCCATTGCACAGGCTGCTGGAGAAGCGATGGGTAAAACTACGATTCTAGTCAAGGATGTTCCTGGTTTCGCTACCAGCCGACTTGGAGTTGTACTCGGAAATGAAGCGATTCGAATGCTTGCTGATGGGGTGGCCAGTGCGAGCGATATTGATACTGCGATGCAATTAGGCTACCGGCATCCGATGGGTCCACTCGCCCTTTCTGATTTGGTCGGCTTAGATGTGAGGCGAGATATACTACACAATCTAGCTACCTCTTTTGATGATTCAGCCTACCTCCCACACCCATTACTTGAACAATTAGTTGCCGAAGGAAATCTAGGTAAAAAGAGTGGCAAGGGAATCTATGATTGGGCTACTGGTCAGGCTGTTGAGCGAGATGATTTGCCACTTTAACAGTTTATTATCCAAATTATGGGAATAATAGTTCTCCACATTCTGGGCATTCCATCCCCGGTAAAAAAGCCCCTAGTGTAAAACCGCATTGTGGGCACATCGACAGCACTTCATATTCTTCCATCGCTACTACTGAGTTGTGATAGGTTTTGAATCTTCTCATTCGAAGTTAGGTTGCCGTTTTTCCAAAAATGAGGCGACCCCTTCGGCAAAACCTTGACTCGCTCCAGCTGCCATTATCAACAATTGTTCATGCTTTAGGTGCGACTCAAAATCTTGCACCGATTGAACATCGAGGAGATGTTTTGTTGACTCACGAGTATGGTGTGACCACTTACTCCACTGCCGACCAATTTCACAGGCTCGGGCAATTAATTCACTAGAGTTAACTACCTCGTCTACCGCTCCCAAGTCGAGGGCAGTTTGAGCACTCCAGCGAGAATTTTCAAGAATAAAACGACGTGCTTCTTGGTCGCCAACCAAACGAGGCAATAGCCACGTAGTGCCACCATCAGGAGATAAACCTAGACTTGCAAAACCGGCGACCAATAACGCTGATTCGCTACATACTCGGTAATCACATGCCAATGCGAGCCCCAAACCACCACCAGCCGCAGCGCCATTAATTGCCGCAACACAAATTTTAGCCGAGCGGCGCATTTTTACCAATATAGGATGAAGTGTGTCGGTCAATTTCTCAATGAAGGAAACAATACTTTGGTCGGAAATTGCACGAGAAAATGCTGCTACATCAGCGCCAGCGCAAAACATTTTACCACTACCAGTTAGAACAATTGCCCTTACCAATTCGTCATCAAGAGCGTCATTTATCGCCGTGCTGAGTGCTATAATTCCTTCGGCAGAGAATCCTTTAGCAGCGGCTGGGCCACTCAAAGTAAGGAGGGCAATCCCGCCATCTATATCCGACCTGCTAACTAGGTCGCTCATTTTTTCACCTAGCCCAAGTTGACGTTGACATTCTTCACTCGGGTGTAAAAGCGCATTGCATCAGCAGATTGCTCAATTCCAATTCCACTAGCCTTCCAACCGGTAAAGGCGGTTTGTGGGAAAGTGATGGGATACTCGTTGATACTAACCATTCCCGAGTGCAAATCTCGAGCCATGCGGTGAGCCAGTCCCAAGTTTTGCGTCCACACTCCATTTAGTAAACCAAAATCACAATGATTAGCCAACTCAAGAGCTTCCTCTTCATTGGAGAAAGTTGTTACCGCCAATACTGGGCCAAATAACTCCTCGCGGAATAGCAAATCATCTTTACCGACACCAGTAACAATTGTTGGTTCCATGAAGGCTCCATCGGCTAAATCTCCTTCAGGGCAACCGCCACCTAGCACCAATTCTCCACCTTGACTCAGGCCTTCTTGTAATAAATCGAGAACAGATTGACGGTGGGAAATACTGACCATACTACCGATTCGTACGCCTTCGCTGAGGCCATTACCAATATTCCATTTGGCAACTTCTGCTTTGATGTTTTCAACCAATTCATCGGCGACATCTTCGTGAACGATTAGACGTGAACCAGCCCAGCACATTTGCCCGGCATTCATGTAAATTCCAAAGCATACCGCCTTGGCACAATAGCGCAAATTGGCGTCAGCAAATACCACATTTGCGCCTTTACCACCCAATTCAAGAGTGACCGGAGTGAGATTTTCAGCCGCTTTGGCCATAACTGCTTTTCCTGTTGGCACTCCACCAGTAAGGACAATGCCATCGACACCACCTGAGCCCGCTAATGCATCACCTACTTCCCCACCAGGTCCGGTGATAATTTGCAATACTCCAGATGGTAGACCTGCATCTTCCACGATTTTTGCCCATGCAAGTAGGGAAAGCGGAGTGAGACTGGCCGGTTTCGCGATGACCGTACAACCTGATGCGAGGGCTGGGGCGATTGAGCGTACTGCCAATTGGAGGGGGAAATTCCATGGGACAATGTGTGCTGTAACCCCTAGCGGTTGACGCAAAGAGTAGTTCAAACGTGCACCTGGGACTGGAATCGTACTTCCTTCGATCTTATCTGACCAACCAGCGAAATATTCGAGCGTCCATGCAGCATAACGAATTTCCGACAAGGCTTCACGGAAAGTTTTACCATTATTTTGAGATTCTAATTTGGCGAGGTCTTTTGCCGCAGCATAAGTCAATTGCGCCATCTTTTGCAAGATTCGGCCTCGACCCGCAGGGTCCATAGCCGCCCAGTCAGAACTAGCCATTGCCGCTTTACTGGCGCTGATTGCCTTTTCGACATCGGCACTTCCGGCTTTGGGTACAGTTGCGATTACTGTCCCGTTTGAAGGGTCGCATACTTCCATTGTTTCACCACTTGCAGCACCATCCCATTGTCCCGCGATTAGCATCATCTCTTGATTCGCCATAGCCAAGCGAAGGTGTCGGGCATGAAAGCCCTTCGGCGACGACCGTAGGTCGTCGAGAATTGAGGTGGTGGCATATTGCAAAGGCGGAGGTTCTTAGGCCAACGCGTAAACCGCAGGTTGGGTCGAACATGAATAGGGTCATCAGTGCCGCGGCGACAATGAAGTCACTGCGACAAGCCTCTAGTGAAAACCCACCGCGCCTTCTGCTCATCTGTGGGGCAACAGGAGTTGGAAAATCAACCACCGCGCTCAAGGCCGCGCATAGTCTAGGTTTTGCCCGTTCACTATCGACTGATGCGATACGCGAAATAATGCGCGCCTGCGGTGATGAAAATACCCAACCGGCCCTCCATCGATCTTCATTCAGTCGCGGCGAGGCCGGTGACCCAGTGGTCGATTGGCTCGATACATGCACGGCAGTGGAATCTGGAATCGCCGCAACCATCGCTCGCGCTTGCCGCGAGGGTATCGACTTAGTCCTCGAAGGAGTCCATCTTCTTCCGGAAAATCGTTGGCTCAGGGAATGGAAGGAATCAGGAGGAATTGCGGTCGGAATTGTTCTAACTGTCGATTCCGAAAAAGATCATATTGAAATGTTAGAGGAACGCGAAAAATCTTCTTGGCGTCGTGCTGACCGATATGTCGAGTCTATCAATCGTCTAAGAGCCATTCAAACCGGCATTATTGAGCGCTCCAAAATTACCGATTGGGAAATAATTGAGACAACTCGAACCGCCGATGCCGTTGCCCGAATTAATCACTTATTCGACCTGCAATGGAATGCGCGCACCCGCTGAAAATTACCGCACTAAGAAAGGTCGATGGTTGCGGTAAGGTTGTGCAAAAGGCGGGCATGACGGTCGGCGATTCCAACTTCTACATCAATCGAAAACACTTCACCAACCACGGTTACATTGGGGGTTAGCATCTTTATCTCTACTCCACGTAATTCGCCATGATGAAGTAAATCATCATGAGTCCAATTGAGGGCTGTCCAAATTGCGTCTTCATTCGACAAGCCAGAGGCGACTAGATCATTTGAACGATTTTCAATCAGTGGTTGAAATGACGATTGCAATTCTGCACTGGTATCGATTACTGCATCAGAGGCGGGGTCGTACGGTTGTCCTAGGCCCGCAACTTTCACCCCATATACTGCCATTGAAAGAAGCGACATCAACAAGACCACTCCAGCTGCTAACAGCATTTGTGCCATCTCGCCATCTTCACTTTCATAACAATCCTGATGACGCATCAGTGAATCCCCCCTCGGTACCATACATCAATGCTCACAGTCCAAGCATCTGCTTCGACTTGAACGAGACGGTGAACGGTGATACTACTGCCACTGGGCTCAACCCCATCACCATGTGGAGCGCTAATTCCAGCATTCTTGGCTAACCAGCATTCGCCATCAACAGTTGCTGTCAGGCCATTAAGCAATAGTTCGCAAGCACCCTCTCTATCATCTGCAAGTAATAATTCAACTAGGCGATTATCTATTGATTCATCGATAGCGGGGGCTGACACCCCCATCTGAATAGCATCTTCAGCCGCCAACTCTAATGTCGAATCGCTGGCGATAGAAGGTGAATCAGGAATATGAATTTGGATAAGGAACAGAGCAGTCATAAAAAAGAGCCAAAATAATGTGACCATCTCTAGAATGTGAACTTGTCCATTATCATCGCCCTGCATCTTACTCACTCATGGTGGAACTACCGGACCAGGCGAGTACGTTCCTGCTCCGGTGGTGAGTTGCGCAGACGGTTCAATACCAATCAAAGCAGGTTCGTAAACGACAAAATTGAAGCCAAATAGACCAACCAAAATCATCATCCCCGCGTGTTTAAAACCACTGGTAATTCTACCTGTAGCCATCAGTCCAGCCATTGAACCATTGCCAAGGGCTTGTAAAGTCACACCGTAATAAAATATGGTAACGAAGAATAAGGCATCAATAGAACGAATTTGCATGTTGCCTATCGAGGCACTCCCTCCATCATCACCACCATCATCCGAATTTGAACCGGCAATAGCAGGAATAAACACCTTGCCCATCATGATAATCACAAGAAGGAAAACCATGTAGGAGACCCAAATAACAGCAATATAGGATGAAATAGCCCTTGCTCGTTCCCCTTCCAGGAACTTAATTTCACGACTATCGTTAGCCGCCGTAACGAGAATATCGGAGATTTTACCTCCTGCTCGATTCGCTTCAGTTATCAATGAGATCGCACGTTTGACCAATGGGGTTCCGACCCGATTGGCAAATTCGGTGATAACCACTTCAAACGCGATACCCCACGAAATCTGGTCGGCCATTTTCTTGACATCGGGATTCAGTGCACCGTATTCAGAATTAGCTAAAGTCTGAACCGCAATAGTCATCGATAAACCTCCCTTCCAATATTCCGCTAAATCCCGAAGGAAATCAGGGAATTTCTCTTCAATTTCGTTTAGTGCTTTCATCTGTTTATCCCAATAATACGAAGCCGGGTAAATCATCACAAATATTCCAATACCAAAGAAATTGAGGAAAATAGTCGGACGTAATTTAACCCCAAAGTCAACTTCGGGACCAACCCAAAGAGATTTGTTATTCATATTGTCAGGAATCCCATCATAAGTCAAAACGGAAATGGTGAAAGTAACTGAATCCAAAGTCTCAGTTTCATCTTGGGAAAGAAAGGCAATTGTGTAGCCTTCGTCCGGAGGTACATCGGGGATTACTAAATCACAACCTGCCCCAAAATTTTCAGCATTATTTGTATCATTAGAGTACTGCTTAAATCCACTCTCATACCAAGTCATTAGTCGACCATTTGGATCACGAATTTCAACCGTAAATGGAACCGGTTTGGAATCTTTTACCAAACATTCTAATTGTAATTCTTGAGGCAATTCACTACGCGGATATAGGCCTATAGTCTCATTGTCAATCCCTGGAACATCAAAATCTTGAGCCTTGGAACTAACTCCTCGCCATACCTCATCTGGAGTCCAAGTAGCGGGCTGTGGAGTGTCCTGGAGAATATCACAAGATTGGTTTTCCGCATATGTCGGCTGGAAACGAGGGTCATGATCACAATACAGATTGATAAACATAGGTTGGCCATTTTGAGTGGGGATGAAATCAGTATTGATTACCCAAAACACCATGCTTGAAATACCAACAATCATGCATATTCCGATGATTCCATACAACTTCGTTAGGGTAGTGTCATCTTTAGGAAGATCGAGATCGACCCTGATTTTATTCTTCTTTTTACGTGCCATTTCTCTCACCTCCTTACATCTTCTGTTCTTCACTCATTAGCCAAACCATTGCAGAATAAGCAACGTGAATCAATGGTAGAACACCGAGAATAATTGTATACAGCATTCCTTCACTCATTTGCGAGCCAGAACCAGAAACCCAGAACATGATAACCAGCATGACAATCAAGAACAGGGGCATCGCAACCGCAACTACGACATAGGACTCTGCAAGCATCGCAAGAGTTTCTAAGAATACTTGAAGGCGAGTGCGATTTTCCCGCATGTAATGTTCGGCACGATTCAAGAAATACAATTTGAGGTTTCCACCTGAGGTCAAGGTTCCGACCATACCTTGGAAAAACTCAGTCAGCCAAGGCGAAGCAGCCCTGTCAACACTGAGCTTTATCGCGGTCAACAAATCATAACCGAGTAATGTCATGTCACGATAAATCAATCCGGAGTCATAGGCGATATCCCCGTAAATTTCTTCGTTCAAAGCTAATGATTTGAAAATTTTCTGTGGACTAGCATTGGCTGCAGACATGGCTGCGGTGTATGAGGAAGCATAAGGCAAAAACTTCTCCAAGCGGTCACTGCGTTGTTTTAATTCTCGTGCTGCGGTATTTCGGAAATATTTGGAAGCAAACCAAGGGATTAACAATACTCCAATAACTGGTATCAATATTTTCAAAAATGGTGGAAAAACCCGTGTTTGATAATCCGGACATCCTTTGCCTGGCAAATTAGCATTTTGTGCGGCTATATCCTTATTCCAATATTCCCAAATACGGCAGGGTTCTTGAGTTAGGGGGTCTTGTAATGATTCCCAAAAGGCGATTACGCCGATTTCAGGAATGAAGAAGAGAGCGACGAATCCAAACGAAAGTAGCATGACCGTAATGGTCGATACGAGATTTACCGCAAGATATACTTCCGGCATCACGGTTATTCCTGCTTGGTCCAACTGTTTACTGAGCTCGGTGTCCTTTCGAGCCCTCTTTTTGAGCGAGCGACCAATAATTCGATGACAGATTTTCTGCCAGGTGGTCAACTCCATCCCAATCACTCCTTTGGCTATCCTCAACGCAATCCATCGACTCGAGCAAGAATCTCTTGAGGCCGCACATAATATTCGGTAACTACCTGAGATACTTGGTCAGATTTGCGAATATCGTTAAGCACCATCCATTCAAGAATCCTCTTACGGGTACGTAATTCACGTCTCATTTCTTCTTGGCTAAAATTTATTTTAACCATTATTTTTTCCAGCACATATGATTTGCCACTAAAGACGAAATCATCGGTTGCAGGATCCCAACGGAAAACTTCGTTGGTGATTAATTCCATTGAACCGGGGTCTATACCCACGATTTCGACGATTTGCTTGGTTCGACGTACACGTCGCCCGTTGATACGAGTTTGAATCTGAATAGCACATGCTTCAAGTGCAGGCAATAGAACTCTCGGGATATCGATCGGCTTGTTTTCCAAGCGGTGTACAAGCGAAGGAACAGAATCTGCGTGCACGGTTGAATATGCACAGTGCCCGGTCGCCATCGCTTGGAACAGAACGTATGCTTCAGCACCACGTATTTCTCCGACAATAATGTATTCTGGTCGCTCACGCAATGCAGCTTTGAGGAGTTCGAATTCACCGATTTCTCCTTCATTTGACTCTCCACCAAAACCTTGTCGGGTTAGCCCGGGAATCCAGTTAGGTTGGGGAATATTTACTTCACGTGTCGATTCAATACTGACAATTTTCATCTGCCAAGGGATGAAAATACACATTGCGTTTAGAGTGGTGGTTTTTCCACTTGCCGTACCACCTACGAACAGCATTGGTACTTCATTTTGGAAGGCAATCCATAGGTAAGCAGTCATCAGCGAAGACATGGTACGGAAAGCAACGATATCGGCCGGACTGAATGGGTCATCCTTGAAACGGCGAATACAGAAAGATGAGCCGCGGGTCGAAACCTCTCGGCCTAGTTTCATTACAATTCGTGAACCATCCATTAATGTCGCATCGAGTAGCGGCTCAGCCACAGAAATGTGTTTACCACAACGCTGGGCTAATTTAATTACATACGATTCTAGAATGTCGTCAGTTTCCCATTTGCAAGTAGTTTCTACCGATTCAAACTTGCGATGATATGCGAAAATCGGGATGTCTGTTCCATCCAATGAAACGTCCTCAACATTCGGGTCATTCATCATTACGTCCATACGACCATAACCAACCAAATCTCGGCGTAGATAATAGAAAATCTTTGATTTGGATTTCTTGTTAACCTTCATCCCATAAGACTTGATGATTTTATCCATTGCCGTACGAAGATAAGCGATCGGGTCGGCATCGATTTCGTTAATGGATGCGGTCAAACTCTTGACAAAAATGTCGAAAATTTCCTGGCGGTATTCTTCTTCCTTCTTGGTTAAAGGTGGCTCAATGATTTGGTAAATGATGTTCAGTGACCTTTTATCGCGCACTACACGAGCGAATGCATGAGGCGGCATAACAGGGTATTTATCCAATTCATCGTACTCTGCTCGTTGCTGGCGCTTTCTTTTTCCTTTGCCGCCACCGCGTCTTTTCCTTGCCATCAAACCCCTCTGCCTACGGCAGAGGATAAATGCAGGGTCGCTTTAACCTTATTTGAGTCAAAGTTGCGTATTATCCGTTTTAGTCTAACCTGAGTTTCAAGCCGACAATTCGAATAGCAATCCAGTACAGATTGAAGCGAACATTGGAAGTGAACCAGAATTGTTGATGACATGGTCAGCGTTATCAATTAAGGTCTGAACTCCCCAATCAATTTCACGTGCATCGCGTTCATCAAAACTTGCACGATCACCATCTTCAGAACGGCCTCTTGCTAGGATTCGTGAAAATCTAGCATCGGTATCGCAGACGATGGCAACTACGGAGAAATCATCTCCCCAAGCCGCGCAAAATTCATCATATTCATCTATGCCTCGCATTCCTTCTATAACCACTAACTCTTCAGAGGAATCCTCGGCCTCAATAATTGGTATCAATCTAGAGGCTAATACTCCATAGCCATATTCATCACGTAACTCTTGGGCAACTCGGCCAAAAACATGCGGATCACCGGCAATTCCTCGACGTTCAACTTCAGCGCGAATCATATCTCCCATCGACCTTACGATCAATCCCAATTGCTTGGCTGCATCGCCAAAAACTCCCTTACCCGAACCGGGCATACCACAGATGGCTACGACCTTTGCCATGTTATTGCCTTGGCTTGCCCATTTTCAATCCTCGCCTATTCTAGTTCAGAATAAACTCAATTTGAGAACTCGTGGCCGCTCCACTTCCGATCGAGCAATTTCATCAATAACCAACTCCCAACCAAAAGAAAACCAGAAATTGTGAGGATCCAGCCGAAGCCCATCTGGGCACGGTTATCATCAAAGCCAACATTCTTTGAATCAACTCCTTCGGTAATAATTGCAGTCGCCATATTATCGTAAAACGCTGTATCTCCTTGGGTAAAGGATAACAGGAATAAAAATAATAGTGGAATAACCGTTCCAATCCAAAAATATGTCATTATTGAGGCATCAAAAATCGCCTTATTCGGTCTCAATCCCATTAGGAAAGCTGTCAATGAAACAATGTAGACACTATTGGCTAACATGACTATTAAAGCAACGGGAAAAACCCCCCAAGAATCTAGGCTCCATGCCATTAAGATTAGGAAAAGAATACTAATCCATGTTGTGGTAAGAAAGTAAGTTACCACCTTAGCCCGAATCAATTCGGGTACTTCCATCGGTAAGGTATTCATGTGATCTGGGGAGTCAATTCCAGTTAGCCAAGAATAGAAATTAAAGCCAAAGAATCCCAAAAAAGGAGCATATGAAAGTAGGTTTATTGGGATTGGTGCTTCAGCAAAATCCACTAACCAAGCCAACATTAAGAGAACAATTAGCGGAACAGAATACGAAATAATCATCTTCTTTATTGTCCCACTACGCAAAAGGTCGACCAATTCTTTGGTAACTAAAAGCCGCATTCTGCCATTGCCCAAGAATCCGAGTCGGTCATAGACGGGTCGGAATAAGTCATCACGTTCAATTACCGCTTGCTCAAAATCTTTACCGACTACATTTGCCGCCAACAATGCCATCCCAAGTGAAGCAATTATCCCTGCAATCAAGAACCCCAAGTGGTGAGTGGTTTGCAGGGCATAACCGGCAATAAACCATTCAATGTTCAAAATACCCAGCGCAAAAAGAGTGGCGAAAATGATTACGCCGATCGGCATCGCTTTCCCCCAAACACCACCGCGTGTCCACAATGCCGAACCCAAAAATGACATCGCTAATCCTTGCGCCAAAGTAATCACCATCGCCGCACTGAGTAAAGGTATACTGCTCCACAAAAGAGGAGTAGGTAAGTCAATAAAATCACCCATTATTATCCCGATACACATACCAAATACCACGGGTGCTAGAACCATCATCACGTAAATTGTAACTTCTTTGAGATAATATGCGAAATAGTTAGTCGATTGTAGAAGCGGTTGAAGAGCCGGCGCAGTCAACAGGTAATTATTGCCTGAGGAACGTTGACTGACTAGCACCCGTCCAAGAAATGCAAATGAGCCCATTCCCAAACTGAACATGAATAATGGGAAATGTAAGGCAAAACGCATCTCCTGCCAAGAAAATGCTCTCCTATATTCGTCGACTAGAACCGCATCCGACTCTACTCCTTCACCGACGAGGTAGCGTAAACCAATACTAGCGACCATTGCCACCACCGCCAATAAGGCTGGAAATAGGAGGATGTGGCGTTTTTTGGCAAAGTCGATATTCTGGCGCCATTCCTCACGAAACATCATTTTGTAAGTAATTCCAAAAGACTCAACTAGGCTAGGTACGGAATATTTTCCAGTAATGGCGGTCTTTATCGCGGAGCGTGAATTATCATGTTGATAATCATCCCAGTCGATGCTTGAGATGGTGCTTTGCAGGATTACTCCTCCTCACCCAAACCATCGGCAATCCCTTCCGCTTCAGCGATAGAATGGCCTACTAAACGAATGAATACATCCTCAAGGGACTCCTCATCTGAATTCTTCAATTCAGACATAGTTCCTGCTGCTAATACCTTGCCTTGGTCGATTACCGCCACGCGGGTACAGAGCCGTTCAGCAACTTCAAGTACGTGGCTACACAGAAAGATGGTGCCACCATCAGCGACGTGTTGCAATAACCACTGTCGGCATTTGCGCTGGTAAATCGGGTCGAGATTAGCAAATGGTTCATCGAGGAAATACAATTTCGGTTCATGAATGAAAGCGCTGGCCAACATTACTTTTTGTCGCTGACCCTTGGAGAGGTCTTTACACATCGTATTGCGCTTTTCCTGTAGACCAAACCACTCAATCCAGTTTTCGACTTTCGCCACATGGTCTTCGATTCCCCGCAATACACAGACAAATTCAAGGAATTCAGTTGGAGTGAGATATGATGGAGGAGATTCCGATTCGGGTACTATCCCAATATTGGCTTTGAGTAATTGTGGATCTTTTTCGGCGTCAATACCGAGCACTTCTGCTCGTCCAAGTGATGGCTTGAGTTGCCCGGTTAGCAATTTGATAAAGGTTGATTTACCAGCGCCATTTGGACCGAATACACCAAAAAATTCTCCCGATTGTACTTTGACGTTTAGAGGGTGTAGAGCGATAAAATCTCCGAATCTCTTGGCCAAGTCTTCAGCCATGACCAGAGTACTCAATGGCTCAGAAGATTTAGTATTCTTGGCCATAATTAAACCCTACAAGGCTTGCCGAAGTTACTCGCTCTTATCTATTTCACGCGGGTGAATGGCTGATTCTTTAGAGCCAAGCGTCATTTATTGTACCGGTCTGCGAAGGACTATGAGCGCCGCCCCACAGTCAGATGTTGTTGCAATCGAAACGATTGTAATTGATGATGAAAACCCCAATAATGGCGTGGTCGCCAAGGTAATTGTGAACCGCCCAGACAAACTCAATGCTCTCAATTCCGACGTCGTTACTAGCCTAATACAAGTATGTGAATGGGCCGAAAATGATGATGATGTGCGAGTAGTCGTTTTCGCAGGGCAAGGACCAAATCCGCCCGCAGAAGGTAAGCGAGCTAAACCAAATGCATTCATCGCAGGTGCCGACATTACAGAATTTGTCGGCGTCGATAGCACGACAATTCACGAGCGATTTTCCAATAATGCGTGGGAAGCGATTTGGGCACTATCTATGCCAACCATCGCGATGGTTGATGGTTTCGCCCTTGGCGGTGGCTGTGAGGTTGCAATGTCTTGTGATATTCGTATCGGAAGTCAACGAGCCAAATTCGGCACTCCAGAAATCAACTTGGGCTTAATCCCTGGAGGAGGAGGGACTCAGAGACTCCCGCGACTCGTCGGCTATGGTCGAGCAATGGAAATGGTCCTTAGTGGTGAGATGATTGATGCAGACGAAGCCTATCGAATAGGACTACTGAATCGATTGACCAGTGATGATGAGTTGGAGGCTGAAACCATTGAGTTAGCAAAAAACATCGGAGCAAAGTCTCCTCACACACTGAAAGTCGCCAAGCAAGCCGTGCGTACTTCATTGGAAGAACCAATTTCTCAAGGCATTACAATTGAAGCGCAAATGTTTGCTGATTTATTCGATACCGAGGACAAAGAAATCGGAGTTAATGCATTCCTGTCTCGCTCACCGGCCAAGTGGGTCGGCAAGTAATACTGATTCAGTCATCATTCATATCCGTCTTTAGGCTGGCTAAAGCAGATTGTGCTGGTGAAGGAGGAGGGGGTAGATTACCTAAGGGTGGTAAGCCAACCGGTGGTGGTAAATCACCCAATGCTGGTAAACCGTCCGGCGGTGGTAAATCACCCAATGCTGGTAATCCGTCCGGTGGTGGTAGACCTGAAGAATCAGAATCCACAAGAGAGGTAAATCCAGAATCAAGTGGAGTGCGTAAACGTAAAATCCGATCTTCGTCGATACGGATAAAGGTTGAACCATATGGGTGGCCTGCAGCGACTTCAGCAGGTTCATCGATTACCTCAATTCCATGCTTTAACTGAGGATTATTCAAGGTTGCAATAATGTCCTCACTATCATCTTGATCTTCCCACATTTTTGCTGTCGATGCTCTAATTGCTGCCATCTGTGAACGGCGACGGTCAGCGATTCTCTTGCGGATTTTTTCATGTCGAGCACGCCTTTGATCGACAGTATCCTCAATATCTGCATCCTCTACCGACTGGGCATTAACTTCGACCACAAACTCTTCAGCGACATGGTATTCCTCAACCTCGACTTTTATTTCAGGTAGAGGGTCTACGTCATCTTCATCTTCTTCGGCCTCGGCTGCAGCCAAAGCAAGGGCTTCCTTTTCTTTAGCACGAATCTTGGCCATCTTTCTCTGTTTCAATGTCGCTCCATCAAGTGATTCTTCGGTTACCGGTTCGGGCACATCGACAGTATCATCATCATTGGATTCAGCATCAGAAACAGCAGATTTTGCTCCACTACTCGACCTGTTAGCAGGACGGCGTACGGTTTGAGATTGGTCACCGGGCATGAAAAGCAGGAGGAGGAACTCGGCAACAAGTATCCCGACTACTCCCCATTGCGCCCCTTCACTCAATTCACTGGTTTGCATAAGGTAGAACCCGAGCGTGCCAATAATGGCCAAGACTAAGAGAAAACGCTTGAAATCCATGTCCTACCCTCTTGCCCCAATCGGCATCTTGATTTGATGGTGACGGTTACGAGATAGAGGAGAATAAAGCCTCTAAAGCGCGTCTACGATGGCTGAATTTTTGCTTAACTTCCATATCTACCGCACCAAAGGTAAGACCATCAGTCGACACGACGCCATGTTTTCCGGCCGCCAATTGAACTCCCTCTGAATCCAAATCATTAGGGATAAAAATTGGATCAAAACCAAAGCCATGATCACCACTTGCAACTTCAGCAATTCGGCCATTACAGCGACCTGATCCGAAATGGTTTTTCGTACCATCCCAAAGAGCTGCGACGGCATGAAAGGCAGCACTGCGATCATCTTGTTCAGCCATCAATCTAAGCATTCCCATATTTCCTATAGTTTTGAGAGCATATGCTGAATACACACCTGGAAAATCATTGAGGGAGGAGACAAAAAGACCAGAATCTTCGACCATCACTGCATCATCACCCTTACCTACTGCGGCAAGAATTTCACGTGCTTGCCGCAATTTCTCCATCGCTACCTCTTCCAACCAATCAGCCTGTGGCTCAATAATCTCAGGTGCTTGCCCAGCGACAGTAAATTTAGACACCTCATATCCAAGTGGTCCTAGGATGAGTTGTGCCTCTGCGATTTTCCCTATGTTCCCAGTCGCAAACCACAACTTGCGTTTATCGCCCATCGGACTGGCGATGAGCGCTATGGTCTTGAACGAGCCGGCCTTGCCGTTCACCAATGGAACCCAAAACACTCCTCTTGGTTGCGCTCGGAGGAGCCATGGGTGCGGTTTTACGTTACATGGTTGGAAATTGGCTACCTAGTGAGCCATATCCTTGGTCTACACTAGGAGTTAATTTGGTTGGTTCTCTTGCCTTGGGAGCGCTAGCATGCGCCGCTGTTTCGCATGAGATGGTTAGTGAAACTACAATGCTTTTTCTCGGCATTGGTGTATTAGGAGCTTTCACTACTCTCTCGACCTATTCCCTCGAGTCAATTAGACTCTATCAATCTGAAAATTGGGCTGGTTTGGCAGGATATGTACTTGCCACCTCACTCGGAGGGCCTATTCTTGCCCTACTTGGATGGCTTGGAGTCGACAAAATTATCGCATAAACAATCGACTATTCTCAGCCATGATAACGAACTCTAGTCATGATATCTTTGAGCCGCTCTACCACTTGATTGGCGGTAGGTAATTCACCACCACCGGTCGCAGAAGGGCGACCCATATCAGAATCAACGGCCAAATAACCGTCGATGACAGCATCTATGGCTTGAGGATGGTCTGGATGACTAGCACCTAGAATTTCATGCAATACATGAAGGTCGATTCCGAAATCCTCGACCTCTTCGGTGATCTTTGCCAAGCCGAAATCTATCAGGCTGGCGCCAGTAGTTTGGCAATAGAGGACATTATTTGTCGACAAATCTCCGTGAGTAATTCCTTCTCGGTGTAGGCGCCGCACCAATTTACCAATTTCGATTAACATTGCATTGATATCAACCCCGATAGTTTTGGATCGCAAGTGTTCAATTACCGTCTGGCCTGGAAGAAGAGTCAATACCATTTCCCCATTCTCAATATCGAGGTCTTGAATTAGTGGAACAGGTAAGCCTTGACGCCCTAAACGGGTCAATAATCGCGCCTCTGCATGCATTCTACGACGAGTCAGGCGGGAGTCGAGTTCGGGGTGTCGCCAAGCACGTGAACGACGATTCTTGATGATTGCAGGCTTTCCAAGAAAGGTTCCAAGGATTACCTCAGCCTCAGCTCCAACATGAATCACTTTCTCGCCTTTCCAAGCCTGCATCACTCTCCCCCCTTAGTCGCACCCAACATAGATGACTTCAAAGCGGTGGCGACTACCGAGAACATGGGCTCAGCCCATTGAGGGTCAGAAATTGGCGATTTCCTTACCAGTATGTGAAATTGACCCGCGGGCTCGTGCAGCCGGATTAAGCGATGTTGAAATCGCCGATCGTATCGCCACCGCAAGGGCCAACCTCGGCGACAACTTGTTGATTCTCGGCCATCATTACCAGCGTGATTCAATCGTGGAATTCGCCGACTTACTTGGGGATTCATTTTTGCTCTCCAAACAAGCTGCAGATTCTTCGGCCAAATACATCGTTTTCTGCGGCGTCCATTTCATGGCAGAAAGTGCCGACATTCTCACTAGCGAACACCAGAAAGTGGTCCTACCAAATTTGCGAGCCGGATGTAGTATGGCCGATATGGCGATACTGCCCGATGTTCAGGACTGCTGGCAATCCTTACTCACAAATCTCAACCTATCTGACCCTGCCCAGCGGGTTGACCCAAATTTACCAGCAGAGGATGATGAGGCTTTTTTGATTCCCGTAACCTACATGAATTCCAGCGCCGACCTGAAGGCCTTTGTCGGTGAACATGGTGGTGTAGTCTGCACCTCAAGCAATGCCAAAGGAGTTCTCAAGTGGGCATTTTCCCGGGCTGGTAAAAATGGCAAAGTGCTATTCTTTCCTGATCAACACCTCGGTCGAAATACTGGATTTTCAATGGGCCTAAACGATAATGAGATGGCGGTTTGGACTCCAAGTGAATTACCCGATTGGCAACAAATGACTGATGCTCGTATCGTCCTATGGCATGGATATTGTAGCGTCCATCGCCGCTTTAGTGTTGAGCAAATAGAGGGTATGCGAGCAGAAAATAGCAACTGCACAATCGTCGTCCACCCTGAATGCAAACACGATGTTGTGGCGGCGGCAGATGCTGTGGGTTCGACAGAATTCATTCGCAATTATGTCGCTCAACAACCATCCGGTTCAGTTATCGGTGTTGGCACCGAAATAAACATGGTCAAGCGTTTGGATGCGCAATATCCAGACAAACAAGTAACTTGCCTCGACCCGATGGTATGCCCATGCTCGACCATGTATATGATTCACCCAATCTATTTGCTCGATGTACTTGAACGATTAGTGGATGGAGAAGTACCCAACCAAATTTCAGTCCCTACACAAACCGCTGAGTTGGCTAAAGTTGCCCTTGACAGAATGCTTGCTATTCCTAAGTGATTTTCCGGTTACTTGAATTATTCTTGTTCGGAATTGTCAACCATGCCGTTTACTTTAGGTGCGGTATTTTCGGTCATCTTCTGCCATGAGAAAATACCGGTAAGAATTATCATTGCTAATACTGCAAATTGTAGAATTTGCGACGAATAGGTGTCGAGGGCAACAGTACGCGGATGAATAGTTGTGACTGAATTACCCTCTTCATCGGTGGTAATCCAAGTGATATGATTGGCTAACACACTTGGTTGACGCTGTTCCAGTTCGTCATTGGTCAAATGCTCAGGATTGACTGCTCCTGATTCCAAATCTAAATACCAAATTTCATGATCAAGATATTCATCTTGCGGATTACTTGGATTGAGGTTCCATTGACTGGCCCAAACCACCAAACCATGCCCAACTGCAGGGTCATGGGCAGGGAATTTAGCATCACTGATTAGACGACTTTCACCTCTCTCCAAGTCAACTAAAACTAGACGGTCTACTGCACTCACGTTGACCGTCGCTACCAGCCAATCATAATCTAAATCAACTTCAACTATTGTAGCATTTCCTTCATCGACAACTTGGCCCCAAGATTCGAGCAAGGCATTTTCTTCAGTGGTGGCATAGTACTGTAATGGTTGGTCAGCCAAACTATCCAATCCTACTCTCCCAAGCCGAACTAATGCCGGCTCATCATCATAAATGATGGCGAGACGGTTGTCATGAACTGCGAGTGAGGTAACCGAGGCATTTGCTACCGGAACTGTTGGCATTGTGATTGCATCACCATCAAGGGTCATTCCACGCAATTCTCCCTCTTCGACTACGAGCAATACAATGCCTTGGCCAAGCCATTCAGCAAGATACAATTGACTAGGTTGACTTACATTTAGAATCCACGGTTGTATTGACGGTTCAGCTAAATTGTAAACTTGAGCAACTGTATCATTGGCAATTGCCAACATATCCCAACCTGTATCAAAAGTTGAATTACGGTCGAGTTGTTGATGTTCAATAGGTATGTCTTGTGTAAGGTCAGAAAGGTCGGTTACCACCACTTTCCATCCTTCACTAGAATTATCAAGATTTACCAACCAACCATCTGCAGCAGTAGCCTCAACCGGAGATTCTACACCTGTGGCAGGTAATTCTCTATGAGTCACATCCCAAACGATAACCCCGACAGTCAACAATACAACCATCAGCATAGCCACACTGGTTTCTCTACTGCTTGGCGACTTGAGTTTATACCACAACCTCTTGGTATGAGTTTTGGCCCAGTAAACGGTTCTCTCCTTTGAAGTCAATACGGTTACTAATCTTGCATTGAAAGTACGCTCATCTAGAATTTTCCATAACCATTGAGATTTTTCTGAGGCTTGTACTGCAAGCAAAGCGATTAACATGCCACCGATTATATCTAGGTACCAATGAATACCAAGGTAGACTACGGCAAATGCGGTGAGGACAATGAAAACGGCCAAGAAATTAGTGTAATTACGCCAGCGCTTATCGCTATCCCACTTGATTAAACTAAGCCAAACAGCAAATGGAATCCCAATATGTAGGCTCGGCATGCCATTGGTAAATGGATCGATTCGAGTAAACCAATCATTAATCTCAGGAGTGAGGTTGTAGGCTAGTGTTTCCATTGCCGGAATGTGGTCACCGGTAACCCGTACATTGAGAAAGAGATAGAATGGTACAGCAAAAGCGTAAACATAGAAAATCGACATACTGACTCGGTCAGCAATATATCGGTCATCAAAATAACAGAAATATAACACCGAAACATAGCATACTAGCATATATCCAGCGACATAAAAGTGCGTCAGCAACGTGGTTAGTAAGTCGTTGAGAAAGGCTTGCTGGACCCATAGCACCAAATCGCCCTCAATCGCATAGACCCACGGAGTGAATTCAAATTGAGTATTAGCCATGATAAGACGGTCGAGTTGGTCGAGAATATCCTTCCAAACGTAGATTGAGAAAACTAACCCAATATGCGCCCAATAACGGCGAAACATATCGATGAAGCCCTGTAAATTGACCTTCTGCCACTTCGGTTTGAATACCGGTAAGAGCAATATGCCGAGCGCCAAAGCACTCGCCACCCAAGTGATGTAAACACCGCCAGCCATACTCTCCCCCAAAGGTTAGCGGTACTGCTGGTGTTGAAGTCACCTTCGCCAAAAAAAAGCCAAAAGTCACCATGCGCCATGGGTATAGGGCTTACCACCATCAGGGTCTTGTGCATTGGCGATTGCCCAAATTCTCTCAAAACGATAAATGCCTGATGAACAACCATTCGTCCATTCAAAGTGGAGGGCATATCCACCGACTGTCCCTACGGTCGGCTTTTCTTCTGTGAATGAATCAATCTCGGCTTCAAGCAAGGTTACTAAGTCCTCAGCATCACGACGTGGTCCACATTTAGCACAAGGGCACCAGTAGCGCAATGTTCGATAAGCAACGCTGTTTTCAGTTCCATCCGACCACGTCAATTCCATTGCCGTAGCAGTTCGTTCAAGGCGACGCAATTCAGGAATCTCACTCATTTTGGTCACCTAAATCTTACGCGCCAATGACCAATACAGTACCAATCCAGTTAAAACCGCTAACACACCTTTCCAAACTCCTAATTCGTCTGAAGATGGTAATATGGCCGCCTCTTGTAACCATGAAAGCACTGCAAACATGATGCCAAAACACGACAATATCAGCCAAACTACCATTAATTGTTCTCGATTTTTGGATTCAACTGCTCTAACATCGGCACTCATTGTGCAGCACCTCAAATGATTTCTAGACCGGCATTACCCGGCCCATTTGCACCTTCGCTTGCAAGAGCAGAGATATTTGCATTGACCTGAGCGACCAATGCCGCGAATGCTACAGCTGATTCACCTTCTGGGTCGGCGACGATGCGATGAACTCCATCATCGCCCCCGCGTACAACACCTGGGTCGAAAGGCAAAGACCCAAGGAATGGAACTCCCATCTCCTCAGCGGTATCTTTTCCACCGCCAACTTTGAAAATATCCAGCGTCGTGGCCCAATTTCCATCACTATCAGCGCAAACCTCAACCGATGAACCATTTGGAGAGGCGATCTTCATGAGTGCATTCGGTTCAGCAGTTCCACGAATTGTATAGCCGCTCATATTTTCAACAATACCAATAATTGGAACTTTGAGTGATTTAGCAAAACCGACCGATTTACGACTATCCAAAAGAGCGACGTCTTGGGGAGTGGTTACAATTACCATTCCGTCAATATCGGGCAAACTTTGCGCCACAGTAAGTGGCTCATCACTAGTTCCGGGAGGAAAATCTATGACCAAATAATCCAACTCTCCCCATTCAACATCACCGATGAATTGCTGAATCGCCCCTAATTTAATTGGACCACGCCAAACTACTGGGGTATCTTCGTCTTCAAGTAGAAATGCCATTGAAATTACTTTGACTCCACTGTGTCCAACTGCGGGATGGATTCTGCCACTCTCAACATGGAGGCGGTGATTACCTAAACCGAGCATCTTGGGGACATTCGGGCCAGTGATATCAATATCCAGTAAGCCAACATTGTGACCCTTACCGGCTAATGAAAGGGCTAATCCGGTTGCAACTGTCGATTTTCCCACTCCACCTTTACCGGATAAAACCATGATTTTATGTTTGATTTGCAAACCCATTTCCTGCATTGACATCTTGCGTTTCATCTGAGCGTAGGCTTGTTCCATTTGGCGTTGCTGTTCGGCAGAAGCCTCGCCCTCACTTTCCTGTGAAGCAGCAGAGGTATCGTCTTTGTCTGGTTCGTGATGACTGATTGGTGAATCGGACATTTTCTCCCTCAAACTTGGCCAAACATAAGGGGGATTTCAAACCTTGTTAGTGAAAAACAGACTCGCAAGCCACGATTGACGAGGCCAAAATAGTAGATGAATCGCCAGTGCAAACATTGGGGTCAATACCAACCAATTATCCCAACTCATACCATTTACGGCCCACCAGTAACCAATACTTAGTGGAATTGAGAGGATTGATCCTATTTGGAATGCGATTTTCTGGTCTGTTGAGGAACGCTGACCACCAATAAGTAGTGCTAATGGGCCTACTGCATGAACGATAATTGCAATCTCGACGGCGATGATTTTGAACATTATTGTCCAACCCCATGCAGCAAAGAGAATGTGGAGCAAAAAGTCGAGAGCAAAAACTGACATCACAACAGCGAGACCGGTCCAAGGCTGGTCACGATTGAAGATGCCCATACCTCCCCATGGTCGGTTGATTCTTCACCATATTGGGGAAAGAGTGCTGTCGAGAGGGTGATAGGGGATGACTGAATACCCCGCAGCGGACCTCTCGACAGCGGAAGGAGCCGCTGCATCAATACCAATTTCCTGAACCTACTTTAAGGATGAGATGAGTAGTACAAAACGTGAATGTGAATATTCATAGTTCATATGGGGCGCTTTCCTTGTAGGGTTCGTGAGAGTTCTATTCGTATGTATCGGCAATTCCTGCCGCAGCCAAATGGCCGAAGGTTGGGCCCGTTATTTAGGCATCAACTGTGCTAGTGCCGGCACTCATCCTGCTACCCAAGTCGCAACCAATGCGGTGAAGGTAATGGCTGAGAAAGGAATTGATATCAGCGAGCAAATACCGAATCGAGTTGATGATTTCCACGACGATGATTTTGACCTCATCTTCAGCATGGGTTGCGGAGTCTCATGTCCGAATCTACCACTAGCCGGCGATTGGCAACTAGAAGACCCAGTCGGGCAATCCCTTGAGGTCTACCGTGAAACTAGGGACCGAATTGAGAAAAAAATAAGAGAATTGCTCGCATAGTAAAATTGTCGTCCTTTACAATACAACATCCGAAGATACTGAGATTTACGGCTTGCTTTATTCCTCTTCTTGCATCGCAGCATGCGCAGCCATCTTGATACGAATCACACTTACATTGCGGGTTCCACCATCTTCTCGTGGCAATTCCTCAGTATCTACTTCTACATCACTGATGACAATGTCTTCGGGCAATTTTCCAGCGATTATTCCTGCCCGTCTGCGACATACCTCAGCGACATCCACCGCCATCTGGATATTCCTGCCTCGTGCTACCAACCTGATAATTCGCTCACCATTGGCCATTGTCGTACGTACTGCATTGACATAACTGTGCATCGGCTTACTACCGACAAAGATGTCTCGGGCCTCTGACATATCCATCCTCGCAAGGCTGTTGGTGGGGGCACAAATGAAGGTTGGCTATTCCCATCCTGTTCTCTGGTCTCTCATTTTACCAGCCAACTGTTTATATTGAGATTCGACAGGGGCAAAGTCAAGCGCGTGTAGTGTAGTGGTTATCACCCGGCGTTGCCAACGCCGGAACCCGAGTTCAACTCTCGGCACGCGCACTCAATGATGTAACTTAGTCACCACCAAAGGCATCTGAGTCTTCCCATTTCATACCACCTTCTTCCTTACTGCGAATTACAATGGCGATGAATACACCAACCATAATTATCACCAGTAGCCCTACCAATCCAAGCACAACTCCAGTGCTGGCAAAAACCGATTGAGGGTTTTCCCCTGGCGCAATAACATTGTCCTCAACCACCTGAATGGCAAGGCTATCATCAACATTGTATGCACCGTATGTGTCGGTTGCTCTTACGGTCATTGCAAAGGTCCCCAATGGCATTCCACTTCTAGTCTGGAATTTGTAAGTCCAAATGCCATCATCGGCAGTAACATCACCATCTTGCCCTGCGTCATTCATCAATAGCCAAGCACCCTGCATTCCGGGTGGTGAAATGTCTGCTAAATTGATGACTACAGTTGAAACACCGTCGGGGTCGCTAATAGTAGCGGTAATAATGACATCTTCACCACCGATGTTTGGACGATCAAGTGGGTGTTTATCGACTGTAACCGCTGAGATGATAGGTCCTTCATTGAGAATAGTAATTGGGGGAATAACATCATCAGGATTTGGCCCTTGGCCAGCACTTCGATGAACATTGAGAGATTGTTTTTCAGTTACTGTAATTGTCGCCCCATCATCATCCATCATGCGTATTTGCAAATTGTGGTCACCCGGAGTCATGGTCTCTGGAAGCGGTACCATACCACTCCATTTGCCACTAAATGAATCGAAAATTAACTGGTTCAATTCTCCACCATCACCGCGCAAGTCGATGGCGACACTGGCGACACCATTGCCATCTAAGACCTCCGCATTTACGATAACCGAGTCGCCACGTATCACTTGGGTTGGGGCAAAATCAAATTCAGTTAGGCGGGGTGCTTGGTTGAATATATTGATGACTACAGATTGAGTGACGAAAGCTCCAAAAGCATCGGTTACCGTTACATTAATGCTTACATTGCCATGTAAAATCCCAGCATATACAAACGATGTAGTCCATACATCATCGTGCACCCCAGCATCACCAGAATGTCCAACATCATTGAGTTCGACATCACCATTGCCAAGCGATTGCATATCTGCGATAACGCTGATGATATTCCAGTCGTTATCACTCACCTCGACCTCAAGGTGGGCAGTCGAGCCACCTTCATTGACTACAAGGCCGGTTCGCAATCCTGCGCTGATGATAGTTGGCTCAGTATTTTCTTCAGCAGTCACAATGCTTGGTGATAATACCCGCTCCAGCGTTTGTGTCTCATTAAACATCAAGGGATTGCCGGCAGGACTTTCTAATTCGGCATTGCGCACAACTTCAGCGATTAGACCATCAAGGATGCCACTATTGACAATGGCTCCATTGGCAGTACCTGAATCGGTACCCAAATAGGTACCATTCCACAATGTTACCGGTAAGATATGGCCATCTTTATCAACCGTGGAAGTCGCAGTTGCAGTCACCTTGAGAATCATCCCATCTTGCCCATCAAGAAGCATCATGTCCCCTGGCAATAATGCTAGAGGGGATAAACCAGTTTCTCGGCTCACATTAGCCTCACCTAAGCCCTCTTCAGCAACGGGAGCAGTAGCATTGAGAATTATTGGTGAGTCTTCTGGATACTCTTCTCCCTCGTCATTATCACCGAAGCCACTGCTTCTCCAGCGCTGATAAATGGTGCGATTTTCCCAATCAATTTGCGGCACATCGTACATCCAAGTCTCGTTATGCTGAGTCCCAACTCCATTACCCCCATTTGACCAACCTTGAACAGCGGTAATGTTGAACCACGATTCTTGATGGATGACATTTACAGCAAAATCAGTATCGTTGATATTGTGCCAAGTACCACTCTCTTTGATTTGGCGGATGATGCCAAAATCACCGGTTGCTTCACCTTCAATAGTACCGTCAATATGCAAATTATCTTGAACTGTCATGCCATTGATGCTCTCAGAATGGAAATCAATGACTGTGCCGTTGATTGCCACCGAGCCATTTTCTTCCTCATTGATAAATCCAAAAGTCCCGTGTGCAAGTATCTTATTTCGTTGCTCTGAACGCTGCCCATCGACCCAGCGATCGGAGTTGATTATTTCATCGACTTCCAAGTCGAAGCGCTGGTCACCGTCGATCATTGTCATTTCAGCTGTGGCTTCAAAGTGGGTTAGTGAAAGGATGCGAACCCCGTCGACATCGTAGGTTTCAACCATTAGTAAACTGAGGTCACCGTCAATCCATGTCCCATTATCATCTTCAGATTCTGTAGAAACACTTAGGTCTCCGAGTGCTTGTAATTTGATTCGGTCACTATGACTACCGCCGATATATGAACGGTTGAATAGTGCGTCGGTTACTGTAGCATTAATTGCGGTAATTGCATCATTTTCTTGACTTACCAAACCCATTGTGCCAACGCCAGTTGCCTCAAATTCTTGCCGATCAAGAATACCGTCGAAGGTAGTTTCATTACGCCAAATCGAAGAGAGAATTAGGTCTAGAGTTAGGGTTCCATTTTCTGATGCTTCGCTCATTTGTAGAGTCCCATTGCCTAATTCATGCGCCAACAAAGTGTTACCGACTCGCTCTTGCCAGCCTTGGCCGACGAAAAATAAGGAGTAGGTCTGCTGTCCGAATTCATCATCGTATTCTTGGTCAATTTCCCATTCGGTTGAAATCGTCACTTCATGATCAGCGAGGGGCTGATTCCAAACCGTAACCCCGACTTGGCGATTGGCGATAAGGGTTGCATCGTGGTAAACTTTGATTGTCAATTGGTCGCCGAAAGATAAGTCGGTGGAAGGACGCCAAATTAGCGAATTATTATCTCCGCTCAAATTATCCAATTCGCTGGCATTGATACTATCATCTAGCAATACTGCACCACCACTAGATTCGTGCACAATACTCATCGTCATCAAATCAAGAAAATGATTAGGGGAGGATTCGAAGGTAAAAACCCAAGCATTGTCATGGCAAGTCTGATTGGAATACATCCAATGGTCGAGACTTGAGACC
>CAZPME010000002.1:0-51482 GCA_964587885.1 uncultured Candidatus Poseidoniales archaeon
GGGTTAAGTCGTAACAAGGTATCTGTAGGGGAACCTGCAGATGGATCACCTCCTAAGAAACCGGGGGCGGGGAGTCATTTTGACTCCCCGTCTCCACTCTTTTTTTTTCTTTTTTCTAAATGCGCCTAAGGCACGTTCAATCACTGAAGTGTTGAAGTGCAATAATGAAATATTGTATGGGTGCTGGGTGGTTCATGCAACCGCCACAAGAAACAACCGAATGGTTCAATCCTTCAGAGGCTCAACCATCCGACCCTGCCCAACCCCAAGTGATGGCAACTCCTCAACCAGTAATGGTTGGTGCAGCCCAACCTGGTGTTGCAGGAGCAGGTCAACCGATGATGATTGCTGGTTCACCAAGTTCTTTTCCAGTTCAGCCGATGATGGGCGGTGGGATTCCGACCACCAATGCGACTCTTGCCCTCATTCTCTCAATAGTTTCTATTTTCGCCGGCGGTATTTGTTTAGCGATTCCAGCACTAATAATCGCCAATGGCGCCCTTGCAGTGACCAATCAATTCCCTGGTCATCCCGATGCAGGCAACGCGAAGGCAGCACAAGTCATCTCTTGGATAATAATCGGCCTAACCGCATTGGTTGTTGTGGTAATAATCTTGGCTATTTCAATCGGTGCTGCGACTGGTTGACCGGCGTTGGATGACAATGTTGACCGATGAGCAAAAATCCTGGTTGGAATCAGGAACAGCCGAATTTAATGTCGGCCGCTTCTGGCACGCCCACGAAGAGTGGGAAGAGCTGTGGAAATCTCTCAAGGCACAGGATTACGATATACTCTATGTCAGAGGGATTCAGGGATTGATTCAATCTGCAGCACTACTATTCCAAGTCGAGAAACAGAATCGGCGCGGGGTGGTAAACATGTGGGGTAAACTGACCGATAAGTTAGGACTTCCAAATGACCCCAAGATGGCTGACCTGTGGGGACTTGAAGTTGCACCTCTACTCAACGCCCTTCACCCCTTCTATCTCGATGCAGCCTTAGACCAGCCGCAATGGGAGTTAGTCGCTAGTGAAGTCAAAATAGTTCACAAATCATAGGTGCAGAAGTCGCAATATTATTTCTTCATTTTATCGATGATTCGTCCTTTGAAAGTCAGCAGGTTTAGTTTGGGAGCATCAAGGCTTACACTGATACTGGCACCGCGATTGAAGTGGTACTCGTCCCAGCCATCGGGCACAACATAGCCGCGGTGCATATCGCTGGTAATCACTGTCACCTCATTCGTCCACGCTAGATAGGCTTCAGGGTGTTCGCTTCGCTCATTACGGTTGAGGTCTCTGGCGACGACCAGATAATGACTGTCAATTTCATCATCCAAAATAGCAACCTTGTTGGAGTCGGTGATGTGGGAAAACCATGCTCCTTGTCCGGCAAAGGTAGAGAAAAGCAGCCCCGAGGAATGTTGCTCTATGTCCATCTCGCCGCGTTGCAGGCGATACTTCGATGGCGCATATTGGTGAGTATTGGCAACCAACAGATCGTTTAGTGCCGGGTCAGAAATGATTTTGTTTCCACTGGTTGAAGTAATGGTAGCCTGTAGGCGAGGGAGGGAATTTACTATCGCTTGACCGGCAAGTGTTGCCACGATATCGTCGGCAAATGTCGCCACAGTTGAATCCATAAAAAATCCAAGACTACCATCCGGGTCATCATCTCGTGGATGACTATTGACTCCCATTACTGGTGTGCTTGAATCTATATTATGGGAGATTGAGGTCAAAGTTCCATCCCCTCCCAAGATGATTACTAAGTCGCGTCCAATGAAATCAGCCCGACTTACCTTTTCTCTCACTTTGGTATCAAGACGAATTTGGCCATCAATTACCATTTCATCCAGTACTGCAGAGACCGAGAACAAACTCTCGTCATGCACGACTTCATGGGTCTTCTTGTAGACCAGCAGTACGTCTTTTGCCATCTTCCTCACTTTGGCCGATGGGGCGCGACCTTATCAGTTAAAGCACAGTTAGATATTCGCTAGTTTGAGCAATATCATGACTGAAACTAGACCTCGCCTGCCCGCCGGCCAATTTTTGACCGAGCGTTTCCCAGTTCTTACCTACGGCGATACCCCTGAGGTTTCTACCGAAGAATGGAATATCTCAGCATGGGGTTTTGGCCTACAGGATAAGATAACTTGGGATTGGCAACAATTCAATGCATTGGAGCAACATGAAACCACCCGAGATTTTCATTGTGTCACAACTTGGTCACGTTATGAGAATCATTGGGGAGGTATACGGGTCGAAGCTGTATGGCGTCAAATTGAATCGCAATTGGAAGAAGGAAAAAGTCCCAATGCTGTGATGTTGCACTGTTATGGTGGATATACCACCAATCTCTTGCTCAAGGATTTCTTAACCGACGACAATCTTTTCGCCAGCCATCACGATGGTCAGCCACTCACAATTCCTCATGGTGGGCCAATGCGTTTTGTCTGTCACCATCTATATGCATGGAAATCAGCAAAATGGGTCAATGGCATCGAGTTATTGGAAGTTGATGAGCGTGGGTTTTGGGAGCGTCATGGCTACCATAATCGTGGTGATCCTTGGGGAGAGGAGCGCTATTCATACCAAGAGTAAGTTTGCACATATTCAATAATCTCGACTAGGTGGCGCAATCATGCAAGAGGATGAGAATTCCACCGACGACCCCGATGTCGAGACAGGTGGTGGGGAAACTGCAGAAATTGGTTTTACTCAGTCGGTAATAGCTGATTCCGAAGCAACTCAACCGATTGAAGCGCAAGAGGAAGCGCCCAGCGCTACAACACCTCAACCAGTATTGCTCGGGGCGGGAGCCTCTCAGCCGGTAATGCTTGGAACTGTGAATACTCAGCCAATGATGCAAGCCCAGCCGTACGGCCAAGTCATGATGGTCGGACCACCAAGCGGAGCACCCAAAGTAATCGGTGTGCTGACTATCGTTTGGGGAGCAATAGGTCTTCTCGATGGGATTAGTTTTGTCACCATGCCCAAGACCCTTGCATTCGTTACTCTTACTTTGCTCAAAGTAATCACCAGTTTGGGTTTATTATATTCAGGCGCACTCATCTATTCCTACCAAAAACGGGGTATCCAGTTAACTTGGGTTCTCATATTAGTTGGTACAGTAATTTCAATTGCAACCGTTTCAATGATGCCGGCGATGTATGAAGAAATGGTTGCCAATGGGGACATGACTCAAGAAGACGCCGACTTCCTAAATCAGCAGAGCACGTTAACCCAAGGAATTGGAATTGGAATTTCCGTATTCTGCGGTGGAATCTGCGGGCTATTCGTTGCAGTACCCTTGATGGTGGCCAATAATGGCTTAGATAATTCATCCTTATTCTCTAGCACCAAACCGGATAATATTGACGGTGGTACAATGAAAGAATACATGGGTGAAAATGAGATGGCAGCAGCCGGAGAAACTCAAGAGGAATGACCTCTATTGCCGGTGACTCGAAGCAGTAAAACTAGCCAGTAACAATAAGAAAAATAGTGGTGGTAAAATGGGGGATTTAGTCACTGGGACGGCGGCAACATATGTCGAGGAATTGTGGGTTGAGTCACCTAAGAGATACTCAATCACCCCGATAACCGAGGATGTGCAAAGGGTAGTAAGTGCCAGCGGAATAGTCGATGGTCTAGTCTTGGTCAATCCTATGCACATTACTGCCAGCGTCTATGTCAATGACCTCGAATACGGTTTGCATGACGATATAATGGAATGGCTGGAGCGAGTAGTTCCTTTTGGTGGCCCCGATGGCAAGGATGGAAAGGAATACCGCCATCACATGACAGGAGAGGATAATGGCGATGCCCATCTTAAGCGACAGTTACTAGGCCAACAGGTGACTATGCCGGTTAGTGATGGCCGACTCCATCTAGGCATGTGGGAACAGATTCACTATGCTGAATTTGATGGTAAGCGCCGCAAGCGTATTTTGGTAAAGGTGGTCGGAGTAATCCCCTAGCCGAGTTGATAGTCATGTCCGATGAGCCTATCTTCAGCCAACTGCCAGAGTTTTCTGGTATCGCAAAAGCGATGCAAATTGAACCAATTGCATGGGAGAAAGGTTCGGTAAGTGTTGGCGTGACTGTAACCAAAGCCCACACCAATGTAGGTGGTGTTGCTCACGGTGGCTTGGCTAGTATGATGCTCGATATGGCACTCGGGGGGACGTTGGTCTCGACCCTATTGGTCGAGGAATGGTGTGCAACTACTGCACTCAATGTGAACTTCATCGATGCCGCTCAAGTAGGTACACACATGGTTGCTACAGGTCGAATCATTCGGCGTGGACGTAATGTCGCTCACCTTGCCGGTGAAGTTCTCGACGATAATGGCCGCCTTATCGCTAACGCTACTGGAACATGGGCGATTTGGGAAAAGCGACCTGCATCGATGCCGGGGCGGGAATAAACCAATCCCAACCTAATTCAATGTGACAACCATCATCCAAATTTTGACAGGTAGTGCAGAGTAGTACTTTCATCGCGATTGAGACCGCGAACCTTTCTCTCACCGCTCACTTTACCCCATTTTTTGGCAAAACTTTCCTCGTTCCAATCATTAAGGAATATCGGATGAATGTAGGATGACCGGCAAACCGTACGGGTATTTCCGAGGTCGCCTGAAACCGTATCGACAACTGCGAGCAGGACTTTTTGCCGTTGTTTTTCAGTCCCGATTGTGAACTCTCCATCATTTGAGAGTTTGAGCAAACCGGCATTTTTCTTGAGTTCGTGAATCCACAGGTCATTTTTACCTGTGATGACTTTAGCAAATCTTGCCGCAGTTTTCCACGTTGCCGCCCATGTTCGGAAGTCTTTGGCGGTATATCTCTTCCCAGTAGCCTGCCTTAGATACTGGTTGATGTGCTCAGCCTTTAGGTCAGCATCACCGCGTTTGGTGCTGTAGCGAAACAAATCTTGATCCTTATTTTTGCCACCGACCTTCCGACTTGCCTCAATTAAGTCTACTACATCGTCATCTTCGATAATTAAATCCCAAGTTTTTCCCGATTTTCCAGTGAATAGGAAGTGGGCATCGTGACGACCTTCGGCGGCATCACCGGTTATTTTTGCGAAGTGCCCTTCCTTGAGAGTGGTAAGTCCATAGGAATCATTCTTCTTAGCGTATTCATCACTTCCCACGCGGATATGCACGGTATCCATGAGGTGGACCACGGTTGCGCTCACCCGTTCCAAACCCATTCTGCTCCGTTTGCGGTAGGGGAGATTGAGGTCGGCTTCGACCCGCTTACGAATTTTCGGTAATTGTTTGGCAAAGCCAGCCAATCCGTCGAATTTCATAATCGATTTTATCGCGGTCCAATCGTCGTGGTAGCGATACTGGAGGCGACCTTTGCTATCTTTACCGGTTGCTTGAAGATGGCCGCGTTCATTAGGGCAGAGCCAGACATCAGTCCATGCTGGCGGAATCACCATTGCGTCAAAGCGTTTAATCAGCGCTGCTGTTTTGATTTTTTTTCCTTTGACGTCAAAATATTCCCATACTTCACCCTCATCCTTCCCTTTGGTTTTGCTGAGTTTACGCGAATACCCCTTCTTACTGGTGTCTGAACGCACGAGTTTTGAACGCTTGAGCGCTTCCTCAGCGTCGGCCTTCATAATGCAACCAGTACGGCTCGGCATTTTTACTTGATGACGGGGTATTTTGAGGCTAATGGTTCAGCGGCAAAGTTCACAATCTCGCCAAACACGCGAGTAGTTATGCAAGCAAGTATTGCCGATGCAAATTTAGATAGAGGTGGTTTTCACTTATCGATGCCTTATACGATAATTGGATGGATATTGTGGGGTATTGGAATAGCCCTTGCAGTCGTAGGTATTGTCGTGAATTTACTGATCAGCGCGCTAGGCTTTCTTCTAATGGCCTTTGCCAGCCCAGGCTCGCTTGAAGCTGAGTTGAAGAAATTACGTGACAACGCTCAGCCGGCGGAAGTTCTGGCTGCCAAAGCCGAAGAAAGCGGAGTTGAGGTGCAGAGTTATTGGCTTGGAATGCGTACCATCACCCCTTCAAATGATCCTAATGATTGGATTTTACCTGCTCCTGGTCCAGCAACTTGGAATGACACCTCACCCTATGATCAGGACGAGGGCGGCGAGCCACTACCGGAGCACCCGCACAAAGTAGGGACTCCTAGGCCAGCCACATTGTCGGGATTTGGAATTTGGTCGCTGATTTCAGGAATTTTTGCAATCGCTGGGATGTACTTGCTGGTAACTGCTCCTGATGACGTAGCCGAGACTTCTAACCCTAGTATTATCATAGGTATTGGAGCCGGTTTAATGCTAATTTTGGGTCTTGTCGGGTTTTTCAAGAATCGTATGAATAAGCAAATGCTCGATACACCTACTTCGTTAGTACGTTCGGTTGCTGTCGGTTATCCTGAACTTGTCGGCCAAGTTCGCCCTGTGGGTGAAGGGTCAATGTCTGTTGAAGTGGGTCATGCCTCACATCGCCGTATTGACCGCGTCGTAGCTTACCGTTGGACACACGAAGTCTATCGCTGCCGAACAGAGACTGATAGTGAAGGAAATACTACCGAGAAATGTAATTGGGATACAGTAGAGGACATATCTGGTGAATTGCCATTTGTAATGCACGATGGCACCGGTGGCCTAAAAGTTGAGACTGAGTCATTTAAGCGTCGTGATTGGGGGCAACACATCAAGCGTTGGGAAAGTAATCACGACAACAATATCGGGCGCGAATTATTTGGCCAAATCGCCAATAAACTCATGCATGGTGGGCGAATCAAGAAACATCGTTGGACGATTTGGGCACTTCGACTTGGAGACCCTGTCTATATTCTTGGCAACACGATGAGCCGTACCGATGCTGAAATTGATGGCGAGGGCTTAGACCGCACCAAGCAGCATCATTTGCTCAAAGTCGTAGGTGAAGATGCGCCTGGTGTGAGGGCTGAGATTCGTCGCGGCACCGAGTTATCTAATATTGGTCGAATGCGCTCGGGAATCGAAATGGTTGCAATACCATTCGCAATAATGCTCGGCTTCGTAGGCCTGTTCGGTGTTATTTGACCGGCGATGACCTCAAGAACCTCGCTTAACTCGCCAGCCTATGACCCTACCTGAAGTGGTAATAGTCGGTGGCGCAAGAACCCCATTTTGTGAATGGTCAGGCGGTAAGCGTGGCGATGGTCAAAAGGGAGGATTGCTGCGCAATGTTTCTGCTCTAACTCTAGGGTCAGAGGCCATCAAAGGTGCTCTTGAGAATTCTAAAACTCCTGCCAGTAAGGTGGATCACGTGGTAATGGGTTACGCTTTGCAAACTTGTGATCAAGCAATTTTTGGTGCTCGACATGCAGGTCTAAAAGCCGGTATTCCTCAAGAGGTGCCGATGCTCACCCTGTCTCGAATTTGTGGTAGTGGGTTACAATCAATTATTTCTGGTGCGCAGATGATTCAACTGGGAGAGGCATCCACAGTTGTTGCTGGTGGGATGGAGAATCTCAGTCAAGCACCTCATGTCTTGCGTGATATGCGTGATACCTACCGACTTGGACGCCCTCCAAAGGCCGGAGATGAATTATCCAAAGACATGGAAGACTATCTTTTCACTAACTTGCTCGATGGAATGTGTGGCTCCTTTATGGCTCAGACTAGTGATGAATTATGCCGGAGAAAGGAAATTTCCCGAGAGGAGACTGACTCGTTTGCCGCTCTCAGCCATTCACGCACCGCCGCTAGCATTGATAGCGGCAAGTGGGCTAAAGAAATCGTATCCATCGACAATGGTGAACGCATGGTAACCCATGAGGATGAAGACCACGTAGTTAGGGGAACAACCCCCGAATCATTATCTGAACTCCGAACTGCATTCGGTGAGAACAGTCTGGTAACTGCAGGCAATGCCTCTGGCGTGGTCGATGGGGCTGCGGCTGTAGTCATCAAGTCAGCAGAGCAAGCCGCCGCTGATGGCGACTCTCCACTCGCTCGCATCGTATCTTGGGGTATAGTCGGGATAGAACCAGCGATTATGGCATATGGTCCGGTTCCAAGCAGCCGACTTGCGCTGGAAAAAGCCGGATTAACGATTGCAGAAATCGACCGCTGGGAAATCAACGAAGCATTCGCTGGTCAAGCGGTTGCTTGCATCAAAGATTTGGGCTTAGATGTAGAAAAAGTCAACGTCAACGGCGGAGCAGTTGGCATCGGTCATCCCTTGGCTGCAACTGGAACTAGGCTGGCACTCACATTGGCTCACGAATTGAGGCGAAGCAGTAGCCGCTTTGGTGTCGCTACCGCGTGTATCGGTGGCGGTCAAGGCATTGCAATGGTTATTGAAGCGCTTTGAAGCACTTTGAGCCGGCTCATAACTTCGTAGCATCATTGATGTAGTAGCCTTCAGTCGTCATAATATGGCAGATAACACCACAATGGTAGTAGGAATAATTGTTGGAGTAGTATTACTGATTGGAATAATTTGGTTTTTCTCAACTTACAATCGCTTAATCAGACTTCGAGAAAACGTCAATCAAGCATGGTCAAATATCGACGTTTTGTTGACTCAAAGATACGAAATGTTACCGAATTTGGTAAAAATTGCCAAGAGTTATGCTTCACATGAGCGCGAATTGTTTGAGAAATTCGCCGCCGCTCGGCAAATGGCCGCTGGGGCTCTCCAACAAGGTGACGTCAAAGGTGTAAGTCAAGCAGAATCAATGCTTTCGGGAGTAATGCCGAAAATATTCGCCCTTTCCGAATCATATCCTGAACTCAAAGCGAACGAGAACTTCATGAAGTTGCAAGATGAGACCGTCTCAATTGAGAACCAAGTCTCTGACCGCCGTGAATTCTTCAATGCTAGTGCCACAAACTGGAATGCAGCAATTGCAATGATTCCGACCAACATCGTCGCTGGATTCATGGGTGCCGTTCGCCGTGACCTATTCGAAGTTGAGAGCGCTGCAGTTCGCCAAGCAGTACAACTAGACCTTTGAGAGTAGTAGTCGCAGAAGCAAGCCTGATGGCTTAATTTAGCGAAGATGAGCACAACGAGTCGTAATTACTTGGTCATATCGACCCTAGGATGCCCGCAGTAGCAAACCATGCTCCTAGCATCGAGCCAAGATTGGTTAACGCGGTCACCATCAACACCCTCCCAGCACGATTTTTCCAAAACAACGCCAAATCACTAACGTCAATAAGGCCAAAGAAAATCTTGGTCGGTTCACCTTCGATTTTGAAACTGAGGAAATTGTGCAAATCTTCTCCGGTCGGTTCGGCAATTTTCATCTGCACATAGCCAGCAAACCAGCCAGCCGCTAATGTTGGATTCAGTGAGGTAATTGGGCTGGCGAGTGCGGCAGTAATTATTGCCAATGGATGCCCACCCGCTATTAAACAAAAAAATGCCGCAATGCCCGCATTAAGGGCCAACCACACTAGGGCTACCTCAAACAATGATTCATAATCTCCATTCCAAAGGAAATACCCCAGCAGTCCTAGAACGAGTAGTGGCATTCCCCATGCCACGACTTTCCAAATTACTCTTGGTTTGGGTTCAAGTGCTAATTCGTCAAGCCGTTCTTGCTTCGCAGCGCCATCATTCAAGCGTTGTTGTATTCCGTCTAAGTGGCCAGCACCAACCACTGCGAGGATCTTTTCTTCTCCCCTCAAGGCATCGATTTTTCCAGCCAAAAAAGCATCACGCTCATCGATTAGGACTTCTCCAGCACCAGGTGCCAGTTCACGCAATTCATCCATCATCTGCGAAAGCATATCTTTGTCCTGCAACATTTGTTCCAGTTCCGGGAGATCATCATCATCATCTTCTCCGAACATCCCAAAAATAACTCTAAATTTCTCCCGCAATTTCATTTTTCGCCATGCTCTCCTCAAAGTAGTCTGAATATCACGGTCAACCAATTCAACTCGAATATCATATTCTTCTGCTAACTTGATTGCTGCAAGTAATTCAGCTCCAGGTTGTTGACCTTCATCGAGTCCAAGTTTTCTTTGTTCAGCCGCTAACATAGTCTGCAAGAGAACTAATGGTGCCTTACCTTCTTTGATAACCTTCAGCAAGCCTTCTTTATCTAACCGCCTTTCTTCAATCAAAGCCTGATATCGTACATGACACAATTCAACCGCCACAATATCGGGGCGATAGGTCTCGATATGATGGCGTACCGCAGCAACAGAATCTGAAGAAATATGTGCGGTTCCTAGGATTCTTAGATCATCATCGATATCGATAACTGGAGATGAAAATTCGCTTACTGCATCCAATTCAATCACCTTTTAGGGCTGCCAGCGTATTGAGTAGGTCGGCATGTTCCACGACATCGTGGACACGTAAGATATCAACTCCAGTCTGCATGGCATGAGCAGCGACACCAAGAGTTCCAGCCAACCTCTCATCGCTACTTTCACGCCCAAGCAAATCCTTGAACATTGATTTACGGCTGGCACCGACCATTATCGAAAAATCATGCTTTTTGCGCAAGTTATCACTATTCCTGAGAAGGTCCAAGTTGTGTTCTAACCTCTTTCCAAAACCTATTCCTGCATCAAGACAAATCAGTTCAGGCGGGTGGCCACGAGCAACTAATCTTTCAGCAGTTGTGTTCAAATCAGCACTTATCTCTTGCACGACGTCACCATATTGCGGGTCATTTTGCATTGAATCGGGAGTGCCTAGCATATGCATGATGCAAACACCACAGCCACTTTCAAGCACGAGGTCAAACATTGACTTATCGCGTAGTCCCGAAACGTCATTGATCAAATCAGCCCCAGCGTTCAATGCCGCCCTAGCGACCTCATGATTCCGAGTATCGATTGAGATCATCACCTCGGGATTTTGTCGTCTTATTCCTTCAATTACAGGGATAACTCTCGCCAATTCTTCTTCAATACTAATTGCGAGAGAATTTGGTCGCGTTGATTCCCCACCAATATCAAGCCAAGATGCCCCGTCTTTTAGAGCCTGAATTGAGTATTCTATAGCGGAATTAACTGAGGTTTTGCGACTTTCAGGGTGAAATGAATCAGGAGTGCAATTTACAACCGCCATGATGCGTGGTAAGCCTTTTTTTGAATTTCGCAGCGATTTGGCAATCATCACACGGCGGCGAGTAGAAAAAGGCACTAAACCGACCATCCCGCCGTGCTCTCAATGGTATTGTTTAAGAAATGTGCAACGCGGCTGTGTGCCCATGACTGAGAGTACCATGCCGAATCAGTTGGATTCAAGTGGTGAAAATTTATCCCCTGAGTCGACTTCTGAAGCTGTCGCAATGTTGCCCTCATCTGAGCAACTTGAAATCGCTGAAAGCATCCTTGAGAGAATGAAGCCATCAGACAAAAAAGACATTGGCACAATGATTCATTCACGTGGTCAAATGGCCGGTATTATCCTAGCTGCACTAGGGATTTTTTGGTGGCTTTCAGTCCTTAACCTTGGCTCCACGCATGAATACAATACCTTCACTTCACTAATCAGCGACTTGTCATTTGTTACCGTTTCATGGTTTTTGCCGATCCTCGTTTTCTTTGGTTCTCTGTTGAATGCGATGGGGCGACATCGCGGCCAGCCTGGGCCGAGCATGTTTGCCGGCATTTTATTCCTGATTTGCTTATTTTTTGCTGCTGAACCAGCAGTACGTGCCCTTTCTGCAAGCGTTGATCTCAATATCGGCATATGGCAGACTAGCCGTTTACTAATTCTCGGCATTGGGGTTTTCATTTCGGCTAATTTATTCATTGAAGCATTTTTGCTCGATTGGGTAAAGAAACTCGAAGAGGCATACTTCGGCATTGAAATATCATCTTTGCAAACTGCCAATGAGTCAACTTCCATGGTAGGCACAGTTGAATCCGGTGATGAGAATCCGTCGCCCTGATATGTGCGATATTTCTCGGCTCGGTTATGAGCGGAGGTCGAATCGCAGTATTGCGTCTTGGCCATCGCAAAGGTCGTGACCCACGTATCACTACTCATCTAGGCTTAGTGGCGCGGGCATTTGGTGCTGATGAATTTTATTTGGCCGGCGATGAGGATGCTGAAATGTTTGCAACATTGGCTGCGGTCGGCGAGCGTTTTGGCTCACCACTGAAGTTGGAACACGTCAAGAGCCCAATGGGATTTCTCAAGCGCTGGATTCGAGATTCTGGTAGCGGTGTTGAAGGTCTTGCTACTCATCTAACCATGTATGGAGAGCGTTTTCGTGATGCAATTCCACAGATGCCTCGTAACCGTGACCTTCTAGTGGTCGTTGGGGGTAGTAAAGTTCCCGCTGAAGTTTTCGAGCATTGCCAGTTCAATATTGCCATCGGCAATCAACCACATAGCGAGGTTGCGGCCCTAGCACTATTTCTTGATGAATGGGGCGGTAATCTTGATATGGCCGAGAAATTCAAGGAAGGACGTCTAGAAATCATACCTTCTAAGCAGGGAAAAGTTGTCATCGACCATGATGAAGAATCATAGTAGAAAAATCGTCTTCTCAAAACCTTCTCGTTACCTACGGTAACGACGGTTATCGACCCTAAGCATTATTGAGCCCATAGAGGGCGAAGAAGTGATGTCGGGTGATGATACCGCGCCAGTGACGAAGGGTTTTGGCAGTATACCGCCTACTCTATCTTCAACATCACTGAGATTACCTGATGCAGTCGATGGACTCCTAGCCGGACAAAATCTGCCTCAAGGTGCAAGTGGAGTCGGAGTATTGCTATTGGCTGACGGCGGCCGGTTCGAAGGTGAGTTGTTCGGTGCCTCAGCAATCGGTGAGGGAGAATTGGTTTTTACCACCGGTATGACTGGATTCCAAGAGAGTCTAACCGACCCATCCTTTGCTGGCCAAGTTCTAACTTTCACTTACCCACTAATTGGAAATTATGGAGTTCAGGTAGGGTGTAGTGAGTCATCATCTGTATGGCCGCGTGGAGTAGTTGTCCGCCACGCAATGCATCAGCCCGACCATCGTGATTCGGTTGGTAGTGTTGATGAATTACTTCGTTTACACGGAGTTCCTGGAATTCAAAGCGTCGATACTCGAGCCATCACTCGACGTGTGCGTGAATATGGTACTTTACTGTGCATTTTTGGGCCGCTTGAAGATGAATCTGCGATGGCTGAACGCTTGGCTAACATGGAACCTCCCGACCATAGTGACTTGGTGGATGAAGTCAGCATTACCCAACCGGTAATCCTCAATCAAGGTGCAAGGAGCAAGGATGGTCTTCCATTACCTCGTTTAGCAGCCCTTGATTGTGGAATTAAATACAACATTCTGCGCGAATTGTGCCACCGTTTTGAGGTAATTTGGTCGCCCCCGGATTACGGCCTTTCCAATCTGCAAAGTGAGTTCAATATCCAGGCGATGTTTTGTTCTAATGGCCCAGGTGACCCTGCTCACCCTGGAAAGGCAACACAGGCGCGAACCGCATTGGCTCAAGCAGTCTCGCAAGGTATTCCGACTATGGGGATTTGCCTTGGACATCAATTGCTTGGTTTAGCCGCTGGATTACAAACCTACAAAATGCGGTATGGTCATAGAGGTGCAAACCAACCGGTCCTCGATTTAGTCAGCGGCAAAGTGTCAATCACTTCACAAAATCATGGCTTTGCGGTCGCCGACCCGGTGCGTGGGATGCTCGCTCAGCATCCAAGTGGGGCTTCCAGTGAGGAGCAAGAAAATGCTATTGGAGCAGAGGTAGAGGTACGCTTCATCAATGCCAATGATTCGACAGTCGAAGGCTTGGATGTAGTAGGAAAGCCAGCATTTAGCATCCAATATCACCCCGAAGCATGTCCCGGTCCGCATGATGCTTCACCCCTCTTCGATAGATTTTCTCAAATCGTTGCTGATCATCTAGGGGGTGAATCATAGTGCCGCGCCGAAATGACATCAAGACCGTCCTCATTCTCGGCTCGGGCCCAATAAAAATTGGCCAAGCCGCAGAATTTGATTTCTCAGGTAGTCAAGCTTGTCGTGCCCTACGCGAGGATGGCTTCGAAGTCATCTTAGTCAATTCTAACCCAGCAACAATTCAAAACGACCCAGAGATGGCTGACCGAGTTTATATCGAACCATTGCTACCTGATGTTGTACGCGGCATTCTTGAAATTGAGAAACCCGATGCACTATTGGCGGGAATGGGAGGCCAGACCGCACTCAACATTGCTACCGAATTAGCCCACGATGGAACATTAGGGCGATTGAATATTGAGTTAATAGGTTCAGACCTTGATGCAATAGACAAGGCAGAAGATCGCAATTTGTTCAAGCAAGTTTGCGAATCCATCGGGCTACCTGTTCCTTTTGCAATAGCATGTGATAACATTGAGGAGGTATTGTCAGCGGCTGAAGAAATAGGCACATGGCCAATACTAGTAAGACCAGCATTTACTCTTGGTGGACTAGGCGGTGGAACGGTATGGAATACTGGAGAATTAGTTGAAGTCTCGAGCCTAGGTTTGCGTAATTCCCGTATTAACCAAGTGCTGATTGAAGAGTCAATTCTCGGCTGGCAGGAGCATGAATACGAGGTGATGCGTGATTCAAATGACAATTGCCTCATCGTTTGCACAATGGAAAATATTGACCCAATGGGCGTTCATACTGGTGAAAGCATTGTTGTGGCTCCACAGCAGACCCTTTCTGACCGTGACCATCAGCATCTTCGAGATTGCTCTTTAGCGCTGATCCGGGAACTCAATATTTGTGGAGGCTGCAATGTCCAATTTGCCGTCAATCAGTCGACGGGTGAAATACGAGTCATCGAAGTTAATCCACGTGTATCACGTTCTTCCGCTTTAGCCAGTAAGGCGACCGGCTACCCTATTGCCCGAATGGCAGCAAAAATTGCAGTAGGTTACAACCTTAATGAATTACCCAATCCAATTACTGGACATGGAACTACAGCAGCCTTTGAGCCAACTTTGGATTATTGCGTAGTAAAGATACCACGTTGGCCATTTGATAAATTCCGCACCGCTGACCGGACACTTGGAACTTCGATGAAATCTACCGGAGAAGTGATGGCAGTAGGCCGATGTTTTGAAGAGGCATTTCTCAAGGCTTGGGCTTCACTTGAGACCGGCCATCCGCATCCACGACCTTTGACTCGCGCAGACGAATCAGAGGGTGAAGGAATGTCAGAGCGTGCCCTTGAGCCTATAGCGGAGAGAACAATGGTTGATTGGCTCAAAGTTGCGACCGATCGAAGAATGACTGCGGTAATCGAGGCATTTAGACGAGGTTGGTCTGTCGAACAGGTTCACGAAGTTACTCGTATGACGCGTTGGTTTTTGCACAGATTCGCCCATATCGCCACCGCCGAAGCAAGCATTTCTGCCCGAGGCATCACCAGTCCTGCTCTACTCGATGAAGATGATTTATGGTATTGGAAATCATTGGGGATTAGCGATGCCTACATTTGTGATGCATTAGCCGGATTTCCGGCTACCGGTTTCAAATCTTTACCAGCAGAATTAGGCGAGTCCGCGGTAATGCGCCGCCGTCATCTTTTCGGAATACACCCACGATATAGGATGGTTGATTCTTGTGCCGCTGAATTTGCGGCTGCAACTCCATATTATTATTCAACATATGAAGGGGGTGAAGAGCGTGGTGTCGACCACATTTCCGACCTTGATCAGCGTACCAAAGAACGTGTAGTGGTTCTTGGCAGTGGTCCAATTCGCATCGGCCAAGGGATTGAATTTGACTATGGTTGTGTTCATGCAGTAATGGCGATTCGGGAATCGGGTCGAGATGCGATAATTATCAACAATAATCCAGAAACAGTGTCTACTGATTTCGATACCAGTGACCGACTATACTTTGAACCGATAAACTTGGAATGCGTCACCGAAGTTTTACTCCGCGAAATGGCACATGGTATCCTTTTGCAATTTGGTGGGCAGACCGCAATCAACCTTGCATTGCCGCTAAATGATCGCATACCTACGCTTTCCGATTTTTCCCTTGAGACCAAAATTTTCGGAACTTCGACCGATGCTGTCGATGAAGCCAGTGACCGTGAGCGCTTCGAAGATTTCGCTCGCCGTAGCGGTCTGAGAATGCCCAATGGAACAACCGGTAAGAGCCCTGATGATGTTAGAGATGCGGCTGAAAAAATTGGCTTCCCGATACTAATTCGCCCCTCGTACGTTCTCGGTGGGCGAGGTATGGAAATACTAACCAATGAGTCGCAATTGAGTGCCTATCTCAATGAAGCCTATATCGCTCCAGATAAGCCATTATTGGTTGATGAATATCTTGGTCATGCGACCGAACTTGATGTTGATGCGGCTTGCGATGGTGAACAGGTATTGGTAGGGGCGATAATGGAACATCTTGAGGAAGCAGGAATACATTCGGGTGACTCTACTTGTTTTATCCCCCCTCAAAACATTAGTGAAGATATGCTTGCAAGAGTGCGTAAGCAGACCGAAACCATTGGTTTGGGACTCAAAATTGTAGGCTGCTATAATATTCAATTTGCGATTCAAGGTAGTCGATTATATGTCCTTGAAGTCAATCCCCGTTCAAGTCGTACAGTACCTTTTGTCGCCAAATCCTCGGGGATTCCTTTAGCTCGAATTGCCGCCCGGCTAACGCTAGGAGAGAAATTAAAAGACATGAACTTACCAACTCCTAATCGTGATTTAGTATGCGTTAAGGCACCGGTTTTCCCATTCATCAAATTACGTGGACTCGATCCAGCCCCCGGTCCAGAAATGAAGTCTACTGGCGAGGTGATGGGCTCGGATGTGAGTGCAGATGTCGCTTATCTCAAGGCTAGAATGGCGACTGAAATCCCAGTCAATACTACTGGTGGTGCATATTTGACCGTGCGCGACGAGGACAAGGAGGGATTAGTTCCAGTCGCTGCCGAGTTAGTTGAATTAGGGTTGAAACTCTATGCCACTCCTGGAACAGCACATGTTCTTCGTGCCGCTGGAGTGGATTGCGAAATTGCTTATCGAATAGCAGAAGGAAAATCTCCTGATGCATTGGGTCTAATGCGGCGCGGTGAAATTCAATTTATTGTCAACGTACCGACAATTTCTGGTGGTGCGGTTCGTGATGGTAATATGATGCGCCGTTTGGCAGTTGAAATGAATATCCCATTTGTGACCACGATGAATGGTGCGCGCATGGAAGTAGCAGCGATAAGAGCAGCAGGCAAAGGTCCTACAACACCGCGTCGCTTGATGGTCTCATATCTCGATGGTCGAGGAATATAATTAGCAAGCATCGTAGGCTTCAATGATGTATTTGGTGCTCGGAGAAGTCCAAGCCAATTCCGACAAACCGTCTTCGCCTTCTGCCGCATAAATAGTCACTACATCTTGGACACGGACATTACCTTCGCTTGAGCGTGCTAAAATCGTTTTGCGCTTGAGCACTTTTCCGGTTCCATGGGGGTCGTACACAGTGTCCAATGCCTCATTGAGGAACCATTCTACCTTATCCTCATCTGCACCTTCAAAGGTCTTTGAAACTCGCTTTGCTCCACCGAATAATCCACCACCGGTTTTCTTCTTTGGCTTGGATACGGGTTTGCCTCCACTACCACTTGATGATGCGCTTGACTTTGGTTTACCACTTGAAGCGCTTGCAGCACTGCGGCCTTTGGCCGACGCATTGAGTTCAGACCCTAACTCGGCGCGCAAATCATCCTCAATTTGAGGCCGAATTTCCGCCTCAATGGCCTTACGTAATTCGGATTCATCAAGCCCATCAAGTTTCTTTTTCGCAGACTTGTGGTCCTTCTTAAGTTGCTTAAGTTTCTTTTCCATTGTTTCAATTTCATCAATGAAATGTGCAGCAATTTGAATCAGCGAAGCCTCCATTGAAGCCTCAAGTTGAATTGACAAAACTTCACTATTTAGGTCGCGCCACTTCTGCCATTGCAGCAAAGTGTTAGCATGGATATCTGAACCGCATTTTGGGCAGAAAGACCGAGTTGGTGGTTTGAGTACCGGAATTGCTCGCATAGCATCGGAGTCTATATCGATATCTTCACCGCTTGCGACACTGTGAATCTGCGTACTTGCATCAAGTCCAATGGTCATCGCGGCGCGGTAAATTTTTTGCGATAAGTCAAGTGCTCCCGAATCGATTTTATCCCACGCAGGAGTTGGTCGAGTGACCTTCCGTACCGCATATTTTGCCGCTGGTGACTCGCCAAAGGAATAGAATTCCTCAAAAACATTCTTTTTTGGGCCTTCTTCAACATCTTCGTAATCATCCTCACTTGAAGCAGCGGCGGCAATACCCATTGTAATTGGATTGGCGCCCTCTTCAACTTTAGCAATCATGTCGAATTTTTCCGCCATCGACAGATCATCACGTTGACGAATAACTTCCTTTAGTTGATTGAGGTCATGGCCGGTCGAGGTAATCGCCCCTTCGGTGGTGAAATCATGCCCACATGCCAAGCAAAACTTTGCTGTAGCCTCGACCGAAGACTCACACTTTGGACAAAAGACGCCTCCCATCACCTCGCAAGTGAATCAATATGTATTCAAGTCCTACGGTCAAATAGTTCGCAAAATGCACAACTAACGGCCTTGGCAAAAAAGCGGGCAATCACATTTAGGCAATACTCGAATTGAGCAGTGAAATTACCTCATTGCGAGGAAGTTCAGCTAGGAGATTAGCCATTTTCGGCCCATAGTGCTGGTCGAGAACAAGCCAGTAAAGAATCACAAAGGCTTGCCGTAGACCGATTTCTCTTGCATTAGCCAAATCGCAAATCGCATCACTAATTGCCGAACCAGTCCATTCGCAGTCCTCGAGTTCTTTGGCTAATGCTTGCAAGTACCCAGCCATTTCAGAATCTATATTTTGCTGTGCCTGTGGACTTGGTGTAGTTTGAATTCGCAGCCTAAATCCTTCTGGGAAGTGTTTGGAAGCAATCCATGCTCGCATTTTTGCCAGTCGCATATACAAAGTCGTAGGAACCTCATCTTCAGACAAATGTCCGGAGGCGCACAGGCTGGTAACTACATCTTCATCACGATCACGAATTTGTGCAAGCATAGCAAGATGGCGAAATGGAACCGAAGTTGAGGTCACATCCGGTTGACTTCCATCGACGATTTGCGAAAGTCTAATTTGAGCACGGTCAACTTCCCATGCTACCAATTGTCTCCGTTTTAGGTCAGGTGGTGGAACATCTCCTTCGTTTGCTGTGCGAGCGATTAGTCTCTCGTACTCATCGGCCAATTCAATTAATGCATCACCGGTATCAAATTCAATGTGGCGATTGGTCTTACTGCGGGCAATCAAGTAGCGTAGAATTTCTGGTGGCACAAGTTGAAGTGCTGTTAGTGGGCCAATTGTTAGGCCAGAACTGCTCGACATTGCCCCCATCCCTTTCAGTTGAATCCACTCATATGTGAGCGGGTGTGGCGGCTCAAAGCCGAGTAATTCACACAATTCTTTTCCAGTATCGTACGAGCCCCCAGCCGCCCCGTGGTCTTTGCCAAATGGCTCACAAGTAACTTTGAGCCATGCCCATTTTGCTGGCCAGTCCAAGCGCCAAGGTAATTTGCCGTGAAATACTCCAGTCTGGCTCAAATCAGATTGACCTTCAACGCCGTGAGAATCGCGCCACTGAATTAGTGGCCAGTTATGGCCAGTTACGACGACCCCATCCATAGTTCCATCACTTCCGACCGGGTTGAATGGAAACCAATCTTCGGCAAGTTCTCGTCCGCTTACTCTCTCAATGATTTCCTTGGTTTCTTCTTGCCGTTCGATGAATATTCGAATCGCCTCATTAAATCGACCATCAACATATGCCTGATAGTTATCAACCAGCCGTGGAGTGACACCAATTTGCCGCAATGCCTCGATGAATGGAGCGAGAAAATAGTCTCCATATGTGCCGTCCCCACTGGGTTTGCCATTATCATTCGGAGCAGGAATTGCTCCGATAGGATGGCCAACCCATTGCTCATAATCGTCGTCGAGGAATTCGTATACTTTGCGCAAAGGGTCTGCAGTATCGACAATAAAAATCATTTCAGCATCTAAGCCAGCCTTTCGCGCCGCCCGAGTCAACATATCTCCGGTAAGGCTTTCTCGCAAGTGACCGATGTGAAATTCTCCACTCGGTGTAATTCCTGTAGAAATGATGTGTGATTGACCCCGCTCTGCGAGCCGTGTCGCAGTAAAATCGGCCCAGTGCAGAAAACCACCCCTATACCATTACCGCTCGAATCAGGCCACGCAGGGGGACATCCTTGATTTCATTGAGAGTGGTTTTGTTTAGCAATACTGCACATAAGATTACTTCAGCCCCACCTTCTTGCAGGTGCTCAATACATTGCGTCATAGTCGATCCAGTCGACAATACATCATCCACAATCATTACCTTCTTACCATTGATATTACCGTATTTATTTGATAATGCACCACTAGTGTCTTCTTGATTAAGGCAGCGATATATAGAAACTTCACTATCCAATTCGGCTGCGATCTCATGAGCGAATACAATTCCATTCAAACTGATCCCAACGACGGTATCAATACTGTCTCCACATTCTTCGATAGCCACATCAGCCAAGATGTGTCCGATAGCTGCAATTCTAGTTGGTCTCACGCCAATTGTACGCCAGCCGATGCGCATGTCAGTAGGTCTCTCGTTGGTTTCTTCAGCGGTTGAGGATAATAGCCATGTTACAGTATCTTGGGATAGAGACATCTCATCAGAGATCTGTACCGTTGAAAGTCCTGCTTTCCTCATTCCAGCGACCGTGCTGCGTAGTTCGTCTACACTCAATGCCATGTTATCGTCTATTGCTGGAGCACAATGTCTATGAAGGCTACGGAAATAAATTCCGAATTTAAGGCATACTCACACCCTTATCCTGCGTAGGGGTTATACGAGATGCGCATCCGGCAAAACCCGTGACCGACTTCGAATACGAGAAGTTACTCGACAGAGCGCGGGATAATATCCCCGAGGAGATAAGCAATCGCGCACGCTGGACATTGCCTGACCCGAAGATAATGATTGAAGGTCAAAACACGATATTCCGCAATTTCAATGAGGTTGTTTCGCAAATGGATCGCGATGACAATCATGTATTCCAGTATATGCAGAATGAATTGGGAACTTCAGGTAGCCGAGATGGACCACGTGCTCGATTCAAGGGACGTATCCCCCCGAAGCGCATCAAGAAGTGCCTTGTCAGTTATGTTAATGCATTCATTAAGTGTCAGCAATGTGGTGCACCTGATACTCATTTCCAGCGACAAGATAGGACTACTTTGCTCAAGTGCCAAGCTTGCGGGGCCACTCGCCCCGTGAAGTTGTGATTTGATGTCATATCGTGTCATGGGAACTCTATTAACTCAGTAAGTTTACCATCATCTATGATAGGGCTTCCTACCGACGCTCTTCCATTTATTAGGGGCGTGCAATTAGTGATTTCTGGATATAGTGGTTATACAAAAGGCAAGCGAAAGGAAACTGATTTGATAGTGAGGCAAGAAATCATCCGAGCATCCGGACGAGTCCAAACCCACTTGACTAACGTCCATGATCAATCTTATCGTGATGGCAATATCAAAGTCACCCGTGCCTGCAAACAAGTGATGGAAGAAGTTGACCAATTCCGTAATGAGGTCGATAAGGCTGAAACCGGTGGAGAGCATCCCTTTTTCTCTAATCAAAAGAGCGCTTCAAAAAGCGACTTGAAGAAACTAATAAAGCACGACCACGACGTAATTGAAATGGTTACCAAAGCAGTCAATATTGCCAATAGTTGTGAGCACGCTCATGCAACCGGTGGAGAAGAAGGAGAAGTTATTCGCTTGGCTCGACAATGCCAACAGATGATTTCATCTTGTCGTGGTTTCTTTGCTGCCCGCCTTAGTCTACTCAAGGGAATGAAGAGGGCGTGAGAAGATGGCACAACACCGCTGGAGAGACAGCCCTGATGTAATCGCCCGATTAATCGACAAAGATAGTGTAACTACCTGGTCTAGTCGTGATATTGTAATCAAGCCCAATGAAGCCTGTGCAATCATGAAAGATGGTAAGGTCGAGGATGTCCTTACTGAAACTGTGATGAAAGGTCAAGTCGGCGGTTTCGGCCGCTGGCTCGGCGGCAAATTGGGTCTGGGTGCCGTGGATAGCAAACTATTGTTCGCCATCACCGGTCCGGTAAATTTGTGCTTACCAATAAAAGGTCAATTAGCCAATGGCGAGGCGATTCAAGGTCTCGGAACCTTGAGGGTGCAGATTCAACGTGACCATTTGCCAAAACTGCTCAATCTTTTCACCAACGGCCCGCGAGAAATTACCAAAGCATGGCTTTCAACCCAACTACAACGTGAATTCGACGAGCGCGTCGTCCGCCCATTATTGAGTACTACAGCCGACGCGGCAGAATTGCGTCTACCGGCATTCCAAGAGCGCTTTGAGATGACCGCTGAAGTTGAGATGCGTAATATCTGCGAATTGTGGGGTATTTCCATGCTCAAGGCTTTCTGCTCAACCGATGCTACCGATTTGGAAAAGGCTGAAGCCTTAAGTGCAAAAATTGCTGCTCAAACTGCTCAAGGTGAAGCCATTACCGATGCTGAGATAGCCGGTCTAGAGCGTCATGAATCAGTCATGGTGCGCCGTATTGAGGCTGAATTCGCCCAAGCCCGTGCCCAGGCCCGTGGTCAAGTTAATGTTGAATTGGAATCCGAACTAAAGGGGCTACGTGCCGAAGAAGCACGTTGGGAAGCTGAACTCAAGGTCGAGCGTCAACGTATGGAACTAACTCAATCCGAACGTGAACACAAGACGGACATCGCCCAATCCGAGCGCCAGCACAAATCTGATGTGGCAATGTCGATGTTTGAGCAGGTCCAATCCGCTAAGCGCGAGCGAATGGCCCAGCAATCGGATGCAAATTTGGAACGGCAAAAGCATACCGACGATATCCAAACTGAAATGATGCGTATGGCCGCAGATAATGGGGCACTGACCCCTGAAGTAATGCAGTCATTCTTGGATAATCAGTCGACGCAAAAGCAAGCCGATCAACCCTTGCCGAGTGGTGCCTCTAGCAAGCAACCTTCTGACAATCAACCAGCACCCACTTCAGCCTCTAGCATTTGCCAATGTGGCCAAGTCCTCTCCTCTGAATGGCTTGCTTGCCCCTCTTGTGGCACTCAAATCTAGTAGATTGTAATAATAGCAAACTCAGTCGCGGCGAGAATTTCCATCTTACCCGGTTATTGCTCTTGATGCTCATCATTGGTAGGTGAATTGGCCTCACCCATCATGACGCTATCGTGGAGAACCGTGTCACCGACGCGGTCGATATTGACAACAACTTTGTCTTCGTCATCCTCAAGATATTGTTGGCGCACTCGCCCCGCTTCGCTATACATCCCCGCTTCTTGATAGGCTTGTGCTGCACCTTCCCAATCACGAGCAGTCTCGAGATTACGCGCTTTTTCTGCCAACACTGCAGGAGTTTCCTCAGTTGGGGGCTGGGCAATAGGTCCTCTAGTAACATTGGGTGTATGAGTTGGGCCCTGGACAATAGGGGCATGGTGGTGGTGGTGAACGGCCTGTACTGGTTGTTGCATCATTACCGGTACAGGTTGGATATGTTGTTGAATGATGACTGTTCGACCAGCCAATTTCTTGGCATTGTAACCACTCGACATGACTCCAGCACAAATGAAAACCCCACAACACATTGCACCAAATTCGCCAGTGTCGCTACCACTTGATGTACCGATAACGCCAATGATACTGAAGACAAGCCCAATCCACCCAATCGTGATTCTGGTGCCACCCTTCGCCATTCACTCACCCTTTGACTATTCTCTGTGTAGTGGTTTGAATACTTATCAGCATCGCGACCTGACTTGTAAAATGCCTATTCTGTATCCCCTATGGCAAGGTTGAATATGCCGCTATTACCGCCACTATTCATGTCGCAAGATTCACAATCCGTCCTTTCAATGCTAGGCGATATTCGTAGTGCTAGTGGTGGGATGACTACAGTTGGACTTTCCGATAAAGTGATTGCTAAGTTTGCTACACTAGATGAGACCTTAGTTGCCGCAGTCAAAGAGGCTATTGCTGCTCATTCTGCATTGATTTTGGAATTTGGTGCCGAGCATCTCATGCGTGATGAATCTGACTTAGTTGATCAAACCCAAGCCGACCTCATCAATTTCTATGCTCCCGCTACAGTTAATCCTTACATTGCAATTGCTGCCCGTGGGCCGTGGATAGTCACCTCTCATGGTGCAGTATTGCACGATAATGGCGGCTATGGAATGTTAGCCGCAGGTCATGGCCCTAATGGGGTTGTAGAAGCGATGAGCAAGAACTGGGTGATGGCCAATGTTATGACCCCTTCTTTTTCTCAGCAGCGCTTAACTGAGCGCCTCAAAAGAGAACTTGGCCACACCAGAGGCGAATGCCCATTTAGAAAATTCATCTGTATGAATTCCGGCTCAGAAGCGGTCACAGTTAGTCTGCGTATTTCCGATGTAAATGCTAAGAATTTGACCGCAATTGGCGGCCGACACGAGGGTAAGCCGGTGAAACTTTTGGCCATTGAGAATGCGTTTCATGGTCGGACTGACCGTCCAGCACAGATTTCACATTCGTGCAAAGATGGCTATGATTCCAATCTGCGTACCTTTAGTGAACGCGATAATTTACTATTAGTTCCCGCCAATGATGTGAGTGCATTGCAAGCCACCTTCAAACGCGCTGAAGACGAGGGTTTCTTCATCGAGTTAATGGCGATTGAGCCGGTTCAAGGTGAAGGTAATCCTGGTATGTGTGTTGAGAGAGAGTTCTATGATGAGGCTCGTCGCTTGACTAAAGAGCACGGTAGTATGCTACTTGTTGATTCAATACAGGCTGGGCTGCGAGGGCAAGGTTGCCTTTCCGTAATCGATTACCAAGGATTCCAAAGTGCCGAAGCACCAGATATGGAAACTTGGTCCAAAGCCCTCAATGCGGGGCAATATCCGCTTTCAGTGCTAGGATTATCGGGGCGTGCCGCAGGTATGTACGTGGTCGGAATTTATGGTAATACTATGACTACCAATCCGCGTGCCTTAGAGACTGCTGTTGCAGTTATCGACCGAATCACTCCAGAAATACGTATCAATATCCGTGACAAAGGCATAGAATTTATCGCCAAATTAGAAGCCCTGCAAGACGAGTTCCCCAATGTGATAACTAAGGTTCAAGGTACTGGACTTCTGATTTCAGCGGAATTTGACCCAACAACACACCAAATTGTCGGCGATGATCATGTCGAGGTTTGGTGCCGAAAGCATGGCCTTGGAGTTATTCACGGTGGCAAAAATGCCCTTCGATACACCCCTCACTTTGGGATTACTAGTGAAGAAATTGATTTGGTTGTCGACATTACTCGTCAGGCCATATTGGCTTTCAGCAGTAATTAGGGTTTGAATTTGAGCAGGACTTTGCCACGATTTTTCCGGTCGTGAATGTATTTTTGAGCCTGCGCCACATCAGTATAATCGAAGACACTATCGACAATTGGAGAGATTTCATCGTTGGCTAACATTTCACTCAAGGCTGCCAGATGTGAGCGCATCAATTCCTCATCTTGTAGCATTCCCATGTGTACTCCAAAAACTGCCTTATTGGAATTCATCATCCGTAACGGGTCGAATTTTGGCATTCCTCGCAGCATTTTGATTGCTGCAAATAATGATCTCTTCTCGCTAGAAACTGCTGATGACGCGCCAAATGAATATACTCGTCCCCCCGACCTAGTGGCTTTGTATGAGCGCATGAGATGCTTTCCACCCACGGGGTCAAGTGCATGATGAACACCCATTCCATTTGTCGCTTCCTTGCACACAGCAACAAAATCTTCACTATTACGGGAAACGAAACGTATTCCTAATGATTCTACGAATTTTCGCTTGGTATCGGATGCTGTACCGATTACGATCCCAGCTCCTAGTGCTTTGGCTAATTGTGCAACTGCTGTGCCAACTCCACCAGCGGCATGATGAACTAGAATTGTATCACCTTTCTGAAAATTTCCCAAGTGAGCAAGCATGTGGTATGCGGTCACGTAGGTGACTGGCATCGCCGCGGCGGCGTCGAATGAAATATCATCCGGAATAGGGATGATGCGATTTGCATTAACTTTGACTTCTTGTGCATAACCGCCAAAACCGGTCATCGCAATCACACGCTGACCAACCTCGCAGTGCTCTACTTCCGCACCCACTTCACTGATAATCCCCGAGACCTCATATCCTGGAGTAAAAGGAAAATCTGGAGCGGCTCCGTACAACCCTTGACGCATCATCAAGTCGGCAAAATTGATTCCAGCCCGATGAACTTCGACCACAACTTCACCAGTTGCAGGTTTTGGGCTGGGTTCAGAAACTATTTCGATGACCGAGAGGTCACCTTTTTTTCGATAAACAATTCTATTCATCTTCATCAACCAACTTCATTAACAATTCATCGACAATATTCCCAGCAGCCAAATGTTCAGAGATAATTTTGGCACCATCATTGGCATCGGCAATAGAATACCAAACACCCTCAGGATAGACTACACATGAGATTCCATTTTCGCAGAAGTCTAAACACCCTGATTTCTGTACCCTTACATCGGATAATCCAGCGGCTTTGGTGGCATGCTTCATGCTGCGCATAACTTCTATACTGCCCTTGCTAGAACAACATCCACGTTTATTATCACTATCACGTGTATGACCACAAATGAATACATGCCGGAGATAACCTGGCTCCGTTCTACCCTTGAGATCTCTTGGCATCAGTTTTCACCTTGTTTTTGAAAATCGACATTTGCTACTTAGCCACCGCTGTAATAGTATCAAGTTTAGCCGCTAGCACAAAATCTGATTCAGTCAACCCATCTATTTTGTGAGTCCAAATCGTCACTTTGGCACGACCCCAACCGAAGTCGAAGTCAGCATGGTGGAACTCAGCCTCGCAGATTACTCCCGCAGCGTTGACGAAATCCAATGCATTTTGGAAATCAGCAAATTTCCATTCACGCTCAAGGTGATGTCCATCAATAACTCGCCAATCGCGCTCTATTTGTGAGGCTAGTGGTACGATTTCAGCATCGCTTAGAGGAGGGGTTCCGCCTTGACAAGGGATACACGTCTTTTCGTGTAAGGTCACGTTTTCAGCCCCAAAGGTGGCCATCGTCTCTTCCGGTATTTTTCTCAACCTTTTCGTGCAATTCACTGCGTCGTTTTTGGTCGGCGCGCTCAAATTCAAGCAATTCTTTGTCATCAATATATGCCGGTCGCAGGTGAGCAACCAAGCGAATTTCAACGATTACATCATTGTGGAGATAGCGAAAGTCCCCACCTTGGTCGAGAATTTCTAGAGTGCCTTTGCCACGTGATACCAATCGTCCTCGTACGCAAGAGTCGGTGCCTTTGGTCAAGGCCCGTGAATCAAGAATAATCTCGACCAAATCATCACGCCTCAATCCAGTGCGTCGTGCGAGAAGGTCACCAGCATGAACTGGTTGTATCTGCTGCAGTTTAGGTGAACCAACTTCTTCCCACATCGGAATTGCCCAGTCCGGTAAGTCTGCTTCGCCCATGACCCTCGCAATCGTTCGTCCCTCAAAAGGCCCGCGACCGTTTTTAGTGCGGTTGTGACCACGTTATTTCAAGAAGGATGGGCCACCGCCCCCAGTTATCCGCAAGGTAAGAGGGCAGGTGAGAGAATGAAGGTAGTATGGAAGAAGATTCCAACAGTTCTCTTTGCCAAAGAGGTTCTCGACAAAGCCTACAGTCGCGCTACCAAAGCTGCTGACCGTGTTGATGACAGTAATCGCACTTTCCGTGTCCGTAAACAAATGAACAGGATGCTGCAGACCGCCAGCGATGTAATTGCCGAAACATTGCTGGAATGGGTTACGGAGTGGCCCAGTCTCGACCAGATGCCGCTTTTTGACGAAGCGATGGTTGAGGCTGCAGTTGGATGCGATGATTATCGCCATCATCTTTCGATGCTGCAATGGGGTGCTAAGCAAGTGCGAAATATCGCAAATCAAAATCAAAAGAAAATCATTCGCACTGCAAATGTCGAATTCATGCATGAGTCACGCCGTGAAGGGTACGGCCGAATTTCCAGTGTCGTACGGCAAGTTGGGCCGAGTTTAGTGTGGCTCAACGAAGCCAGAGAAACCTTGCGGAAACTCCCCTCAATCGACCACTCCGAGCCCTGTATCGTCGTTGCTGGGGCACCAAATGTGGGAAAATCTGCACTTATTGCCACCCTTTCTACTGGAAAACCAGAAGTGGCTGGATATCCGTTCACCACTAAACAACTACACGTAGGTCATTTTCATTTGCGTCGTCTAATGCACCAATTGGTCGATACACCGGGTTTACTTGACCGGCCAATGCAGGAGCGTAATGATATCGAGATGCAAGCCATTGCCGCTCTACAGCATATCGGTTCAGTGGTGGTATTCCTCTATGATCCAACCGATGAAAGCGGCACCGATTCGGAGGCACAATTACATCTCTTAGGTGAAGTAAAGGAATTGATGCCCGATCGAGAGATTATCGTCGTTCGCTCAAAGGGAGACCTTGCTACTGAGCGTGACCCGAATTGGGATGATATAGCCTCAGCCGAGGCCTCATGGGTTGAGCAAGGGCGACCAATCACTGCAGAATTGGAGTTGCTTCATGACCCCGAGACCGGCTACATCACTACCTCATCGACCGAGAATGTTGGGCTTGAAGCCTTGCGATTGCATATAGCCAAGATCGCTGATGCTCATCGCTCTGACGACCCGCTTTCTCTGCCCGATGGATGGCATCGCCGTGATTGAAAGTCAATCAACCGAGGTAGGGTCGAAGTTGATTCTTTATAGCGAAATCATCACTGTTTGTGGCAATTCATAATGCCGACAGCATCAAGGTGTATTCACTTCTCGAGCAGTTTGTGACCCAAGCCCACATAGTCGCCCTCGGCGGTAGTTTACTGCGCCCAGAGGAAGAAAGCGGACGAGAAAAATGGTTTGTCGAGTTGCGCAAACTTTGTTCCGAACTGCAAAATTCAAATCAGCGTTTAGGTATTGTTGTCGGTGGTGGATTACCGGCTCGTGAGGCGATTAGTCTAGCCAAGCCTTTCATCAATGATGTCCATTCTCTCGATGAAATCGGTATTGCCGCGACCCGAATTAACGCTACGGTAATACAGCAAGTCTTGCTGCAAGACGGCCTAGATGTCGCTACTCAAATACCGCATGATTGTGATGCTGCGGCCAATCTTCTCGCCCAGCATCATTTGGTAATAATGGGTGGAACAACTCCAGGTCATACCACTGATGCCGTTGCAGTTGACTTCGCCATCAAATCCAATGCAAACCGATGTATCATTGCTACCAATGTATCTCACGTCTACGACAAGGACCCCCGCTACAATGACGATGCGCAATCATTTAGCGAATTATCTCTGGCCGAATTGGCCGAAATATGTGGTGTGGGTAAGGTCAGGCAGGCGGGCCAATCTGCAGTTGTTGACCCAGTTGCAGTGGAATGGGCTGTGCAGGCAAGTCTTGCGATGAGCGTATTAGATGGCAGAGACATCAACACCTTAACCGCAGCAATAGCGGGACGGGAATTCGTCGGCACAAATATCACGAAATAATCAAAAAAGAGGAATTACAATGGGTGGAAAATTATCAGCACTGAAAAAAAGCATTTCTGATACAGCAGAAAAGGCTACTTCAGGGGTAGCAAAAAGGGCCAAGAAGTTGACTGGAGTTCAGCCACATCGGCACTGCCGAATGTGCCATACCCCGATAAATCTCAAAGTCGAGCCGCCAATTTGCAATTCTGCAGAATGTTCCACGTCTTGGGACCGTGAAGAGAGAAACCGTAAGCAGTTGAAATTCTGGATGACCGCATTCATCGCACTATTTGCTTTCAGTTTCATAGGCCCTCTAATGTATAAACTATTTTTGTGAGGATTTTCAGTGATTACCTACATTCGAATTGGCGCCGGCATTCTCGCCGTCGTAATTGCAATCGGTGCTTTTGTCGGTATCGGGGGGATTGGCGATTCAAATTCGGAGACTGCAACTATCCCTCCATGTTCATTTGATGATGGGATTCTTTTCATTACTGACGATGATGAAATGACTTGTTATTGGGGTATGAGTGAAGATATCTTAGCAATCCCAGATGAGGCCGCTGCTGCTGATGTCAAAGTGAAAATATCATGGCAGAAAAATAGCGTTTGGATTGGCATTGCTGATGCTGGTCAAGCCGATAATTGCGAGCAGAAAAGCGGTTACTATCAATGCGAAAAAGACAGCGTCAACCTTGTCGCTGGTGGACCAAACTCAGGTGGGCAAATAGAATGGGCGCCAGGTCCAGGAGAATACCGATTTGTCGCTGGCGGCGATGATTCTGACCAGTTGAAATCTTTCACAGTTGATTGGGAATATCAGGCTGGACTACGCTGGGGTCTTGCCATTCCGCTCTTCCTTATTTCCGGCGCTCTTGGGATATTGGCAGCCATTGGTTTGCCTCAGCGCCAAGACTGACAACACATCTCCGCATTGCGGAGATGTCTTTGATTGAAACTAAGAGGCTTCATAAGACGCAGGCAAAGCAGAAGATTAGGGGGGAGAGACAGTGGCCGATGACCCAGAATTGCAGAATCGACGTTTGCAGATGAAAATGAAGTTGGAAGACTTACGCGAAATGAAAGGCTTCGGCACCGAGTTAGTTACTGTTATCATTCCGCCCGACCGCAAGGTTTCCGATGCGCGCCAATTGCTGCAGAATGAGCATGGTCAAGCCGCCAACATCAAGTCAAAATCGACCAAAAAGAATGTACAAGGTGCGATTGAATCAGCGATTTCTTCGCTCAATAATTATCCCAATGCAGGCGAGCGTGGTTTGGCGTTATTTGTCGGTTCGATTATCGTCGGCAATAACAAAACCCGTCAAGTGAATATCGTCATTGATGACCCACCCATAGCCCTAACATCATTCCGGTATCGTTGTGATTCGGTTTTTGAAATATCTCAACTTGAGGAGATGCTAATCGACCGCAATTCATACGGCTTATTCGTAATCGACCGTGGTGAAGCTGCTTATGGAATTGCCACTGGAAAGCGTATTCACGTCCAAGAGCATTTGGTTTCAAACATCATGGGAAAGCACCGGCAAGGTGGCCAGTCAGCCCAAAGATTCGAACGCCTAATCGAAGAAGCAGCACACAAATTTTTCAAACGTGCTACCGAACACGCGAATAGTTATTGGTTGCCCAATATTCAAGATATTCAAGCAATTATTATCGGTGGCCCTGGGCACACCAAGGAATTCGTAATCAAAAATGGCTATTTCCATCATGAAATACAAAAGAAAATTTCCGCTACAATTTTTGATGTCGGATATTCGAATGAAAGTGGTATTCGTGAATTGGTCGGGAATGCTGGCGCATTGATGGGTGAGATTGAACTTGATACCGAACGTCAAGTGATCAATGAATTTTTGCGCGAAATAATGCAAACATTCCCCAAAGCAACCTATGGTGAAGCTATGGTAAGGCAAGCCCTTGAACAAGGGGCTGTTGACCGATTACTAATTTCCGAAACCATGCGTAAGCGCACCGTAGAGATTCACTGTAAACGCTGTTCAAACGATTGGACCGTAACTCTATCTCGTATGGAAGCACTACCCAAATGCCCAAGTTGTGAAGAAGAGGATAATCTCAAAGAAACTTCGAGCATAACTCTAATTGATGAGTTAGTGGAAATATCTTCCCGCACTTCCGCAGGGGTGGTTTTCATCTCTGAAGATACCGAAGAAGGGGCGACTCTTAAGGCCGGATTCGGGGGTTTGGCCGCATTATTGAGATACCCGATGGCCTGAGGTGATTGCGATGGAAAGACTTGCAACTGTTGTAATTCCTCATCTCGCAACGCTACTTAACGAGCGTGGATTGGATGGATTACCGTGGCAAAAAATGCTCGCTCCTGCCCGTGAAACCTCGGCTGGTGACCTTGCTCTCCCATGTTTCCCCTTTGCCAAAGTGGCGCAACAATCCCCAGATGCGATTGCACTGGAACTTGCCAATGCTCTAAATGAACGAGCGACTAATTTTGACAATCTTGGTGAATGTCTATCTTCGGCAACCGCAATAGGTGGCTATCTTAATCTACGAGCAAGTAATTCTTGGATGGCAAAAAACGCGTTGTCAGGACTTACTTACACTGAGTTTATTGGCCGTTTATCGAATACTGGCGAAAAAGTACTGATTGAGCACACCTCGGCTAATCCAAACGGGCCTTTCCATGTTGGGAGAGCCCGTAATGCAATTCTCGGCGACACTCTTGTTCGCCTTAATCGGCTCGCAGGAAATGAAGTTCGAGCTGAGTATTATGTTGACGACATGGGTAAACAGGTCGGGATTTTGGCTTGGGCAATAGCAAATTTGAGTTCACAACAGGTTAACCAAATCATTGCTGAAGAAGGCCGTGAGAGCGAATCTTCAGCAAAGTGGTCTAATAAGCCAGACCACGAGCGAGTGCTTTGGTACCAAGCGGCAAATCTCATCAAGAATGGGGATGAATCGGTCGATACCGAAGTTGGTGAATTGGTACGCCGTTCTGAAGAAGGAGATGAAGAAGTTCTCACACAATTCAAGGCAGCATATCAGCCGGTTCTCGATGGAATGTTAGAGACTTTGAGCCGTCTAGGAATTGAATTTGATACCTTTACTCAAGAATCACGTTTTGTTAGTGATGGGAGTGTAGCAGAGATAATGTCACAACTCAACGCTAGCCCACTCCATGGTGTGGCCGAAAACGGTGCCCATTTCCTTGAACTTGAAGGCAAAGGGATCTCTGGCAAGAGTACCAAGTTTTTCTATCAACGTGGTGATGGTAGCAGCCTATATGCGACCCGTGATATCGCTTATCATCAGTGGAAATGGACTCAGTGTGACCGCTTGGTCAACATTTTGGGCGAGGACCATAAATTACAATCCAAGCAGGTATCTATTGCTTTACAAGAACTCAATGAAAAAACTCCTGAAGTTGTGTTTTACTCTTTTATCAAACTGCCCGATGGCAAAATGTCGACCCGTCGAGGAAACGTCGTTTACATGGATGATTTACTCGATGAAGCCCAAGAGCAGGCATTTGCAATGGTCAAGGAATTGCGCGGTGGGGAATTAGACGAAGAAGTTCTGCGGGAAATCGCAGAAGCAGTTGGATTTTCCGCGGTTCGTTTTAATATCATAAAAGTCGCTCCAGAAAAGGGCTTTACCTTCCGTTGGGAAGATGCGTTAGCACTTGAGGCGGGCAGCGCCCCTTTCATCATGTATTCTCATGCACGTGCTTGCTCTATAGCGAGTAAACTTGCTGAAGAGGGTCATGATTGCGCCGCTTTAATCGCGGCTGCTGAAGACCAAGAATACGATTTTGCCGATGCACCCCAAGGAATGTCGGAATTGCTTAGAATTATGGAAACTTATCCCGAAGTATTGCAAAAATCAGTAACAGAGTCCCGCCCCCACCTATTTGCTAAACACGTTCTTGCTTTGGCCACCGCCTACAATGGATTTTATCGCGATTGTCATGTTAATCAAGGCGGTGAAGTCAATTGTCTGCACTTCGGTTTGTCGGAAGTAGCTAGAAAAATGCTTGCCGCAGCATGCACTGGCTTGGGGATTGTAGCACTTGAGCAAATGTGATGGAGTGCCTCAAATTTGAAGAAATAACCTTCAGGCCACTGAAGGGTTTGAGAATATCCACTATTGCTCGACTACGTTTTCATCTTCGGCTGCAACATCTGCTAGGGTATCTCCACTCAATTGCTGGCCAATTAGGGCATCTGATAATCCCGCTTCGTCATATTCGTTGAGCAATGCTTGAGAGGCGAGCATTGAATTGGCCTGACCTGCCGCTTTCAGTCGCGCCCCCATCTCTTCAAGTTTTTTCATTGCAATTTCAATTGTGCTGGCTTGGTGCAAGAAACGCAGAGGCGGCCAACCACAATCAATAATGTCCTCGTCGTGGATATTATCTTCAATCCAGGCCCCACAACCACTAGCATAGCATTGGGCATTAAATGATTTCAAATCAAGCCAAAACGCACCCCTCTCACATACGGGGCACTGTCGATTTGCTAGCCTCATCAGTAGTGATGAGGCCTCTTGACCAACGATATCGATTTCCCATTTGGTCATCTCAGCCGATATCAAGTCCATTTGCTCAGATCGTTTGAGAAAATCTTTGAGTACACTCAAAGCAATTTTTTCTGTTGAGAAGACCCCGAGGCCGACCACTACCTCATCGCGTTGCTCAACCGAGGGGACATAAACCTCTCTTGGCGCATCGGTCATGGCTGTGCAGGATTGGACTAAGCGGATGAAGGTTGCCGAGAAATAGGTCTGAAAAGTTCATCTCTTCCAGTTCATCTCTACAACCGGAAGACCGCCATCATGCGGCAAAGGTGCCTCTGGCTTTTCGATTCTAATGCGCACTCCGCTTACCTGGGTAAATACGGTTAGATGCTCCAGCATTCGCCGGCACATATCTTCCATCAATCGCGCCGGAGTTCCGGAGACAATTTCATCATCAACGATTTTCTGCAGCAATGCATAATCGACAGTCGCTGACAAATCACCACTATTGTTGACTGCGTCATCCGAATTTCTTTCAGCGACATCTACCCAAATTGAGATGATATAGGGCTGGGGCTGTTCTAATTCGTGTTCGTAATATCCGTGTACTGCCATAACGCGGTAGGATTCCAGTCCGACGGTAAATATCATGTGTAATCACCAAAATTATTTCCAAATTGTAAACCAGTCACAATTGGCGAACACAAAAGTTCTCATTCCTCACGCTCATGAACCCATATGAGGTGATATCCAAATTGGGTCTTTATCGGGTCGGAGACTGAAGCAATGGGTATCGACCAAACTGCATTATCGAATTCTCGCACCATATCACCCTGGTTGAAAGTACCTAAATCGCCACCCTTTTTCCCTGATGGGCAATTAGATACCCTCTGGGCATATTTCTGAAATTGCTTCAATTTATCGATGTTATTGCGGATATTTACTGCATCCGCTTTGGACTTCAATAGGATATGACTGGCGCGTGCGGTCTTCTTGGCCATGTATATGCCAAAACGATTTTTCACTTAAGCCGATTGATGGTGAAAAATGCGCTACTGGCAACTCCGTATTGTCAATGCATGCCACTTCTGCGCTTCTCATCCCCAAGCAAGATGCGTGACGTATGTGCCATAGATAACCACAGAAACCCCCAAACTCTCCTCATTGAATCTAGTCATATCATCGGCATAAGTGTGATATTCCCATGACCCTGAACCATAGCAGACCAATACTTTGCCGCGTTTACCATCCAAATTGTAAGCGAATGGGCCATGATCAGAGTTGTAGGGTAATGCGTTCTCACCATCTTTATCACCATCAAGTAGGTCAAAATTAAGCGAGTATTTGTCGGCTACCGCTGCCCGCTCCTGCTGGTATTGTTTACTAATCGCTTTGATATTATCAAGGTCTGTCTTATCATTGCCGAATAACCAAAGTGAGTTACCTCTTACTCCAAGATCTTTGTCGACATGGTTCATGTCCAAATTGACGTACAACCTAAGGTTTTGAGTAAGTTCTCCCTTGTGCGCTTCTACATATGCCGAAGAGCCCCATAGGCCTTCTTCTTCACCACCCCATGTGCAGAACCTAACCGATATTTTGGGGTCGCCCTTTTCAATCGCCATCGCCGCGAATTGATGCGCCATCTCAAGCACCGAAGCGGTACCAGAAGTATCATCCACCGCCCCTGGTCCATTGTAGACGGTATCATGATGTCCGCCGATAACAATCATTTCTTCGCTTTCACCATACCAAGTGCCGCAGGGGGTTTGAACTGGCCGAGTACCCGTATTATCTACGTCAGTGAAAATTTGCAGTAAACTTCCGCCATTGACTACATCATCAAAAATCGTCTCACCAGTGCGATTTGAGACCATCATGAAAGGGATGTCTGAGGGCAATTGTCCGCCGTTTTCGGCTTCAATTTCGCTAACCCGTACCGACTTGAAAATTGGCACACAGTCGTCAGCCTCAACCTTTCCACAGTTAGTTACTGCATTCCAGAGCAATAATGCCGAAACATCGTTTTGTGCAGCGCGAATGTAAAGGTCGGTATTTGCAGAAACACCAGACCCCTCGAGTTTGACGAAGGCAATTTTCCCTGCGGCGTCAACCCAACTGGCGTTTTCACTGCCATTGTCTAAATAGACTACTTCCATATCATCGGCATAACTGATATCCCCGCTCCCTGAATATCCCTGAATTACGTAATCCACCCGATGTTCAAAATTGGTAACTTGCTGCCCAACATCACCGACTCCACACGGTGCGATACCATTCCAAAAGGGGACCTCACCAGGTTGGCAGATTGATAATTCAGGCTCACTTAAGATCTCAAACATCGAAACATCGTGTGATTCAGCTTGGACACTAAATCCCAAGGCAGAGAGGTTTTCGATGATAAGGTCGGCTGCCGCCCCTTCTTGTGGAGTGCCTGAATGCCGACCTGGATTACCGAGGTCGACCAATGCTTGGGCAAAGCCACGGGCTCGCTCTCCATCATATTCAATCAGATCATATTCAATATCATCAGAAAATAGTTGCACGGCAATGACGTAGACTCCTGCACCTAGAGTGCTGGCCACTAGTAGACTAGCGATAATTAGAACCGGAATCGGCAATCCTATTGCTGTAGCGATGCTGCGGCGAAAAATAGAGTCGAATTCATCAGCAGAGTCGTTGAAATCAGCCTTTTCATCGTTGGCAGATAGAATCGTCGCATCAACAATTCCTACTTGACTATCTTCTAAGCGGGTGATAAGTTGCGATTTTCGACCACTAATAGGTAAGTCGCGGGTGCGCAACTCATCCTGCAATTCTTTGACCGTCATATTTTGCCAAGTCACGCCCTCACCAGTAATAGCCTAACGTTCGCCATTCATCAATGGTTGGCTGAAATGGGCTGGTAGGAAACTGCTAAAAATCAAAAGATAATCCATTGCAGTATTCTTTGTAAGTTATAATTTACTTTAATTCTTCGCCGGTCCACCTTCGGCCGAGCGAATGTTCAAGCCCTAAGTGGTCAAGGATACGCGCGACTACGAAGTCAATTAGGTCTTCAATGCTACTAGGGTGGTTGTAAAATCCAGGGCTTGCCGGCAAGATGATAGTATCCCAAGAAGACAATTTTGCCATATTCTCAAGATGAACTGTAGCATATGGTGTTTCGCGCGGTACGAGAATCAACTTTCGCCGCTCCTTCATCGCGACTATGGCTGAGCGAGTGGCGAGATTATCGCCGATTCCTGCAGCTAATTTGCCCAGTGTGGTGCCCGAGCATGGGCAGACGATAACCGCATCGATTTTTGCTGAGCCGCTGGCCGAGCGAGCGGCAACATCGTCATTTTCTTCAAGAATCACATTGCCATTAGTGCAGTTTTCGACTAGTTTTTCTGGCGTAGTATCGCATTCATGAGCGAGAGTTAGCCTACCAGCCGCGGTTACTACTAACCGAATTTCATGGCCGGCCAAAGATAATACCTCGACAATTCGGACGCCGTAAATGGCACCGGAAGCACCGGAGATAACCACAACGTATTCGCCCATAACACTCCCTAACCCGATGACTTATTGAAACAATCTAAACCTCTCAATTCATTCAATTGTTCAAGACTTATGCCCATGGGGGCAGCCCAACCTCAATAATCTCGGTAATTTCCCGCTTCAATACACCTGCTGTTTCAATTAACGCATTATGTATATCATCGCGCGTTGGTGAATATCCAAGAGCGCTGAGAGAAGTAGTTGTAGCCTCACCTAACCCGCAGCCGGAGACCAATTCAAGCCGACCTTCGGGGGTGTCGTAATTGATCGTGAATCCGTGACGGGAAGTCCAGTGAAAAAATGATAATCCGATGCTTGCAATTTTGTTATCTCCTACCCAAACTCCTTGCATTCGCTCATCCCGCCGCCCTTCAATTCCAAGTGTTCTTAGTGCAGAGAGAATCCATTCTTCAAGGATATTGACGATGCGTGCCACATTTTCTTCACCTTGTTTTTTCCACTCAATAATTGGATAGGCCACAACTTGTCCTTTGCCGTGCCAGGTTAGGCCGCCGCCTCGGTCGACGCCGCGACTAGCAAACCCCTCGGGAATTTCTACGCCTTCGCGTTTTGCTCGAGGGCCAATAGTGATAATTTCGGGGTGTTCAACGAAAATTATCGTATCCACAATTTCTCTTGCGATGCGCATTTTTTGCAGCCGTCGCATTTCATCATCGACGAGTTTGTGCTCGAGAATACCAGCCTTGAGAATCCGCATGTCTTTACTCCTTGACTCCTATAGTATAATGATTGCAAGTTGAGCCAAAGGGTTGGAAGGTATAATTCTGGCTGATTATTTACCAGTCGAGCCGAAGCCACCTTCGCCGCGTTCGGTATCGCCTAATGAGGCTACATCTTCGACTTCATGCCACACTACTTCGGGCACCGGTGCAAAAATCATTTGAGCGATCCGCTCACCTTTTTCGATTTGGAACGAATCGCCTGGGCCAATCCAAGTCGCCAAGACCATCAACTCGCCGCGATAATCAGCATCAATGGTCCCGACTCCATTAGGTAACATCATACCCTTTTTGCCGAGGCTAGAGCGGCAGCGAACTTGTCCTTCCCACCCGGCAGGGATAGCGATGGCTAAACCGGTGTGTATTTTGCAGGTTGACCCTTTTGGTACGACCGTATCTTCTAGTGCGTACAAATCCCAACCTGCTGCTAATTCTGACCCGCGTGCAGGGGCAATAGCCTGCTCATTGAGTTTGGTGAAACTAACGTTAATTGTATCCCGCGTCATATCATCTCTCGCCATGTACAGTGATGATAGAAACCAGCCCTTAGCAGTCGCGCTTCGATACCTCTGCCGAGGTCTGTTGAATGGGCACTTCCATCCATTCTCAGCGATTAGTAGATAAGCCGAATTGTCCGAGTGCAGGTCCGCGTCCCCGAGAGTAGTGCCTCCGGCACCCTCTCAAAGATTCGACTTTGCCCTACACATTAGAAAAAACTCAAAGAACCATAGAACAAAACAGAACAAAAGCGCGCAGAACAGATTATAGAAAAAGGGTGGGGGAAATGCAGACTGGAACAACTCGTGACGGACAAGATATCGATCTCTCTTCAGAGTTCATAGAACCCATGTTGCGCGAGAATATTGACCGCTTCGTATTATTCCCAATCGAACATGCGGATATTTGGGAAATGTACAAAACACACATGGCAGCGTTTTGGACTGCTGAAGAAATCGACTTGGCCGAAGACATAGCCGATTGGGAGAACGAACTCAATGATGATGAGCGCCATTTCCTCAAGCACGTGTTAGCATTTTTCGCTGCTAGCGATGGTATAGTCAATGAGAACTTAGTCCTCAATTTTTCCAACGAGGTGCAGTGGCCAGAGGCGAGGGCATTCTACGGTTTCCAGATAATGATGGAAAATGTACACGCTGAGACTTATTCTCTACTCATTGACACATACATCAAAAATCCTGAAGAAAAGAACCATTTATTCAAAGCGCTCGAAACTGTGCCGTCTGTCGCAACAAAGGGCAAATGGGCAATGCGATGGTTGTCACGAAAGCGCGGTAATTTTGCCGAACGTCTCGTCGCCTTTGCCGCAGTCGAGGGGATATTTTTCTCCGGTTCTTTCTGTGCGCTCTATTGGTTGAAGAAGCGCGGCATTATGCCCGGCATGACATTCTCCAATGAATTAATTTCTCGTGACGAAGGCTTGCACTGTGATTTTGCTTGTTTACTCCACACGAAGTTAGTACGCGGTGCAGGTGAGAATAAGATTCGTCAGATTATTTCTGAAGCCGTAACGATTGAGAAGGAATTTATCACTGAGGCCTTGCCGGTCTCACTTATTGGTATGAATGGTGATTTGATGAGTACCTACATAGAATTCGTAGCCGACCGATTATTGAACTCGCTGGGTTGTGCAAAAATGTATGAGGCGGAGAACCCCTTCCCGTGGATGGAGATGATCTCCATGCAAGGTAAGACTAATTTCTTTGAAAAGCGGGTTGGTGAGTATCAAAAAGCAGGTGTGATGAATTCCGGTTCGGGTCTCGGAAGTGTGCAAACCACCTTCTCTATGGAGGAAGACTTCTAAACCGTACGCGTACGGGGAGAGTTGCGCTATCGTAATTATTGGAAAGGGAGGGGGAATTTTTGGGATTGAAAGTAGTCAAGCGAAGCGGCGTGCGAGAGGATGTCCGATTTGACGCGATTCTTGAGAAAATCACCAATTTATCTGCTGGCCTTAACCTTGATTGGGTCGATCCAGGCCACGTCACTAAATTGGTCATCGAAGGACTGTATGATGGCGTAACAACTAGTGAACTCGACAAGTTAGCTGCTGAGACCGCAGCCAGCCTAGTTAGTCATCATTCAGATTACAGTTATTTGGCGGCACGTATTTCAGTCGACGACTTGCACCGCAGCACAAGAGATAGTTTCGTTGAAACCGTCACAGCACTCTACGACTATGTCGATTCAGAGTCGGGTAAGCATGCACCGCTAATTTCCGAGGAGGTTTTGGAAGTTGTTCGCAATAATGCGCAAGAACTCGATGATTACATCGATTATGACCGTGATAATAATTACGATTATTTTGGTTTCAAAACATTGGAGCGTTCTTACTTGCTGAAGTTGGACGGGGAAATAGCTGAGCGCCCCCAGCACATGTTGATGCGAGTTTCTGTTGGGATTCATTTAGATGATCTCGACAAGGTCAAGGAAACTTACGACCTAATGTCAGAAGGTTGGTTTACTCACGCCACTCCTACCCTTTTCAATTCGGGCACCCCGAAGCCACAGATGTCTTCGTGCTTCCTCATTGCAATGAAAGACGATTCCCTTGACGGGATATACGATTCCCTCAAACAATGCGCTCTAATCTCTAAGTCGGCGGGTGGCATTGGTATCTCAATTCATCAAATTCGTGCCAAAGGTTCGTACATCAAAGGAACTAACGGCAAATCTAACGGTTTGGTACCGATGTTACGAGTTTTCAACGATACCGCCCGCTATGTCGATCAAGGCGGTGGGAAGCGTAAGGGCTCAATCGCGGTCTATCTCGAACCTTGGCATCCTGATATCTTTGATTTCCTTGATTTGCGAAAGAATCACGGCAAGGAAGAAATGCGCGCGCGTGATTTATTCTACGCTCTTTGGACTCCGGATCTATTCATGGAAAGGGTTGAAGCCGATACTGATTGGACACTAATGTGCCCGAATGAATGCCCTGGATTGCACGATACTTATGGTGATGAATTCCGCGAGTTATATCTGCGGTATGAATCCGAAGGGCGAGGACGTAAGACCATCAAGGCGCGCGATGTTTGGGAAGCCATCATCCAATCACAAATTGAGACTGGAACTCCGTACATGCTCTACAAAGATGCTTGTAATGAGAAGTCCAACCAGAAAAATTTGGGCACAATTCGTAGTTCTAATCTATGCACTGAAATCATCGAGTACACCAGTGAAGATGAGGTGGCAGTTTGTAATCTCGCCAGTATTGCCCTGCCGAAATTCGTCAATATCGAAGATGGTGTTTTTGACCATCAAAAGTTATACGATGTCACCTATCATGCTACTGGGAATCTCAATCAGGTCATCGACCGAAATTACTACCCGATTCCCGAGGCTAAGAATTCGAATATGCGCCATCGCCCCATCGGTCTAGGTGTTCAGGGATTGGCCGATACCTTTGCCATGCTCAAGTTACCATTTGAGTCCGAGCAAGCCCGTAAACTAAACCGTGATATCTTTGAGACCATTTATTTCGCATCTTGTACCGCTTCAAAAGATGCCGCTATCAAAGAAGGACCTTACTCAACCTTTGAAGGCAGCCCTGCTAGTGAAGGGATTTTGCAATTCGATATGTGGGGGGTTGAGGAGCACTCCGGTAATTGGGATTGGGATTCTTTGAAGGAGGAAATTGTCAGCACGGGATTGCGTAATTCGTTACTATTAGCGCCGATGCCGACCGCATCGACCAGTCAGATTTTGGGCAATAACGAATGTTTTGAAGCCTTCACTTCCAATCTATACGTACGTCGCACCCTGTCGGGTGAATTCGTCGTCATCAACAAGCACTTGGTGCGTGACTTGATTGAGCGCGACCAATGGAGTCTTGAACTAAAGGATAAGATATTACTCAACAAAGGTAGTGTTCAAGCCATTGATGAAATCCCTGAAGATATTAAGGAATTATACAAGACCACGTGGGAAATAAAACAGCGTTGTATTATTGATATGGCTGCTGACCGCGGGGCCTATATCGACCAAAGCCAAAGCCTCAACATTCACATGACAGATGCCAACGCGGCTAAGGTCACTACAATGCACTTTTACGGCTGGCGCAAAGGACTCAAGACAGGAATGTACTACCTGCGAACCAAGGCTGCTGCCGATGCAATCCAGTTCACAATTGATGCCACTGTAAAGGAAGAAGAGGAGGTCGAATCTAAATCCCTAGCCAATTTGGCGGTACGGGCCGAAGATCAATCTATGGTAAGCCCTGAAGATCAAGCTATGGCTGACATTTCTTGTAGTCTTGATAGTCCCGATGATTGCCTAAGTTGTGGATCTTAGAATATTATACAATCCGATTGTATGGGTTGAAATATTATTTCCTATAAACCACAGGCTTAAAAAAAAAGTCACTTACGAGGCGATTGGTGAAGTGATGCTATCGTCGATTATTGATAATGTTGAATCGCAAGGGAATTGGGTGATGATTGGATTCAGCATAGTGATTCTATTTGTGGCATTATTAGTGGCAAAATATGTCATTGCTCGACCATGGTATCGTTTTGCTAAATCAACGGCAGCAGAATGGGACGACTTATTATTCGATTCATTTTCTAAGAGATTATATTTCTTTGTAATTACAGGAATTTCTAATCTATCAGTAAATTGGATTAGTGGCGAAGGGAGTGAACTTTCTACAACCTTAGCTCCTGTTTTCGCAGCAACATATATTCTTCTCTCTACTTCACTTGCCAGCGTCATTGTGAAATATCTAACGCCTGTTATTACAGAGCATTTTTCCAAGAAATCAAGTGTGACAGTTTCGGGTAGAAATCCGCTAATTTCGTTCTTTTTGCGGTCGATTATTTGGTTCGCTGGTTTGAATATAATGTTGATGGAAATAGGTCTAGATCTTTCTGGAGCCCTTGCATCTCTCGCAGTCTTTTCATTGATACTTGGTATTGCAATGCAGCAGACCATTGGTAACATCATGAACTCATTTATGCTAGCAATTGACCGACCATTTGAGGAAGGAGACCGCATTGAGGTCGATGGGGTACAAGGTTCTGTAGTTTCAGTTGGAGTATTATCTACAAAGATACTGACTTATGAAGAAACTCTAGTGGTGATTCCTAATAACAAGTTAATTGAAACTACACTAATAAATCATGCTCGTGGTGGTGGCGATGGTAAAGCACGTAGAATCTCATCAGTCATTGAAATTGGTGTTGACTATCGCGAAGATATCGACCACGTGAAGTACACGCTACTTGAATTAGCAAAGAGATGCCCATACGTAATTGCAGAGCCAAGTCCAAGAGTACTGTTAACAGAATTAGGTGATTTCGCAAAGACTTTCAAAGTAATCAGTTGGGTTGAAGACTATACTGATGAATGGGTTGCCAGAGATTGGTTACTCAAAGAAATCGACGAGAAATTTTCTGAAGAGGGAATCATCATACCTTATCCAATAGCAGTAGAATTGTCAGAAATGGCTGGTGGGGATGACACTGACAGAATGAAGGCTAGGCGCCAAAGCGCATCAAAGGTTAAGATGGCCGAGGTCGAAGATAAAATGCGTCAAGAGCGTGAGGATGCAAAGAATCGACTTGAAGAAATTGAGAAATTATTGCAGCAGTCTTCAACGGAAAAGAAAGAAATGCCCGAACTTGAAGATGAAAAGAGGGCTTTGGAGAATACTTTAGCGATGCATGAAGTAGATGACGACTGATATTTGACATCGCTTTGAAGCGGCTTGAGAATATTATTGCACACTTATGTTTGTGAAAGTAATATAACTTCTTTTGCATTGGATTAGTCATGGCTTCTGCCAATCCTCGCATAGCCTTGTTTATTGCAGGTTTGATGCTACTGATTAGCCAGACTCCTCTAATGCAGAATATTTTCCAATCACCATATGAAAATGAACAAGTTCTCGACGGACTTGATGCAGCGTTTAACAGCGTTGAAATTTCACCCAGTTCCACGACTGTAACGCTAACCAACAATACAGCAATGGCACCAATTACATTCAATTGGTCAGAAGTCTTGAACGGTTCAACCACTACAATCCACAATTCCAGTACCCAACACAAAGCATTCACGTTTTTGGATGCAGCAATAGATTCCAATGACAAGATTCATCTTTCCTATTTTGACACAAGCACTGATAGCCTAATTTATGCCACTGACAAATCTGGATCTTGGACTGTTCAAGTCATTGACAATGGTTCTACGAACAATTACAAAACTGGAGAGAACACCGCAATAGCGGTCGATTCGAACGACAATATTCACATTTCGTATACTAATCTAAGTTCTAAAGATGTCATGTATGCCACAGATTCTAGTGGTTCTTGGTCCACGACTGCAATCGCTTCAATAAATTCTATATGGATAACTTGGTCACACTGCCAAACTTCAATTGCGATTGATTCCAATGATGATGTGCATGTTGCACACCATATTGATTGTGGAAGTGCTTCTGCGAAATTAGGTTACACAACCAATGTAGGTGGCACATGGGCGACGACAGTTGTTGGTGCCAGCGGCCCTGACCTTGTCCATGGCCATAATGATATTGTAATCGATTCGAATGACAAAGTTCACATCGCTTATGCCTACGGTACAGGCCTAAATTACACAACCAACCAGAACGGTACATGGGAAAATGAAGTCGTTCCAGGTACTCCGCAATCTCAAAATAGATACGAATATATCACCATGGCCATCGATTCAAATGATAACTTACATGTCGCAATGGCCAAGGCGTCGAACAATTGGAGATTATATTATGCGAATAACGTGGGGGGAACATGGGTCGTGGATAAAACCTCCTCGGGTTTCGGCGGATGTGGCGTAGGTGGTTCGAATTCATGTGGCCGATATACCTCGATAGCCACTGATTCAAATGACATTGTTCACATCACTGACCAATATATGGGCTTACGAAAACTACGGTATCATACGAATGCAGCAGGAACATGGGCGACCACCGAATACACTAACAACGGGCCTACTACAGGCTATGGACTCGGCTTTGAAACAGCCATAGTCATCGATTCGAATGATGATATACAAATCATCAGTGGTAATAGAATTGACAATTATGATTCTATTGTGGCCGTCTATCAACAGGGCTCTGGACCTAACTATGGTAATACGACTTACAACGGCAACGGAACTTCGTGGATGGTTGCTGATATCAATGGCGGAGGGGGGTCTGATTATATTATGAATCCAATAGTCGTTGGAACCCGATGTTACTTCAGAGCTGATGATGGAACAAACGGAGATGAGTTATGGGCATATGAGGCTACCAACAATTCCTCTTGGATGGTTGCTGACATCTGGAATGGTTTTGATAGTGACCCTGCAGGGTTGCTCGCAGTAGGCACTCGTATATTCTTCAGTGCGAATGATGGACATGCTCAAAACGGAACTGAGTTATGGGCACATGAGATGACTAACGATTCTACTTGGATGGTTGCTGACATCAATAATGGAAGTCACAGTTATGCCTCTCCTTCTGCTGCAATAGGTACCCGCTTATTTTTCTCTGCGGATGATGGAATACATGGAACTGAGTTATGGGCACATGAGATGACTAACGATACTACTTGGATGGTTGCTGACATCAATAATGGAAGCGACGATTCGTATGCTGGTTCAGACGGAATAGCAGTAGGATCTCGTTATTACTTCAATGCGAATAATGGAAATTCTTCAGGTAGTAATGGAGATTTATGGGTATATGAGATGAACAATGAAACAATGTGGAACCTTACAGATTCAAGAGCACCCTCATACGGCCCGCTGAATCCGGCAGAATTCCATTTAGTGGGTTCTAGGATTTACTTCAAGGGATATTCCGAGGATTATATAAATATTTGGGCTCATGAGACAACCAATGATACAACATGGAAAGCAACTGATGCTGAAACTGATGACCTCTGGCCGAATTTTATGATGGCATATAATCAGCCCCAGAAACTCACGAACGTTGATTCAAAAATATTATTCATAATTATAAATTCGACCTCAACCTCACTATGGATTCATGATACAACCAATGATACAACATGGAATTCCGGCTTAATCGACTTAGATTCGTATGTTCCGCAAAGCCCGTTTGCACATATCGGTTCGCGAATATTCTTCCGAATAGATAATGGCTCTGTTGAAAGCAATCGATTGGGGGCGTTTGAAATTAGCAACGAAACATCATGGATTGTTGATGATGTCTCTGGTCCGTCTTATATTCGTGTGATTGGCGCACAACTTATCTTCCAAGGTTCTTTGGATGGTGGTTCTGCATTATGGATGCATGACCCGATTGGAGTAACAGTCAGCGGACCAAATAATGGCCCAGTCACAAATGCAACCTGTGAAATTTCACCTACTCTTCCTGCTGGAATCGTTCTTGACCAAGGAACCTGTACAATCAGTGGAACACCAACTGTAACACAATCTGCTACAACTTACACTCTTTGGGCTAACGAATCAGGATTCTCGTCAACAGCCACTGTAAATATTACCATTGAAAGTGGAGACCCTGTTATTTCACCTGCTTCTACAACTGTAACGCTTACCAACAACACAGCAATGAATCCGATCACATACAACTGGATAGGCGGATCAGGCAGCGTAGGCAGTTCGGGCGGCAACGGCACAGCTTGGATGGTTTCTGATATCAAAAGTGGGGCTGGGGCCAGTAGTACCCCCATGATCTATATGTCGGTGTTAGTTGGTGACACAATCTACTTCGATGCCGATATCTATACCGATCGCCAACTGTGGGCGCATGATACCTCAAACTCTTCGACTTGGCAGGTGACTCAAATTGCAGGAGGGAACATCTACCCCGGACAATACATGGAGATTCTAGTCGGTGATACAATCTACTTCAGTGCGAAGAGCTCAAGCGGCGGCGGCGGCCACGAACTGTGGGCGCATGATACCTCAAACTCTTCGACTTGGCAGGTGGCTGAGATTCGCAGTGGGTATGCAGACAGTAACCCCGGTGAATACATGCAAATTTTAGTCGGTGATACAATCTACTTCAGTGCGAATAATGGAATCAACGGCACTGAATTGTGGGCGCATGATACCTCAAACTCTTCAACTTGGATGGTTGATGATATCCGCAGTGGGTCACTTGGCTGTGATCCCGGTGAATACATGCAAATTTTAGTCGGTGATACAATCTACTTTAATGCACAAAGGGGATCTACCGATGAGCACGAAGTTTGGGCGCATGATACCTCAAACTCCTCAACTTGGCAGGTGACTAATATCAACAGTGGGTCACGAGCAACCCCTGGATTTTACATGGATATTCTAGTCGGTGATACAATCTACTTCAGTGCGAATGATGGAAGCAGCAGCCACGAACTGTGGGCGCATGATACCTCAAACTCTTCAACTTGGATGGTTGATGATATCAACAGCGGGACACACAGTAACCCCGGACGATTTATGACGTTTTTAGTCGGTGATACACTCTACTTCAGTGCCGATGATGGAGTCGACGGAAACGAATTGTGGGCGCATGATACCTCAAACTCCTCAACTTGGCAGGTTGCTGATATCAACACCGGGACAGACGGCAGTTGGAGCCACCTCACTTTGGGGGGTATCTTGGATACTTTAGTCGGTGATACACTGTACTTCAGGGCGGATGATGGAAACGACGGCTACGAACTGTGGGCGCATGACACCTCAAACTCTTCAACTTGGCAGGTGGCTGATATCAACACCGCCGCCGACAGTAATCCCGGATATTACATGGACAATTTAGTCGGTGACACACTCTACTTCAGTGCGGATGATGGAAGCAGCGGCAACGAACTGTGGGCGCATGACACCTCAAACTCTTCAACTTGGATGGTTGATGATATCAACAGCGGGCCAGACAGCAGCTTACTCGGATCGGGGATAAACTTGGGTGTGGTTGCAGGTGATGCACTGTACTTCAGGTCGAATGATGGAAGCAACGGCGACGAACTGTGGGCTGTTGGCTCAGGTAGCGGCTCAGGCGGACCAAGCAATGGCCCAGTCACAAGCGCAACCTGTGAAATCTCACCTACTCTTCCTGCTGGAATCACTCTCACTCAAGGAACCTGTACCATCAGTGGAACACCAACGGTTGTCCAGAACGGCACAATTTACACTCTCTGGGTTAACGATTCTGGTATTTCAGATTCAGCGATTGTGAATATCACAATTGAAAGTGAAGACCCTATTATTTCACCTGCTTCTACAACCGTCTCGCTTACCAACAACACAGCAATGAATCCGATTACATACAATTGGACGGGGGGTTTAGGTGATGGTGCAGGAGTGCCAAATGACGGCCCAGTAACAAATGCAACCTGTGAAATCTCACCTACTCTTCCTGCTGGAATCAATCTCACTCAAGGAAACTGTACCATTGATGGAACACCAACGGTTGTTCAGAACGGCACAACTTACACTCTTTGGGTAAACGATTCTGGTGTTTCTGATTCTACAGAAATAAACATAACAATCGAAGAATTGGTTCTCAATCCGCCTGAAATTTCTCCTGCATCAATCTCTGTGGAGTTGACTAATGGTACCGCAATGACGCCAATTGAATTTACCAATAGCGGCGGGGTAATCGTTACTTGGCAAGTAGACCCTGCACTTCCAGATGGCTTATCAATCGCTGCAGATGGTGCTATTAGCGGCACACCTACAGCCGTACAAAATATCACAAATTACACAGTTTGGGCGAACAATACCGATGGGGAGAACTCATCGGTTGTCTCAATAACCATCAATGAGAAGATTCCAGAGATTGCCTACACATCACCTGTAGTAGTCACTCAATATTGGCTAATGACGCCGATTGTCCCTACAAATACAGGGGGGGCTGCTGATACTTGGGAGATTTCTCCGGAATTATCCCCAGGGCTAATTTTCAACACTGAAGATGGAACGATTAGTGGGACTCCTACTACAGTTGAAGGCGTAATTTCCTATAACATATGGGCTAACAATACTGGTGGTTCTGATTTTACAACTCAACTTATTACTGTGGAAGTTGCCCCTGATGGTTTGTCAACATCCTCTGAAAATATCACATTGGTAAGAGATGGTACAATGATGCCATGGTACTTCATTTACACTGGTGCTGATATCACTTCATGGGAAATCACTCCGGACCTACCTTCAGGATTAATTTTTGATGTCGTTAATAATTCAATTATCGGCACACCAACAGAAGTGATGGCAGCTACAAACTTTACCATTTGGGCTAATACTAGTGTATTCAATGAAAGCATTATTGTCAGTATTGAAGTTCTGGAAGATACTGATGGAGATGGTATGCCAGACAGTTTGGGTGATCATACCAATACTGGATTAACAGAAGACTTGGATGATGATGCTGACGGAATTTCTGATGTTGCAGAGGGCCTTTCTGATCCAATCACCGAATCATTACTGCCAGACACTGATGGAGATGGTGTCTGTGATGGTCCTAACAATGTCACCATCCGCGGCGTTGATATCTGTATTGGAGGCCCAGACCACTTCCCGACCGACCCTGCTGCAGATACTGATACCGATGGTGATGGCGACCCTGATAGTGTGAGGGATGGCTTCGATACGAATCTGACCGAGGACCTTGATGATGATAACGATGGACTTCCTGATGAAAACGAGACCGCTGAAACTTCAATCACAGATTCCCTACTTCCCGATACCGATGGCGATGGCGTTTGTGATGGTTCAATTAATGTCACAATTCGCGGCGTTGATATCTGTACTGGCGGCCCCGATGCATTTCCAAATGACCCTGCGGCTGTTATTGATACCGATGGTGACGGCAAGCCTGATGAGTTGCATGGAATCTCTACTACTGGATTGATTGAGGATCTTGAGGATGATGGCGATGGTGCCTCTGACATCGCCGAGATTGAGAATGGGACTGACCCGAAAGACCCACTCGATTTCCCCACCGAAGATAGTGACCTTGACGGTTGGACCGATGCTCAAGAGGACTTCTGTGGTACAGATATGTTCGATAATACTAGTGTGCCTTCTGACCATGATGAAGACAAATGGTGTGATTCCGATGACCCAGACGACGATAATGATGGGTGGTTTGACGTTAATGAAACGGCTTGTGGAACCGACCCTCTCGATAATGCCAGTGTCCCAATTGATGAGAATGAGAATGGGATCTGTGATAGTCTTGAGAGTGAAATCCAAGAGGATGATGAAAAGGGTGGATTCCCATGGTGGCTATGTTCACTAATCTTCCTTGTGTTAATTGTCATCCTACCATTTTTGTTGCGATTGAAAGATGATGCAATGCCAGAGAATACTACCGTAAATCCAGAAGTCGCAGGTACAGGTATTTTTGATGACCCATTTATTCTTACTCCGGTTGAAGGCATTAGCCATGGTGAAAGTATTCTCAGTGAGGAGACTATTACTGTCATTAATATGGCTTCTAACTTGAAGGTACACATTATTGACTTGAATGAGGAAGGTAATGGTCAGAGAATCGCGATGGTGGATGAAGGTAGTGACGAAGCCGAAGATGACGATGAAGCCGAAGATGACGATGAAGCCGAAGACAACGATGAAGCCGAAGACAACGACGAAAATGAAGATGAAGAAGCAGAAAGGGTTGCTATGATAGTCGCCACTGAAGATGGAACTATGAATTTCCGTTTATCCTTCAACGATAGTTCCAAATTAACTCCTAGTGGTGAGACTTACGAATCTTTACTCAAGGTTGGGCATAATTCTGTCTACTTCAAGTGGGATGTTTCAATTAAGTCTGACTCAAAAAAGAAGGTTGCTAAGTCAAAGACTGAGAAAAAGAAGACTGCGAAAGCAGAGGAAAAGGCTGCTGAGGCAGAAGCAAGAGCCGCTGAGGCTGAGGCTGAGGCTGAAGGCAAGGTAAAACAGGCTGAGGCTGAGGCAAAGAAGGCTGCGAAAGCAGAGGAAAAGGCTGCGAAAGCAGAGGAAAAGGCTGCGAAAGCAGAA
>CAZPME010000002.1:51582-154648 GCA_964587885.1 uncultured Candidatus Poseidoniales archaeon
TGCGAAAGCAGAGGAAAAGGCTGCGAAAGCAGAGGAAAAGGCTGCGAAAGCAGAAGCCAGAGCTGTCGAGGCTGAGGCAAAGAAGGTTGCGAAAGCAGAGGAAAAGGCTGCTGAGGCAGAAGCAAGAGCCGCTGAGGCTGAGGCAGAAGGTAAGGCAAAACAGGCTGAGGCTGAGGCACGAGTTGCAGAAGCAGAAGCAAGAGCCGCCGAGGCAGAAGCACAGGCAAAAGCCGCCGAGGCTGAGGCTGAAGGTAAGGTAAAGCAGGCAGAGGCTGAGGCACGAGTTGCAGAAGCAGAAGCAAAAGCCACTCAGGCAGAAGCAGAAGCAAGAGCGGCCGAGGCAGAAGCAGAAGCAAGAGCGGCCGAGGCAGAAGCAGAAGCAAGAGCGGCTGAGGCTGAGGCTAAGGCCAAGAAATCGGCTGAGTCACTAACTGATGCTGAAAAGAAGATGGCGGAATTAGAACGCGTGAAAGCAAATGCTGCTAAGATTGATTTCAGCACAATGGGTGTTGCAACAATTTCCGATAAGGATGATCTACAAGTCATCAAGGGAATTGGACCATTCCTTGAAGAGAAACTTAATGCCTTGGGTATATACACTTACAAACAGATTTCTAGGATGTCGAGTGAACTTGAAGAACAAGTCAATATTGCCATAGAATTCTTCCCAGGGCGTGTGAAACGTGACCAGTGGGTCAACCAATGCAAGGCAATACTCAATGAGGATTGAGTTCCTAGCCCTTTACTTTGCATGGTTTTAGGCGAGTTTTCAACACCTGAAAAGTTCAATAATCCCGATGTCGATGGGTTATCATGGCGGAGAACACAGTGCGGGGAAGTGAAATCGTCCAACAATTGGGCGGTCGCGACCTAAATGATGATGGCGTAGTCATCAATTTAGCCATTGTAGGGTCGAGTCGTTTCTACGATTTTTCAGCAATAGAAGACCGAATCGATGATTGGGTAGAAGAGAATGGCTGGCCAGATTTAATCCTACTAGGTGGAGCGAGTGGTGTCGACTATTTGGCCGAGCGTTGGGCTGATAACAACAATATTCCTATCGCGGTTTTTCATGAAAAATGGCAGAACCCACGCGGCGGATTAGTTGATGCTGGGCGCGTCGAAGCTCCGAATACCTTGACTGTAGCACTGATTGAATCAGCAACTCATGTGCTTGCATTTCCAAGTAAAACAAGTAAATGGACAACTATAACTTGTGAATTGGCCCAAGAAAAAGGTCGGCATGTGACCATTTCACCATTGGATTAATCCGAAGCAGTCTAGTTATCAACTAATTGCTGTGAATGGCTTTTCCTAGTGTTGCTAGAACTCCTTCGTGGAATGATTCACTCATGGTTGGATGGGCATGGATGGTGTGAGAGATATCATCTAGAACCGCACCCATTTCCAAAGCGAGAGCAAATTCTCCTGATAATTCACTGACATGACTGCCCACGCATTGGATTCCAAGAATTATTTCATCAGACTTATTGGCGACAACTCGCACGAATCCACCGGTTTTTTCGGCTTCCATGGTTAGTGCACGTCCATTAGCGGCGAGGGGGAATTTCCCAATCACGATTTCGTGTCCAGCCGCAATTGCCTCATCTGGGGTCAAGCCAACGGTGACGATTTCAGGTTCTGTAAAGACGATTGCAGGTATGGCCACAGGGTCGAAGACTCTCTTTTTACCAGCAATAATTTCTGCTACCATCTCGCCTTGAGCACTAGCTTTGTGGGCGAGAAGAGGTTCTCCGGCAAGGTCGCCGATAGCAAATACGCCATTCATATTGGTGCGACATTGGTCATCAATGGCGACAAATCTGCCTGAATCATCCATTTTCACTCCCATCTCTTCCAAACCCCAACCTTTGGTATTGGGGGAACGTCCAACGGTTACCAGAACTTTGTCGAAGGTTTCGGTTATTGAATCACCATCTTTGTTTTTCCAAGTCATTTCGACCGATCCATCCGCAATCTTTGCATCTTGTGCCAAGCAATTGGTATGAATCGTTACTTTGTGCTTCTTTAACCACCGTTCCAGAGGTCGACGTAATTCGGCATCGAAAATCGCCATCACGCTGTCTAATCCTTCAATTACAGTGACTTTACTACCCATTTTGGTTAGTGCACAGCCCAATTCAAGACCGATGTATCCCCCACCGATTATGGCGACGTTCTCCGGTAATTCTTCCAAGTCAAGTGCGCCGGTTGAAGAGATAATCTGTTTCTCATCAAACTTCATGAATGGTAATTCAATCGCCTTTGAGCCAGTCGCAAGAATCACATTTTCAGCGGTAATTCGAGCAATATCATTACCTTCGGAATCAGTCACACTGCATGTTTTCCCATCGCTAAATTCGGCCCAGCCTTTGACTAATTTAACTCCGGCATTTTTGAGTAATGCTTCAACTCCTTTGTTGAGTTTGTTAACGATACCATCTTTCCAATCGACTAAGGCCTTCATGTCGAGAGTAACCTCGCCACTTATCGACATCCCCATGTGCCCTCCTTGATGCTGACCAAGCGCCGCAAAGCGCTCAGCGGCATGAATCATCGCTTTGGAAGGAATACAGCCGCGAATAAGGCAAGTTCCACCGCATTTATCGGCTTCCACAATTACTGTACTTAGGCCAAGTTGGCCGGCTCTAATTGCCGCTACATAACCTCCGGGTCCAGCCCCGACAACCAGTACTTGGCAATCTATATTCTCGGACATTGCGATCCCTCACAGGATTTCCATTGGGTGTTCAAGCATGCGCTTTATTGCTTGTACAAGGGCCGCACCATCGGCACCATCAATGACCCGGTGGTCAAATGATGAAGATAAATTCATGATCCTTCGAATGACAATTTTTCCATCTCTCACAACTGCACGCTCGACTGCACTATGGACACCTAGAATTCCCACTTCGGGTGCGTTGATAATCGGAGTTGCTCCAGTTCCACCGTCACGTCCTAGGCTGGTAATTGTGAAAGTTGAGCCGGTTAAATCTTCCAAATCAGCACTTCCATCGCGGGCGGCGCTAGAAACTCGAATCAATTCAGTGCCAACTTCCCAGATATTTTTGGCTTCAACATGTTTGACTACAGGCACGTAAAGTCCGCGTTCGGTTTGCGTGGCGATGCCGATATTGATTGCATCGTGTTGGCGCATTATTTCGGCCTCGTCATCATAACGCGAGTTAAGTTTCCCGTGGCCGTTTTGGAACGCCTTTACCAGCGCTCGCATGATGAATGAAAGATAGGTGAGTTTGGGCTGGTCGCCGGTACGATTTGCATTCATCCACTGGCGAAGTAATTCTAGATCGGTGACATCTACTTCGTCGAAATAGGAGAAATGTGGAATTGTGGTGTAAGACTTTACCATCTGCTCAGCAATCTTTCGACGCAATCCACGTACAGGATGTTCGGTTATTCCATCCTTGGATTTCCCCGCAGGTGAAATACTAATTCCACCGCTGGCGGCAGCCTCAACATGAACTGTAAGGTCATCTTTGGAAATGCGTCCAGCAGGTCCAGAACCGCTGACCATGGCTAAGTCGATGCCCTGTTCTCGGGCGGATTTTCGGACTGCGGGAGAGGCCAAAACTTTGCCACTATTTTGCACTGGCGTTGCTGCAACTGGGGCAGCAGGAGAAGGTTGGGCGACTTCAACAGGCTCTGGTGTCGGGGTGGGCTCGGGCTCTGCTTCAGACTCAGTTTCATCGTCATGCTCCTCATCTATGTTTGATTCTTCTTCATCTTGAGCCGAATCATCCTCGGATTCCACCTCTTCTTGGTCACTTGAATCAGCGTCGATTGCCGCTTCACTGGCGTTACCTTCACCCTCAACTTCAAATTCTATACATACGGAGCCTACGGCGATAATTTCGCCGACACCGGCAGATTGGCTGAGGACCTTTCCATCGACAGGACTGGGAATTTCAACTGTCGCTTTATCGGTCATCACCGAAACGATTGGGTCGTCTTCCTTGACCTCATCTCCGATTGAGACCATCCATTCGACGACCTCTCCTTCGACAACTCCCTCTCCAATATCCGGTAGTTTGAATGCAAATATTCCCATTTCTATTCCTCCTGCGTCCTCTTGATAGCATCACTAACGCGCTTTGGACTTGGCATGTAATCCCACTCGGTTGTGTGAGGGAAGGGTGTATCCCATCCGGTAACTCTCTGGATTGGTGCTTCGAGACTGTAAAAACAGCGTTCCTGAATACTGGCTGACATTTCAGCCCCAAAACCACTGGTTTTCGGTGCTTCATGAACGATGACACAACGCCCGGTTTTCTCGACTGAATTGACTACAGCATCACGGTCCCAAGGTACCAATGTTTGTAGGTCGATTAAGTCACATGAAAGCCCGCTCTCTTCAATACCTCTTTGTGCGACATGGACCATTGCCCCCCAAGCAATTACCGTGCAGTCCTTGCCTTCAAGAACCACATCGGCTTGCTCAAGTGGGATGTTATAGTATTCTTCTGGAACTTCCCCTGTAGGGTGGTCATTCCAAGTTGGCACATTATGTGGGTCGCCATAAAATGGGCCACGGTAGCAGCGCTTTGGCTCAAAGAATATTACTGGATCATTACATTCTATCGCTGAGGTCAATAATCCCTTAGCATTGTAGGGATTTGAGCAGTAGACAACTTTCAATCCAGGAGTATGGGTGAATTGTGCTTCTGGAGATTGACTGTGGTGGTGCCCGCCTTTGATACCGCCACCGGCAGGAGTACGGAATGTTACCGGAGTTGAAAATTCACCACCGCTACGGTGGCGTATTTTGGCGATTTCGTTAACGATTTGGTCATAGGCGGGGAAAATGTAGTCGGCGAATTGGATTTCAGCAACAGGCCGCAGCCCATTCAGTCCCATTCCCATGGCGATAGCACCTATTCCGCCTTCGGCCAAGGGGGCATCGAAAACTCGATGCGGTCCATATTTCTCTTGCAGGCCATCGGTGACACGAAAAACTCCACCGAAATAGCCGACATCTTCACCGAAAATTAAGACATTTTCATCGCGCTGAAGTTGCAAGTCGAGGGCGCTGTTAAGCGCTTGTATCATGTTCATTTTCGCCATGAAATCACTTCCCTAACTCCTCACGCTGTTCTTGCACATGCCACGGTACTTCCTCGTATACTTCGGTAAAAATCGTCGATGCTGGGGGGTAAGGTCCGCTGGCTAAGTCACCAAACTTGACTGCTTCTTTGTAAGCCGCCATTACTTCGTCGTCAATTAATTCTGTCAACTTCTGGTGCTTTGCTTCACTCCATTTCCCGGATTTAATGAGACATTTCTTGAGCCGATCAATTGGGTCTCCTCCCGGCCAACTTTCAAATTCGTCATTTGGTCGATAACGACTTGGGTCATCACTACTAGAGTGGGCTCCAGCTCGATAGGTGTATACTTCAATGAAGGTCGGTCCTGCTCCAGAACGTGCCCTCTCCCGCGCCCATTTTGTCACCGAGTAAAGGGCGAGAAAATCGTTTCCATCTACTCGGAATGATGGGATGTCGTAAGGGATGCCGCGCTCAGCAAATGTAGCACCACCTGTGGCCAGATTAGCATGGGTCGAAATAGCCCATTGATTGTTAACAACGTTGAGAATAATTGGCGGTTTGAATACACTAGCAAAATTTAGCCCATAGTGGAAGTCACCTTGAGCGCTTGTTCCATCCCCAAGCCATGTGATTGTCGCTTGGTCATCACCCTTGTAGGCGCTAGCCATTGCAACTCCAACCGCCTGTGAAAATTGAGTTCCAACAGGGCTTGAAATTGAAATAAAGTGGCCTTCTTTCCAAGTATAGTGCACTGGCATTTGTCGGCCGCGCACATTATCTTCAGTATTGCCGATACAGTGGCAAATCATACTCACCATGTCGCGGCCACGCACAAACTGCGCACCTGGTTGCCGGTAAGAGGGAAAAATCCAGTCAGTATCATCGAGAGCCATCGTTTGTGCAATCGCGATTGCTTCTTCGCCAAATGACCGCATATAGAACGACAACTTTCCTGTTCGTTGCATCTTCATCATCCGGTCGTCGAAAATCCGTAGGCGCATCATGTAACCTAAGCCCAGCAGCATCTCTTCGACCGACAATTCGGGGTCCCATTCGCCGCTGGCAACATCATCATCATCGATCACTCGAATCAATCCCGCTGCATGGGATACGGTATCTTGTGCGGTACAGGTGCTTGGTTCAGGACGATTGAGGTCCTGCGGTTTCTGTGAAAAAGCCTTGCCAAAATCAGCGGAATCTCCTGGTCTAAAAGGAGCAGTTGGAATGGTATAAGGGGCTGTAGTTGCGTAGGTCCTCTCACTCATATTTTCACCTAATCTATTTCTGTTCTAAGCGTTGTCGGGCATTTGCTCTGCAATCTTAGCACGTGCTTTATGCAATAATTCGCCGGCATGATAGGAAGAGCGAACCAAAGGACCGCAAGCCGAGGCGAGAAAACCAAGATGCTCAATTTCCACTTCCCAAGTGGCAAATTGTTCTGGTTCCGGAAATCTATCAACCGGTAAATGACGAGCCGATGGAGCGAGATATTGGCCAATGGTCACAAGGTCAACATTAGCCTCTCTTAGCAGTGCGAGAGTAGAACTGATTTCTTCATCACTCTCACCCAACCCTACCATTATAGAAGATTTAGTTAGGATATCGGGTCGAAGGATCTTGGCAGTACGCAAGATTTCGATAGATTGACTAAACGATGCTCTATGGTCGCGTACTAATTTATCGAGGCGCGGCACACATTCGACATTGTGAGCAAATACATCGATGTATAGCCCATCGAGAAGCGCGGCTAAATCTTCCATATCACCAGCCAAATCAGAACACAGTAATTCCAATGTTACATTTGGACTACGTTTGTGCACCGCTTCAAGACAACTGCGATAGTGGCCGGCGCCACTATCGGATAAATCGTCGCGATTTACCACAGTAATTACAGCGTGCTTTAGATTCATTAATTCAACCGCAGTAGCAAGGTTTTCTGGTTCTTCTGCATCGAGTGGCGGTGGGCTTTTTATCGAGCCGACAGCACAAAATTTGCATCCACGAGTGCACTCTTGTCCGGCGATCATGAAAGTAGCATCTCCGGCCGTCCAGCATTCGTGGATATTTGGGCAACGTGCTTCTTGGCAAACTGTATGCAATGAATGTCCGGATATTGCATCTCGAGTGCTATTGTATGCAGCCAATTGCTCACCACTAGGTAAGGTGGTGCGGAACCATGCAGGCAAACGCTTGCGCACATTACCATAGCGTTGATGGTCGGCAGAAGCACCTCCATTTGACTCGGCCATCGGCAGGCTATTCTGGGTCATAACACAGTCCCTCAAAATGAGGCTGAAGTAGGTCACGCAATAATGTTAGCCTCTGTGTAACGTTGTAGTTACGTGCGCCAATTCAAGAATATTAGCCTCTTCCTCATGGTATGGTCGCGGATGAAACCGGCGAATTTCCGTCACCCACAAAGGTCGCATTTGTGACCGGTGGCGGCAAAAGAATCGGCGCGCGAATCTGTCATTTTCTAGCCGAAAATGGTTTTGCAATCATAGTCCATGCACATCGTTCTATAGTGGAATCACAGGAATTATCTTCTTCAATAAATGAGTTTGGTGGGCGTGCGATAACGGTATCTGCAGATCTTGGCAATAGCCAAGAAATATCCCGTCTTATCGACCAAGTCCTTACCTGTGATTTACTGAATGAATTTGATGGCCTTAGCCTGCTCGTCAATTCTGCCTCTCGTTTTATCGATACGACTGGACTTAGCGCCGAAGATAAGTCTGTTGCAGTCAGAAATATGAATGCCTTGCATGTAGAAGCACCACAACAATTGTCTGAGGGTTTATTCGATTCGTTAGTTCAAGGCAAGGGTAGTATAATCAATATCGTCGATGCACTACTACATCGCCAATCCATTGGCTATCGCGACTACAGTATTTCCAAGCAAAAACTTGTTGCGCAAACTAAAGTTTTAGCCGCTAATTTCGCACCGAGTGTTCGTGTCAATGGTATTGGTCCCGGGGCAATTCTGCCGAGTCCATCTGAGCAGGATAAAATTGAATCAATTGCTAAAAGCATACCATTAGGGCGCTGGGGAGATCCACTAGATGTCGCGTCAACAGTGCTTTTTCTCGCCACCAATGAATATATTACCGGACAAATAATCAATGTTGATGGCGGACTTTCCCTTTCTCAAAATTAGAAGATGTTTAATTCCACCTAATCATTTTGTAAGTGTTGAGTAAGATTGCTCCAATATCGCTACTCCTTTGTGGATATCAGCGACTGTTGTTGCCGGATTTATACTGATGCGAATGGTCGAAAGTGCATTTTCGTTTGAAATTCCCATTGCTGATAATACATGACTTGCCTTTCCAGCTGATGCTGTGCAACCACTACTGGGGGAGATTAGCAATCCGTTGATTCCGCATTCAACCACCAAAGGTTCTGCGCTGACCCCATCCATACACAGATTGATTATCCCTTCTACACACATTTCGGGGCTAACAGTCCAACATCGCTTACCCAACTTAGATTTTGTAATTGCATCGATAAGTTCTGTGGTTATTCCGGCCTTCCAACTAACTAATTCACATGTAGCGCCGAGGCCGGCGATTTGTGCGTTTGCAAGATTAGGGGTGTCTAGAGGTGCAGAACCATCACCGCCAAGGATTGACGGAATAATGCGTGAACCCGCTTTCAAAATAAGAACGCCACATCCCATCGGGCCTGCGATACTTTTTGCTTCAAAGGATAGGCTATCAATTCCTAAATCTGCGAAATTAAATTCGAATCGGCCGAATGCTGCGCGGGCATTACAATGAATTATTGCCTGTGGGGAGTTGTTTCGGACCAATTTCACCAACTGTTCAATTGGTTGAATTGCCCCGGTCTCTTCATTCGCAAGATGGCAGGAAACCAATTTGGTTGCTGGGCCAAGTATCTGTTCTGCCGCGGTTAAATCTAACACTCCCTCGCCATCAATTTGCAAGATATCTAAATCCCAACCATGCTTTTCTATTGCTCGAGCGCTGTTTAGGCAAGACAACGAATCACTAGCCATTATTGCCATCCTACCATTTACATCGTCTTTGTTTATGCTTCTTGCAAAGCCTTTCAAAGCAATATTATCGGCTTGAGCACAACTTCCTGTGAAAATAACTTCTTCAGAATTACACCCTATTCTTTGTGTAATTTGTGAGCGAACTTTGGCATGTAGATTCGCCGTCGCTTGTCCCAACGGGTGAAGGCTTGTAGGGCTAGAATTGAGGCTCAACCAAGGCTCCATCACCGCCATAACTCGCGAATCCACCTCGGAGGTCGCCAATCCATCGAAGTTGACCAGGTCGGTCATGGTTGTTGGGAGTGGGGCTCGGACTTGAGTTTTCACTACAGTTCTGCTGTTAGTTTATGCCAATATTTTGCCCGAATGCTATATTTTGATTTGGAATGCAGAGAGTGGGATTTGAACCCACGAACGTGTAACGACCGGAACTTAACTCCGGCGCCTTTGACCAAGCTCAGCCATCTCTGCGGCCCACCCGAGTTTCCCATCTGCTTTCAATCGGTCGGCGGTTGAGTATGGTTCGATTATTGATGCAAGGCTCGCCACAAAACGCAAACCGTTTAATGGGCGAAAGGCAGGCCTCACATAGTGAGGCCGATGAATAGTCGATTGCCACAAGCCGAGAAGAGGGTGGTGAATCTCAAGTTTACTTCGTTTTCTCGAGTGCGAAATTTCGTACCCCTATTGCTGGTTTTCCTAATGCTTTCATCAACATGGCCAATCCCCTCAGTTTCAAATCTTGACTCAATAGGTGAGAAAAATTCAACGGAGAATAGTTCCCTCGTAGATTATGATTTGTTTATCGCCGATAAGAATACCACTGCCGGTGGAGATGGTTTCATCACCACAGAGCGCCCTGAATCTGGGGGGCAAAAGGATGCAAGTGCCTTGGAAGGAATTGAATTCCGTTCAACAGAAATGGTCTCTAACTTGCAGATTTTCGGTAAAGGAAATCCTTCCGAAATCCGAATGTATTACTACTTGCAATTCACTGGTCAATCAGGCTCAACTGCCGACGTGACCATCTCTTTGGAATCCGGTGGTTTTCCTATCGCAGACAAAACCATCAGTCTTGATGATCCATGTAATAGCGGCCTGTTCCAGAATAGTTGCGCTTACAATGGTCGTGAATTGTACTTTGACAATATTGCTGAAACTGGCTTCGAAGTCGCCGCTGGTAAGAAATTAGTTATCCGTTTTGATGCAGAAGCAACCTGCGAGAGTGGCGAAGGTGGAAATCCAATTGGGGGCTCAACTTGCGATGTCCGAGTGGCCTTTGGTGAAATCGACAATGATGGCGACTCTGGTTTTACCCGACTCGAAGTTCGGGCTAATGCGATGAAAAATAGCGAGGTAAGAATCCACAATTTGGGTGGCTCTTGGAACGACGCTGAAGTTTTGGATTGGTATCCAAATAATGCTTTGGATTCACGAACAATGCAATTTAGTCTCGATGTTCGCAACTCATTTGGCCGTTATGATATTAAGCAAGTAAAATTGGTAATGACATCCCCCGGTGGCTCTTCATATCCGTTTGAGAAAATATTCGCTAATAATGAGTTGAAACTGGACAATGAGGGTTTGGTCGGCATCTACAATTGGACTTACAATGCTGGTATTGCTCCGGGTGAATATGAAATTGATTTACTGATTTCAGACTTACAAGGTCACTCTGTTTCGTTTGAGCATGTAGGTATTGAAATGCTAGAAGTTGGAGTTTCAGTTGCTCTCGGATATTCTCAGTCTGATACTTTATTGGTCGCCCCTGGAAAGACTTCTTCGGTTGAATTTATGCTAGATCACATAGGATCCGCTGGAATTAGCATGGACGTTGAATTGGCATTACAACAAAATCTTGGTAGTGGTTGGCTCGCTGATTTTGATCAGCCTGGTGGCTATTCACTCTCGGGCGGTGGCTCGTTTGCTAAACCCATTCTATCAATTTCAGCACCGGAAGATGACATGACCAACACACCAGATACCATTACTATCATCGCGCGTGCTTACGCCGACCAAAATGGCGACGGTACCGAAGAGGAAGTACAGGTGGTAACCATTGCCCTTGAGGTTGAAGAAGTAGGAGTATTTGCACCACCGAGAATCAATCTGTACGAGGATGTTGAGCACCAGAAAGAAATTGCCGACTCAAGTCGTCCAGATTCATTTGATGAGACAGTTTCTCACTTCGTTGACGCTTCAAGTGTTGGGCGTTTTTGGTTGGATATTCTTAATTCTGGTTTCGACAAGGACGAATTCCGAATCAAAGTCAAAGAAGTCCCAGAGTTATGGGATGTCGCAATATATGACAATATTACTTCTACCGAATTAGAGAAACAACAGGCGGCATGGCAAACTCCGATTATCCAAAGCCATTCAATCGACAATTTCTTCCTTGAGGTATATCCGCCGCCTGAGCGCGAGGGAGATGACTTAGGAATTATCGAGATTGAAGTTCTTTCAGCCGGTGATAGTGAATTAGCCTCAATAGTGCGTTTCACTGTTCACCGTACATTCGGTATTTACGCTGAAGTAATCTTTGACCCCTATGGTCTGCCTGACGGCCACATTGGGCCATTCAAGGCAGGAGCTGAAATCGACATGACTGTCAAGGTTAGTGCACAGGCCGGTAATGGCAGCGAGGTCACGCCTTGGCAAATCCGCAACCCTTCTTCTCTCGATAAGAATCTCGACATGGCTGATGGAATGTATGGTCGTTGGGATTGGTCAATTACCTATGCCGCCAATGGAACATTTGCACCAAAGGTAGACCTGTCTGCTAATTCCAGCGAAGAAATCAATTTGAACGTTCTAACTAAATCAGGTTTGACCGCGGGCAACCATACGATTTTTCTCCGAATAATCGAGGAGGCTGGTGGTGAAGATGCTCGCTACTTTGACCTGCCTTTGACCTTTGAAATAGCACAAGATGACCCCAATGATTTACAAATTACCCAGAAGAGTGAATTAACTCCATTTTCTGCTGGAGAAAGTCGTGAGATGTCCTTCAAGGTTTACAATGGCAACAATATCGATCTTTCCATTCTTGTTTCGGTAAACGCAGATTCGGGCTGGGTCGTTAACATTGATCGCAGTCCATTGATGGAAATATCGGCCTTTTCGGAGGGTAATTTCACAGTTACTGTGAAGGCCCCAGATAGTGTGCGACATGGTGATGATTACACATATTCAATCGAGGTTCGACCAGTCGACAGCGATATTCATTTCGGCGAGGATTATACCGTTCGAAAGAACGTCAATATTGAAGTTGAAGCGGTAGGAATAGACCGCATCATGGCAGAAATTAGCAATCCGCGCATGCCGACAATAGTCGCATTTGTAGCCGTGGTATTCTTGCTTGGATTTGGGCTTTCTCGACGAAATAAGACAGTAATCTACGAAGAATGGGATGAGGAAGAGGAAGACGAAGATGAAGATATGGATGAGGACGATGTATCAGTAGATATTCCTGCACCGGTTATCGATGATGACCTCGAGTTACTTGATGATGATCTTGACTTCGAAGACGAAGATAATTGAAAACGCATCAAACGATTTCCCTTCACAAGAATGCAAGATAGAGATGTATAGTGATTCGGTAGTATTATCCAATCATTGAAGTTTTGTTATTGATTCCCCTTTAGGGGAATCGTCCGAACAATGCTCCACGTCAATTAAAAGGGTTGAGCGAGGGGTTCGTCTTATGTCTGAGCAATCAGTAGGCCAATCCGCATTCAAGACCTTTGTCGAAGTACGTCAGCAAAGGAGAGCCTTTAGTTTGGTATTTCTGATGCTAGTTTCTTCAATCGCGGGATTGGAAATTGCTGCTTGGGAAGCGATGGCAGTAAACGATCAAGATGGAGATGGATTGTCCTATGGACTAGAATATCTCATCAATACTCAGCCGCAAGACCCCGATTCCGATAATGATGGTTTGCCCGATGGCTGGGAATGGAAGTACGGTCTTGACCCTACTGATGGTTCCTCAATCGGAGTCAACGGTGCCACTGGAGACCAAGACGGCGATGGCATGACTAACTTGCAAGAATACACATACCTACAGCCGCAATCATGGGATCTTTCCTCAACCCCACAAGTTCTCGACAATGGAGTTTGGTGGAATGGAACCGTACCCGTGCGTAATTGGGATGAAGAGAACTCAATGCAATACTCGCAGCCTGGGTGTGGTGATGCCGGCAGTGATGGAACTGGAAGTGTGATATTGTGTGATGAGGACCCGCTTGGCAACATTTGTACTGATGGAATCGATAATGACCGCGATGGCCTTGTCGACTCTGCGGATTCGGATAATGATGGAGATGCAGATTGTTCTTCAAACGATGATGATGGCGATGGTCTTTACGACGAAGATGTCGATGGATGGGATACTGATGGTGATGGCCTACCCGATGGTTGGGAAGCCGCTAATTCTCTAAATGCAACTTCACCTTCAAATGATGATGGATATGCTGGTGATCCCGATGGTGACGGTTTGACAAATATTTACGAATTTGTAAACCCATCATGGACAACTCAGTGTAGTGGTGCCGATTGTTGGCGGCCTGGCCCCGCAACCGCTGCTATGACAGAAACAGTAACTCCTTGCGACCCAGTTACCGGTATAGGACCGAATAGTTGTATGACCAATACTGCTGAAGTAGATGGTATAACCAGCACTGACCCGCAAGACTCAGATACAGATAATGATGGCCTAAACGATTCCTATGAGGCCCTTGTTCTATTGACCGATCCAACCAGTTCCGATACCGATAACGACGGTATTGATGATGGTGTTGAAGTAAACGGCGCATATGGTCTACCGGCTCAAGCCAGCGATCCACGGGACAACAATACCGATGGTGACCAATTTGATGATGGGGCTGAAGATCTCAACGGCAACGGCGTAATTGATGCGAACGAAACCGACCCAACTCGACGTGAAGATTCTGGTGATTTTGATAATGATGGGATAGAGAATTGGGAAGAAAACATGTCGTGCACAAAGTGGAATGTATTCGATACCGACTCTGGTGGAGTCGGAGATGGCGATGAGAGAAATTTCTCTCACAACACCGACCCATGTATGTCGATGTTTAGTGCAGTGGAAAGCATCGTTTCTTGGAATTCCGCAAATAATCGCTTGACTTTAGCCAATGGAACCGGATTCAATCCTTCTGGCGGCGTAGGGTTCTACAATAATAGCGGGAATTTGACTCCATTCGCTTATTCTGCTGTTGTAAACAATGTAATCTACGGTGTAAGTGGAGCACCTCCTGCAGGCGTAAATTTCGTTGAATCCCACAATGGCTCGTGGTGTCACCGCCTAGCAACATTAGAAGGGACTCTTTCTTCATGGCGTAATTATTGTGATGATGATTACGAAGATTCTGACGGCGATGGTCTCGCTGATTGGGAAGAACTTCTTGGGGTCTATGGTTTCTTTTCGAATCCAAATTTTGGCGATACCGATGGCGATAACGTCAATGATTTCGACGAAGTAATGAATGGCACCGACCCTGGTGAACCCTGTTGGAATAATCTTGACTCTGATTTGGATGGAATCAACGATTATTTTGAGACCTCAACTGGTTGTGATCTTGCGTATATCGGTGTTCTAAACGGGTCTGTTGATGGATACGCGACTGACCCAACTCAACTCGATACCGATAATGGGGGTATTGACGACCGTCAAGAATACTTTGATGGTACAAACCCAGCCAGTGACCCGACTGATGATATACATCTGGCTGATACCGATGGTGACGGCATTCCAGATATCATCGAGAATAACTCGGGTCTAAATTGGCTTAATCCAGATACTGATGGCGGCGGAATGCTTGACGGTGATGAATGTGATCGGATGTTTTGGTTCTCAAATTGTCTTGGGTCACCATTCAACCCATTCGACCCTTCTGATGATATTGTCATCAATCAAGTCATCTTCTATGCCAACAACTCTTCCGGTGTTGTTGACCCTTCTCAGCCGCATTATTGGCGATTACACACTTATGATTACTATACTGGGGAAGCCTATGGATTGGAAACTGGCGTCCATACCGGAACCGAAATAATTTTTCCTTATGGGAATGCGACACATCTTGCCGACACATCATTTGGAAATGACACAGTCATTTGGCAGATAAATTTCGTTCAAGGTATTACTGAGGGGCCGATGCCACTTCCCGCTTATACAAGCAATGTGACTTTTTGGTTTGATTCGGCTGCTCAAGTCATCCGTACCAACGACACTCATCGCTATGAGGTCATATCAGGACTCGTAAATGAATTATGGGGAGTGCAAGCTGAAAATTACTTTGATGCAACCGACCAAATGAATTCAATCGCTAACGTTAGTGCAGTATACGAGACCGCTCTTCCCGCTGAATTTACCAATATGTCAATGCCTCAATCTGAAGTATTCAATATTACCAATGGGGTAATTACTGATTCTAGCCAAACCTCAGCGTGGGGTAAAGCCCAAGCCTTGGTTGATTATCTAACCAATGAAGATGGCAATGCAACGGAATTCAAACTCAATTACAATGGTTCGGGACTTATTTCTGGAAATGACATTTCTTTGCATATGTTAGCCAATAGTAACGAAGGCACTTGTTCAGAATATGCTACTTTAATGACTACGATGGCACGTCTTGCGGGATTACCGGCAAGGATGGTAAGTGGATATAAGGATGGAGTTTGGGATGGAAATGGCTACGAAGTAAGTAGCGAACATTTCTCTTATTGGACTGAAATAAACATGCTTAGCAGCCCGAGTAGCGGAAGCCTCGATATGGGATGGATACCGTTTAACCCATGTCCACCAGCTGCCACAATGGAAGTCAGTAATGCAAGTGCAATGGTTCTTACATGGGACCGAAATGGTACTTCCGTACTAAATGTATCTGGACAACTCCGCTTCGCAGATAACCAAACTGTAGCAGCCCATTCTACCATAAGTGCATATCTTGCACCCTTAGGTGCGGTCAATTCACAAATGGAACATGGCTGGTTAATCAATGCTGTTACAACAGATGCAAACGGTAATTTTACGATGAATGGAACACCTATTGAACCACCTGCACCAGGATTTGGTTTGATTGTATTTGAGCCTGACCAGATGGGATATATTCCTAGTTCTAACATTGCGTCTACATTGGTTGTGAATGTCACTGATGATGTGGCAATGAATCAAACATTGCCGAATCCGATTGGCAACCCTGTCATCGGCGCGGGTGCTTCGACGACATTGACTGGTACAATTGAGTACGAAAATACACCGACAGAGGGGATTGAAACACTCGATAACCACACTATATTCTTTGAATATACCAGTACGCTTGATGGAGTTGTAAATTTATCAACTATTGTAACCGCTGATGGTCTTTGGTCCTTTGACATTCAACTCGATGCCAATGAACCGCGCGGCAACTTAACCGGAACACTGTGGTTTACTGGCTGGAAAGACACCACTCTTTCCATTGTCGGCAGTCCACAATTCAATCTACGTCCCAGCAATATGAGTATCGTGATGAATGTCACCGACGCCCCTAATCTTACTGCTACACTTGAAGGCCCTGGGACGAATAATTCGATTATTGTCGTCGATGATTTCCTCTACGTCAATGGTACGGTACAATCCCGTGGAGCCACTCCTGTCAATATGAATGGCAGTCTTTCTCTGTCTTTGCGCGAGAATGGCTCTGGAGGTCAGTATGGAGAAGTATTCAATCAAACCGTAAATGGAACCTTCAATATTACTTTCAATCTCTCGGTTGCATTGGCTATGATTCCAGCGGGTTTGATTGATGTACAATTGCGCTTTTACCCCTCAGACCTTGAAGCAACCGATGATGCCAACCTTAGTGGCGAAGCGTGGTGGTTGAAGGGCTTGTTGAATGTCACTTTCTCGCCTTCAATTACTGCAATGCGAGGTCAAGAAGCTTCAGCGATTCTAGATTTCTATGACCACCGAGGTAATAATTTCGATCTTAATTTGACTGGTGAATTTTCCAGCGTTTTCAATTCAAGTTGGATAAATACTACAGTTGACCCTTCCGGCTCATACAATTTGGTGTGGAATACATCAGCCAATATGGTGCCGGGTGATTATGTTTTAACAACCCAATTTAATGGCTCGGACTATTTCTTGCCTACTATTTCAACCACAACGGTAAGGATACAAGGTGATTTTGATACCAATGCTGCAGTAGTTGATTTCTGGATTCATATTGGCACGACTGGTTATATCACTGGAAATGTTACTGATGCGGTATTTGGTACTATTATTACTGGTAATGATAGTGAAATTAGTGGCTTGCTTCTCGGTGCTGATGGGCCAATTCCGCTTGGCTCAACTCAATTGAATAACACTACAGGGGAGTTTAATCTCTCAGTCGCCATTCCCCCCTCCGGACTTCCTTCTGGGACATATGATGTGGAATTACTTGTCGACTTCGGTATGGCTGCACCTCCAGGTGGAGCCTACTACAGTTTCCTCGGCGAATTTTTACCTTCAGTTTCTATTGGAGTAGAATCTGAAGCCGTACTTACGGTGGCAAATGTAACCAATGCTGCCATAATTAACGACACCATAGATATGGTGATACATGTTAGTGACATTGCTGATAATTCCAATATTACTGGGGTAAGTGTTGATTATATCTTTGATTTTGGCAACTCAAATACTTCAATCGGAACCGCAGTAACCGACCCTGAAGGAAATGCGACCCTTTCTTGGCTCGTTGCTGGATTTGAACCTGGAGCCTATACGGTTCGCTATGAGATGGCCAACACAACCAGTGGCGGCTCGCAATGGTGGGGCAATTTTACCACTTCACAACTGACTGTAATGGCCCCAACTATGGTCAACGTCTCATCGATTCCAAATACGGTTATCGCAGGTCAAAATTTCAATGTTTCCGGCCAAATAATGGATCAAGATAACTTGAGTCGGCCACTCATTGAAGCAGTCGATTTGAACGTTTATTGGAGTTATAATCCTGAAGAATTACTCATCAATCAACGAAGTACTGACCCTTCAGGTTCTTTCAACATGAGCATTCCTACTGATACCTCTGGAAATGGCACCGTGCGCGGTAATCATACATTGGTGATTGCGGTTGTCAATGGTTCGAGTCCATTTTATCTCGATTCGGATTTCAACTTCCAAATCTTAGTAATTGGGGTAAGTGATTTTGAGGCTTTGAAGCCCCTTAATGCCGTAATAGTCAATCGTAATACCTCTATCAATATCTCGGCTACACTAGTTGAATCTACAGATATGTTCAGTGCTCTTGACGGCCGCAATGTTTCAATGCAATTTGATGACGACCCAGTCTTACTAACCGCGATAACTGATGCAAGTGGGAGTGTTACTTACAATTATTCAGTTCCGATTACACAATCACTTGGCTTGGTAAATGTGACTTTCTCCTTCGCTGGAGATTTTGATTTGCTTGGAACTAATAAAACGATGAATTCGATTACCGTTCGTTCGATGACGATATTGGTTATTGACCCGATAACTGCAAATCCAGTTGCTGGAGATGTATTCACAGTCACTGGAACTCTCAGTAGCGATAATGGAACCGGTGGGATAATGCTACGAGATGGTACGCCTTTGACCGCAAATGTATTGTTTAGAATTGATGACCAAATAGGTAATTTCCTTGTTGGCGATGCTGCGATTAAACCCAATGGAATGTGGAGCGCGAATATTACTCTAAGTGATGATTTTGCCGCTGGAACCCATGACTTATCGGTGTCATATGTACCGACTGTGAATTTTTACGAAGGTAGTTCAAATAACGGTAGTTTCGATTCACGTGGATACACCAGCATCCAGTTCATTTTCCCGGCCCTCGACCAATTTGGCAATCCGGATTTGAATTCACGAACCATACGTAATGGCTCGCTCGAGGTATTCGTCAACTTAGTCGACAATACCATGACAGCCCTTGGTGGAGAAACCATAGACCTGCAGGTGGAAGGAATGAATGGAACTCTTCAAGCGATTACTGCCTCCAATGGAACCGCTTCGTTCAATATCACAACGCCTTATGATTACACTCCAGGTTTCCGTAACATTACAGCATCTTTTGCTGGAACATCAGGCACAACGGGTCTACTTGGCTCAATGACTAACTCAACCTATGTTGTTATCGCTAATACTTCGATTACAATTTCTACCGTAAATGGCACTATGATCGCTGGAGAATTGATTACCGTAGATGGTATTCTTCTAGATGATTTGGGCCTTCCTCTAATGGTAAATGGGATGCCAACCGCTGGGGTGCTGCACCTTTATGTCGATGGAGTTGAGGTTGTTACTACCCAATCTAATGCGAGTACTGGGGCATGGGCTATGGAATACACATTGCCATTATCTACCAGTGCTGGTGGTCATCAAGTGACTGTGAGGTATACTGCCGATTCACTTTGGGGTGCACCTGGTTCACCAGAAGCTGACCAAGAAAACCCGCCATTCTATCGTCCATCAGCGACTAGTGTTTGGTTCAATGTGAGTGTTCCAACCGACGTTCGTCTTTCAACTACAGGTGAAGATATTGACCGCGAAGAATTGTTACTGGTTAACGGCAGTTTAGTTGACGTAGTCGGCCTTCCCCTTGATAACCGAACCATCGAAGTATGGCTTGGAACTACCTTCCTGACCAATGTTTCAACCGATGCAAATGGAGCCTTTACCGTAGCCTACCCAGTTCCAGTCGATGCCCCTCTTGGAGCGAATGTTTTAACTTTCGAATATCGAGGTGAGTTGTTCTTCTTGCCAAGCAATGTTAGTGGAACTTGGTATGTTTACAGCAAGATCGGTGTAACTGTATCAGCACCAACACCTGCAGCAATTGGTGATACGATTGCAATATCTGGTTATATTGGCGACAACCAAATGACGGCGATTAGCGGTCACTTTGTCGATATCACAGTAGATGGAATTTTGGTCGGCCAGGCTCAAACAGATTCTGAAGGCAACTATTCCCTTAATTGGACTATTGATCAGTCCTTTGATTATGGCGATAACTTGGTTTTGGTGAATGTACTGCCTCAAGGTTGGTACCGAGGTAGTAGTGCCAATACTACCATCAGTCTATTGCACCGAACCGGATTGACGATTGAGTTTAGCGATACTCCAAGTGCAACACGTGGTAGTTTTTGGACTGTTCAAGGTCAACTCTATGATGACGATGCGAGCGGCGATGCTGGTATTGACGGCGAGATGGTCAAAGTAATGTTTAATGAGATTGAGGTTGAAACAGTATTGACTACAAATGGCGGCTATTGGATGGCAACAATTGTTGCGCCGATGAATGCTTCACGTGGAGTACATTTGATTTCAGTTTCATATGAAGGTGATAGTTTCTATCTCCCTTCAGTGAACAATATTTCCGCCATTTTGTGGGCTGATGTTGTAATTGAAATTGATGCAATTAGTTCTTCAGCCACTCGCTCGTCGCTAACTGACCCGATTGTAATGAGCGGAAGTGTGCGTGAAATTGGTGGCCAAAACGAATTGATATCAAACGCTCAACTAATATTCGGTGAAGGACTGAACTGTGTTTTAGACGAAGAAGTACGCTGTATCTCCACCTCCCCTATATTGTGGACAAATGGGATGTTTTCGCTTTCAGCGACCGCTCCATCATGGATGAATGGTGGAGATAATTACGTCGCTCTTGAGTACGAGGGAAATGCCTCACAATATCTCAATGGTGCTGGTAATGAGTCCTTAGTGATACGAATATTACTTGATGTGACGTTCCAACTGAGCCTTGAGAAAATCGTGCTTGGCGATGCTGATAATCAGAATGTACGCGGTGAAGTAGTCGCTATTGCTGACGATACACAAACCCCAGTGCAAGGGATCAATATCTGGGTTGAGTTGGAAATACCGAACGGTTCAGATCGCAAAGAAGAGAAGACAACCGATGAAAACGGCTTCGCTATTATTTCGTTTGATGCCGACCCACCATATGCTGACGTCGACCGTTGGGGACGAGTGAAGGTCTCAATTTCTTCAGATGACAATATGCTATCCAATATTTCCAAGGTTCGAATGGAAGGAGAATACTCCTCAGTGGTCATGGATTACAATCTTGGGCAAGATGACGAGTCTGGAATCCCTTGGCACCTAGTGATTATTGCTCTGATTCTCGGAGTAGGTTCTGCAGCATATCTAATGCGCAAGCGTAAGATGGATGCTTTGAAAGAAATGGCTGATGTCTTTTCTTATACTGCTGAATTACTGGCTGCAGGAGATGAAATCCGTGAGGCGATTTTCACTTGTTATGAGAATTTGTGCCAGATCCTTCAGGGTCATGGCTTCCTACGTCATGACTTTGAGACGGTGCGTGAATTCGAAGTGGCTATTCGCAAAGCAATGCCAATACGTGAAGATGCACTTGTCGCTCTGGACCAAGTGTTTGAGGTTGCTAGATACAGCCGAATCCAAATGGGAGAAATGCACAAAGCACAGGCTCAACAAGCACTAGAAGCATGTTTGAGCGAGGTTGGTCGAATTACCGAATTGCAGGAAATCCCTGCGCGCTGATTACCTTACCAACCTATTTGCAGATGACCTGAGTCCCAAATTGCGCTGATTTCTCCAGCGCCTTTGGGCAAGGTCACGACCTGTTCCCAATCAATATCGAATAGTGCTAATTTGATTGCAGGATGGCCGTGTAATTCACCCTTGCTTACTTCGACTCGACCAAGAGTTGTGCCGCGCAGAGGTATGGTAAATTTCCTTTCACTCAAAACCCCACCTAATTCCTCAACCATCCATTCCAAACGGCGCTCTGGCAGTACTTCTGCAAGATGATTCTCAGGGAGTTCTCCGGCACTAACAAGAAAGCGAGAATGTAATTCTTGAACTTCACTTAGGTGGCTGAGATTGCCAAGGTGCTCGGCATGGAGAAGAGATGGCTCAGAAGATAGCCCAGTGGTAATCACTGTTGCTTGGTCGATTGAATCGACTTCTCCCTCGGAGATTTCCACCGAGTCCCATTCACCGGTCATAACCGACTGGAGATGATGGTGGCTCATGAACCCTCGTCTCTGCCAGCCGGCAGATTACGATTGAAAAATCGCTTTGCTATCATTTCGGTAGTTTGACCATTGGGAGTGATAATGGGTGCCAATTCTGTTGGGAGGCAGGAACTGTAATTCGGCTTGCGATGACGCTCGTCAAGGAGTAAGATGAAAGCACGGTCATCCGAACTCCTAATCGGCCGACCCATCGCTTGTAGGACCGCATTCATAGCAGGTTGAGTTTTTGCCCAAGCCCAACCTTTGCCGGGACCGAATTTATCGTTGAAGTAGCGTTCAAGCGCAGACCCCTCTACTGAAGGCGGTGCCATCGGAATACCGATGCAGACTACAGCATCGAGTATGTTGTTGCGATAATCAATACCTTCAGCGAGTTTTCCGCCGAAAACTCCTGCCAGCAATAATCTCTTGCCGCGCCTACGCGCATCCTCTAGATCATCGAGGATACGATCAGTACGTTGCTTGCCCCAGCCGCGTTCTTCGAACACAACTTTGACATGACGCCAATTATGACCGCCGACATATTCAGCAATTGATTTGTATGAAGGCGCAAAAACTGCGATGTGGCCTTCACAACTTGAGATTAGGCATTCAATATGATTACGGATTTTATCCCCCATGGCTTCACTACGTTGGGCGAAGGTGCAATTCACATCACTAGCGATTGCGACCGGACGCCGGTCACTCATGAAAGGTGATGCAAAGGTTTTGCGAGCCGTATTTGCTGGAAGCCCAAGGATGTTGACATACAATTCAGGGGGGTAAAGTGTGCCTGACATAAGCACCGCTCCACTCACCTTTGAGAAGATTGGACCTGAAACGAGACTTGGGTCAAGGAGGTGACTAGTAATGGCTCCGTTGGCTGCATTATCCTCGAATACGAGCACGAGAGCAGAAGTGTTTCCATATTGTTCAATGGTCGAAATAGCTGCAGCAAATCGGTGCGATGCCAAGTCTTGAGCCTCACCTTCTTGGCGTTCATTTTGGACCTCTGCAAGAACTTCCATCAGACGGCGAAGCCGCAATTCTGGTGGCGGTGATGGCGTGGGAAGTGCCTCTGAAGTGAGTTTACTTTGCTTGTCTTCACCACTTGAAGTTGAGAATGCTTGAGTCATTATTTGATGAAATTCAGCAATGCTGATTTCGCGTTGCTTAGCATCGGGCTTGGAACTTTTATTGGCTGCCGTATCCAATGCAAGTCGACGGAACCAAGCCCGTAAAGCAGGTCGGAGTTTGAGGAGAACGCGGTGAGTCCAGCGGATGATTTCTATGGCTTCATCAGCTTGTCCAGCAAAAGTTTGCTCCATTGTCTGCAGATATTCATCAACTTCAAAGGTGGCGTTGCGAACCATATCCGGTGTAATCTTACATTCCAGCCCCATTCGGATACGGTCTGGCAAATTGTGTGCTTCATCAATAATGACGATTAGGTCTTCAAGTTCTATCCCCATTCCCGCAAGTGATGATTCTCTAACTCCTTCAATGAAAAGATGGTTGTAATCACAAACAATGATGTCAGCAAATTTGGCCATTTCTCGGCCGATTTTCCACGGGCAAATTGGCGCTGATTGCCCACCATCAGTATGGTTTCGTGCTAGCGTAACCAATTCATGAACGTGGAGAGGATGTGAGAGAACCTCGTTACCAATAGCACTCGTATTGGCTAAAAAGGGCCGACATTTATTGGAAGAACGTGCTTCTGAACACAAATTGCTGAATAAGACCGGATGCTCGTTGGCAAAAGGTTGGACGCACATTCCTGCTTGACCAATCATATCGACCAAACCAACTTTTCTTGCACCTTCTGGGAGGCGTCGGTTTATTTCCCGTACGGTTTCAACAACAATGCGATGCTGACTTTGCCGGCCAGTCATGAACATGATTGTCCGTTGACGTCCATTCTCGGCCGAGACTTCAAGGGCTGCAATCAGTGCAGCAGCAGTCTTGCCAACACCTGTAGGGGCGGCTGCTACAAGAGCGCCACCTTGGCGTAGTGATTCGATAGCATCTTGAATCATTTCAATCTGCACGGGGCGGAGATTATCGTGGGCTTCAAAACTGAAACTCGCAGCCGCTGAAACTCCTTCTGCTGGCGGCATAACCCCAACTGGAAAACGACCCCTCAAAAGCATTCACATGAAAACGACCCAACAAACCTTGTGGACATCAAATAGAGAGGCAGGCTTCTGAACGTTTTGACAAGGTCAAACAATATCTTTGTTTACAAATATCCGGTTGATTCCGCCTTCTAGCAGGCTGAATCGGAGGAAAATTTTCCCCCGCGGCCGGAATCCCGACCGCGGGAGGGGTGTGTGTTTTGACCCCGACGCGCGTAACGAGCGCGCAATCGTAGAGCGGCCAATCCGGATCGAGGTCCTTCTCCGGGTGGCACGGGGTTGAACAACAACGGTGTGTGGGGGTCGTTATTGTTCGGCATCCCATCCCCTCTTCAGCTCTCACCTATTCGGTGTATTCCTTGCTTGGCAAGGTTTCAGCCCGCTTCGTCAGAAGTCGAGACTGGAGTTTGTCATCTATGTCACTGAGTTCGTCAGCGATTGCCTTGTCGACATAATCGAGAAGGCCTTGGAGTGCAGCATCCTGGGCAGTTATTCCACGTAACTCAAATAGCGTTGCAAGCCTAGTTCGTACTGCGCTTCCAATTTGAATTGTAACCGTATCCATACTAGGTCGGCTTGGTTGTTGGCGTACATGCGTTCTAACTGCCTCGCGAATAACATCAGAGCGATTGCGCATACCATCTATTCCGACGCGCGAATCTAACTCGGCCAGAACATCATCTGGGAGTCGTAAACTGATTGCTGTACTCGGGGCTGGCATGCGGGTTTCACCTATTCGGACAAATTGAGCAGGATGGGTGCAGCACATAAAGGTATTGCAAATAACATACAATATGAAATACAATTGCGATACAAAAACAGACTTGATATTTTTTATTACAAACGCATCACTGCGCGCTATGTATCGCGATTATAGGCGCGATTCAATCCAAGAATAGCGGCGAAACACCAATATCCAGCCGAATCGAATTCTTACCCTATATCTATGCGAATTTCAGCCAATACCTAAGTCACATAATGTCTAGCATGGTAATATGGCCGTACAAGAAGATGGTAGAGTAAATCTTCCGGTCTCATCTCTCATCACCATCGGGATTTCTAAAACTCCAGCAGCAATCCTTTCGGCACTATTTCTTCATGATGGACAAACCTCTGCTGAATTAGTACAATCGACAGGTTTGCCCAAGGGAACTGTAGTCAGTGGATTGAGATATTGGCGATTTGAGGGGTGGGTTACTTCGCAAGAAGGTGTAGTCTCTTTAGGTGGGAGAACACCTCATGTCTGGAAACTCTCGTTCTCAAAGGAAGAAGTGATCCATCGTCTTCAAAACATTGTTGGCAAGGGCCAATTTGAATTGCAAGACACAATCCGAGGTCTCAACCGCTGGATTGTTCAGCACGACGGTGAAATATGAAGTCGATGACCGCTTTGCATGAGCCTTCTAGATGCGAGCCGCGGATTACACATTTACCTAAAGACACTTGAAATAGCATTACTGGATGACCGCATTTCTTTTGATGAAGCAACAATGTTGCGAATACTCGGCACTTCGTTAGGTGTCAGTGCGATGGATCTTCCTGATTGCGTTGCAATCGCCAGGGGAGAAATGCCGAGCCCCATCAGTGAAATACAGGTCGAAGAGTGGTCACAGCGCGAAACTGGAGATGTAGTAATCTATCAGGCAGTATTGGTAGCAGCATTAGATGATGATGAAATCACATCTGATGAAATGGCCATGCTCAATGCCTTGGGTGAGGTAATTAATCTCCAGGATGATGAGCACGGTCTAATTGAAGAGGCGATTCGCTCAACAGCTCCCGAAGATGAAATGGGTCGTCGCCGTCTAGATCGACTTGATACTTTCATTTCACGTAGCCCTTGGTCGTAATTGTCGATTTATTCGGCACAGTATCGGCTTGAATAGTGGCAGTTTGCAAAAACTGCAATTTTTCTCAATGTAACCTAGTAGCACGATTACGAATAATTCTGCGGCAATGCTTACAAGTAACGTGTAGGTGGGTTGGCCAATCCCTTAAGGGATTGAGATGGTATGATGAGCCACGTAGAAGCAGCACTGAAGATAGTAAAGCAGAGAGACCCCAATCAACCTGAATTCCTACAAGCGGTCGAGGAGGTTCTCGAATCATTGGAATCGGTAATGGAAGCCCATCCGGAATTTGTCGAAGCAAATATCCTTGAGCGTATTGTAGAACCAGAGCGTTTGTTACAATTCCGTGTGCCTTGGACTGACGATGCTGGCATAGTCCATGTTAACCGTGGTTTCCGAATTCAATTCAACGGTGCCATAGGACCTTACAAAGGTGGTCTACGATTTCATCCAAGCGTGAACCTTTCAATTCTCAAGTTTCTAGCCTTCGAGCAGGTTTTCAAAAACAGCCTTACTGGTTTGCCGATGGGTGGAGGTAAAGGTGGTGCCGATTTCGACCCGAAGGGTAAGTCCGATGCTGAAGTAATGCGGTTTTGCCAATCATTCATGCGAGAATTATGGCGCCACATCGGCCATAATACCGATGTCCCTGCCGGTGATATTGGAGTAGGTGGGCGAGAAATTGGCTACCTTTTTGGCCAATACAAGAAATTGAAGAATGAATTTACTGGTGTTCTTACCGGGAAAGGAATGTCTTGGGGTGGTTCATTAATTCGTCCTGAAGCAACTGGATATGGTTTAGTGTATTTTGCTCGAGAAATGTTGGCGACCAAAGGCGAGGATTTTGCTGGAAAAACTGTTGCTATTAGTGGAAGCGGAAATGTCGCGCAATATGCCTGTGAGAAAGTCCTCGATTTAGGTGGAAAGCCGTTGACGATGTCAGATAGTAGTGGATTTATCCACGACCCAGCAGGAATCGACCGAGAAAAATTGACCTGGATTATGGATCTCAAGAATAACCGTCGAGGAAGAATCAGCGAATATGCTGACAATTTTGACGGAGCAATCTATACAGCGGCACAACCCGAGCCATCAGTCAATGGTTTGTGGTCGGTGAAAGTCGATGTCGCTCTTCCTTGTGCGACCCAGAATGAGTTGAATGGTGCCGAGGCTCAAGCCTTGGTCGCCAATGGAGTACAGGCGGTTGGCGAAGGTGCCAATATGCCTTGTACACCTGAAGCAGTCGAATGTTTCCAAAGCAATGGTGTGATGTTCGCACCTGGAAAAGCCAGCAATGCTGGTGGAGTGGCTACTTCTGGGCTGGAGATGAGTCAAAACTCGTTGCGTATGAACTGGACTCGTGAAGAGGTCGATTCCAAATTGGATGCAATTATGGTTAATATCCACAAAGCGGCATTTGATACAGCTAAAAAATATGGCCGAGAAGGTGATTATGTATTTGGAGCAAATGTCGCAGGCTTCCTCAAGATTGCTGATGCAATGCTTGCCCAAGGCGTAATCTAAGAATAATCACTTATTCCGTGGTAATTTTGGCATAAATCTTGAATCTTGAAACTGAACAATCTCAGTATATTTAGCACACGGTTTCATAAACCAGTTGCATACAGCGGCGACTAATGGCACAAGGCACAGTAAAATGGTTCAATCAAACAAAAGGCTACGGATTCATCGAGCGCGATGAGGGTGACGACTTGTTTGTACACAAATCAGAAGTTGAAGGAACAATTCGAGATGGCGACAAAGTCGATTTCGAAATCGGTGAGGGTCCAAAAGGACCTAACGCTGTAAAAGTAAGCAAGATTGAAGAGTAAATCAAAGTTCTAATCAGCCTATAGGGTTGGTTTTTCGATTAAATCAATTGAACAACCTTAGCGTTCGCTAAATTAATTCAAGCGCGTTGGCAAGAAACTACGTGCAGATTCAAATTGCGGTCGGAGCGACATGCCCGTCTTCCTTATCATCGGGTTTGCGCACTCTTGACCAAACACCACTCATCAATTCGTCATGGTGGTCGCCACAGTAGTGGAAGCGGCGATAGGCTTCTCGAAAGGAGTAGGCCTTCTTGCCGGTAGCGACTAGATAACCTTCGGGTGAGAGGCGGGAAGTGATTTCACCCTTACTGTCACAACCTGGAAAATCGCACTTGGTTGCTTCGCCCATACCATTCCCTCGCAATGACTACTATTGAAACTTAGTTTACAAATTCACTCAATCCGCAGAATCATCTTCATTATTAGGCTCGATAAGAACCAAGGGAACATTCGCCTCAATGGATTGTCCCTCTTGGCAATGAATCTCTTTGATGACACCAGAAATCGGTGCGGTAATCTCGTTCTGCATTTTCATCGCTTCAAGAATTAATATCACTTGGCCTTCACTCACTGAATCGCCAAGGCTTACATCAATGGTGACGATTTTACCCGGAATATTAGCCGAGATTTTCCCCGATTTTTTCTTACCACCTCCTCGGGCGGCACGCTTTGGTGCCACTTTTGGGGCATCGGGAATTTCGATATTGAAGGTCTTGCCTTCAATAGTAGCACTAAATGAATTACCGTCACGCTCAACTACGACTTCAAATTCATTTCCATCGACGATGACTTTACGAGTATCTCCCATCGTTTCACCTCCATGTGCTACGGCCACTGCGCATTGCTAATACTCCGCTTCGGCCATTGGCCATTTGCCGATGGTCATAGGACCATACGGGTCCGGATTGCCGTCCGATTTCACCAACCTGGTCTCCACCGGATTCAATGATGCTTAGAACGGCGGCGATTGCCGCCATGCGCAGTAATTCATCATTGGCTGAAATTGCAATTCCGCCAAATTGTCCGATTTCATCTACCTCACCCTCTGCAGCAAACCTCTTGCCGCGTAGGCGAGCGGGTAGATTAGGACGAAATCGGCTCATGATGATCACTCAAAGGGGGATGTTTCCATGTTTACGAGTTGGACGAGCCTCCTCCTTGTCTAACAACATAGAGAGGGCTTTACAGAGACGGTTTCGGGTCTCGCGCGGTGGGATGACATCATCGAGATATCCCAACGCAGCGGCTTTGTATGGGTTGGCAAAACTTTCGTTAAAGTCCTCAATTAAGCGAGAGCGTTCTTGGTCGGTATTACGGGCAGATTGAATACGGCGTCGGTGAATGATTTCCACCGCCCCTTCAGCACCCATTACAGCGAGTTCTGCACTCGGCCAAGCGACGTTATAATCTCCACGAATATGTTTTGAGCCCATAACATCGTAGGCGCCACCGTAGGCTTTGCGCAGAATAACGGTAAGTTTCGGAACGGTAGCCTCAGCATACGCGTAGAGTAATTTTGCCCCGTGGCGGATGATGCCACCGTGTTCTTGTTCGGTTCCGGGTAAGAATCCGGGTACATCTTCTAGAGTGATGATGGGGATATTGAAAGAATCACAAAAGCGGACGAAACGAGCACCTTTGTCGCAGGCATCAATATCCAAGCATCCGGCAAGATGCTTAGGTTGGTTAGCTACTATTCCAACGGTGTTCCCATTCAAATGACCGAAGCCAATTACGAGATTTTGTGCGTAATGCTCTTGCACTTCAAGGAATCCACCGTCGTCAAGTAATTCGCTGATGACGTCGTGAACATCATAGGGTTTGTTGGCATCGTTTGGAATAATTTCGTCGAGTTTATCGCAAGAACGTTCGTGGCTATCAGAGCACTTAGCCTTGGGTGGTTTTTCAAGATAATTTAGTGGCAGCAATTCATGTAAGCGGCGAGCAAGATGTATTGCTTCTTCATCATTCTCGGCAGTGAAGTGAGAAACTCCAGATTTACTTCCATGAGTCATCGCCCCCCCTAATTCCTCAAAGGAAACGACTTCGTTAGTGACGGTTTTGATGACTTCTGGGCCGGTGATAAACATGTGTGCGGTTTCATCAACCATGATGATGAAATCAGTAATCGCTGGAGAGTATACAGCGCCACCTGCACAGGGCCCCATAATTACGCTAATTTGAGGAATAACTCCACTGGCTCTGGTATTTCGAAAGAAAATCTCTGCGTATGAACCTAGACTTGCAACGCCCTCTTGGATACGTGCTCCACCACTATCATTCATGCCGATTACAGGAACACCGGTTTTCATTGCCATATCGAGAACTTTGCAGATTTTTAAGCCGTGCATTTCCCCCAAACTGCCGCCATAGACGGTGAAATCTTGCGCGTAGCAATATACTGGGCGGCCTTCAATAGTGCCGTGTCCGGTTACAACTCCGTCGCCGGGGATAATGTTGCCTTCCATCCCGAAGTCAGTACAGCGGTGCTCGACCAGAGAATCAATCTCTTGAAATGAGCCCTCATCTAGTAAAACATCAAGCCGTTCACGGGCTGTTAATTTACCGCGATTGTGCTGCGCCTCAACCCGAGTTTGGCCACCACCTGCCTCGCTCTGCAGTTTTCGACGGCGCAAGTCGTCGAGCCTTTCCTTTGTCGTATCCATATCGACCTAAAACGTCCTGTGGTATCTCGCCCTTATTGCTTGTGCAAACAACGGTTGCAGGATTTTTCGGAAAAACCGTTCGACATTGGCAAATTGTCCCGCCCCCTTCGGGGGCGGCGGTGTCTTGAAATGCTGACCCTATATCCTAAGGCCATGAGCACGACTTTGCGCATAGTCATCGCAAAACCCGGTCTTGACGGTCATGACCGTGGGGCTATGGTTGTGGCAAGGGCATTGCGAGATGCGGGGCATGAGGTGATTTACACGGGATTGCGCCGCACTCCTGCCCAAATAGTCCGAATTGTTTTGGATGAAGATGCCACCTATCTTGGATTATCGTCACTGTCTGGAGCTCATGCTCATCTTTTCCCCAAGACCTGTGAATTATTATCAGCAGCAGGCCTTAATGACGTCGTCGTCTTTGGCGGAGGTATTATTCCGGAAACTGATCATGAGCAACTGTATGCAAGCGGAGTGCGGGCATTATTTGGGCCTGGAACACCATCCTCTGAAATTCAGTCTTTCCTCACCACTGCTGCTAGCCGTATCAAAGCCGGTGAAGCAATCGGTTGTGGTGGTAATAGCAAATGGAATTGGACGGAGGAATGAGATGACTCCGGCCGCGACCTTAACCGCGGCAATCGCTGGTGAAAGGCGCGCTTTGGCTCGTAGTTTATCTCTATTTGAGAATGGCGAATTGACCAATTCTAAACTGATGGCGATTATTGAATCACAAGGCGAAACTCTTGATTCTACTGTATTGGGGATTACTGGTGCCCCAGGGGTTGGAAAGTCCTGCCTCATCAACCGAGTTGTACAATCTTGGTCGGAGCAAGGGCATCGCGTTGCTGTAATTGCAGTTGACCCTACTTCCCCCATTACGGGTGGCGCTCTACTTGGAGACCGTATTCGAATGTCTAATGCCGATAGTGAGGACAATGTCTTTTTCCGTTCAATCGCAACTCGGAAGCATGGTGGTAGTGTGCCTTCTGTAGTCAGAGGAATGCTTGAGATTCTTGCCGCATGTGGGTGGAGCCGATGCATCGTTGAAACAGTTGGCGCAGGCCAAGGAGAAATCCGCGTTGCAGCAGTGGCCGACCGTATCGTTTTGGTCGAAGCACCCCATCGTGGCGATAGTGTACAAGCCGAGAAAGCCGGATTGATTGAATTAGCCGACTTAATTGTAATCAACAAATCCGATTTGGACGGGGCAATAAAGACAGCCGACGAAATACGTCATGCACTTGAAGCCGCGTCAATTCCTACCCCGCCAATACTGCTAGCAAGCGCGACAACTGGCGATGGTGTTGAAGCATTAATAGAATCTATAGACTCACTCAAAGTGAGCGATTTTGCTGCCCGGACGAGAGCCCGTGAATCAATGCGGGCAGCATGGGATATGTGTTTGCTAAATTCGCCAAATTTCGAAGAACAAATCGATAATATCGTGGCCGGAAATACTACGATTGATGAAGCAATTGAAAAGTTAAGAGATGATTAAATGAGTGAACAAGTTGAGTTGACTAACCCTGTAGAATTGAGCGTTGGTGGAGTAGGGGGGCATCTATTTCGCCGCTTATTCCATCTGTCGATGGCGGTATTACCGATTGGATACTACATTTACGGCGAGCAAATTGGTGAGGCTGTATCGTTAAGCCGAGATAAAATTGTATCAGTATTGGTCTTGACAATAATTCTAGTCGAAGCGATACGTCTCAAACTCGGACTCACTGTTTTCGGCCAACGAGAATATGAATCCCGGCAAGTTAGTGCACTGGCATGGGGAGCTTTATCGATAGGATTGTGTGTATTAATCGCGCCAAAGGCTGGGAATTGGGATGCCGCATATGGAATGCCGCTAATCATGTGCTTGGTATTTGGTGATCCTGCAATGGGTGAGGCAAGAAGGATGGGAGCTGATAGCAAAATGGCTTTCTATGTCGGATGCGCAACCTGCTTTCTCGTTTGGATGGGTGCGTGGTATTTCCTCTCCACTCCGCTTTGGTTGGCACTTTTATTTGCCCCACTTTGTGCGGTTGCAGAGACTCCAAGGCTGAGATATATCGATGATAATGCAACCATGATACTAATCCCACTAGCCGCAGCCATTGTATTGTATCCATTCACCGGACTTTAGGTCAATCTTTGACCGCCATGTTGAAGTGATGTATTCTATCCCATAAAGGGTGAGAGCCATGTCCGATACCGAGTCAACTGACGATTTGAGCCAAGGATTCTATCTCGCATCTTTTCTAATCGCCTTTGGGGCGCTGATGGTAACAATGTTTGTTTTTCCACTGTGGTAGGGGAAAGAAACGGTCGAAAAGGATTTTTCAGTGGCTGTAGTAAGTCTCAATTCAAACCATACTCAATCAGCTGGTTAATGCAATGCTTGATGAGAGGGTGATGCACCGCATAACATGTGTGTGGTATTGGCGGAATGCTGGGTCAGCCGGATGCTTCAGTTCTTAAGGGCATGAACCGGCTACAAGCGCATCGTGGACCTGACGGTCATGGTATCTTCATCGACGACAACTGCGGCTTGGCCCATACCCGATTATCAATTGTCGACTTGGCTGGTTCTGAACAACCAATTTACTCAGATAATTCCACTGTTGTCGTTGCTAACGGAGAGATTTACAATTACCTAGAATTGCGAGCAGGATTAAAAAATTATCAGTGGAAAACCTCTGGTGATAGTGAAGTAATATTAGCATTACACGCTAGTTCTAACAAGTTAGTCGGGGATAATCCTGCTTTACGGCATCGCAATTGGGTCAGCCAATTAGATGGAATGTTTGCTTTTGCATTGTGGGATAGCAAAGAGCGTGAATTGGTATTGGCGCGCGATGCCGTTGGAATCAAGCCCCTAGTGCGCACCCTAATAGATGGAAAACTATTGTTTAGTTCAGAAGTAAAAGCATTAAGAGCACACGAAGAACATGTGCCCAGAATTGACAATCTTGCTTTAGCGGCACGTCTTGCGTGGGAATATCCACTTGATGGAACCACCCTATTAGATGGAGTAGTACAAGTACGGGCTGGTACAATTGAGACGTGGACCCTTGACAGTATGGGAAATGCTATTCAAACCGGCTATTGCAGTTTTTCCAGACAAGTAGTATTGCCGGCAGAATCATGGTCACCAATTGGCGGGGCTGAAGAATTACTGGAATCATTTGTCACTGATGTCAGTGACCGCTTGATGTCAGATGTCCCACTTGGAATAGTATTGTCGGGCGGACTAGACAGTAGTTTAGTGGCAGCAGTTGCTGAAGAGGCGGCAGTACGGGCAAGCCAGCCGGTGCCAGAATGTTGGACGGTAGCAGAATCCGAAGATAACCCCGATTGGATTGCGGCTGAATTGGTGGCTAATTCTCTTGACTTAAAGCATCATAAACATATTCTCGATCCGGATTTATTCCATTCCCGCTTACCGGATTTGTCCTGGCATGGAGAAGATCTCGATGTTTCAGTATTATTCTTTCAACCCCTATTTTCAAAAATGGCGCAAACAGTAAAGGTTGGTTTATGTGGTCAAGGTGCTGATGAGTTGCACGCTGGATACCCGCGCTACCGCAATTTGGCTGAGCACGCAAAAGTAGTCGAATCTCGATTGGCTCAAATTGAACACCCTGAGGCTCAGCCACTCTTGACAGGTAAGTTGCCAGTTGGCGATGAATGGTGGCAAGCCGACCACCGAGCAAATTGTCATACTGATAATCTCGCTGAATTGCTGCAGTTTGAAATGGAGCATGGCCAATTGAGTAATTTCCAATTGCGCCTTGTTGACCGACACAGTATGGCGCATGGCCTTGAAGTTCGAGTTCCCTTCTTAGGCCAAAAACACCGACTCCTCTCCAATTCATTGCCTCTAGAATGGCGTTTACCTAAGGGGGCAATAATGGGTCAAGAAAAAGCAGCATTACGTTGCGCTGCAGATCTTACGGGGTTGCCAAAAGAAATTATTCACCGTCCCAAATTACCCGCTGGTACCGCAACTTCACCGACCTTAATCCGCCAACTCCTCGATGAGTTGGAGCCACGCGCTAAGCAGATAGCAAAGAATTTCCAAGGCTTTGAAAAGGTTCTCGCTCGACAGCCAGATATGGCACTTGGACTTGGACTCTTTCAAGCCATTCATATCCAAGATGGAGGTAGGGCTAAACCTAATCGTCAATTGGTAGACTTATTGGATGAGGTATTGTGATGCCGGTGAAAAAAACTCTTCAAGATTTGACCCAGCATCTTGAATCCAAGCGTGAGGAATTGCGCCATTGGTTCGCCACGAAACGCGCCGAAATCCCGATTCCACTATACGGTTCGGTCGATGTACGAGATTCCGGTTTCAAGGTCTCGGTTGTAGACGCCAATCAGTTTCCTGCCGGATTCAACAATGTGTCTGCAGAAGATATCATTGGCCTCAGCAATCTTACACGCGAGCACATCGAGAGAATGCACCCAAATACTACCAATGTCCACATTTATCCTGAATCACACACTCGAAATGCTGGATATGTAGAGAACCTTATCACCCTCAAGAAAATATTGTCTACTGCTGGATATACGGTTACCGTAGGCTCACCAAATTTGGGTGCTTATGGTAGTCTTGATGGACTGACTGCCCCCCTCGCTCTTGATTACTGTACTGCTGACAGTGAAGACAACTTGATAGTAGAAGGGATGGGAAAACCGGATTTAGTGATTTTAAACAATGATTTAACCAGCGGAATGTTACCCGGATTAGGAATTGCAACTGTTTCTCCTCCACCACAAATGGGTTGGCATCAGCGCCGGAAATCAGACCATTTTGCTGCCCTGCAACCATATTGTGAAGAAGTATCAAAACTTCTTGGCATTGACTCTTGGCTATTACTTCCACTGTGGTTTGTAAGTGAGGACAAGTGCTTGGAAGAGGATGAATGTCTCGAAAAGTTAGTAGTTGATATTGACCATTGTTTGTCGATGATCCAAGAAAAATATGATGAGTATGGAATCGATGAGCAGCCCCATGTATTTGTGAAAAATGACCGCGGCACCTATGGTTTGGGGATTTTGACTATTACTTCTGGTGACCAATTGATGAATCTATCTAAGCGAAAACTGCACAAATTGACTTATGGAAAAGGAGGAGCGATGGCAGAGAATTTCCTCATTCAAGAAGGTATTCCAACCGCTTTACAATGGCAAGGATCACCAATTGAGCCAGTGGTTTATTTGGTCGATGGCGAGGCCGCATCGTGGTTCTATAGAATAAACACCAAGAAGGACAAATATGCAAATCTAAACTCGCCTTCGGCGCAATTCATTAACCAAGATGAGTTATTGGCAAGCGGTGATGATTGCATTACCGCACATGCTGAAGGTTGGCACGCATTAGTTGCCGAATTGTCGATGTTGGCGCTGGGAGCAGAACTTGCTGCCTATCAAGGCGGAGATTCGTGAGTCAATAACCACTGTTTAGTTTCCACTCCCCCTAATGCAGAGTAATTTCCTAGGTCACCGGATTTTGGTAGTACTCTATGGCATGGGACGAGTAGTGGAAGTGGGTTATTTGCCATCGCTGAGCCTACCGCGCGACTGGCTTTCGGGTTGTCGAGAGCGGAAGCGATCTCACTATAATTGAAGGTTTCACCAACTTCACTTGATGCCAATAAGCGCCACACTTTTTGGGCAAATTCCCCTCCACTAGAAAGGTCTAATTCCGGCGGAGAAGGGAGGTTTTTTGGATTATCAAAAAAAACCTCTAACCACCTCTCAGCCTCATCAAGATGAATCTTGAAGATCATGGGGGTTTGGCCAAGTAAAGTTTGCAGGCGCCTTTGCTTACTGGATTCTTCGGCGTTGATTAATTCAACCCGACAGATACCATTTGCACTGGAGGTGATGGATATTTCACCGATCGGCGAAGAAATCACGCGACTGTAGGATTGCATGCAGATAACTTCACTTATTCTTCCTTTGGTGTTTCTACCTCAGCATCAGGGGTGCTCATGCCGACAATTTCGAAGTTGCTCGGAAACAATGCGACAATAGTTCCAGCAAGTAACAAACCGATACCCCAAACTGGCATTCCTTGAACTAATAGAAGTTCAAGTCCAATTACAAAGAGAATTAGACCGCCGACATTGGATAGCCATACTAATTGCTTGAAGGTACCCAATGATACGCCTTGACTGGTTCCTGAAACACTGGATGGGCCAAATTCTGCACCGAATTTAATTGGCTCATTATTTGCTTTGTCTTGACTCATTAGTGTCACCTATCCAACATCACAATAGCATCGGTTGGGCATGCTATAACGCACAGTCGGCAACCGGTACAAGCATCGCGAATTATTTTCGCCTTTTTGTTGACTTCATTATCCATTAAAGGGCTAGCTAAAGGCGTATCGTACATTTCAATCGCATCATCATCACAGACCAAATCACACTGGTCGCAACCGATACATAGGTTGGCATGGACAAAGGCCACGGTGTCTTCACCACCTTTGGTTTCTTCTTTGCGAGCCTCGTGTTTACGATCAAGGGAATTGCGAATACGCTTTGCCTCTAGGGCGCGCCTTTCGGACAATTCTTTTGGAGAAGTCATCTCACTCAACTTGGCGATAGCGGACGAGGTTTCAAGCCTGCCCATCATTCATTCAAGCGGTAACCTTGTCTGTCGTTGTAGACACAGCCGATTCTTCACTGCTTACAGACTTACGGTTTTCAACCTGCTTGGCGAGGAATGAAACTACATCTAAGATTTCAATATCATTACGTGGGTCACCTTCGAATTTAAGGCATTCAAAGTGGCTGACACACTTCGGGCATGAAGTGAGTACGACGTCTGCTCCAGTTGCCCTCATTTCGTCAAAGCGAGACACTCGCAGAGCACGGCTATTCTCATTGCAGGCCATCATGCTTGAGACACCACAGCACATTGCATCTTCCCCGTGATGCTCCATTTCGACTAATTCAACTCCTTCGACTGCCTTAACTAAATCTCGAGGTTCATCGTAGATCCCCATTTGTCGACCTAATCGACAAGGGTCGTGATAGGTTACCTTGAGATCTTCTTCAGTTGATAGATTCGTGTCGAAGCCTTTCTCGGTTAGGAATTCAGTGGTGTGCATTACTTTGATGTCTTCAAGTTCATAATCACGTGCGAAGGTACGGAAACATTCGGCACAACTACTGACCAAAGTATCAATGCCACTGGCTTGCAATTTCTTTTGATTGTAGGCCTTCAATTTTTCAAATACTTCAGTCATTCCTTGCCACTTTTGGTCGTGACCACAACACTTGAGGAAGTCACGCCCGAGATAAGATACGTTTTCTCCCATGTCTTCAAACAGAGTGAAAGCTGCAGTAGTTGCATCACCGAGATTCATCTCACCTTGGTTTACATGGCTGAAAATCATCTCTTGGTCCAAGTAGTCGACACATCCAGGGTAGTATCCGATATTAGAGTCGATAGGGTAATCGCTGACTGCGGTGAAGTCAGCATCGGCATCTTCTTCAGCCTCTGCTGCTAATACCGCTTGCAGAACTGTGTGTGGTATTTCTGCTGCTGGTGGGCCGCCGACGACAAGGTTGCGGCGTATGTCGACATAGGAATCGTAATCGACAAGTTGTGGGCAAGCATTGGTACAAGCCGAACAAGTTAGGCAAGTGTACATCGGCACACCGTCGTCTTCGTTATTCCAGGTGTTGTAGATGATGTTGAGTTTGTCTCCTGCGTTAAACAGTCGTACTGGACAAGCATCGTCACACAAGTCACACCCGTAGCACTTGTTCATTTCATATTCATAGCCGCGTGCCATCTTGCGCAAAACCAACCAACATAGGGCTCCAAGTGTGAGAGGCGGGATAAATAGTGTGTAGATTAATTTCGCATCAAGAGATTTCGGATTGACGTGGAAATCGGGGTTTTCGACAACCCCATATGACCCCATAGCCGCCATTTCGGTATCGTTTGAAAGGTTGACTACGGTTCCAGAGTCATCGTATAGGAATAGTGGTTGATATGCTGTAATGGAGAATGAAGATGTTACGTAGATACTCTGATTATTGGCTAATACGGAATCAGAGGTCAAGTCGAATTGATAGGTATATTCACGGCCACTATCGAGTTCTAGTTCAAGTGCCTCACAGCCCTTTGACTCTGCTATAACCTTTCCATCTTGCATTATGGCTAGGGTTGAGTCGAGCATGGTTAGGGTTTTGACTCCATCGATTTTTCTTTCACTTGGCCTTGCTTCGCAAGTTACATCGACGATAACCGTCTCAAGACCTTCATCGGTTATAGTCATCGCTCCGGACATATGAGTCGATTCTTGTCCACTATGGTTGCTAGAACCAGAAGCGGCATTGATGCCGGCTTCGGGTTGCTGATGGCCATTATTGTTAGCGAAATCAATGAGATATTGCTGTGTTGGTTGGAATATGGTCCATTGCATCCAGTCACGGGCTGGAACTTCAAGAGACGGATAGGGCTGAGAAAACTCATTGGCATCGTGAAGATGGTAATCGCTGGGCTGACTGCGCATTTTTTCTAATTCTTCAATATCTTCCATAGCCCCCAATCCATTTGCGTCCCAGAAGCCATTATTGTAAATCGGCCAAGTCCAAGCGGAAAATGCGATAGCGATAATTAGTGCTCCAACGGAAACTTGCTTGCCAAGGTTAGGAGTTAATCCCGCACCCATTGAATTGACGAGGAACCATCTAATTCCTAAGTAGAGGACAATCCAGATCAAAATTCCAGTCATTAACCACGGTATTGAGTTGAAAACTTCCGCAACCCAAGGTTCGCGAACCCCGCAAACCAAATCTCCATGACTATCCAGTTTACAGAAGTCGGAACGATTTTTCCCATATAGGTCGAGGAAGATATTGATTGAGAAAACCGAAATAAACCAGATATGGCCGAGATAAATGACTCCTGCTGTGGCGAAAGCCGGGTCTTCTACACCCCGCTTTTCACGACCACCCAAGAATGGTGGTAAAGCCAGGATGCCGACTGGAATTCCGGTTAGGAAACTGCCCCACCATGCTGCGTTCCAAGATATAACTGGTTGGCCGAAGAAATCGCCAAGTGGTCCGATTGGGATTTCGAACTGAGGCAGATATTCGCCCCATCGTAGGTATCCATATGAGAATAGTACATACCAATCGGGGAATACGAATCCGGCTTGAGCGAATGGATCAGCGGCTGAGTGAAGTGGCGGCGGAATTAGCCAAGAATAGAAGAGAAGAACGGCCATGATGGCGCCGAAAATGATACTGTCACGCAAGACTTCATGCGGCCAAAATGGATGTCCACTCATCTCACGTACGCGCTTTTCATCAGCCGACTTGAGTTTCTCTTTTTCCTGCATATAGGTACCTGCAACGCGGCCGAAATTTTCGATAAGTCCCATAATTTCCAACTCCTCAATGTGGCTCCGCGATGCCTTGAACCCAGACGATAAACAGATGCACCAATATTAGTGAAGTCACTACTACGGGCAGGATGAAAACGTGGATGAAATACATACGAGTAACGGTGCCTGGAGTCAAACTCGTACCATTAAACATCGCAGTCGCGACATATTTTCCGATTAGTGGGGTAGAATTAGCCATGTTTATTCCAATAGTAGCCGCACCAAAGGCCAAACTATCCCACGGCAGTAGATAGCCAGAATATCCGAAGAATATGGTAAAGAACATCAAAGCCACTCCAATCAGCCAATTCAATTCACGAGGATTGCGGTATGCACCTGTGAAGTATACGCGGCACATATGCAAAAATACACTCGCAACCATGAAGTGAGTCGCCCAATGGTGAACCGAACGAATGATGTATCCGAATGGTAATTCTAGCATAATGAATTGCATGCTGGCATAGGCTGGGCTGGGGTCACCATCACCACCTGGGACGTAGAAAATCCCCAGTACAGTCCCAGTAATAACCAAGATGATGAAGGCTAGGAATGAAATTCCACCTAGGCAATAAAGTGGATACCAGTACCAAATAATTCGAAGTTTGTATTTCTCAGCATGGGTCATCGGCATTTGTCTGTGGACATTGTAGTAGGCGTTACGACTCATCGCCCAATAATCTTGAATTCTAAATCTAGTATCAAGCCAGGAAAAGACCCACAGGAATGAGCGCTCAGCAATCCCCATTTTTCCCGTAGATTCGACCGCTCGCAATAATTCACGACGCGGCATATCCTCATTTTCCTTACGCAATGTAAAGGCAACAAGTACGGTGACAAAGGCGATAAAGAACCAAAGAATCCAGAATATTGCACTCATATTTTCACCTCAATCACAGTAAGTTAACCAATCTGTATAGTCAGTGATTCCTTCAATCACATCGTTGTTGATAGCAATAGGGATAATTGGCAATCCTACAGGAGCAGGGCCACCAGCACAGCGAATTCCAGCATAGGTAAACATCTTTCCATTGGCTCGATTGCGATTCTTATTCATTTCTAATGCAGTCGGGTCAAATCGGCTTGAATGGCAGATGCAGAACAATTTGCTACCTCCATCATCGGTTCCACCTGAACTCCAACTGTCGGCAGTATATTGATTGGTTACAAGTTGCCAACCTGGGATACAGCACAAATGAGTGCAGCGACTGAATACCATAACGATGTCTTCACTTGGAAATAGACGTGGGTCAACATCACTCATATCTTCAAAGTGTCCAACGTATTTTCCTCCAACATCATAACCATCCATTAATTGGAAGCGGGGTTTGTTGTCGACAAGAGGAGTGTTAGCATTTTTTGAATTCGGAACATAAGTAACGTTCACTGGAAGACCATTCCATACTCCTTGAGCGCCAGACACCCCAATACCACTCTTGGCTGCTTCTGCGACGAAATGACTTTTTTGCATTGTTTGTAAGTGCATACTACCGTACCACGCCTCATCTTCTCGTCCTTTAGCCCAATACTTGACTCCGAGGTCGCCTGAGCCACCACCACCAGTCGGCATTATTAGAGAAGCAAAGCCGAGCGCGCCCAGACTAGCGGCGAGAACACCACCCGCCGCATTGAAGCCATAGCGGAGAAATTGCCGACGATTCATTTGGCGACCATCAACCACAACCTTATCCTGAGATTCAGCATTTGGTGCTTGACGTAAATTGTATCTGCTCATCATTACACCTCAGACCTTGTATTCGACCCAATCCTTTGGGTGTTCTGGAACATACTTATTGCGTCGATGCTTGATAATTATCAAGTCGGGCATTACGAATTTCATGTAGATGATTCCCATCATTATCATGGTAGTTAGACCCATTGCGAAGTCAAAAGAGAGTATTTGTTGGTCCCAATGATTGAACAAGCCATATAGTAAATTGGCAAACCAATACAAGGTCCAAAAGATTCCCCAAATGAAGAATAGAACCACAAGTGCACTGCCGCCGCTAGGGGCCAAGGAAGCATTGATGACAGTACCTGGCTCAGCCGGATTGAATACTCCGTGGTCTACAGCTGAAAGGTAGGTTTCCTCATCGAGTTCAACTTCCTCAAGAGCCTTACGGGCATCTTCGACGCTGACTTTACCGCTGGCTACCTCATGTAAGAGTTGAGTCACCATGTCTTTCTGCATCATTGATCACCTCGTCGCATATACTTGTAACGCAGGCGCAACAGATTACTGCGTCCTTTGTAAGAAGTTGAAAACCCATAGCGTAACATTACGCCACAGAATAAGATGACCATGATGACGGCATTGAATCCAAGCAGGCCTAGCCAATGAGCACGGAATGGTGCACCCATATGGTGGAGATCGATGTGGCCATCACCAGATTCGGGTGGGACAACATTGCCATCACCGGCGAAAATCATTCGCAAGCGACCATCGTCTTCACTCGCCTCAGAAAGAGCGAATGTCAGTTGATTCCACATGTCGTCATCACCATTCAAGCCATCCCCATTGACGCTGTTGCCGGTAATCCAAAAGGATACATGTCCAGTTCCTTCTACTGGTGCTGTCCATGACACCAGCCATGAGCGACTATCTTCATTTCCACCTCCTGAGGTGTGGGTTAAGGAAGAAGTGTCTTCATTCCAATTCTGAACCTTACTATCATAACCTTCACCACCCGCCAATACCCCAGCACTTACTCGAATAGCAAATCCTGCTGAGTTTGACCCCGAGACACTAGGTCCGCCTACAACTTGTACGTTGAAGGTATAGGTGCTTCCAGCCACCCATTGATAGGGGACTTGGTCAGCCAATATTGTAACTGAGTGAGATTGGCTAGTAGCATGGCAAAGACAGCCTTCTTTAGCGACATCAGTAATTTCGCCATTTGGACCAGTTTGACTCCCTCCGATTCCGGTGCCGAAGGCAGTACTCTGCAATGGAAGTAGCAAAGCCAAGCAAATGAGGGCGACGATACCGACCCTGCTAGAGTAATGTCTCCTTCGCATCCGCTCACCTATGTGAAACCGGCGACCGCTGTCTAATCAATAAACGTTGTTCATCACCCCGTAGGGGTGGGGCTTTGCGGCAATACATTAGTAGGTGCGGAGTAGGAGTTTAATTGACATCTTACCAACCCGCCCAAGGGCAAGGCTCATGACCACAGTACTCGTGCCGTGGATGAGAGATATGACCGACCTTCCTTTCGCCAATACTTACAACCTTAGTCAGCAGCAATTAGTTGACTTAGATGCAGCCGAGGAATTGATGGAAGCAAGCGACCTTACAGGAGCCGAAACCAAATTGCTTGAAATGCTTGAAGCGGATTCAAAATGCATACCGGTGTTGAATAATCTCGGCCATCTATATGGCAAGCATTTTTCAGAATTTGAAAAGGCAGTAGTATATTATCAAAAGGTACTCGACCTTGAGCCCGATAATGCTTGGGCACGAGATCAACGGCGTAAGTTTCAGCGTTATTGCACCTATGATTGAATAACCGTCGCGCCGCAGAAGGTCTCGACAGACATGGATGACTCGTCACTTCTATTGGTCGGAGTCGGTAGTCTCGGGTGTGCTTGGGCAAAGCGAGCCCACGAAAGGTGTAGTCGAAATATCGACCTTTTGCTAGTAGATGCCGACCCAGAGGGGATCACTACTCCAAACCAGGCGCACGTCCTGCAATTGGGTCCAAATCCTGAGCCAAGTGGTTGTGCTTCGTTGCCTGAATTAGGTGAGCAGCGTATGCGCTCACTATCCAATTTAGCCAATCGAGTTCTTGAACCCATTGAGTTAGTCATTCTTTTGACCGCTTTGGGCGGTGGAGCAGGAAGTGGAGCCGCTCCTGAAATGGCCCGCCAAGCCAAACGGCGCGGCGCACTAGTAATTTCGGTTGCAGCCTTCCCATTTGATGCCCAACCGCGCCGTCGTGCAGTAGCCGAAGAATCCGCTGTTGCCTTAGAGCAGCACAGTGATGTTTGCGTACGCCTATCTCTCGACCGTTTGGCCTGGCAAGCACGAGAGCGCGGCGTTGATTGGCGACTTGGTGCTGCGTGGATTGAAGAGTTAGTAGAAGGGATAGTGGCTACAATTTCGAAAATCGGATTGATAAATCTCGACTTAATGGATTTACGTTCAATTGTTGCCAAAGGCGGGTCATCTACTCTTTTGGTGGCTGAAGGCGACCCTGAAAAACCTCTACGATTGTATGAAAAGGCGATGTCAGCTCCTTTATTCGACGTAAACATCTCAGGAGCGAGTGGTTGTTTGATTCAGGTTGAAGGTGGCATCGGATTAACAATCCATCAACTTAATGCAGTAGCAGACGCCTTTACAGCTGGAGTTCACAAAGATGCTCAAGTGATTCTTGGGGCACGTACTACGAGCGAATTGGAAGGTAAGATGCGCGTGGTCGCGATTGTAAGTGGCGTAGGAATCACTGGAATCCGCGATTGAATGGACTAAGATTATTGACACTTGGCACTATCATAGTCAATCGGATAAGTAGGACTTGTTAGGAAAATAGGCTAATCAATCAATTCCAAATCATCATCCAATTCATCTTCATCAATGATTTCGCCCTCAGTTTTTGCAGCACTCTCAGGTGATTCGCCCCAATCATCACTTGATTCAATTGGCGCTGGCTGGTCTTGGTCCCAGTTCACTTGAGTATCGTCGCCGATTGCCTCCCCCGTGGCGCTTGTATCGGCGACCTCATTTTTCGCTTCTTCCTCAACCTCTGTAGTATTTTCATCACCACCAATTGTGTCAACACTTGTTGACTTGGATTCAGGCTTCTTTGGGTTAAGTGTAACAGGGATTCCTTCACTATAGACAAAGGAACGTAATGCCCTTCGGTGCAGAATTAGGAGAGTGACCCATGTAATTGCATGCCCAGCCATCAATACCGCTTTAACGTCACCGAGTACATTGGCAACCATGGTGATTGAGCCGGCATAACCGAAGCCAAAAGCCAAGCCCCAAAACAATGCATTTTCCTTAGTGAAAACCGTGGATCCTTTGGCCATACCCCCTTTAGTCGCACCCCAAATCGCTAGCAGTACAGTAAATATCATGAGAAACAATTCTTCGAGTATGGTAAAAGCCTCAGGTGATTGCATAGCATATTGGCGATATATCGACATTAGGTGCCAAGCTGCAAAGGCTTGAACCATAATACCCCACTGCATAGAAAATTTTGCTGCCCTCTTACTGGTAATTGCTGCTTCGATGAATGGTTTTGACCACCAAATAATAGCCCCTTGCGACACCAATAGGGCAATCAAATAGAGCACATGTTTGAGCATTGTCGCTTCAACAGCATCGGTGTTGAGTTCAGAATCCTGGATGCTAACGAATAAGAAAATTAGTGCTCCGCCAAAAATTAGGTTTGCAAGAATCATGGTACCTGCAGTGACAGGAAATGAGCCACGCCGGTCAACGTTTGCATTACGATTTAGTCGCTCACTGATGTAAGTAGTTGCAGAACTTTTGAAGGATACACCTTGGCCAATTGACCACAAGACGAAAAGTGAAGCGAGGATTGTCGGAAGAGAACTACCGACCCCAGACAACGGTCCTTCGTCACCCAGCAAAAATATTAGCAATAATAGCAATGCACCGGCAACAGAGAGTGGCATTGCCCAGGCTTTGAGAATTTGTTTGAGTAGATAGATCCCTTTACCGCCACGACTCGGCCCATCACCCTCAGCATTTATTTCGTAAGGTGTTGTTCTCAAAATCCGACCAATCGCTTCATTACCAGATAAGTATGCTGTGATGGCATAGGATAAACAAAGGGCAATAAAACACATTGCAGCGATTATTTCAAAACTAGTTGAACCAGATTTTGTGAACAAGAATAAGCCTGTTGTAGCAAATATTAGCAACAGTAAATGTGGCAAGGTTGAAGGCGCTAGTACGGTTTTCAGTAGAGAAATTAATCCGAATGCTTCATCACCTTCCGACTCATCTGTCTCGACACTTGAAGCAATCTCGTTTTCTTCGCCCATGTTACCTATGCGGTAGTCATAGACTGTAAAGGTGAGCGCACCTCGCGGGGTTGTGGGCAGGGGTTCTCTAACAAAGGCCAAGCGCGGCAAGCACCGTTGGGTGGGCCTGTCTGTAGATTCAAAAATAGATAGTAGAAGGGAAGTGGAATCTCTGCTCGTTGAACATCTTAGCGACATCTCTTCTTGGCGATTATTTGATTTCGCTGTTGGCCTCGATGGCCAACAATACGCGATAATACGTGTCCCACTTAGTCACTATTCTGCTCTACGCTCAGAAATTTGCAAGAAAGACAACCCTTTGGTTCTTGCTGGGTTGAAATCGCTTACCTCTTCAGGTAAAATCCGCCTCGTTCGGCAGCGTCTTGGATTAACCAAGCCATTGCGAGAACGGAAGACTAAGTGACCCGTTGCCTTCATTTGCCATTTGGTAATGGGGCGGTCATGGCAGGTGGTGGACATGCTCCCAAGGTTGCAGTTCACGATGTTGCAGCACTGATTGGAGCAGTATTATTAGTGTCCTCATTAGCCCTATTTTTCATTCCTGCCGATAAACAATCTGGGGACATTATTTGGCAAACTACCGACAGCGAGGGAAATAGTACCGCTCCCCATGCTGAATCGGGCGAAATGGTTGGTTTTGATCTCCTATCTGGTGATAGTGTGACCTTGATCCTAAGTACAGCAGAGTGCTTAGGTCATGAATCGTATTCTTGCGTTAGTGCTACAATAAGGATAGTCGGACCATCTGGCGAAGTAATTGATTCTAAGCAAATTGACATTGATGAGAATGGTAGTGCTGAATTTAAGTTTAAGGTCGATGAATCAGGCACCTATGTGGTTGAATACGAGATACTCGGATCAATTCAGTGGGAGTCTCAAGTAGCACGACGTTGGATGCAACCATACTTGATGCCGCTAATTGGAGCAGCTCTTTTGGGTTGGGGGATTTGGCAAGGCCAACAGATAGTGGAAGAAGATTAGATTCCAACCAACCATCGAACTACTAGCCTAGTAAAACTGTACCATCTGCGCGCGGTACAGGCTGCGAATCTCTCTACCACTGCAGCGTATCTGTACTGTCTATGGTGCGAGGTGTACCATCAGGCAATTCAACAGTTAATTCGCCCTTTGCATTAAGTGATTTGATAGTAACCTGCACGCCGTTGAGTTTTGGCTGGCCATAGGTTTCTGCATGAATTAGTGTGCTTTGCAATACTGTTTCACAGGCCTCAATTTCGGTCTGGTAGGAAGCAATTTTATCACTTTGAAAATGGCTGGCCAAACTAGCCGCAATTACCGCCTCAATTTTCACTATAGAGTAGTGGCCTATACCCAAATCTTCCAATGTCGAAATGGCCTCAATTAGGCCGCCATTACCCTTGCGTTTTAATCGGTTAATCCCGATGCCAATTACAATTCGAATACGATCGCCGATGCTTCTGGATTCAACTAGTATTCCTGCTAATTTCCCGCCCCTAAGCCAAATATCGTTTGGCCATTTTATCGTTAATCCACATTCAGCAAATTCATTTATTCCAAAATCGCTTTCTCCAGGCAATGGAATTTCAGCCATTGCTGCGCAGGCATCAGCCACTGCGCATGCTGATTTGAGCTGAATTAGTCCCGAATTGAATGCGACGTCATCTAGGGTGCATTCGTGAATAATCCATGAAGCAGTAAAATCTCCAGCCTGACTAACCCAATTGCGATTTCTTTGACCGCGACCGGAAAATTGCTCGATGGCTCTTATCCCATCGCCCTCAGTACCGCCGATTTCGAGCATGTGAGAATTGGTAGAGCCTATTTTATCAACCACTTCAAAAATGGATTTCTCCCATGGGCGCCAAAATTCAATGATTCGTAAAATTTCACCATCTTTTTGGCGAGATTGATTGATAATGCGACTTGACCAACCTTCACATAGCCACTTAGAACGTAATATGCGATTGTGCTTGCCATCATTTGTCACCAATAATATGGAGCCATTTGGGGCAAGAATCTCAGGATTTTTTTGCAGCGATTTTAATAGCCCATTCGCCGAGTCATCTAGGTCACATAAGCCGGCTTCTTCAAGCGGCCCTAGGTGGGGTTGTTGCAGTGAGGCAGGGGCTAAGTATGGGAGGTTCCATACTAGCAGATCATAACTTCCTTGACCATACCACTCTTCGCTGTCATCATCTGGTCCGCCCTCAAAAATTGATTCGTATTGTAAACCTAGTTCAGTAAGAATTCCCTTACAACATGAAACAGCCAATGGATTGATATCGCAACCTGAAACAATCCAGCCATTTTGCGCCGCCAATGCGGTAACAACACCACTTCCTACTCCAACTTCAAAGAATCGCTTTTCCACGGTAGTCGCCCGCTGAAATATCGCTTCGGCTAAGAGGTCGGTGTCCTCTCGCGGTGGGTAGACTGTATTGGGTATTGGCATAGTGATTACTGTCCCATCAGGTGAATGCCATGTTACCACTTTGGGTGCTTCTCGGCTGAACTCGCTTTCGCGAATGATTTCGCCCACATCGTAGGTGTCATCTAAAACCATTGTACTGCGCCCCTTCTCCAATTGGATTATTTGCATTCAGGACACGGGTAGCCTTTATGTCATCCTACCCTCTCTCCGCTACTAACCAGAGGGTTCACACCCCCTCTTTTGCCTTAGCCGTGGCTATGGACTGGGGCGGCGCATTTTTATACCCCTCATCGGTCGGCGGGTCGCCCAGAGTATCTTGGGCCTGTAGCTCAGCCAGGTAGAGCGTCGGGCTTTTAACCCGATGGTCGCGGGTTCGAACCCCGTCGGGCCCGCTCCCCTGTCTGTGCTTAGGCCTAGAGATGAGAAGGGCTAGGGTGTGCGAAAAATGGTGGTAAAAAGTGCGACAAAAAAGCGCCTAATGGAGCTTGGAGTCGAGGAAGATTTGGCTCATAAATTAGCAACTGACCGAAACATGGACGACATCAAAAAGATGGCGATTGAAGAAGTGGCTCAGGCAGTTGGACTAGGAAAAGATGACGATCGCTTCGTCAATGTGATGAACGTCATCCGAGAATTGAGTGCGCAACGCCGCAAGCGTACCAGCCGTAAGGTTACTATCAGTGCACGTTCATACCAACTCGATGACTTTGAAGTTGGCCTAAATAAGTTCAATGTCCTCAACCATGTATTAGTGCCGCACCAAGAATTGATTCCAGTTGATGAGGAAGAAGAAGCTCTTGCTCCTTGGGGGCTCACTGAGGTAGTTGAGGAGACTGGCGAGACTCGTCTACGTAAGGAATTATTGCCAAAAATTCACATGGCCGATCCGGTCATTCAGGTCATTAAGGAGACTGAAGAGAAAGCCGAAATGGACCAAGCAGGAGAGGATGAAGATTTCGTCCCACGCCCTGCAGGTTGGTTGGCTGACCGCGTACTACGTGTAGTGCGCCAAAGCCCCTCGGCTGGAGTAACTGTGGCTTATCGCCTAATTGTCGAGGGCACAAAGAAGTAAGGTGAGTACTATGCAAGAAATAATTCAATCATTTTTCCGAGAACGCAGCCTAGTTAACCATCAGATCGCATCATTTGACGATTGTATCCCTACCGGAGACGGCCGTATTTCCCGTATGGAGAAAATCGTCCGTGCAATTCGTGTCGGTACCGACGAAGAAGTCGATATTGAAGACGGGGGCATCATCAAACTCGATGTTATTGACCAAGATATCGTCGTACGCATGAAGAATATTCAACTCGGCACACCAATTATTCGTGAAGCCAATGGAAGCGAGCACGAATCCACACCGATGGAGTGCCGCCTGAGAAAGTTGACTTACATGTCTCCAGTGCAGGTAGATTTCACGATTTACCGTAATGGAGTCCCATCACCACCAGAGAAGGGCGTGACTGTAGGAAACCTACCAGTAATGGTGCGCAGCCGCCGCTGTAATTTGCATCCAAACCATCTTGCCACCGACCGTGTCCTGAATCCAAATATTTCCGATGAAGACAAAAAGATGGCCTACCAACTTTGGCGCGAAAAGGGTGAAGATCCTCTTGACCCAGGAGGCTATTTCATTATCAACGGAACTGAGCGTGTGTTAATCTCAATGGAAGACCTTGCACCAAACCGTGTAACTGTAGAATTAAACAAGCGCTACAAAAAGAAGACTGAATTGGCTAAGATTTTCTCGCAAAAAGAGGGTGTCCGCAAGCCACTTTCGGTCGAAAAGCGCCGTGATGGAATGTTGATGGCTAAGATTAGTACTGCTGGTTCAGCAGTAATCCCAGTGGTTCTATTGATGCGTGCACTTGGCGTTGAAAACGACCAAGAGATTTTCCAGGCTATCGCCGGACCTACCGAGACTTTCAAGTTCATCGTTGCCAACATTAACGAAGTAAAGGACAACAAAGAATACGAAGTCGAGACTACAGAAGAAGCACATCTTTGGTTGGAGAAGAAATTCGCCCAAGGTCAGCAGCGCGAATACCGCGAAGCCCGAGTATTGCAGTTACTTGATCGTGAATTACTTCCTCACTTGGGCGACCAAGTAGACGACCGTAAGAAGAAGGCAATTTTCCTTGGCCGTATAGTTCGTCAAGTTTTGGAAATGGCAATCACCGACCGTCAACCTAACGATAAAGATCACTATGCTAACAAGCGCGTTCGCTTGGCAGGTGACCTTTTCGAAGATTTATTCCGCGTTTCATTGAACGGCTTGGCCCGTGACTTGAAGTATCAACTCGAGCGCCACCATAACCGTAAGAGAGAACTCAAGATTTCATCGTGCTTGCGCCCAGATGTAATGACCTCGAAGATCATGCATGCTTTGGCAACAGGGAATTGGGTTGGAGGACGAAGTGGAGTCAGTCAATTGCTCGACCGCACGACCTACATGGCTTCTCTTTCACATATGCGCAGAGTGACAAGCCCGCTAGTCCGCAGTCAACCGCACTTTGAAGCCCGTGATTTGCACCCTACACAATGGGGACGTCTATGCCCGAACGAGACTCCTGAAGGTCAAAATTGTGGGCTGGTAAAGAACGCCGCCCAAATGATCGATGTGTCTGAATCAGTCGACGAGATAGAAGTTCGCTCGCAACTCGATGAATACGATGTATTCAAGCCCGAAGATTGGACTGATGGAGACCGCATCCACGTCAATGGTGACATTTACGGAATCCACAAGCGCGGTAAGAGTTTAGTTCGCCAATTCAAGAATGCTCGCCGCCGTGGCGCAATTCGACCTGAGGTCAGTATTCGTTACGATTCTGAAAATAAGGACATTTTCATTAATACAGACAAGGGTCGCATTTTGCGACCCCTCATTGTGCTATACGATGGCTCACCACGATTGACGAATGAAGACCTAGGTCTGCTTGAATCCGGAGAGAAGACCTTCCGTGACATGCTCATTAGTGGTGTAGTTGAATGGGTTGACGCTGAGGAAGAAGAAGATCTCTTCATTGCACCAAAACCATACGACTTGCCTGAATACTCGCCTAAGAATAACCGACCTATCGCACCAGAGAATGTCGAATGGTTGAACCTAGGTGATGATGGAGCAGACCATGCTAAATTGAAGGTTCGAGTTTGTTTATCAAATGGCAAGTGGGTACATGAGACCTTCAAATTACCATTGGCTTTCAATGATGAGCACACCCACGTCGAGATTGACCCACAACTGGTTCTCGGAGTTTGTGCTAGCCTAATCCCATATCCCGAACACAATTCTACACCTCGCGTTACCGGTGGTACTGCAATGGTCAAGCAAAGTTTGGGATTACCATCTTCCAATTACCGCCTGCGCCCAGATACTCGGGCTCATGTTCTGCACTACCCGCAGCGTTCAATTCTGCAAACTCGTGCCATGGATACAACCAATTTCAATGAGCGCCCTGGTGGACAAAACTACGTCGTTGCGATTCTCTCGCATCACGGCTACAATATGCAGGACGCGGTGATAATGAACAAAGCTAGTGTCGAGCGTTCGCTAGGACGCTCAACCTTTGTCCGCACCTACAATGCAGAGCGTCGCCGTTTCCCAGGTGGGCAGAAAGAAGAAATTGAAATCCCTGGAACTGGACGACAAGAAGTCAAGGGACTCAAACCGGTCGAAGCATATTCGCATTTGGAGGATGATGGATTGCCTTATCCTGAGAAGTATCTCGAGGGTGGCGATGTATTGGTCGGAAAGACCAGCCCTCCTCGTTTCTTAGAAGAGACTGGAGCAGGTGCTTTCCTTCAAGCGGCTGAACGCCGTGAATCATCAATGCTAGTTCGCCATGGTGAAAAAGGGTGGATTGACAATGTTTACGTCACCGAGAGCCTCGATAGTGGGCGCCTTGTTCGTCTAACAATGCGTTCGCACAAGATTCCTGAAGTTGGTGACAAATTCTCTAGCCGTCACGGTCAGAAAGGTGTTGTCGGACGTATGGTAAACTACCCCGATATGCCATTCACACGCGAGGGTGTAGTGCCCGACCTAATCATCAACCCGCATGCAATTCCTAGTCGCATGACTGTTGCTCACGTAATGGAAATGATTGGTTCTAAGGTAGGTAGCCTAGAAGGCCGCTTCGTAGATGGAACCGCATTCCGTGGTGAGAAGGAAACAAGCCTAAGAGAAGGATTGGTTCGTAACGGATTTGAGCACTCAGGTCGCGAAATGATGTACAATGGTGAGACCGGAGAGTCTTACCCTGTCGATATTTTCGTAGGCATCATCTATTACCAGCGTCTGCACCACTTGGTCAGCAGCAAGATTCACGCCCGCAGTCGTGGCCGCGTGCAAATCTTAACCCGCCAACCTACTGAAGGTCGTGCCCGCCAAGGTGGATTGCGATTCGGTGAGATGGAACGTGATTGTCTAATTGCTCACGGAGCTTCAATGGTCATCAAAGATCGTCTGCTCGACCAATCGGACGGCGAGAAATTGCTGGTTTGTTCTGAGACCGGGCATATTGCTTGGTATGATTGGCGTCGTCGCCAGCACGTCAGCCCTGTATTGGGTCCCGGTGCTGAGGTGCACGAAGTACAAACTTCTTACGCGTTCAAGTTACTCTTGGACGAGATGAAATCACTGGGCGTCGCCATGCGCCTTGAACTGGAGGACCAAAAATGAGGAGAAATAGCACTTTGATACCAAAGCGAATCTCAGCAATTCGCTTCACCCTAATGGACCCTAACGAAATCCGCAAAATGTCTGCGGTTGAAGTTAAGACAGCAGATACTTACAAGGACGACGGGCACGCTTTCCGACAAGGATTGATGGATTCCCGCATGGGTGTAATTGAGCCCGGTATTCGCTGTGAGACCTGTGGTAACAAATACGATGAATGTCCAAGCCATTTCGGCCACATTCAACTCGAATTACCGGTTATCCACATCGGCTTCGTAAATTTGTTGAAGCGAACCCTCAAGTCTACTTGTAATACCTGCAGCAAAGTATTGCTTCATGACGCACAAGGTACACATCCATCTAATCCCGAATTGTCGGAACAAGATTTCTACCGTAATCGTGTCAACGATGTCATCAAGAAGCATGGAGTTGGCTCGACCGAATTTTCTAAGACCATCAAGGGTATTGAGAATGAGTGCAGTAGTACTAAGCGAAAAGTTTGCATGCACTGTGGTGCTAATCAAGGTAAAGTAATGCTCGACAAGCCTCACAACTTCAAAGAGAAGATGGAAGCCGGTGCCAGCGGCAAGGCTAGTGAAAAGAAGCTCAATGCTCGCGATATCCGTGAGTGGCTTGAGCGGGTTCCAAGCGAGCACCTGATTTTCATTGGAATGAATAAGAATAACCGCCCCGAATGGATTGTTCTTCGAGTTCTTCCGGTTCCACCAATCACCGTGCGCCCTTCAATAACCCTCGATAGTGGTGAGCGTTCTGAAGACGACTTGACTCACAAGTTAGTCGACGTTCTGCGTATCAACCAGCGTCTACGTGAGAATCGAGATGCTGGAGCACCACAACTAATCGTTGAAGATTTGTGGGAATTGTTGCAATATCATATCACCACTTACTTCGATAATCAAACCAGTGGTGTACCACCTGCTCGCCATCGTTCAGGTCGACCACTAAAGACCCTGACCCAGCGTTTGAAGGGTAAGGAAGGGCGTTTCCGCAGTAATCTTAGCGGTAAGCGAGTGAACTTCTGTGGCCGTTCTGTGATTTCACCCGATCCTTTCTTGGGAATCAACGAAGTAGGTGTACCGGAGAAGATTGCCCGAGAATTGACCGTCCCAATCCGTGTCAATACCCGCAACCGCGAGGAATTGAGGCAAATGATTTTCAAGGGTCCTGAAAAGCACCCTGGTGTAAATTATGTTGTGCGCAATGATGGTCGTCGTGTTCGTATCAACGACCGTAGCCGTCTAATCAACTCTGGTTTCCGATGCCACAACCCTGACTGTATGACTGAAACGACTTTGCGCCATGATTTGGACAGTGTCCTACCAGCACCTAACTTCTTGCCCGGGATTGTCGTTCGTCGTATGACTCGCCGAGTTGAGACCACACTAGGTGGCGCTCCAGAAAGCGAGGAATACTTTGAGGTCGATGAGGTTGCAACTTTGCGAAATTTGCGTGGCGAAGATATCAACCATCAGCCATTACCTGCTGATGACCCAATGGCCATCTTACATCATCGTTGGAAGTGGGAATTAGCTAACCAAAGCACCGATTTCCCCGATGAGTTAGAAATTACTTGTCCACATTGTGGTTCACCAGAAATCAATGAATTACGTACCCGTGTCGAAGATCGTTTGGCCACCGTTGACCAAGATGGCCAGCCTAAGCTTGGTTTAGTCGTCGAACGTCATCTAATCGACGGAGATGTCTCCATCTTCAACCGGCAACCATCGCTTCACCGAATGTCGATGATGGTTCACGAAGTACGAGTTATGCCAGGTCATACATTCCGCTTCAATCTAGCAGTGTGTACGCCATATAACGCTGATTTTGACGGCGATGAGATGAATTTACACGTAATCCAAGGAGAAGAAGCACGTGCTGAAGCCAAGATTTTGATGCGTGTGCAAGAACATATCCTTACTCCCCGCTACGGTGGTGCTGTAATAGGCGGGATTCACGATCACATTTCTGGCGCATACCTAATGACTCGAGAAGATACAATAATCAAAGAGGATACCGCATTGGAAATGCTTGGTCAAATCAAGTATTCTGGCGAATTACCTAAGAAGGTAAAAACCGCTGATGGTGGTTCTGGCTACCGAGGGCACGACTTGTTGCACTTAATTGTCCCAGAAAACATCCAACTGCGATTCAAAAACCGCTCAGGTGAGGAAGTTATAGTTGCCGACACCATGTCTGGAACACTCGACAAGAGGGCAATTGGTGCTGAAGACGGCCGTCTACTCGACGCAGTTGTGCAGACCAATGGTTCGCATGATGGCGCAAAATTCTTGGATGAGTTTACGCGATTATCGATTGGTGCTTGTACTTCACTCGGATTCACTACTGGAATTGATGATGAAGATTTGCCGCCTGGTGCAATTGAAGAGATTGAGGAGATCAACATCGAAGCGCGTGAATTGGTACGTGAAGAGATGACGAAATTCGGTAAGGACGGCCGTAACTACGAGACCCGTCCTGGACGTACTCCACAAGAGACATTGGAGGAAAACATCCTCATTATTCTAGACACTCAGAAGGGTAAGACTGGTGATGTAGCTCGTAAGAATTTGCTTGCCAGTGGTAACCAAAATGCTGCTGTAAGCATGGCTGTTTCTGGCGCGCGCGGTTCACTTGATAACCTAACCATGATGGCTGGTTCAATCGGTCAGGCAAAGGTGCGTGGAAAGAGATTGGAGCGTGGCTATGAAGGCCGTGTTCTACCCCACTTCAAGCGTGAAGACCGTGGTGCTCGCCAAAAGGGCTTCATCTCGTCTTCATTTAAGCGCGGCCTTCAGCCAACTGAGTTCTTTATGCTCTCGGTTTCAGGACGTGAATCACTGGTCGATACCGCGGTCCGAACATCAAAATCTGGATACATGCAACGCCGTCTCATTAACGCAATGGATGACCTAAAGGTATTCCGCGATGAAAAACTCTCGGTAAGAAATACTGCTGACAGAATTATCCAATTCGAGTACGGAGAAGATGGAATCGACCCGACCCGAAGTGTACACGGATCTCCAGTAAACGTCGATGTTATCGCCGATAAATTGCTTGGTCCGAAGACCGTGACTGTTGACAATCGCAAATCATTCGAACGTGAAGAAGATGATTATGGTGGCTACGAAGAAGGCGAAGTCGTCGATGTCGAAGGGGGTGTTAATTGATGGTAGTTAAGAGTGCAACCAAGAAGAAACTTATGGATATGCTCGTGCCTGAAGAGTACGCTCACCTGTTGGCCGATGATCGTAAGTGGGATGATGTTAAGGTATTGACCTCGTTGGAAATTAGTGCGATTTGTAAAATCGATAGTGAGACTGCTAACAAGATACACGGTCTTGTCGTGAGTGCAGCAAAGGGAACGGGTCGCGATACTTCGGGCGATGGAAGTGGTAGCACCACTGTTGTTCGTCGTCGTTCCCGCCGTAAGCGAACTAAAGTTGAACAAATTCTTGAACCGTATGATGTCGAGAGGAAAATGACTGGGTTTTTGAATCAATATTCGCGTGATAATAATCCGGTTTACAATGCTTTGAAGAAGGCTGATGAAGCAACCGGGGGTCCAGTATTTTTGACCGAGCGTGTTCTCTGTGACTTGACTGAAGCGGCAATACTACGCGGCAAAGAAAAGTTGACTAAGAAACAATCCGAGAACATCATTGCTGAAGCCCGAGTGGCTTACATGAAGGCAAGAATAGACCCCTATGAGGCGGCAGGAATTATTACTGCGCAATCGATTGGAGAACCTGGGACTCAGATGACCATGCGTACTTTCCACTATGCCGGTGTTGCAACAGTTAACGTAACTCAAGGTTTGCCTAGAATCATTGAAATTGTTGATGCTCGAAAGGCACCAAATACACCTACAATGACTATCCGTATGGAAGAATCGAAGAAATTTGATGAGGATGAAGCACGTAAATTAGCTGCAAGTCTTGAAGTCACCACTACTCGGCACATTGCCAACATTGAGACAGATGTCGCTCAGCGTCGTTTGGTTTTGGCATTGCGCCGCTCAGCATTGAAGCAGAAGAATATGACTGGTGAGGAAGTCGCCGACAAGTTGTCTCGTGCTCTCCGTCTATATGTCGAGCCAGATGCTGAAAAGAGGCCAAAGAATTTGACCATTATTCCTGGACGCAAAAAGGAAGACGACAAAGACATAATTCCTTCGTACACTGAATTGCTCCAATTGGAAGATAAAATACGTGACCTGCGATTGAAGGGAATTCCTGGAATTGAGCGGGCGAACGTGCAATTTGAAGAATCTACAGGTGAATATTATCTCTCGACGATAGGCAGTAACCTTGCTCGTGTAAGCGATATTGAGGTTATTGACCGAAGTCGCACTTATACCAATAACATCACCGAGATTTACGAGTATCTAGGAATTGAGGCAGCACGCCAAGCCATCGTCAATGAGATGTCCTTAACCCTTGATGGAGCTGGTTTGGAAGTCGACGTCCGTCACTTGTTGATGGTTGCCGATGTGATGACCAGCGAAGGGGCTGTACGAGCAATAGGCCGCCACGGTGTGAGCGGAAGTAAGCACAGCATTTTGGCTCGGGCTGCTTTCGAAGTGACAGTAAATCACCTTCTACAAGCAGGAATTATCGGGGAAAAGGATCGTCTGACTGGAGTTGCAGAGAATATTATCGTCGGCCAGCCGGTTGCCTTGGGAACTGGTAGTGTTGAACTGTACTATATTCCCGATGAAGATTGATCAACCCATGAGAAGCGATTGTGGAGAATGGAGGAAAAAATATGGATATTAGCCGACAATTAAAGGCCGCATTGAACACTGGGTCAATGCTCTTCGGTCAGAGACAAACCGTTGATGCATGTGCCCGTGGTGAAGCGAAGTTGGTAATCCTCGCGGCAAACTGCCCGCAGGATTACATTGATGACTTGCATGCCCACCACCCTAGTGTGACTTTGCACCGTGTCCACATGGTGAACCGGGACTTAGGAGTGGCTTGTGCAAAGCCATTTGCAGTCAGCACCGTTTGTGTGACCGATGTAGGAAATAGCGACCTCATGTCCTTGCAGCACAATATTGAGTGAAGTAAGTAGCGGCATTGTGAAGTGCCGCCGGCTTTCTCTTAGTGACATGGCGTTAGCCTTGTCCGACTTGCTCGCAGCAATTGGACTTGAATTTTCACGGTCTGATGCACCGCAAATGCCCGATGGAGCGTTGCAATGGCTGGGAAAAATAACTCAGGCACCACATCTAATTCTTGATCAAGGGGTTGGTGAAGGCTGGAATGTATGGACGAGTGGTGGCGGATGGATTCCACTCGAAGGCTTGGATATTGAACGCTGGTCAGTCGATGTTATGGAGGGAAAACACCTCATTATTTGCGAGCGAGATACTATGGAAAATATTTCTATAGAACAGATTAATGGATGTGAATTATTGCTGTGGTCTCCGCAAAAATATGCTGAATTTGTTGGCCGGGCAGTTTTGTCTGGAAAGGTTTCAATAAATGCAACCAATATGCAACAAGGTAGCCTTGAATCAACAGCTGAAAACGAGGTTTCTAATGTGGTTGGAGAGTTGCAAAAGGGCCTTCCACTCCCACCTTCTGGCCTTGAATTATCATTGGCGCCTACTGTAGATGTTCAGGCATTGATGGCTGAGAGGGGGCGTTCAGGTTTATCTCTGAGACCAATTCAACTTGAAGCGGCATTGTGGGTAATTGAATCTGACTTGATTGGTCCAGAGCAACAGCGTGAAACATATCGCTGGTGGATAATTGAAGATCCTATCTCAGGACAATGCACGAACAGTACTGAGCAGGAATTCTTACGTCGAGTTCCACAACTTGAAGTGATGCCGGCGGAAAATATGCTGGATGAAAATAATATTCGCACTCGACTTGCAAACCTACTTGATGAGAGAAGGGCCGAGGAAATTAGTAGCGATGATTCCGGCACAATGACTAGTGGTGGTTTACTGCGGTGGTGGAGAATTGATTCAGATTCGGCACAAATTATCAGAAGAAAACTCCTCATCCCAGCTTGGATTGGCAATTTACCAATAGATGGCATTCGTATTGTACACGGGTTAAGTGGGATTGAGTATCCCTCTAAGTCGTAAGGAGTGTAGTAGAAAATAGTGTAATAACACGTCAACGTAGCATTGATTAGCGAACAGGTAAACGACCAGTTATGTGGGGTCGCCATAATAACAGGTTTTTCAAAAACGAAAATTTCGCTACCGGTCTAATGATTGCGATAATGATTTTGAGTGTATTTTCGTCTATGATGGCAATGGAAAACGACTCTAAAAACATCAATCCCGAGTTGCAAGACGACTCCTTGACATCTCAAACAGGTGCTCGAAGTATTACCGGTTGGTCGGCTTTCGGGGATAGTTCAGACCCTGCAAATATAGGCGCATTAACTGTTGAATCCGCCAGCGGAGACATATATGCTGCGGGAATGTTAAGCGCTAATTCGGCCATTACTTTTGGATCGCAAACTGCTACTTCTACTGCAACAGTTCAACCATGGATTTCCAAGAGTGATGCGAATGGGAATTGGCAGTGGGCCAACAATGTTCCTCTATCTGGTGGTCAATACGCCGAAGCTAGCGTGGGAGATATTGCAGTTTCAAGTAATGGTAATCTCTACATGACAGGAGTATTCTATGACAACCTCACTTTTGGTTCTACCACTTTGCGCTCAACTGGATATTACGATTGTTATGTGGCCATGGCTAATAGCAATGGTCAGTGGCAATGGGCACAGGCTTTACATGGAAATGGTGACTATGATGGAACGACTGTTACAACCCTTGACGTAGTTTGGGGGACTGCTATCGATATAGACTCTAGTGGAAACGCCATCGTCGGGGGTTTCTTCATAGGTAATACCGATGTTGGTACTGCTGTAGATAGTGGTGGAACTTCTGGTGCAGATGCGGAAATTTTCGTTGCCAAATATTCCAATACAGGTAACCGATTGTGGACCAGTGATGCACGAGGAGCGAACTTCCAAGAGGTTCGTTCAATACTTGTCGATAGCAATGATGATGCTTGGGTTTCAACCTCAGTAGACGGTAGCCTCACCTTTGGTAGCCATATGGCCTCTGGAACTTCAGGAAATAATGAAGGTGCATTCGCAAAAATATCGGGCGCTGATGGTTCATGGCAATCGGCCAAAGCAATCAATGGTGGCGGCGATATTTCAATCACTTCAATGACTTTTGACAATTCTGGCGATGTTTTGATGACTGGTTTCCTAGAATCCGATGCGTCATTTGGAACCACACTAATCACTTCAGCGGGTGGAGAAACGTACGGCTGGACTTCAAGTTATTCTGCTACTTCCGGTTCGTGGAATTGGGCGAATGGAATCGGCGGCAGTTCATACGATATTGTCTCGGTAATAGCCACAGTGGCTGGTGGTACTAATGGCGTTGTAGCAATGAGTAGTGCTAGCACATTTACAGTTGGTAGCGACTCATTTTCACCACAAGGATTCAATGATAGCATAGTAGCGGTATTCGATACTACAAATGGTAATTGGGTACGCGGAGTTTATGCTGGTTCAAGTGCAAATGATTGGCCAGCTGGTATGGGAGTTTCCAATGCTGGACAAATTGTTGTCGGTGGGCTATTTGGCCAAACTATGGATTTTTCGTCAACCGGTGGTGGGACACAAACCTCAAACGGTGATTTTGCGCCTTATATTTGGGCAATGACTGGAGTTTTGGCTGAAGATAGCGACGGGGACGGTATTGCCGATGAGGATGATAATTGTCCCAATGATGCCAATACTGACCAAGCAGACCACGATTTAGATGGTGATGGCGACGAGTGTGATTATGATGATGATAACGACACCATTCTTGATAACTCGGGAGATGATTGCCCTCTAGGAGAGATAGATTGGGTTTCCACTTCTCTTGAAGCAGATAAGAATATGTCTACAGATTGGGATGTTGACGGTTGTAAGGATGATGTCGAAGACGATGATATTGACAACGATAATGTCTCTAATTCCAATGATGCTTGCCTGCGTTCACTTTGGGACCATGCTACGCTGATTAAACCAGTTTGGGTCTCCAACGCAACCAACGATATTGATGGCGATGGATGCCGCGATGCTGACGAGGATATGGATGATGATGGGGATGGGGTCGACGATGGATTTGACTCCTGTCCTTCGGTCTTCGGAACTTCAACAATGGGTGGTCACAAAGGTTGTCCTGATGATGACGGTGATGGCTGGTCCAATGCTACCGATGATTGCCCACTGGTTAATGGAACTTCGATGAATGGCACACTCAATGGTTGCCAAGATACCGATGGTGATGGATGGGCTGATAGTGAAGATGCCCTAATGTACGAGCCGACCCAATGGATAGATAGTGATGGAGATGGTTTTGGTGACAATCAAGATGGTTTCCGCCCTGATGATTGCCCTAATGATGAAGGTTATTCATTTGAGGATCGTTTAGGTTGCAAGGATTTGGATGGCGATGGTTACTCCGCGCCTGACGATTTTTGGACAGTTAGTCATGGTGCCGATGCTTTTGATGACCTACCTACTCAGTGGGCTGATGAAGATGAAGATGGCTATGGTGACAATTACGAAAATGAATCTTGGTCAAATACTAGGCCTGCATCATGGCCAGGCTCCTACATCTACTTGGCCCAATTACAAGACTCCTGCCCAACCATCGAGGGTACTTCGTGGAAGGACGATTACTACGGTTGCCGTGATAGTGATGATGATGGATACGCCGACGAAATTGACGCCTTCCCTCTCAACAGTAGCGAATGGGAAGACAGCGACGGCGATAATATCGGTGACAACAGTGATGACTGCGAGTTGCAAACTGGTAATTCAAGCAAGGACCGAGTTGGTTGCCTAGATAGTGATGGAGATGGATATTCTGACCCCGATGGAATCCATTGGAAGGCTTCCGATGGTGCTGATGTTTTCCGCACCGATGCAACCCAATGGGCAGATCGAGATTCCGACACATTTGGTGATAATCCCAATGGAACTGAACCCGATGCTTGTCCAGACCAACACGGGACTTCGACTAAGGTTGGTTGGCTCGGTTGCCCTCCCAGTGTAGTTGCCGCGGCAGAAGAGAAAGAAAAAGAAGAATCAGAATCAGACAGTGTTTTCGGTAGCGGGGGAGCATCTAGCGGAGATGCGATGTTGTATGTCGTCGCTGGAGTTGTTGCTTTGGTAATAATCGCTACACTGGTAATCTTATTGGTGAGTCGAGGAAACGATGACGATGAAGAGTACAAGGAAGATTATGCTGATGCTTACATGCAGGCTGCTTATGGCCAACAGGCCGAAGTACAAGCCCACTATCCTGAAGACAATCAAGGCGGTGGTAGAATTGCTGAAACCACTCAAGCGCAGGTATTGATGCCAACTCAACCAGTTCAGCAGTTAGGTCCTACCGCAGACTTAGTCGGCCAAATCCGTTCAGATGGTAATGAATGGATGGAACATCCAGCCGGTGCAGGAATGTGGTACATGCGTGACCCAACTAGTAGGCAGTGGATTCGCCGAATTTAACCAGAAACTCGCACGATGCAGAAAACGAGATTATGTTAGGACCTCGAGCAACCGGTCTTGTTCGGCCGCTCGACGGATTTCCAAGGCGATTCTTCGACCGCTACTCATCGGTTTGCGCCATGTTGCATTGCCATAGGGGTGGCCGACGCTGACGTGGACATTAGTTCCGCCACCTAAGCGTGGGGCGACATCGTAAATCGAGTAATTCATGTCTTTATCAATGCAGGTCTGCAAGCAGAAAGGCCCGATTATTCCGGGGTCATAATGCTCCTTACTGGCGGTGATGAATTTCTCGCCTAGTTCGAATGCAGATTCTAGTAGGCTTTCTCTAATAGTCGCAGTATTATGGCCTACTACAGTCATTTCAGGTATCGCTTGGCCACCACTCATTGTCATTTGCTGAGGTGCAGGGAGGCGGACATGGCCGTCAAGACTTGATTCAAAGCGCCAATCAACGCCAAGTAATTCGAGTTTTGGCATATCTTCTTCAAGCGGACTATAGAAAAAGTTGAGATTGAATACTGGGCCAATAACATATCTTTCAATTCTAGCCCCTGCGAGACTTTCCTGGTCGATAACCCCTGCCTTGATTAAGGTTTGAGATTTTTCAAGGTATTCCTCATAAGAAGCGCAGGTAAAGAAACCACGCTCAAGTTTCTTTTCTGCGTGGTGGAGTTTTACGATGACCAAACAGTCGATATTTTGGGGGTCGTTAATGGCCTCGGGATAGGGTAGTCCTGCTTTGTCGAGAATCCAATAGTAGTCTTGTTCCTCGGTCCTCTCTTCCATTCTCAACATATTGCGGCTGCCGAACATCGGCACTCGAAACTCATTCTCGATAGCATCAATTCCACAATATGAGGTGAACGAGCGATTGGGAATGAATATCACATTACGCTTACACATTTCGGCTTGAAATTCCACATCAAGAATATCAGAGAAATTTTCTGTGACGATTGCCTTGTCAACCATGCCTCGCCTAACTCGACCGCTGTTAGTTCTCTGTGTCCGGAAATACTGACTATACGTCCTTTCTCTTCCGGCTTGACAATAAGCAACGGTTGGAAAGCCTTCTTCGATTGCTCCATCACAAATATCGAGCGCAGAATGGCTTGCAGTCATTCCAATGCGCAACTTCAGTCTGTCGTAATCAGCAACAATTTCTGAAATCGCCTCTTGACTAATCATCTCGACTCAACCCCCGCTAGCGTGCAAGGCTGATAGCCTTACTGCCGCTGTAAAGCGAGCAATTCTTCTGTGGTCAAGGTTTCCCCCGACAACAATTTCCCCATCAAATCTTGTACACCTTGGCGAGCAGAAAGTTTTGGTGCGGTTCCACGCTCTAAATCACGACGTGCTCGAGCGATATCCTGGACGCTGTGTAGACATCGTAGGGAAAGGATGTATGCCTTATGTGAAATATCAGCTTCCTTCTTTGAGAGGCGTAATTTGCGGTGAGCTGCTTCGGCAAATTCACGGCGAGCTTCGACTTCACCTTGCCATTCCAGCATCAATTGATGAGCGGCTTGGGCCTGTTCAGCGGCTGCTTCGACTTCAGCGTGAGCTGCTTCTTGAATTGCCACGGCTTCACGCATTGCTTCTTGGGCGGACGAAAATTCGTCCGAACTGTGTTCAGAACTTTCCATTTCCTTTATTTGGCGGCGAATTTTCTTCAATCGTTCCATCACTTTGATCTCGTTCTTTCCGGTGTGGCGACCTTCGTTGAATTCTCGTTCGAGACGATCTGAATCACGCCGAAGAGTGTGAATTGTAATTGGACGGCCGCGCTTGTCTACAGGCCGGTTACCTCGGTCTCCAGAGTCGCCGCGCAATTCACGAATGGCTTCTTTAGTCTCTTTCACTTTGGTATTTGCATCTGACCGAACTTGCTTACGTTCACGAACTTCGTCATTCATTCGTTCGCGAATTTCTTTTTGTTCACGTGCATTTTGAACGAGTTCACGAACTTCAGTATTGAATTCATTCCTAGTTGCGAAGTGTTCTTTGGACTTGGCGTTCCATTCATCGCGTGCAGTTCTTGCTACAGTTGCTTTTTTGTCCACTATTTTGCGGCGTTCTTCCAGCACATCAGCAAGGTTGCTCATTCCAATTACACTCCGGTGGCACGACGTCCCTGTCCTACCGAAGAGGGCGACCTACATGTTCCATTTAACCCAACCGGCTGAATATTGCTGTGGAATAATTGCGCCTTCGGTTGATTGCTATTGCCTAATTGTTAAGCATTGCACGCGTCTCGATAATCTTGTTCGTATGCTATTGAATGGAATTCAGGGAATGGAGCGGGTAATGACTGGAGATGTAAATGCACCGTATATCACATTGGTAACAGGCCCACCGGGAGCGATGAAAAGCGGCTTTTCATTGACAATATTATCTAATTCACTATCTCGCAGCGGTGAATTCGGCCTCTATTGTACTGTTGAAGAAACCGTTGACAGTTTGCTTAAAGGAGCTGAATCGATGAATTTGTCCTTGCCACATAACCTTCAGGTTACCGACTATACTGAGTTACGTCGTGAGAATGAAGGGATGGATTATCTTAAGTTCACTAGAAGGATGATTGAACATTTCAAGCAGCAACACGGCAATCGCTTCACCACATTCGTTTTGGATTCATTAGGCGCGATTTACAGTCTCACAACAATGGACGAAGTAATGCGTAAAAAGATGTTTGCGTTTTTCGATTTTTTGCGCCAACAAAATCTCAATGTCATCATCATCACCGAGCGTCAGTATGGCGCTCATGCTGAATTAGATGGTAATGAAGGATTTTTGGCTGATGGAATCATCAATCTTGGAATTGATCGACGAAATGGGCAAATTGTCCGTACAATGCAGGTTGAGAAGATGCGCCACGTTCGCCATTCGATGGAGAAACAGGCCCTCGATGTAGGACCAAATGGTCCAGTTTTGCTGGGCCCCCTTTTCGATTAATAATAGTGCGCTAAGTCAATGTGCTTAGATATTGAGAAGTGCAGAAATCCGTTCGGCATATTGCTGTGCGGTATTGCGTAATTTTCCAAGGCTGGCTGAATCAATTGCTTGGATAGCGAGAAAATGTCCTTTGGTTAACGGGATAGCAAGAATATAGCCACGTTCGGCAATTATCGTCAGTGTTGCTGCGCTTTCTTTGCTGCTAACCTGCTCGGACAAGGCATGGATATTTGCTGCTAAACCTTCAGCATTACCTTCTTGTGGGCTAGATTCTGTAGCAAAACCTGAGGCATCGACTAGGGCAACTAGGTCGATGCCGGAACCGGCTGCAAGTTCGGCTAGCAAATTGCTCAGCATTACCACTGCATTACTCGGCGCTCCAAATCGCTTACTGTTGGAAACAGTGCTTTTTGTAATTCAAAGCGAGCCCTGCATAACTATGCCTTTGCTACCCTGATAATAATTTGAAAGTGCACCAATTTCCTCTAAGCCTCTCTTCTTATAGAATCTAATTGCATCCTGATTACTCTCTCTTACTTCAAGATATACAGTTCTCCGTCCATTTGATTTGGCAATGGCGGCGAATTTGTCCCACCCTAATTTACCCAATCCTATCCGCTGATATTTCTTAGTGATACAAAAACCGAGAATCCGAGTTGTATGGTGATCTACATTCATCGCCCATAGAACACCGTGAATCACTCCATTGGTATCGATTATCATTTGCGACCCAGCCGATTCAGAAACCGGCAAACGACGCAGATTTTCTAGTTGATAATTTTCCCCAGTTTCAGTAAGAAAGATGCTTTGCACCCGATGGAGGTCAGTTACAGATAGTGAACTAATCTGGGTTGTAGGCACCCAGTTCACTTCCTCCATGGTTAGGAGGGGGGCGGCATTAGACATTGAGTTGTCGCCATTTCAATCGCTGCGGTCAGGACGACCCGTTTTGGCTTCGCCGCGGCTTGCGCCGAATCGTTTTGTTTGCTTGCCTTTGCGTTTACGCTTTGAATCTGCAGAGGTGTTGCTGCCGACGATGCTATCAAATCCGCCGGAATCAAGCAGGGCAGAAAGGTCATCGAGAGAGATAGATTCACCAGAAGCAGCCTTGCGTTTGACTTCCTCGACATTTGGCCCTCGGCGACGGCGGGAATGGCGAAATCCGCCCTTTTCCTGCTTTTTCCGGTCGACTCGTATGAAGGCTTCAAGCCTTCCAACTTCACGACGCAGGTCTTTGAGCTCCTTGCGCTTCGCATTCAATTCTTCAAGTAATTTGGCGATTCGACGATTATAGGCCTTTTCCTCCCAAGGAGTTGCCTTAATCTTCTTTATCGTAGGGTCAGTATCTTTGATACTTTGTACTACCTGGTCATGCTCAGATTCCTTTTGCCTAAGGACCTTAATTGAATCTCGTTGTTGTTCTATCAAATCGCTGCGCTCATGGTGTAACTCATTGCTTTCTACCGCCAAGGGATGCATCGCTTGTAATTCAAAAAAGAAGGAAAACAATTTTTTCTCTTCGGCAACATTTGGGTAGCGTAGATCCTTTCTCTCCTCGGTGAGTTGGACGTAAGTCTTGACCAGTTCTTCCTCAATATTTTTGAGCGGAATGACTACCTGTTCATTGATTTCATCGCGTCTTTTTCTCATATCCCGAATAAGATTTTCACGTTCTCCGATTTCTGTGATGACACCTTTGTGCTCAGAGCGAATATTTTTGGTATCAACAATAACTCCACGGATTGCTTGTGCGATTCTAATTTGGCGCTGGCGTTCACCTTGAACTGCTTCGAATTCTTGTTCAGCAACGGTACGGCGACGAATTAAGTCCTTAAGTTCGCTCTCAATTTCATGTTTGGGGCGGTCCCACAAATCGACGAACAAATCCTTTCTCTTACCACCGGACTTGCCTTTCCTGTGGCCTTTCTTTTTTCCGCTGGCCTTACCTTTACCATCATGTTTACCACTTGAGGTGGAATCTCTTGCCTTCTTAGCTTTGGTACCCCCTTCAAGTTTAGTAGGAGAAATTGGCTCTTTATCGCTCATTATCACTCCTCCTCTTCGATTACAATATCGGCATTAGCCACGGCACCCTTGGGTTCATTGCCTTTCTTGGAATTATTTTTCTTGGCCGATGCCTCTTCGCTAGCAGCCCTCTTTTTTTGTCGGCGCACAGCGATAGTTGACAAACCACCTTCTGAGACTCTTTTTCTATCGACTAGAAGATCATCAAAGCCGGTTTTTAATCGGTTATTCCATTCATCAATTGCTGCTTTTGAAATATCAAGCGAGCGAGTTGAACGGCTCAGACGACTTGCGGCAATACGCCGTTTTTCTTCCTTATCGACAAAGGAATCGTGGAGAGATTGGTTATCATCGACTAATTCAAGCATCGCTTGGTGAGCCTTTTGCGCTTGGTCATACAATTTGCGCATTTCTTGTTGCGAAGCAAAATAATCTTTCAATTCAGGAACTTTTGAGGCATTTTTCTCCACCCATTGTTCATGTTCGGCTTGAAGGTCACGCATTTTACGCAGAATCTTCTGCTCTCGCTTGTGGTCGCCGGCCTCGGTTTCTAACTCATATTCGAGTTGTTTCAAATCAGTGTCGAGTTTTTCCCGTGCCCATTTGGGATCAGGATTGCGTAGTTTCCCCTCTTCTTGCAATTTCTCACGTAGTGTTGTTGCTTCGGCACGTAATTCCTTGGCGCGTGCTGTACAAGTATTCCGTTCGTGCTTCAAAGCTGCTACTTTTTTGTTAATTCCGTCTCTTTCAACGCGTGCCCCTTCAGCTTGCGGTTTAGCGAAATCGAGATCATCTTGGAATTGATTTACAATATTAGGTAATTCCTCTAGAAGGCGCTCATGACGGTGGATCAAAGCTTTCGCCAATAGGTCCGGCGTCAACTGTAGAAGGGCATTTGGCTCCATGCGAACGTCTCGGCGACCTGCCCATTGTGGATAAATGTTAGCCGCACCCCACTAAAGTGGGGTAAACGTATTGAGGGGTCAATCGCGACAAAGGTGTGTGCAACGGCGTGCCCATGCCTTGATGTTGGTCCTCATCCTTGTGGTGGCAACACCTTTTGCCGCATTTGCCTCTGCTGATTCCAATGGCGGATTGCTCTTCGATATTAATTCAATTAGCCTAGATGGGGATGGCCAAGTCGGCATTGGTTCTGTGTGGGTTAACCTCACTGTTTCAGAACGTCTAGGAGATTATGCTAACGCGACACTGCGAGCAGAATTATCGACAATTGAAGGCTCCCCTGTAGTACAGAATGAAGTTGTAAATAGCACAGCTGGGTCAACGCACATTATCTCATTTCACTTTTCCAGTGTCGCAGTTGGATTGTATACGATTTCCTTGAATTTAAGCGGTGATTTGGATTCTGCAGGAACTGGCCCTGAAATGAGTACAGGATCTAATTGGACTGCGGATTGGAACGGAATCATATCACGCTTGAGGCCACTATCTACTGGCTTGGCTCCATCTAGCCAATGGTCTTTGGTCGCGCTTGATGCCGGCGGAAATTTATCATCGGCTCCCCAAGACGGCGACAATGTCACTGCGTCTATTCCTGTACTGAATCATGGTGATGTTAATGGTAGCGGATTATTGAACTGGACTCTCGCAAATGGCAGCCTAAATGGCTCACAGAGTGTTATCTCGAGTTTGGATTCTTCATCCTTAGTGGTAATTGAATTAGGGATTCTTAGTGAGGGAGATTACAATTTGGATGTTACTCTTGAAATCAGCGGCGATACCGATTTATCGGATAATGAGGGGACCTTATCCTTCACTATCGCGCCCCCGCCACTACCACTTCTCAGCCTCACACTATTCACTAGTAACGCCGATGATGCCGATTTGGGTGATACGTCATCCTTTGTACTGAACGTCAGTAATTCGGGGCCAGTCGCTTGGTCTGGGTCACTTGAATGTAGCATGCCCACAGCAAATACTGTGGTTTATTCCGAATCTCTATCCTTACCTGCGAACTCAAATTGGACCGATTCACTCACCATAACCGCATCTCCAGGATCCTTATCCTGCGACCTTAGAGATGGCGGTCGCATCTCTCTTGATTCTTCTCCTGTGTCGATTTTTACCTTCACCATGCAAGCCGCCGAATTCATTTCAGTTGGCGGAGGTAATCTTACAATTACCAACGGCCAATGGCACGTTGGCGACGTTATTTCAACCAATTTACTAATCTACAATGGTGGATCTTTGGATGGCTCAGCAAGATTATACATGCGTCATCAAGGTAGCACTTCTAGCGGTCAAGAGGTAATGATTCCAAGTGGCTCTAGCGGACAACTACAAGCAGATTTAGCTGTTTCTGAAATCGGTATTTCAATAATAGAATGGTGGGTTTCAAGTCTTGATGGCACAGTCACCGCGGAATTATCAGGTAATTTCTCCATTACTGTCGCACAAGAACAGGATTTATCTGCTACAATTACCAATGTTGAATGGTCAGCAGAGACTGGAGTTTCCCTTGATTGGGAAGTTGAATTATCAAACGGACCTTCCAGAGTTGTTGCCATGGAAATAGGTTTTAGAATCGATGGAATCGACAATGTGAGGCAAAATAATGCGATTATTTTGTCCGGTGGAAAGCGCATGTTTAGTGTTGATTTAGGTCATTTATCTGGTCAGGGCGAAGTTTATGTCAAATTAGCTCCCGAGATGTGGTTACCTAATGGCACAGGTATTGCCGTGGCGCCGATCCCAAGTGAACGCCCCCTCCATCGTTTGGTTCATCAGCCTAACTTGCAACCGGAAGCACCGTTACCTGGCACCTCGGCAACAGTCACTTGTTCTTTATATAACGATGGGCAAGCTGCCAGCATTGCCGGAATTATTCGCCTTACTGGAAGCGATGGTCACATCTATGATGAGCAGACATCACCTGCATTGAGTCCATCTTCCAAGGGGACAGATATTGAGATGCAGGTGGGCTCTTGGCCGAGTGATGATTTGGTCGAATTGAAATGCTGGTGGCGGGTTGGAGATGATATTCTTATTTCTGAACAGAGCCATATCTCGGGCCAAGTTGAAACTGAAAGTGAGAGCATGCTGTCACTATTACCCCTTACTCATATTTTCTATGGCGTAATATTTGCAATAGTAATCACATTGTGTTCACGTTTAGCATACGGTTGGAAAAATGCTGATCCAGAAGTCTTAGAAAAGAAGAAACATGCAAAAGCCGAACGCAAAAAGAAGGCTGCACAAAGCCAAAAAGATTCAACAGTCGTGCCCAAGAGTGCCGAAAAGGTAGAGGTTGCGTGCACCTCATGCGCGCAGAAATTATCAGTTCCTAGAACATTTTCTGGTACAGTTAGATGCCCTTCATGCCGCCATGAATTTGATGTTGAAGGAGTTCCCGATGTTGCGATTCCTGCTCCGGTCACTGATACAAGTGAAGAAATTCGGGATAGTCCAGAAGAGGATGTAAGTAATGGTGGCGAAGCAATGGATAGTCAATCAATTCCACCTGCCGTGTTTGAAGATGAAGAATTCTCTGTATCTTCAAAAGACGATATACTCTCCTGCCCAAAGTGTGTGTCAAAGTTAAGAGTACCTTTGGAAAAGCGCCCTGTGAAGGCGCGCTGTCCGGCGTGTAAGACTGAGTTCATGGCTAAAAATGGATAGTGATAGGATGGTAAGCGGTCATTTTGAGGAGTATGAGGAAGAGTATATGGAAACCTTCTATGAGTTTTATGAGCAGCGAGGTGATGCAGTTGTGCGCAATGGTGAATTGGCAGCGGCCTTGAATATTAGTCCGGCTAGTGCGACAGAAATGATCCAGCGCCTTTCGCGTAAGGGCTACCTTTCTTATGAGCCCTACAAAGGTGCTAGGATGACTCCAACTGGTCTTTCATTGGGAAGGAAGATGAAGCGCCGACACCGCCTAGTAGAGGTTCTATTACACGATGTATTGCAATTCCAGGGCGATATACACGCCGCAGCATGTCGCCTTGAACATGCGATTGATGATGAGTTGGAGTGGACTCTTGATGAATTATTAGGGCGTCCTGAGAATGACCCAAGTGGTCAGCCGATACCCCCGCCGGAATCACGCAATGCACCTTTCCCGAAGCAGGCATTGATTCGTGCTTCTTCTCTTGGTGCCGGTCAAAGTGGTACCATTTCTGTTATCGTAATAGAACCAGAAAACCGAACTGATTTGCGCAATTTTGGTATTAGTGCTGGGGCGACAATCAGCAAATCGGGTTCTGAATGGTGTATCGACGATTTAGAATACTCAATCGATGAATCAATATTAAACAGGGTGCTGGTGAGCATCAATTCCGAGTGATGCAGGGGCGGGAATATGCTAGGTGAGGAAGTGGTTGAACTCAACACCGATGCGCAGTCTATTGAAGGCGGCGACTCTGCTGGTAATTCTGTTGCTATAGGGAAAAATAACCAATCCTCTTCCCTAGTTGACGAGAGCGAGATGGTTGAACTTGAATCCGAAAAGGATTATTCAACTGATTCCGATTCAGAGGTTGAGATTACCGATGAGGAAAAACTCGCATCATTGGAAATTAAACGAGACCGATTAATCGCCCGAGAAGAATTATTGTTGAATTTCGACCGTGTATTCCTTTCCGAGGGCTTGCGTTTACTGATTATTCTGCCTGCAGTAGCCACATTATCATTATTTCTTGGATGGTTTGCTGACGAAACATCACCGCTTTGGTGGAGTGATAGTATTGAAGTTGCGACATCGTTGCGATTTGTTGAAGGAATGGCCTTGTTAGGCTTCGTAGTTTTGTTTGGTGATCTGTGTATTTTGGGGATTACGCGTCAGCGTTATACTACGACTCACGCAATTTTTAGACTCCAAGGCATTCGCTATAGATTAGAGGGTAGGCCACTTGAGAGTATGCATGGCACTAGTTCCTTGCGCAATCATACCGCGGGAGTAATACAGCATAGGAATTTAGCGCTAATTGTTATTGCAACATCGATGTTTTGTGTCGCTGTGGCATTACTTGTTGGTACAACAACATCCTTCGGCAATCTATCTTTATTATTCTCTACGTGTTTGGCGTTACTCGGTTTGGCTCATCACCTAATCCGCGAACGAAAGTCGTACAATGCCTGTGAGCGCTGGGGTCTGCTTGATGCTTACCGACCACCTATTCACCCCGCAACTCTTGACCGAGTTTTTACCGAAGTCTTGACAACGCATATGGATCCAATATTGGCCAGTCGGTTCGACTCCTTTTTGCGTGACTTCCACAAGGCTTTGCGCCCAGGTCTCGACCGTTCTTTTGCTCAAGAGAAATTATTCATGCTTCACCATCTTTACCGTGAGGGTCTTCTCGACACCGCACAGCGGAAAGAAAAGTTGCTTGAGTTCATACGTGCTGACAAATACGAAGGTATTGTTCATCACGAGTGGTTTGATGATGAATTGTGGAATCGCCTATTACGTCGAGCTGCTGAGCGGGTACCGGCATTTTTCCGCTTAGTTGAGCGCTTGCGCCACAAAATTGCTGCTAAATTGGAAGACATGCGTGAGCACGATTTGATTGTCGATGTCGACATGGAAACTGTGGTATTTGATAGCGCAAATCTGTTCTGTCTGTTGTTCAATAACACCGGTGAGGAAAAGCCAGTAGTTCTGCGCATCCAAAGTCCGGATTTCCGTCCCAGTGATTTTTCCTATACCTGTAAATTGAAGCCAGGACTCAATCTAATTTCAAGCAAGTCAGAGATGGCGGGTTTTGATGCTGAAGATATTACCGATGTAATTAGTCTAATGAGTGATATTCTCGGCGGTTCACTAATGGTTTGGCAGACATTATTGCCCCTTCATCTTGGCGAGTCTACAGTTTCTGTAAGAATTGAAGAACCAACCGGTGAACTAATTTATGGTCGGCAAATAAACGTCCGAGTTCGTTCTGAATATAATCGCCGATTATCGACCGGAACCGGAGTGCTGCTTCTCGGTATCAGCCTCATGGGTATGGCTGTCGGCTTCCTCAGTTATTGGGGATTATTATTCTCTTGACTAATAGACGCCATAGCGCAGACTTGAAACCTGCAATTGTCTCGCCATGGGCATGAGCAAGGTTGACGATGGCGAGATAAAGCCAGATGCAGACTTGAGAGATCGCCTTGATTTGATGGAAACTAAATTGCGTAAAATGCGTGATACCCGTGGTAGCCTCAATGACGGAGCCCACCGCTTTGCTGACCAGCGAAACGCCATCCAGCAGCGCTACAAAGAACACCGAACTGCTTTGGATGAGAAGTTAGAGGAGCGCAAAGCGATTCGAGAGTTAATCCGTCAACACAAGGAACGCCGCAATTCGATTCAAGCGCAAATGAAGGATTTGTTTGGTCGACAAAAGACCAATCGTAGTAACGAGAAAGGTGCGCGCTCAGCCGCTGGCGAGTACAACAAACTCAAGGCTGAAATTGCTGCATTAGAAGTGCGTATGGAGACCAGCGGCAATATTTCACTTGAAAAAGAAAAAGGTTTCTTGAAAGATATCAAAAACATGCACCGTCGAATAGAGGAGTTGGAACCAGAGGTCCAGCAATTTGAGATGGTCAAGGTTGACCTTTCTGATATGGATGCGGCTATTGCAACCCTCAAGGCTGAGGCAGACCTTTCCCACCAAGCCATGCTTGAGCAGGTCAAATTAGCAGATGCAATGAGTGAGGAAATGGATGAGATGTTTTCCGAACGAGATTTCCTCAAGGCAGAAGGTGACCGCCTCCACACTGCCTTTGTAGAAGAAAAGGAAAAGGCCAATGAAGTACATGCCAAGATTGTTGAATTGATGTCCCAGGTTACTGAGATACGTAAGGAACTCGATGCTCAACGTGAAGAACGAAAGTCATGGATGACTGACCACAATGCTGCTGTTGCAGCAGAGATGCTTACTGGTAACCAAGATGACAGTGTTGCCGAGTCCTTGGTTGAAAATTTCCTTGCCCAAGGTGAATTATCTATGGGTGGAACTTTGTCTGGTGATTCTACCGGACGTGCCGGACGTCGCAAGAAGAATAAGCGTGGGACATCATTTGCCGCCAATCGCACTGGTCAAGCAAAAAAGTAGTCTCCAAATAGCTGGAAACGTTGTGACTATTGCTCTGTTGTTAACCATTGATGTGATTTTGAATTGCAACAATTTTATTTCGAGTATGGCTCAAATGAAGATTGTCGGCATTTCATTCTTATACCTCTAATAATTGTCCCCCCCCATAAGGGTGAAACGATGCGCGAAGACTCCAAACCAATCCGAACCTATGAGCGTACATGGGAAGAAATCGAAGAGATGTTGGAAAAGGCCCAAGACCGTATCATTCAATGGCGCGAATGGTTTGAACAGTGTGAGAGTGACGGTGACCGTAATGGTATGAAAGAGGCAGCGCGTAATTACAAGGCTCTTGAGGGTGTAGTCAAGACACTCAAATGGACTTTGGGCGAACAAGGAGTGGGTCACCCGCTTTCGTAATCATTGGTATTGATATTCTATTGGTTTTGTTCTTTAGTTATCTCCACATCGGTAACAATTTCTGCGTATATTGAATAAAAATATTCAAGTGCTGGATCACTATCACCTGCAAATCCTGAACCACCATTAGTATTCGCCTTTAGTGTGAGGGTCCAAACACCCTCCCCTGTGTTGGTCCATCTTATCATATCTTCAACAACTTGGCTGCTTTCAGCATATACTCCATCTTCGGGTATGAAATAATCGGCTTCATATTCTTCTTCAACCGTCTGCAAATTACATTCGATTTCACCGGACGTAGAAATTCCAGAAGTATCCACCCCTTCTGGTGCACTAATGCTCCACTCTATGGTATCGGGTGAATTAGAGGTGAATGCCGTTACCCCATCATCACAATCGATATAGAAATCAAGTTGGGTAACATGACCTTCGACAGCATCATTGGTATTGAAATCGATAGTCAATGTATCGCCATCATCTAGGGAATTGTAATCATTATCCTGCTTCCATGTATTATTGACGTAAACATCCCATTGATACATTCCTGGTGGAGCCGCATCCTTTGAATCAACCACTAATTCGCCCATTCCTGAGCCAAAAGCTGAGAGCAAGAGGACGCAGATTAAGGCAGCAATAGTCGGGCGTGCTGACCATGCGGCACGGTCGAAATCAAAGTCAAATGGATTGGTTTGCTCATTGAGATGTTCAACGAATCTAGGGCCAGATTTGATAGCAAACCCAGAGACAATGAGCCAAGGGGCGAGGCTAGCGGCGAGATATCCTATGCCCCCATTCCAATTATGCTGAACAAAGTAAGTGTGGAATCCGCTAGGGCTCCAGTCAGCATCGTAGGTAACTGTTGCGCCTGCAAAACTATTCCTAGCATCACGATTTGAGATGCTGAAATTCCGATTTGGCGTCAGCTCCTCCAAATCATCTTCTGCATATCTATCCATATCGTCTTGAAATGAGCCTGTTCCAAATGTCATCACGGTAATTATTCCTAGCATGATTAGGGCCGACCAACCGTTGACAGTGCCACCTAATGGTTGCGAAATTTTGCTCCAGAATCGCCACATAATGAAAAAGGAACCAAGCAGTCCGGCACAAATCAAGGGCCAGCGCAACTGCAAAATTACTGGTGCGATATTAGTTAATTCATTGTGTTCTGAATATGAATCAATTGAATTAGTTACTTCACCTTCCTCGACCAATTCAATTCCGGAATCGTTGGTAAATGAGACCATGAACGGATATAGGTCCCAAGAAATCATGTGAGTGGTATTGTTGTAGGTCATTTCACTTTCAGGGTCCTCTCCCTCATGCATGCGAGAGATTTCCCAAGATTGATCGATGTTGTACCAAGGGGTAAAAATTGAAGTCAAGATGGCGATGATGGCAAGAACCATTAGTGAGGTGCCCAATGATGAAACATTATTATTGATGAATGCAGGTGCAGAATCACTCTTACCCCATTTGGGTGCATCCTCAATTTCCAAATCGGGTGCAAGGATGGAAAGATTTGCTACCGCCCCGCAGAAAGCAATTACTGCTAAGCATAAAAGTAGCCAATAACCAAGCGCTGGACCCCATGCAGTTTGAGCGATAATTTCATCCTCGCCGATTTCCATTTCGGTAAAGGCCTTTCCGTATAGTCCACTATCAAAATCATCGTATTCATCTTCCAAATAGGCGAACGAGTCTTCTAAATCTCCTATTACCGCGAAGACACCAGTAATCGCAATTAGACCAATGACCAGCATCGTCGCCCCTGTAGCAGTCTGTCCGTTCACCTTGTCGGTTCCAGTCCACTCGCGCTGAATTCGAACCGCTTGAAGAATCAGTAAAAACACGACCAAGTATGTAATCCAGGTAACTTTCCCATCAAGTATCTCAGCGAGGTCTGCGATTTCATCTTCATCATCATCACCATTACCATACTCGTGAGCGAACTCAACTTGGCCGCCAAAATAATCCTCACCTTCTTCGCCAATCATTTCGCCAATCATATCAATTGAAGGAGCAGTTGTTGATACAATGTCTAAATGATAATTTGTGGTCATCATCTTATCCCGATTATCTGGGTCTTCATCATCCTCATCAAAACCAGTTATCGAAGTTTCAGTAGACGCGAATGGCGAATAGAGAATTCCAGCCAGTATTATTGCACAAAGAAACGGCGACCAAAAGCCGACCCTCGCGCGCTGTGACAGGAAGTTAGACAGTTCCATCACTGTTCAATTATTTCTTGTATTACTTTAACGTCGTCACGACACAATTCCGATGCTTCACCAACCGCGGTCTTCCAATCGGACTTCCAAATCGTCGAGTTCCAACCCTGCCATTGGCTCGGCCATCATCGCACTAGCTTCAGCAACCTTGCTAGGATCATTGAAGTGGTGAGTCGCCAATACGATTGCATCTGCGGTGGTTTTCGGGTCTTCTGACTTGAAAATTCCTGAGCCGACAAAGATTCCATCCATGCCGTGCTTCATCATTAATGCCGCATCAGCAGGAGTTGCAATTCCACCAGCAGAAAAGGTAACTACTGGCAGGCGCCCCATAGTCCTGACATCTTCGAGTACTGACCGGACACCTGAGGTGATTTCATCGAGGTCTCCGAAAGGGGTCGATTGCAATTCAAAGTCAATCAGTGCTGAGGACTCTTCAAGACGGTAAAATTCGTTGGCGATATCTTCGATGGCGCCATCAAAACCGACTTCATCTGCTGCCTGTAACCACTCGATTTCGCTTTTTACTATGCGGGCGTGCTGAACTGCACTGACAACATTACCAGTTCCAGCCTCGCCTTTGGTGCGAATCATTGCTGCACCTTCGTGGATTCGACGAACTGCTTCGCCAAGACTTGTACAGCCACAAACAAAGGGTATGGTGAATTGGCGCTTGTCGATGTGGAAAAACGGGTCGGCTGGAGTTAGCACTTCGCTCTCATCGACCATGTCGACACCAAGGGCTTGGAGAACTCTAGCCTCTTCATCGTGGCCAATTCGTGCCTTTGCCATTACAGGAATACTGGTACACTCGATGATACCCTCTATTAGTTCGGGGTGACTCATGCGAGCGACGCCACCAGCAGAACGAATATCCGCTGGTACACGTTCTAAGGCCATAACTGCCGTAGCACCTGCTTCTTCAGCAATTGCTGCTTGGTCGGGAGTCACCACATCCATGATCACTCCGCCCTGCTGCATACGGGCAAAACCCTGTTTGATGAGTTCGGTCCCGTGACGCATTTCGGTCAGGTCAAGTTCTTGCATATTCAACCCCCAGCGTTAGGCCTTGAAGAATCAATCGCTTGCAAAGTGAGCCGGGAAATGACCTAATCTGCGAGAACTGGTGAGTCGCCCATGGCGATTTCAAGGTCAGGCGCTTCATTCTCATTGCGCTCAATCCATTCAGATTCTTCCTCAGGAACGTCGGTATCGGCGAAAATCGCCTCGACAGGGCATTCGGGAATACATGCTCCACAATCGATGCATTCATCGGGGTCGATGACTAGGTAGGTGTCGGCTTCACGGAATGCTTCAACAGGGCAAACTGCAACACATTCCTGATATTTATGGTCAACACATCCAGATACTACTACGTGGGTCATCTCTCTTCCTCAAACGGGCTGTGGGGATTATCGGATATGAGCATTACCTTAGGGGGTTGTAGGCCAATCCATCCGTTGAGCCCGCTCAATCGCCTCTCCTAATAGTCGCTGAGCAACTTCTTCCACCACGTCATTTGGATAGATTTGCAATTTCACTATTCCCTTGATTGTGCGATATTCACCTGCACTGGTGAAAACGATACGCCCGCAAACCAAATCAGAGATCGACAACCTAAAGTGAATACAATTCTCTTCGTCGATGCGCTCATGAGATTCATCCAATAATTGTTGCAAGGCTACTTCGCCTAAGTGTGCTAGCGCTTTTCTAGCCAAGCCACGTTTGCTAATGTCGGCACTAATAATGTGGATTTCAGGGCCATGAAATGAAGTGGTTTTTTCGATTACGACGCTATCCTTATCATTGCACAACCAAGCCATTGCATCTGCAATTAATTCTTCGTCGTCAAGGCTGGAGGAAAATGCTTTCCACTGTATAGAATGGATTGGCATAGTAGTAAATTGAGGTGGATGGATGCGGCTATTATGCTATTCGCTGACTTATGGTGCTTGGATTTGGATTTGATTACTCCTTGTGATAGTAACACAGTTTTCCAATGCCCATAGTCTATCTTGGAACTATTGCCTTTTAGATTACAGTTGTAAAGTGGCAAGAAAAACTCATCAGTGCCTCGCTCTTTCCGAGATAGATGGTGACCCACCGCATTGAAATACGGGCGGTTAGTCGGCGGCTCGCTAGTGGGGTAGCCCCCGCGATAAACCGAGGGAAGAAAATGGCCGGACGTAAGAATCAGAAGAGCCGCGCAGTAGCGCGTAAACAAAAGGACAAGTGGAAGGCAAAACGATGGTACTCTATTCGAGCACCAAGATTCCCTTGGAACTATCAAATGATCGGCGAAACCCTCGGGGAATCAGACGAATTTATCCTTGGCCGCGTTTATGAAATGACGCAGCAAGAATTCGACGGTGATTTCACCAAGATGCACGTAAAACTACGTTTTAGAGTCACAGAAGCGGTTGGGCAAGACGCCCTTACGCAATTTATTGGTCACCAACATCAGAATGATTACACCCGACGCCAAATCCGCCGTTATCGTGGCAAGGTTGACGGAGTAGTTGATGTCGTTACAACCGATGGATACCTGCTACGATTGAAGACACTAATCATCACCGATAAGCGAGTAAAGACTAGTATCAAACAAGCGATCCGTGCAGCGACCAAGGAAGTAATCCTCGGATATGCGGCAAAGTCTACCTTCGCAAAACTGCAAAAGGGGATGCTCGGTTCAGAATTAGAGGATGCACTCAAAGTAGTACTCAAGCCGATTGCTCGAGTCCGTAGTGCAGTTGTTCGTAAGAGCCAACTAATGCAGGAAGGAGTTGTCGTCGAGAGCGGCCCTACACTTGATGAAGTTCATGAAACTGAAAAGCGTGCTAAGGCAGAAACTGAAGCCCGCAAGGCAGCAGCCCTTGAGGCGGCCGCCGCTGAGGAAGATGAAGAAGGCGAGGTAGGAGTTTTGGCTGCTGCAGAAGCACTCGAATCGGTTGCAGATTCAGCTGATGACACTCCTGTTGCTGCGGAAGAAGACTCCGAGGAGGAATCCGAAGTTGAGGCCGAAACTGAAGAGCCGGCTGCACAGGCAGACGAACCGGTCGAGGAATCATCCGGTTCTGACGATGATTTATCTTCTCATACTGTCGCAGAACTGAAGGAACTTTTGAAGGCGGCAGGTAAACCTGTTTCGGGTAAGAAGAGCGAGTTAATCGCCCGTTTGCAAGAATAATCTTCTGGCGAAGTCCCAAATAGGAAACCCGCAAAGGCATAGCGATGGCACGTCTTGCTCTCATCGGTGGTACTAGCCTAGGACCTAGTGCTCTTGAGACAGGACTGAAATCGGTTGGCCTAATTATCGACTCTTCTGAAGTGGTCGAAGTAGAGACTCCTTGGGGCGGAGTTCCAATGTCGATTATTTCACTTCAATCCGATGGAGTAAAGCATACATTATTCGTAATTCAGCGCCATCATGGTAAAGATGGAAAATCCACTCCCCCGCACCGAATTGAATTTCGGGCAAATATGCATGCCTTGACTACGTGCGGGGCTGATGCTTGCTTGTCTATCAACAATGTCGGCAGTTTATGTGAGGATTGGCCACCATCAAGTGTTGGGTTAGTTGAAGATGTAATGTGCCTCAATGGCGAAGCGTGGACCTTCAGTGATGACCACGCCGTTCATGTGCCGATGACAAAAGTCCTCGATGTGGAGTTGCAAGATGTCCTTGAGACCTCATTGCGCCGAAGTCAGCCTGATTTGCCCGCTAATGTCCGCATGCGCCATGTCTATGCTCGTTCAATTGGGCCACAATTTGAATCTAAGGCCGAAGTCGTTGCTTTGCGATCGCTTGGCGCTACTTGTGTAGGCATGACTATTGTGCCTGAAGTACGATTGGCCGCTGAGCGGGAAATGCCAATGTGCGCAATTGTAATATCCGGCAATTGGGGGGCAGGAATGTCTAATGTCGAACCCCATCTGGATGGAGATGCGGTGATTTCTGATGCGCGGGCTAGAATGGGTCCGGCCTGGCAAGCGTTAGCCGATTTACTCGCCCATCTCAGTTGATTCCGAAACCATTGAGTTAGCGGGAACTGATTTTTATCTTCCACCAGCATTGTCGAGAAGTGGTCCAACTGCCCACAATATTCTCCCATCAAGGTCTGGTGTATTACGGATTATTTCATAACGGTCGCGCAAACTAAACTTGCGATTAAAGGCACCAAAGTCGGTATTGCCGTCCAGCGTGCGGAAATTCATATTGGTGCGTAGAATCAACTCGAGTGGTGGGAAAAGACCGCCACCGAATCTGCGAAGTAGTGATTTAACTAGACTATCCTCTTGTATCATGAATAACTCTTGACCTTCTGTATTGGTAACTATCCACTGACGTTGGAACATGCCAGCCCAAAATTTCCGCTGAAAGGTACACACGTGCTGGCCATTGGCTGAATCGATTAGGTCAAAGGTACCCCATGAATCAAAACCGTTTCTTTGCTTGATTTGTAGTGTCTCTTGAGTTTTGGTATGATCAGTATAAAATGTGAAATCGCAAGCCACGAAGGGGAAGTTGAAACCACGGTGACAATATCCTGCAGGCTGTTCAATTCCAGGAAGGTAAATGTCGTATTGTTGCCCGATCCTAAAAATTCCTCGTAATCGCTCCTTGCATTCAATTTGGTCACTCGTTTCGAACATCGCATTTTTGGCCAATGGAGTGACAGCTTGAGTTTCAACCGGTGCACCGGCTTGAGCAGGCATTGCCGCAGGGGCAGCGGCATTTTCAGATCCCTCAGTTGCAACGTCTTGTGCAGGTGGTGTTCCTGCTTCTGGCGGGGCTAGAGACGCGGCAATCCATTCATTTCCATCCCACCAATGCTTACCATTTTCAGACCACATGGTTGGCCTAAAGGCAGAAAGTATTTGAAAGCATGTTAAATCTACATTTGAATCAAAACAACTCGCCGATAGCCAAATGGACTACATACCCTTACTATGGGTATGAGCGAGACCGAACGACCAGTCAATGTGGAGCAATGGATGGAAAGCGGTGCCGCTGAGCGGGTGCTTGCAGTTGGTGAGAGTGATGTGGCGCATATTTTGGCCGACGGTCGCTTTGACACTATGATGGCGCGAGTGGCACGTTTTCATGATAAACATGATTTTGCCAACCCAGATAATAATGGTCATGACATGGGTTATCGCTTAGCATTGGTAATTGAAGAATTAGGTGAGTTGTCAGCTGCCATTACCAAAGCCAAACCGCATGAAGAAGCCGCAGAGGAACTAGCCGACGTATTCATTTTGATGCTTGGAAATGCATTAGCGATGGAAGTCGATTTGGAGGCTGCCTTCCACGCTAAGATGGATCGAATAATGAAGCGAGAGAGCCGTCGTGGTAATCTTGGAATTAGGGTGACTGAATACAAGCAAGACTAATCGCCACAATAGTTTCAATCTGCTCGTCGAAATTGTGCAAAGACCATATCGTAATCATCGCCTTCTTGGGCGAGACATTCATTACGGCTGATTTCAACGAATTCAAGGATTTCGGGAAACCAAGTATCAGCATCTTCGACCGCGGTATCAATTATTGTCATTTCAATGGCATCAATTACCGGCATGAATAGTTGGTAAATTTGACCGCCGCCGATGATAAACACTTCATTACTATCGCCAAGTGCAATTACTTGTTCATAATTCATCACTTCAACCCCCTTGGACGACCATTGCGCATCTCGGCTCATCACGACATTTCGTCTACCTGGGAGAGCCCGCCCTATAGATTCAAAAGTCGCCCTTCCCATGACGATTGTCGAGCCCATAGTGAGATTTTTAAAATGCTTCAAATCACTAGATTGCCGCCAAGGTAAATCCCCATTACGACCTATGGCGCGGTTACGGTCTACCGCCACAACCATGGTTAGCATTCTATTTCTCTCCTATATTTCAAACTGAGATCGGGGCAGAAATATGTGGGTGGTGCTCATACCCTAGAACTGAAAAGTCTTCGTACGAGAAACCGTCGATGTCAGAAATATCCGGATTGAGGTGCAGTTTTGGTAGAGGCTTTGGGTCACGAGTAATTTGTAAGTTGGCCTGTTCAAGGTGGTTATTGTAGAGATGAGCATCGCCGATGGTGTGGACGAGATCCCCAACTTCTAGATTGCAAACTTGAGCCATCATGTGGATGAGAATGGCATATGATGCGATATTGAAGGGTACTCCGAGAAAAACATCTGCACTTCTTTGGTAAAGTTGGCAAGAAAGTTTACCCTCGTTGACATAGAATTGGAAAAAGGCATGGCACGGCATTAGAGCCATCTCCTCAAGTTCACCGACATTCCAAGCGCTAACGATTATCCGGCGCGACCCCGAGTCCTCATTAATGAGTCGAATTGCCTCCTTGATTTGGTCAATAATTCGACCATCTTTGCCTTCCCACTTCCGCCACTGTTTGCCGTAGACAGGTCCAAGATCGCCATTTTCATCTGCCCATTCATTCCATATTCGAACTCCATTTTCTTGCAGATATTCGACATTGGTATCTCCTTTGAGAAACCACAACAACTCGTGAATTATCGACTTGAGGTGTAATTTTTTGGTTGTAACCATTGGAAAACCTTCGGCTAGGTTAAAGCGCATCTGATAACCGAAGGTTGACAGAGTCCCAGTGCCTGTTCTATCGCCTTTTGGAGCGCCATTATCCAAGATGTGTCGGATGAGGTCGAGATAGGCCTGCATAGTCTCCCCCACTTGCCTGCTTGGCGACAGCCTATGACGCTTGCTCAAGGAGCGCCAAGGGCGATGAGTGATTGCATCAATTGGTCGGTAAATTTACGACAAAGGTGAGCGTGTTCAGCGCGAATTTCTGCTTCACTACCTGCAGCAACAGTGGCTAGGCTTTCTGGAGTATGATTGCCACCATGTGGCGAATTGAGCCATTCCAGCCATGTAATACCCTTTCCGAAGTTAAATTCCGCACCGCGCCATAATTTCGGAAACTTGCCGATTTTTGGAGCCATTATTTCACGGGTACCATGGTGGCCGACAGGAAAAACTGGAACTTTAGGTAGCGAGGCCGCGATTCTAGCCACGCCGGTTTTACCTTTGAGAATAAATGGCGCTTCCGTTCGTCGTGAACGGGTCCCCTCGGGAAAAATCCCCAGTGCATGCCCTGAGTTGAGAATATCGATTGCTGTCGCCAAAGCATCACTAGCACCCGTTTCACGAGCGGTCTCAATTTGGCCGGTTGAACGCATGAACCAAGCGGTATGTCTACGCTTGAAATGATCGTCTTTGGTAAGATAGTAGGTGAATCTGCGACCGCCAGTGATAATGAATAGCGGGTCGACGTGTGAAAGATGATTACCTGCAAAAATCGCTGGCCCGCGCTTTGGAAGATGATTCAAACCGATCCATCGCATTCGCATTAGACGCATTAATGGTTGAGCGCTCCAGCGCAGAAAACTGTAGAACCACGGCTTAGCAATGTTCCTCCCAGTACCCTTGATACCGGCCGTATCCGAGATTTCTAACCATGCCTTGGCTAGCTCACTGCTTGCGCTCACAAAGATACGGGCGAATCTTCCGCCATTTGTATTTCTCGCTGAAACTGAGCCACCGACATTCACTTGAGAGCCTTTCACCTCAGCCCGACATGAGCCCGCCACGCATTTTGATTGTACCTCATATTGTCGCGCTCATCCTGCTTTCGACAATTAGTATTCCTGCGGTTTGTGCAGGTGTGACAGGAGATGTCGAGAATTGGGAGGAGGATGGATGGTTGAAAACCAAGATAGCAACCGATAGATTAGCCGCCGGTGATGAATTTGGCTGCTATGGATTCCCTGGATATTCATGGCAAGCTAATGCTGGAGATGTGGCCAGCGCCTGCCGAGATTACTTGACAGAAAGAATAGCTGCTAGCCGCTGGAGTGATAATCCGGTTTCAATTTACACTCCTGATGATTTGAATTATGCTGACCATGAAGCAATTTCTAACCTTGGATTTTCAGTCCATGGTGATAATACCGGCTTGCCTGGAACTGCGTGGCATTCTGCAAACGACACTCCAAGTTTTGCCGAAGATTGGTACAATCTTGGCCGCCGCGGCGGAAGCATAGAATCGGTAATCGCTGACCAAAATATGGTGGAATCCGAGGCCCAACAAGGGGGTCTACTAAACTTCTATTGGATCGGCCGTGTAAACGATGCTAGTGTGCGACATGATGGCGATTTAGTAGATTGGCTTGAGGGCAGTGATGGCTGGTCAACAACCTGGGGTGAAGCGTGGTCATATTGGGCCAGTCAGCGCTGCTATGAGTTAGATTATGAGGCTTCTATAGAATCTGGCGAGCATGGAATTACCTTTCAGTTCATGCGGCCAGAAAGTTGTATCGCACAGGATTCTAGAGTTTGGCCAGTGCCCTTGACTTGGGTTTTTGACCTCAATGATTCAATAGTTGAAAGGGTAGCCAATGGAACAGTTGAATTGTCTACCTTTGATGGAACTGAGAAGATATTGAATAGTGGTTGGTGGCAAGATGGTAATTTGCTATATCTGACAGTGAGACCCAATATCCAAGTTGAAATCATTACAACCGAAGCAGTAAGTGATTTTGATATTGTCGGAGTAAGTGAGAATTTCAATAATCGCTCTTTTGCCTTTACCATTGCTGGTCATTCTACCGAAGACCTCTTTCAGTGGTCAAAGCGATATGATGATTCAAATTTGCGTTTTACTTGGTTAGTAATACCTCGGACTGGAGATAGCCCACTAGCGTGGCTTCCGGTGGTAGGAGTAATCGTCCTAATTGCTTCGGTTGCAGGGACATATTATTTGACCAAAAAAGATCAACATGGTCACAAGAAAATGGCAACAGAACTCGGAATAATTGGTGATGAATCAGAGTGATATTACCTACTTACCCACTGCTAAGAAAAACTCCTGCATTGGCCAAGTGATTTTCTGCTAAGGGCAATAATTCCTGCCATACTTGTTCAGGAGCATGAACGCCTAGAGGTATTGTCCCTGCTACCATAGCCTCTACCGCGGCTACTGTAACCAATCCAGTGGTACGCGCCATCGATGACCATCCACTCTCGCCGGCATCGTATAATCGGGCTCGCCAATCACTGTTCTCTCCCCTCACCAAAACTGTAAGGAGCGTCATTTCGGGACGAGATGGGTCAAATTTCCAGTGCTGATACAATTCCTCAAGAGTTTCTTTACGGCGCAATGGGCTTAATGCACCAGAATCACGGAGTTGTATGAAACGGTCAATATGGTTAGGCCAGCGCAGCGTATATTCGAGCATATTAGGGCAATCAAGGTCGAGCAAACTACGCAAACCGTCGGTCAAAAAAGCCTCGAGTTCTCCGACTTCGTCGTCGACAATATGACGCCGACCGAGCGCTTTTTCTTGGCAATTAATGCCATCGATGCGAATACGGGCTGGGCGCTCATATTCGGCAATGACGTCGCTAGGAGAAAAAGGCGCCATGTATGACCAATTGGAATCAGATTGCTGGGGTATGCCACCGACTTTGATTTCAACCGACTGTGCGGCTTCGCCATTTTGGCGTAGTAATTCAAGCGCTTTTGCGACCCAGAGGTTTGACAATCCCGGTGCAACTCCGACATCAAAAAGCATTGTTGCACCGCACTGTTTGGCCAAATTATCGTATTGACGGGGGTCAGATAATGTGAACGCCAAATCGACGATTCTAGCCCCACGCTCGAGTAAGGGCAAACGGACTTTGTCACCGAGTTCCCCTGGAAGAAGGTTAACCCAAATATCTGCTTGGGAGGTATCAAGAGATGATGTTTGCAAGGCAGATTGTGGCAATGTTTCAACTCCAATTTCAGTAGCCCATTGTAGTGCCTTTGAATCAATATCGACCAAAGTAACGGAATGGCCGAGTTCATGCAATTGCGCTACTACAAGTTTGCCAACAAGTCCTCCACCTAAAACTCGGATTCGCTGACCATCCTTATTTGCGCTGAAAGAACCCCTTTGGGCTTCACCCAAGAACACTCTCCCCTCTCCGCTCATGGTCGGCAAACCCTAGTGGAGGCATTTGAGAGTGGCGAAGCCTTCATCCGCAGTAGTATGCCCCGAAGGGGTGGGAAGAGTATGGGTGAGGAACTTAGAATCGACCCATGGTCTAGCGCCCAATCGACAGATTATAGCGAAATAATTGCCAAATTCGGCTTACAATCGCTTGACGGCTTGGATTTACCCAACCCCTCACATCTACACCGGCGTGGTTTGGTTTTCGCCCATCGTGACCTTGACCAAGTTCTTGATGCTAGGGCCAAGGGAGAAAGTTTTGGTGTTCTGACCGGTTTAATGCCAAGTGGGCGAATGCATTTGGGTCACAAAATGGTAATCGACCAAATTTCATGGTTCCAGTCACTGGGTGCCGATGTTACTATCGCTGTGGCCGATCTTGAATCTAATGCAACTCGAGGGGTTTCCCTCGCTGATGCTAGGCGAGTTGCACTGGAGGAATATGTGGCAAATTATGCCGCACTTGGATTACTTGCTGACAATACGAATGTGTATTTCCAGTCGAGTCGACCGATAGTGCAAAAGATGGGTTTTACTCTAGGAAAAAGAACCAATTTGAGTGAGTTTGAAGCAATCTACGGATTCAGCGGCGAGACCAATTTGGCTCATGTTCAAGCACCTTTGGTTCAGGCTGGAGACATCCTTCATCCAATGCTCGATGAATACGGTGGCCTGCGACCAATTGTTGTACCAGTAGGTGTGGATCAGGACCCGCATCTTCGATTAACTCGTGGTCTAGCGAGCAAGAGCAATTGGTTCAATCTTAAGTCCCGTAAGGGAGGTGGATTAACGATCGGCTTGTCGGTTCAGGATGATAATGCAGCCGCAATGGGTGTTCAGGCTGATGGCAAACTCGACCGTACTGCCCGCCAATCTCTAATTGATTCAATTGTAGCAGCATTATCTAATCTTGGTTATGCCGATATATTGCCCAATGCGAAACATGGGTCGATTCAGATTCCTTCAGCAACCAATGTTGACCGAAGAAGTATCAAAATGGCGCTGCTTGGAATTGAGCGCAGTCTCGGCGGGGTTGGATTATTGCAACCAGCAAGCACCTATCACAGATTTGCAGTTGGCTTGAACGGAGATAAAATGTCATCTTCACAACCCAATACTACAATTTTCCTTTCAGATTCAGCTGAGGATGTTGAACGGAAAATAAAGCGGGCATTTTCAGGTGGACAGCCCACATTAGAAGAGCACCGCCGCTTGGGTGGAAATCCTGATATTGATGTCGCCTATCAATACATGATGTATTTCTTTGAGATGGATGATTCATATCTTGCAGAAATAAATTCAGACTATCGGTCTGGAAAAATGTTGGCTGGAGAAATGAAGCAACTTTGTATCGACCGTGCTCAGGATTGGCTGTCAAACCATCACGAATTGCGGCAGCAAACCGCCCACTTAGTTGACGAATTCCTTGCTCCGGATGCGAAATGATTCTTTGAAAAGAGCCTCATGTATTCGAATTATTGCAAATCACGATTATCATGAGTCGATAATCACGCCGTGAATATTGCAGGGTCAGGGCCAACAGGGAGGCTAGCGAGTTCTTCATTGGTCAAATCTCGAGGTATCGCTTCGGCATGCAATATTTGGCTATGGCCGCGTGGGTCAAGGAGTTCAATGCTGACAGGCTGAGAAAAATCCCCATTCATTATACTGTTAAGTCGGGATAGCATTTCGGCGCACTCGGCTATTTCAGATGCTGAATGTTCCGGTGAAAAATCAGCAGATACCATTTCAATTACATCGACAAAGCGATTCATCACGCCTTCGACATTGGAGACGTAACCAGCATTACTAGTGCCTGGGTTAACCTCCAAATCCAATTCCGGTATACAGATTGTACATGAAGAGGAGCGTACAACTCTTGTTCGTAGAATTTCTTCATCATCAACTAGGATATTCCACCCATTAGGCTTAGCTCCATCAGCGGGAATAAAGTCGGTTTGCCGCCAGCCACAATGATCGCAAAGCAAGGTAACTTGAGTGTGTTCTCCGAAATATGGTATCTCGGCCGAATGAGAGCGCATTTTCAACTCACCCTCTACACTACAAATTGGGCAAGGCATCGCAACTTCTGAATCCATGTGCTCACCTAATCATGCTTCGACAACAAAAGACTCGGTTTCAACTCCACTTATTCCTCGACATCCAGGTGGCAACAAAAGCAATCGTGAATCAGTCAACTGAATTATTTGCCCCCCGATGTCGCCTTCAATGAAGGTTGACAATTTGTCAATAGCCAGAGAAAATTCAGTTTCACGACTAATTATCTTCGTTAATTCGACGATAACTGCATCGCCATCACTGACCCAGTCGAGAAGTTGGGAAACTCCTGCAATCTCATGTAGAATGCAACGATGAAACATCATCTTGCCCATTTCCTCTGAAATGGGGGGGTCGGGAAATAGTTCAGCCAAATCGTGGTAATTCACGTCAGTAGCCGGAGGGCGATTCACCGTCACTCCAGCACTTGGCATGTCAAAAGTTCGTAATGGAGATGGGCCGCGTACATTATCAGATAGTTGCACTGAAGACGAACTAACGACTTCTCCGGCGAGAGAATGTTCTTTTTCAACACTATTAGGCGGAATAGAATCTTGCGTTATATCCGGCGTCAAAGCACCCTCTTCTGTTGGAGTTGGAGACAATTCAACACCATCGGTTTCTTCATCCACTGGTTGTTGTTCTGGTGTTTCATCCAGTTTAGATGAGCGCCCAATTCCACTGGCTTTAGAAACAGCATTACGAATCGCCGCAAAAGCATCAAGCGACGACTGCTGTTTGCCGTCATCCCGAGGAGACTTCTTCCTCGCCATACAGGGTGGAAGTAAGCATGGCTCATGAACGTGTGCCATCATTTACAAGAAATTGACGAGGAAGACGTAGATTTTGATAATTGATAAGGACTAATGAATATCTCAGCCGTTTTGCTACTGCAATTCACAGTCAAAACACAAATCAACGCATATTCTGGTATTACTGAAATCCTTCAACTTCGTTGTCGTCGGGTTGATAAGGGTCAGTCAATTGGCAACCTCAAGCCTCAAGTGCTGTCGCTATAGTCGTCTCTTTGCTGAGACGCCGAGTACGCCAGCGAGACGGCTAAACTGAACATGGAGTTGAAAAAGATGGTAATGGAAACAGGAAAAGAACACGCCAAGACTGGAACCAGCACCCTTGGTATTTGCTTTGCAGGTGGGGCTGTTGTCGGGGCAGATCACCGAGCAACAATGGGCCATTTTATCGCTAATAAATCGGTAAAGAAACTATTCCAAATCGATGAAAATCTTGCATTGACCACTGCTGGTTTGGTCGGCCATGCCCAAAGTCTGTCTCGAACCTTGGCCGCTGAAACCACACTCTACCGTCTCAAGCGTGGCAAGCCAATGACTGTTGAAGCAGCCGCGACTCTGACCGCAAATATCCTTCTTGGCCGACCTTATTGGGTACAATTACTAATCGTTGGATGCGATGAGTCCGGACCAAGCGTTTACTCAATTGATGGAGCCGGTGGTTCGATTCCTGATGAGTATTGTGCAACCGGTTCAGGCTCTCCATACATGTACGGTGTGCTTGAAGATGGTTTCAAGTCCGGAATGACACAAAAGGGCGCTCTTGCACTTGCAGCTAGAGCGCTTTCGGCTTCTGGACAAAGAGATGCTGCAAGTGGAAATGGCATGGATTTAGCCGTAATAACCAAAAAGGATGGATTCCGCCAGTTAACTGAGAGCGAGGTAACAGCTCTCGTAGCTTCGTTGAAGTGAAAATCATTTTCCACCCTTATTTTTGGGGATTCCTAGCCTTCGGGCACAGGGTGATTTTCAATAGGCGTGGGCAATTGGAAGAGAGACTATGCGTTTAACATTCAAAGAAATCCGAGATCAGATTGGCAAAATTGTACCCAAGGATATTGAGTATGAAGTTAGTTTAGAGGCTGCAAGCATTGCTATCGTGACCAAGACACCAGAAAAATTTGGTGGCGGAGATGGATTGGTGGGCAAGATAGCCAAGACCGTCAAACGTCGAGTAGTCATTCGCCCAGACCCGAGCATCATGCTTTCGGAAAATGAAGCACTCGATATTATAAATGAGATAATTCCGGCCGAAGCCGAAATTACTGACACTTGGTTTGATGGAGCGATTTCAACCGTCATCGTTCATTGTCGAGATCCTGGAACAGCAGTTGGAAAGCGAGGTGCAAACCTCAAGGAATTGCGTGATCGTATCGGCTGGTTAGTAAATGTAGACAGGACACCACCTTTGGAATCTAAAACAGTACATGATTTGCTAGGATATCGTTGTTCACAAAGTGATGAGCGCAAGAAATTACTCAAGGAATTTGGCTTGAATATTTATCGGCCAAAACGTCCGGGCTCAACTTGGGTTCGCACTACTGCTTTGGGTTCATATCGCGAAGTGGGGCGGGCTTGTCACTATTTGACGACTAATGAATCCCGAGTTATGGTCGATGTTGGAGTCAATATCGCCAGCGATACCGACCCAATGCCATACTTTAACGCCCCAGAGGCGTTGCCATTGGAGAAACTCGATGCTGTTGTCCTCACCCATGCACATTTAGACCATGCTGGAATGCTTCCTGTCTTGTTCAAATATGGCTTCAAAGGTCCAGTATATTGCACTCCACCTACTCGAGATTTGATGTTGTTATTACAATCGGATTATCTCAAGGTTAGCGCGGCTGAAGGCAAGCGCCCGCCCTACGAGATGGAGCACATCCGCGAGTGTATCAAGCACGTCGTCGATGTCGATTGGAATGAGACTACCGACATTGCCCCCGATGTCAAGTTAACCTTCCACAATGCCGGTCATATACTCGGCTCATCCTCAGTTCACCTTCATATTGGCGACGGCAAGCATAATATCGTATATTCTGGTGATATGAAATTTGAAAAATCCTGGCTTTTTGATGCCGCTAGCGTTAGATTTCCACGGGTTGAAACCTTAGTGATAGAATCTACCTATGGTGCGGCTGGAGATTTCCAGCCGACTCGGGAAGAAGCGACGCAGGAACTGCAAGATGTGATCCGTCGGACACTTGCCCGCAACGGCAAAATGATGTGTCCAGTATTCGCGGTTGGACGTAGCCAAGAAGTAATGATTGCAATCGACGAATTATTCCGTAGCGGAGAAGTCGAGCCATGCAATGTATATCTTGATGGAATGATTCAAGAAGCGACCGCAATCCATGCTACTCATCCTAAATATTTGACCTCAACATTGCGCCGGAGTCTAATGCAGGATGATGACACTAATCCATTCACAAGTCCGTGGTTCAAGCAAGTTCAAGGCCGAGATATGCGCGAGTCTATCGTTCTCGACCCATCGCCATGTATCGTTCTAGCAACATCAGGGATGATGAGTGGTGGGCCAATAATGGAATATTTCCGTAATTGGGCCGCGGCCGACCGAAATTCTCTATGTTTCGTAGGGTACCAGGCAGAAGGAACTCTTGGGCGACGATTACAGAAGGGATTTGGCGAAGTCCCGTTGAAAATTGATGGCCAGACACAAATGGTCAAGGTTGCATGTGAAATGATGACGATTGATGGGTTTAGTGGACATTCAGACCGTAAACAATTAATCGATTATTTTGAGCAGATGAGCCCGAAGCCGAAAAACGTAATTTGCCATCATGGAGATTATCACAAGTGCAATGAATTAGGTCATTCTTTACGTGAAAAATTCCGAGTTCGAACTTGGGCGCCGAAAAATCTCGAAACCGTCCGATTGGTCTAGTCAAAGGGGCAAGTCGAACCCATCTTCTAGTGGGTCAGGCAAACCGTCGTTAGATTGTTGTTGGAATGTAGTATTTTCAATGTTGACCTTTTTGTCGCTAAGAACTCCTACAGTTGAGCCGTTTTTCTTTTCATCTTCGGCATCTCTAAATGCGGTACTGAGAACCAGTATCAAGATGATTGCAGAAAGCAAAAAATACCCCATCCAAGGGCTTGTGGCAACTGAACCAGACAGGAAAAATGCTGCCATTGCTAGTGCAACTGCCCCTCCAATCACCACAGTCCGGAAAACATTCTGCATGGAGGTCGCTCTACCGCCTTCTTGATGAACCCCACCGCTACGTGAGTAGCCATGTTCTCCAATGCCAAGGCCCCCTCTCCTCGTTCCGCCCCTTGCCCGGGGTGGCTTATGACAGCGGTTGCACCATGGGGTGAAAACGCTGAAGATGCGTACGACCAAGGTCTTGTAGAATTAGGCTTGGGCGATGCTCGTTTGATTCGAGTAGAAGGGGCGATGTTGCCCATGGGATTTGAAGCCGTACCGATTCAGGACTTACCTATGGGTGCATTAGTCGAATGCCATCTCGCAGTAGCACATTGCGGTGATGGTCAGACAGCTTGCGCTGGAGTTGCTTGGGCTACAGCAAATACGCCAGAGGGCGATGAATGTGCGATTGTAGCAACACTTTCTACTAATTTAGATTATGAGGAAACTGAAATACAGTTGAAGAGAAATCTCCAAAGGCGTTTAGCAAGCCGTGACTTGGAAGTGAACACTTTTGATGTTGCAGTCGACGAAGTTACCGCTGGCCCTGAGCATTTTGGAGTTGCTCTTGCCGCCCTAATAATGCCCAATAGTCTAATGATGGGACGAGCCAGTACTGGACGCGTACGTTCAACCGGTCGAGCAGGAATTAAGCCAGCCGATGTTCAGTACAAGGCACCTGCTGCCAAGGCCATGCGCCCTGGTGAGCGCCGTAGCGGAGACTCGGATTTCAGCCTATAGGGAAAGTGTGGCATTTAATCCGCTTTTACAAAGAATAAACCGGCAAAATGCTAAATCCAAACGTCATTTTCCGCAGTTAGCGCATTTATAACTGCACCAGTATTTACAACTCCACGCGGTTCAACTAACATTACTTTACACTCATTTTCTGCAAACGGTTTGTGCATTTTCCCTTGTGGAACAACATACATCTCACCCTCGCACAATTGAACTGTATGGGTCTCAAATTCGATTTGCATCTCCCCTTCAATTACGATAAAAACTTCATCGGTATCTTCGTGATTATGCCAAATGAATTCACCCTTGATCTTGGCTAACTTGAATTGGTAATCATTCATCTCAGCGATTATTTTCGGCGTCCAGTGCTCGGAAAACTTGGATAATTTTTCCTGCAAATTGATTTTCTCCATGCTTCTCTTACCCCTGTTTTACACATAAGGGTAGTGATTACATCTTTCAGAACTATTGTCAGAAGAGAGAATTGAACACAATGCTTGAGCACCAGTACACAGTGGACTAGATATGGAGCAGCCTACTTGGGATGTTTTGCGTTGCCCTGATTGTAGCCAAACTTATGGACGAAAGCGCGGAACTGCTCCGCGTTGCTCTCGCTGTGGCCGGACTGGTGAGGATGGCGTGATTATTGTTGCCCAAGCCGAAAATGTTCATGATTTACGCGATGCCATTGCAATGGCAAACGTCCCAAAGGAAATACGTCAAGAATTGCAAGGTAAGTTGCCAAAGGAAAGGATGACATTACCTATTGCTGGCGAAGAAAAAGCCCCGCAGCAATCTCTGGCTGCAATTGCGAGTGCGACCGATGATTTTGGTGTTATTACCATTGAAAGACTTGAATTGGCATTAAGAAAAAAAGGTATTTCAGCCCAACCAATACAGATTGTTGAGTGGGCAGAATCTGAAGGCCTGCTATTACGGCTCGATGAGGGCAGATGGCAGACGCTTGAGTGAGGCTTACAAAGGGCAGGCTTCACGCAGTCGCAGGGCCCGTGGGTTAGTTTGGCTATGCTAGGAGCTTTGGGAGCTTTTGACTCCGGTTCAAATCCGGACGGGCCCATCCAATAGAACGAGTCTTGACTATCATTCGAATTGGTTTTGCTACCATCGCGTTCGGGCCTTCAACTTCGAGGATTGCCCACTCGATAGTTTCACCATTCTCGAGAAGGGGCATCATCACGGCAGAGTTGTGAAAGCATACAGGATAACCGAGAGTCAGAGACTTCCCGTCATAGATTACTTCAGAGTCTCCGATTGAATCCTGCGGGAGCATTGGAACTTCATGCTTGAACATGGCTTCGTAATATCCGCTACCGACTTTCCCATTCCATTCGAAGGTGCATCTTCCGCATCAACTACTGCATCGTAAACGGTGAGTTTACTCTCTCTATCGCGGCTTGCTTGGCAACCTCTTGATGCAGGGTTGCTGTGTTTCGGGTCGGTGCCACGAGGATCGGTACTTGAATCCGATGAAGTCCTTGAATACTAGAGGGAGTCTGCGATTTGACCTACGAGGAATAGTCTGAGATGAAAAGTGACGGCAAAGGCAATGAGATTCAGTGAAATGAAGACCAAGTCGGGGGCATTGTGGTCGAAATGGCTCGACTGAACTGAGCGCTATACCTTGAGATGAAGCAAGAAAGGCGGAAGGCATTTTGGTCGAACCAAGGATGCCAAATCATAGCCGGCGAAGGTCTCTGTGACCCTGTAACAGGATAATTACTCCCAGACATTTATTCTTGCACATTCCGATTGTTGCGGAAGATGGTCAAGGCGGCTCCAGCGATTCCTAACAAAGTGAATGAGATTGCAAACCCAGGAGTTTCATTTGCCTCGTCTAGTTTAAGGGCATTTGGATCAATTACTGTGATACTTCCTCTCATGTCGGCAGAAGTATGTGGTTCACAAATGAAAAAGTATGTGCCTGCTTCGTCAAAAGTGAAATTGAAGTGAACGGTTGAATCAACATCTCCACTTCTAAACCCTCCAGCCTTGTATTCATTGGAATCAGATGAGCTGGACTCAGCAACATTGTGGTCCATTGTGGTATTTTCCCAGTGGAAATAGACGGTATCTCCCATATTGATCTCGAGAGTGGATGGTGAGAAGGCCAAATTTGAACCAGTGACGGTAATTTCATGAGTGGTCGCACTTGTGTTGGCATCCTGTGCCGATACAATTCCAGTGGCTCCATTTAGTGCAAGCATTAACAAACCAATATATCCTAGTGCTGCAATTCTTCTCGTTATCTCAAACATGGTTCTTCCCAAATTGGGTGTCTTAGAGATCCCTAATAATTTGCATGGCGAACATGTAATGCTATTGGATACTATACATTACAAATCTGTCAATCTGAAGAGTTCATATCATCTCGTCCAATTTGATGTGATGGTTATTGAAAACATCTTTTTGCTCAGTGTCAAGCGCCGCAGATTCCGTCTCAATCCACTCAAATCGCGCGGAAAAGTGCCGCAATAATTCTGGTGCCTCAACAATTCGCATACCTCTAATGTTGCTAGCATTTTCAGCAATACTCCTAAGGGTATTGACAACATGCCTGAGATGACTTTCAGTATAGGTTCTCCTAGGCAGAGCGAGCCTCACTAATTCAAGTGGAGGATACACGGTTTCACCAGTGCTCGGTGAGATAAAGGACAACATTACTGAACCTACTTCAACACCTCTAACTCCACCTTCAAGATAACATTCGACTGCTAGACTCTGAGCAGGAAAATGCTCTGGGGGGATGTGTTGTAGCAATGCTCCTGCATCGATGTAAACTGCATGGCCGCCAGGGGGGCTAACAAGAGGTATTCCTGCGCTGAGCAATTCATCGTGCAACCAAGATATCTGATTAATTCGATATTGCAGATAGTTTTCGTCGCATCCCTCGAGCAACCCAACCGCCATCGCTTCTAGGTCGCGACCAGCAAGTCCGCCATAGGTAGGAAATCCTTCGCGTAATATCAACACCTGTTTTGCATCGGCAAAGATATCTTGATCATTCATCATCAGCAGACCCCCGATATTGACCAATGCATCCTTCTTACCACTGAAGGTCGCTCCATCTGCTACAGCAAACATGTCCTTGATGATATCAACAATTGACCAATCGCAGTATTCTAGTTCCCTCTGCTTGATCAGCCAAGCATTCTCGGCAAATCGACAGGCATCAATGAAGAATGGTTTTTCATACCTCTTGCAAATATCGCTTGTAGCTTTTAGGTTGGCGAGTGAAACCGGTTGTCCACCTCCAGCATTATTGGTTACGGTGACCATACAGAAGGGAATCTGCTCTCCTTTCGTTTTCAGGAGATCTTCCAATCGTTTAAGGTCCATGTTTCCTTTGAAAGGATGCGGATCATTAGGGTTGGAACTCTCTTCAATGACTAGATTGACGGGGTCTCCACCACGAGCGAGTAGATTGGCTGCTGTGGTATCAAAATGTGTATTGGATGGAATGATATCTCCATCACTCATCATGATAGAGGCCAATATTCCCTCAGCTGCTCTTCCTTGATGTGTTGGAACAAAATACTCGAATCCGAAAATATCCTCCACAACTTCCGCTAATCGCTGAAAAGATTTTGAGCCAGCATAGGACTCATCACCTCTCATGATGCTAGCCCATTGTTCACTACTCATTGCACCTGTTCCTGAGTCGGTCAAGAGGTCAATCATGACTGCATTTGAAGGCAGATTGAACAAATTCCATCCCGCCATTTGGCATGCCTCTCTTCTTTCAGCAAGAGTATTGATTGGAATGGCTTCAACGCTCTTGATCCGGAATGGTTCAAATGGATGATTTTCTTGCAAATTCTCCCTCAAAGTAATTGCCCTCCATCGACAGGTATCATCGCACCAGAAATGTGGCGCGACATATCTGATGAAAGGAACAGTGCAACATCAGCAATATCTCTTGGAGTCGCGATGCGCCCATTGAGAGTCTCGCTCTTGGCACTTTCAATGACCTCTTTTGAGAGCCCAGAAATCATCTCTGTATCGACCATGCCAGGGGCAATTACATTGCAGGTCACTTGCCAGCGACCGAGGTCCTTTGCAGCTGAACGAGCAAGTCCTATGAGTCCTGCCTTGGAAGCAGCATAGGCGGCCTGCCCCCTCTTGCCGCGGAGAGCGTTGATGGATGAAACAAGAATAATGGAACGAGGTTTAGGATTATTTCTTGCTAGACCGGAGAATGGAATCAAGTGATTCACAGCACCATCCAAATTAACGGCAATAACCTCTCTCCAGTCACTAATATCCATTTTCCACAATACAGAATCTTTGCTGATGCCGGCATTACATACGAGAATATCCAACTCTCCGAACTCACGCGCAATTGAATCAACTACCACCACGGCCATCTCGTCGTCAGAAACATCGGCCTGAAAATCAAGTACCTTTACTCCAAGGCCACGTATCGTTCGGCACATTTCCACTGGTGCATCTTCACTAGGTGGCCAAGTGAAAGCAATATCTGCTCCTGCTTCTGCCAATCTAAGACAAATCTCTCGCCCAATTCCTGCACTTCCTCCGGTTACCAACGCTACTTTCCCAGACAGGTCAATTTCAATGGACAATGCCTCAATCCTCCTTCTCGACATACATCAACGATTCTACTAATTCTGAAGACCAAAGCTCTCCCTTCGCAATTGCCTTCCTCAATTTGATGAAATCCAATTCACGAGGTGTTCGGCTCCCATCCTGATTACTTTTCCCTCCGAGGTTGAAAGCGCGGAAGCCGGCTGCTGCCTCAACAGCCATATTCAATGCTAACCATTCACGGTTACTTTCACGATTAGCATCCCACCAATGCAACTTCTTCTTACGAATGCTGGTCAAAGTCTTCCGCGCACACCCTGGGAAAGTATTGAGAAGTTTCCATGAAAGACCATCGACTGCTTCATCAAGTTTGGATAGATCAAATACACAACTTTGCATCAGGACCTTTCCTGCGCTTTTGGCCTCACCTTCAAGGAAGTCTCCATAGACGATAGAACCAGTGGATTTATCCACCCAGTCTAGGCGAACCATCGGATTTGGCACCCACTCACCTTCTGGGGAACGCAGCACTGGAACGATTTCATTCAATAGTCCTAGGTGCATTGCCTTGTGTGCCGACCATTGTTCACAGAGTACACATGATTCCACTGCTCGAGAAAATCCTACATAGAGGTCAAGAAAATCTGTCGAGCCCCCATCTGGTGCTGAGCCATGTTTTGGACCTGCTTGGCCATATCTTGCGAGGTCCGAGGAAATTGTGAAATCACAGGCGAGACCCATTTCTTGGCCTCCTGCGATGCGCATTCCATTGACTCGGTTAATGACCGGCTTCTCACATTCCAATATCAACGAAATCATTCGATTGAATAAACCCATGTAGGTCCTGTATTCTTGAGGTCTCCAAGAATAATCATTTTCATATTCAACAGTGTTTCCTCCTGTGCAGAAAGCTGTGTCACCTACCGCAGTAAGTACCACACAATTGACATCAGCACGAGTTGAAGCAATATCCAACGCCAAACACAATTCACGTAGCATTGCGGTGGTATAGGAATTGTATTGTGCAGGATTATCAAGCCATATCCATGCATCATAGAGGCCATCAATTTCTTCACCAGCAGGGCTTCTAATGGGTTTGAATTCCATCTTCAAATGCTGGAAGTCAGTATCTTCTGCTAAGGCATGTTTGTTTGGCGGCATATCGATCATCCTTTGGTTCAAGTTATGTTCTCAGTTTAGAATTGTATCATGTTGGAACGTCAATGAAGTCATTTTCTTCTTTAATGAAGAAATAACTGTACGATAATACTCACAAGGATTGACGCTATAACTTGCGTCAATTTCATTGAACTTGGCTATTATTTTCTCTTCTTCAATGTCATCGAGCATTCTATTCCCCATCGGGAATAGAATTTCATTTTCTTTAGCAATATGGAGTCGTAGATGCTCTATGAATCTTGAAGCAGGAATCCACATACTATTGCCGTATGGTGGACCTTGTGTCAACGCCTCTTTCATCTGGCTATTGAACATGCGATATTCTTCATGCTCCCTCATCATCACTGCGATAGGGCCATACTCGGGATTCATTCCGTTATTGCAATATGCCGGAAAAAGGACTATTTCTTCCTTGACATGGTGATAATCATCTGCAAAATCAGATATGAAAGCAACGAGTACTTGCCAAGTATTGTCGCCTATATCAATGCCGTTTCTTTCCAATTCAATTACAGTTTCCATTAGCGATAACGCATCTAGGATAATGTCATGCTCTGCAACCAATATCATCATGCTATTCATGTACATCACTCTAATTTGGAATATTATCTGGTATCAAAATGACTCGCTGAACGTAGGCGCCATTATGTGCATTTTCAAAAACTTCACAGATTTCAGAGAGTGGCAATAATTGGCTGCTATTCTTGAGATCAACTGCTCCTGATACCACCATCTCCAGTAACTCGGGATATAATTCGGGTTGACACCCCCAGTTTCCAAAAACTCTTGCATCGTGAGCCATTAGATTTGAAAGGCGGATGTTCACCTTACTCATTGTGAACCCGACTATGGCCAATACTCCAGAGGGTCCAATCAATTCAAATGCAAGGGTTTGCCCATCAGCATTTCCACTACATTCAAATATTTTCCAGCCATTACATCCCCATCCATTGGAAGTTATCAATTCCCTCAAATAATTCTTCACTTCTTTAGTTGTTTTTTCATTGCAGTTGAGTAAATTAGAGAACCCAAGTTTGCGCATTGATTCCAGCCGTCTCTGGTCGTTGTCAATACAAATGACGTTTGCTTTCATCGATAAGGCAAGTTGTGCACAATATCCACCGATTCCTCCGCACCCCACAATGATACATGTGTCTCCTTCCTCAACGCCAGCCCTCAATAGGGCCTGCCAAGGGGTACTGATTGCATCGGCGACGACAGAAAGTCTTGCAATATCACCCTGATAATTGTCAGGGATTTTTACCAACCAGCGTGAAGGGACACGTATATGGGATGCAAAGCCCCCATCCACGTCATTACCTGGCATAATTTGATGTTGACAAACGTTGGAATGGCTAGAGTTACAATCAATGCACTCGCCACAGGGGAGAACTGCTGGGATTATGATTCGAGTTTCATTCCACTTTGTTGCCTCTTTCCCACAACCAACAACAGTTCCTGATATCTCATGTCCTAATACCAACGGCAGGGAGCGTTTTGTGCGAACACCATCGTAATGGAACCCGAGATCGGTATGACATACTCCGCAACCTGCGATGGAAACGATTACTTCATCGGGTTGAAGGTCACTGGTTTTATGTTGCCAACGCCTTATTCTTGGTGGCTTGCCAACTTCATAAGATTCCCATCCCATCACATTGAAAGTAGCCATTGTCCTACCCCTCCTATCGTTCTCCATTCAAGCGCATTTTTTCCAAACAGGTTTACGTTTTTCCAGAAATGATGTAATCCCTTCGATATAGTCGGGATGAGACATCAAATCCTCAAGAAACAGGTTTCCCATTTGCATGAGATCAAAGGACGAGTTGGAATTTTCCAGCATTCTCATTCTCTTCAGAGTCAATGAAACAATACTTGAGGGGTTGATGAGAATATTCTGCAAGAATCCAGTTGCTCCCTCTATCAAATCAACGCGTGGAACAATTAGGTTTGCGAGACCGAGTGAGGACATTTTTTCTGCATTGATTCCTTTGCCGCTGAGAATCATTTCTTTGGCTCTTCTATTGCCAATCTGTGTTGGTAACTGTAGCATTGCAAACGGCGGATAACAACCTAGAGAAATTTCAGGAATGCTGAAATTGACATCTTCGCTGGCAACGATGAAGTCACAGGCAAGGGCGAGTTCAGCGCCTCCGCCAAAACAGACTCCATGAATAGCGGCGAGAGTTACCAATGAAGTATTGTGCAATCGTCCGAACAAATTCACCATTTGCTCAATCATTTCTGGAGCTTGCTCGGGCCTATGTTCCTCTACCGATGCTCCGGCGCTGAATCCCTTTTCCCCCGCTCCAGATAATACCAAGGCTCGACAACTTGGATCATTCTCCACTTCATCGATAATAGATAGGATAGATGCTATCACTCCGGACTCAATGATGTTTAGTGGCGGGTTGTTAATCTCAACGAAAACGATACCATCTTGTATTCCAAACCTAGGCAAGAAATCCAAATAATCAACCCATCTATTCCAGTCGGCCTATAGCCTCAATCTAATGCCCGAACATGTGGGGGCGGCATTGGTTCATTCATGGCATTGCTAGAATAAGTGCCTCTCAAGTCTCATCCAAGTTTTTTCAAGCGTTGCAAAGCAAGTGTACCAGCTCCGATGGCCCCTGCAAATTGAGGCAAATTTCCTTTAGGGATATTGACCTTCTCTCCGATTGTCTCCTCCAATCTTTTCACCATGGTTGGAAACCTCATGATTCCACCAATGAGGGTATAGTCTGGTTCCATCTTGATCCTTCGCATTAATTGCATTGAGCGACCCACAAGAGAAACCATGGCGCCATTCATGATATCTGCTGGGGATGAACCGATTGACAATTGATTGATGACTTCAGATTCCGCGAAGACTGCGCAGACTCCTGAAATGACTACTTCATTTGTCGACGATTCTGCCAGTGCACCGATCTCTTCAGTCGAGAAATTCATGTATCGAGCAGTCTTTTCAAGGAATGCCCCTGTGCCAGCCGCACATTTGTCATTCAATCTGAATGATTTGACTTTAATCTCTTCATTGAGTTTGCTTGCTTTCATGGTTTGACCTCCAATATCAAGCACAGTCCTAGTGCTTGGATATAGATAATGAGCCCCTCTAGCTCCAGCAGTTAGATCCGTA
>CAZPME010000003.1:0-113113 GCA_964587885.1 uncultured Candidatus Poseidoniales archaeon
CAACACATTCATCGCTGTCATCAATGACACAGAATCCGCTAACAAGGGCAAGAGTTACTCTTTGTCGATTGGAGGTACAAATTACAACCAATTTTTAGGAAAGAAAATCGGTGATACAATCGATGGTCTGTTCGTTGGCGAAGGTGAAGTTACTCTCGCGGGATATACTCTTGAAATATCAGGTGGCTCCGACAAAACCGGAACCGCAATGCGCGGTGACTTAGCAGGTGGAGCACGCAAACCCGTACTGGTTACAGAGAGCATTGGTTTCAAAGGCCACAAATTAGTTCACAAGAATAGCAAGCGTTACCGATACAAGCCAGATGGCCTGCGTAAGCGCCGAGTTTTCCGTGGTAACACTGTCACTCAAGATACTCGCCAAATCAACTTGAAAGTCGTCAAGCACGGCAACAAGAGCCTTTCCGACCTACTTGGCGGCGACTCTTCCAGTGAGGATTGAAGCGGAATAAGGCAGAATCATAGGAGATGAAAGGATGGCGAGGACACTTCCCCGTCAGCCCGAAGTTAACATCGGCTTAGTAGGCCATGTCGATCATGGAAAAACCACTCTTACTCAAGCATTATCGGGAGTTTGGACCGATACCCATAGCGAAGAAAGAAAACGTGGAATTAGTATCAAACTCGGATATGCTGATACCGCGTTTTACAAAACCAAGAAAGGTGAATATTATCCTACGGGCCGAAGACCTGATGGTGGAGACGATGTTGAGGGCGAATTACAGCGAGTGGTCTCTTTTGTCGACGCCCCTGGTCACGAGACATTGATGGCGATAATGATCACAGGTGCAAGCATAATGGATGGAGCAATGCTCATGGTTGCTGCAAATGAGACCTGCCCTCAACCACAAACTCGAGAGCATTTGATGGCATTAGAAATTGCTGGAATTGAAAATGTGGTGGTCGTACAAAATAAAATTGATCTCGTAAGTAAAGAGCGGGCACTTGAATCATTCCAAGAAATCAAAGAATTCCTCGGCGGCACCATTGCCGAAAATGCCCCAATAATTCCTGTTTCTGCGCATCATGACGTAAACCTCGATATCTTAATTGAAGCGATTGAGCAATTTATTCCTACTCCAGATCGAAGTGATGATGAGCGAGCAATACTACATGTAGCTCGTTCTTTTGATATCAATCGCCCTGGATCTCGTCCTACCAAGTTGAAGGGTGGAGTGATTGGAGGCAGTATTGTTTCTGGTACATTCAATATCGGAGATTCAGTTGAAATCGGCCCGGGACGGAAAATTCAAGGTAAAAAGAAAGTCACTTACGAGCCAATTAAGACTACTATATCCAGTATGCAAGGTGGTGGGAATAACTTGGATGCAATGCACGCAGGTGGACTTTGTGGCCTCGCTACACCCCTAGACCCACTGCTAACTGCTTCGGATAACCTTTCTGGACAAGTCCTAGCGAGGTCCGGAGAATTACCGCCAGTACGTGAAATTATAGAAATTGAAATCAACTTGTTGAAAGAAATGGTCGGAGGCGATGATAATACTTCAGATAAAGTCGCCCCGCTACGAGGTGGCGAGATGTTGATGGTTAACATCTCGACTGCAACATCGGTTGGTGTTGTCTCAAATGTCGGAGGTGGAAAGGCAACTTTGAATCTGCGTTTACCGGTAGTAGCCGAGGATGGTGGACGAATTAGCCTATCTCGACGAGCGGGCACACGCTGGAGATTGATTGGATACGGAGTAATCCTTTGATTCCGAGTGAGATAGGATGCAAAAAGTACTGGTCGATTCTTGCGGCTGGGTCGCGATTGTCGATGCTGGTATCCATCTAGATTTGGAACTCGGTGATTTAGTCGGCAATTTTGAGTTAGCACTCCTCCCTAAAGTTGAAACAGAATTGTCTCATTTAGAACAAAAACGCAGTAACACGCTCTTATTGGATTTGCTAATGCAAAAATCTACCATTATTCCGGCTCCCTCTGAAGCCGGGAATCATACTGATGACCAACTGGTTGCCTTGGCGGTAGAGAATTCTTGGCCGGTAATTACGATCGACTCGCGACTCAAAGCGCGCCTGATGGAAGCTGGATGTCAAGTAATTGAAGTGGCACAAAAAAGACGCTTGAAAATGATACAATGATGAGTCACTATCACTCATGCAGGTGATATCCTTATCAGCCGAAAAGTTCCCAACGCTCCATGAGCGACAATAGTTCAGGCTCAGTAGACATGAAAGAATTCGTTTCTCTCCTGATTAAAAGTGGACTATCAAGTCACGCGGCAAAAGTTCTTGCTTGTTTACTGAAGCACGAGAACAGTGATAGTAGCGAGTTGCAGAAAAATTGTCAGTTGCGCCAACCAGAAGTCAGCATAGGTATAGCAGAATTATCTGAATTAGGAATTGTTGAAACTGTTTCCCAAAAGACAAACGGGCGTGGCCGACCGCGCCACAAGTATTCTCTATGTTGTAGCGTTAAAGAGGCACTGCAACCAATCATTATGCGCAATAGGTCACGTATTGAACAATTAGGCGTTGAAATGAGGCGATTAGAAGAAATTGCCGAGGTTATTCGTTAGGGTAATGTGAACAATTCATCATCACCGTGTCCGTCGAGTAAGCGCAATTTTACCGCTGCATCAATCCATGCATGGGCATAATTTATCGCTCCAAAAGCACGTACATAGTCTCCATTTTCCCTAAAATGTTGAGCATCATTGGCATAGTCATCAGCCATGCGCAGTAAGATGGCCAAATTTTGTCCTTCTGGAGATTCTTCGTTGACAAGTGGTGTGGCTTTACCTCTAGCAGTACGAGTTAATTGCAAATAATGCTCAAGCCTCTCTTCACTAATCGATGCCTTGGCCATTTAATCACCTCGATTTTGACGCTCAAACATCCTTCTAACGTCTTCAGTTCTCCCTAATGCTTGATACAGTTCAATGGCCTTTGAAAGCATCCCATCATCTTCTGCTTGACGGGCTTCTTGGAACATATTTCGGCGATATTCCCAATCCAATCTCTGCTTTTCATCTGCAACTAATTGCTGAGTTATTGCCCTTCGTTTTGAGGACAACTCTGCAGCTTCCCACCATCTAATCAATCCATTACTGGTTGCGGTGACCATGATATCGATGCCATTACCGCTAATGAGATCACCACCTTTCATTTCAAGTCCACTCTCATGAGGCGGTAATCGGTGCATCTGGCCATCAATGTCGAGATACCACCAGCCATCGCCACTTCTAACCGAATCAATCGGCTCGGTACCAACGCTCTCAATGCGATCTAGTTCATCCCAACCAAATGGATGTGGACGACCAAGCCACAATTCTCCATCTGAGGCTTGCATGAGCACTTGGCCGCTGGTTAAACGCCCCATCCATGACCAATATTTATCGTCGACAAAACGGCTGAAATCCTGTTGTACCAAACGTAAGCATCTGATGCGCCCATCTCTGTCATGGACAAGTAGGTGTTCACGGTCTAACCATCCAACAAGTCGGCGGATTTCACCGGTATTCAAGCGACGAATTCCAATGCCATTGACATCAAATAAATGCAGGTGGCCAACTCGGTCAGAGAGAACCCAACCTCCAGATGGCCTTGGTAAGATATCAGCAAAACCACCGCTCGTTGCACGCCCTTCGTGGACGGAAACACCATCGGATATTCGTAGGAGATAAAACCCTTGACCGCACAGTAATCCTACATTCGTGCCATCTACCTCTAGTCGATAGACCGCGAATGGTAGACTGCGCCTCCAACGGATATTACCCGATGAATCATATGAAATCACTTCGGTTGAACTAGCGACCAAGGCTCCATCTACTGTATTTGCAACTGCGGCTACTCTTTGTTCTTGTACCGACCAAGCTACTTCCCAAAATTCTCGACTCATCTTATCCCTCCAGTATCCCCCACACTTGCAATTGCACCCGTGCATCATTTGTTAGCGAATACATCCTCGAACGGCCTACCTTGCGCACTCGCATTATTCCTGAGCGATATAGGGCGTTGCATATTTGCGACATTCTCGAGCGCCCAATATTCAATCGAATCAATAAATCATCATCAGAAGGGGAAAATTCACCTCCGCTCGCGCGCGCTATTACCTCAGTTTCATGTTGACTGAGACCTCGCAAATGTCCAATATTAAGAGGTACACTATCATGTGGATTAGATTGAGGTTGACGACGAAGTGCCCCTAATCGATTGGCGATGGTATTTGTTTGGTAAAGTGATTGAGGTTCAAATACTTGGGGCGGCACTGGCGATACAGGAAAGCCTACATGCGCATGTATTGCATCTTGTTGTACGTGATTGAAATGGTTTTGCTGACTCACTCCAGTGGCTCTAGTATGTGCCGTTGGTGATAGATTAGGTTCAATCGGAGATTCAACGGCTGGATTGGGGAAAGCATTGTCAAAATTGGATTCAATTTCATTATCATCACCCTGTATCCATAATTCAGCGCCTTCGGTTGTATGGGTTGGTGGAGTTGTATCAAAAGCATGGTCGGGAAGTGGGTTTAATTCGGGGTCGAATCTTGGAATCACATTCTTTGCTACTCGGTTGCGCTGAGCGAGAGCGCCAAATATCCCTGGAATAGAAGGTGTGTCATCAATCAAATAAGATGACTCGGATTCGTACTCCTCTTCAATTCGATCCATAGTCAAAGAAAATGTAGAAGATGGATCAGAACTTGCTTCTAGAATCGTACCGATTCTTGATTTGACCGCTTCTGGTTCAGATTCATCTACCTCATGCATAGTAATTTCATCTTCATTGTGGTCATCTTCAGAACTCAGGTTATTCCCCGCAATGGCCTGTTCTATAGTGAGTTTGTCACCTTCATCAAGTTCCTCGACGGTGATTTCAGAAATAGTATTTTCAGCCATAGCAGATTGAAGATTAAGTAAGCGTTGATCAATATTTTTCTCGCCCCTCTCTACATCTATTATATCTCGTAGATAGCGCACTACACGGCCAGTATGCCCGCCGGTATCCTCTATGAGGGCTGGAATCAAACCCATCGGTACAGACCAAGGTTTTCGACTAACAGTGTCGATTCGCCGTTTGACTAAATCTTCAATCGCTGCTGTAGAGAGAGGTCCAAGTTCTTCAATATCATCAAATGCATCGCGTAATTCATCGGGAAAAGCCGCCAACTGCGAGGGAGTTACAGTAATGATAATCAAGGCTCTGAGTCGTTGCAAAACAGTTGTTAAGCGACTGAATACCGCTACTAAATCTGCACCTGAAGCCCCAGGAAAGTCGTAAGCAATCAACGGCAGAGTACCTTTCATCGCATTCAGCTCCTCAACCAATTGTGAAACTACCTGGCCGTGGTGCTGAGGAATGTCAAAACCGACGATTGAAGTGTATGTATCTTCCAAAATCTTGTCAGAATGGTCGTTATATGGGAAAATTGAGAATGAATCAAACCTACTCGCTTGAGAACCTAGGGCATGTATAAGTGAAGTCCGTCCAGAACCTCGTTCCCCTTTTAGCAATATCAAGCGAGGCGAGGTATATTTTAGATGCCTAACCATTTTTGCAACTATTCCGCCCCTACCTGCAAGTAGGTTCCAATCATATGATTCAATAGGACGGCCCGAAAATGGGTTGGAACGCATCGGTGGGAGATTTAATTCGAATGCCATAATGCTCACGACATTGGTGCAACTTCTTACTCGGCTTATATGGTTTCACGCATTCACACGTATTCACACATCGTTTTTCGCACCTAATCGTAATACTCAGCAAATACTGTACTAGTTAAATGATATTAAAAATCAAGGTAACCTTTCTCATTAACAGCAGATTAACGCATCATTACCACGATGATTAACGCGTATTAACGCATTACCTACACGGAATGGGACTTAGAATATGTGCCATTTCACCATCTCTTCAATAGGAAGTCTTAGGCCATGTACCGCTTCGAGGCTACTGAGAGCGATGCCTGTTGAGAACAGCAGAATTTCGGGGTTCCACCGTCTTGGAATTGGAGAGCGCAGGGAGATAGTTGCAAAATTGGCCAATTTGAGTAGTTCGGAGTTGGCTACCTGGGCAGAAACCGGAGAATTGGATGGAACAGTGGCTGGACACATGATTGAGAATGTTGTTGGCACAATGTCAATTCCAGTAGGATTGGCGACTAATTTCTTGATTGATGGCCAACAATACCTAATTCCATTTGCGATTGAAGAGGCGAGCGTGATTGCAGCCGCATCAAATATGGCTAAACGTTGCATTGATTCGGGTGGTTTTACGACGAATTGTGATGATTCCATCATGATTGGACAGATTCAGATACTTGAGGTCGACGATATGTCTGCTGCGATAGCAGCTGTAGAACAGAATAAATCGGCCATTATCGCTAAGTGTAATAGCCTTGAATCTACCATCATTAAACTCGGTGGCGGCTGCAAAGATGTTGAGTGTAGAATAATTGAAGCCAAATCTGGACAAATGCTGGTTATTCACCTAATTGTTGATTGCTTGGATGCTATGGGGGCAAATGCTGTTAATACCATGGCGGAGTTAGTCTCTCCACTTCTCGCTGAAATCACTAATGGAAGAGTGAATTTACGTATTCTTTCCAATTTGGCAACTCATCGACTCACTCGTTCAAGTGCTACTTGGAAACCTGAAAGTTTGGGTGATGGAAGTCGGGAACATGGTGAGGAAGTTATCAAAGGGATTCTTGAGGCGTACGATTTTGCCTGTGCCGACCCTTTTCGAGCGGCAACTCACAATAAAGGCGTAATGAATGCAATTAGCGCAATAGCGTTAGCTTGTGGTCAAGATTGGCGAGCCATTGAAGCCGGATGTCATGCTTGGGTTGTATTTGAGCAAGATCGTTATGGTTCGTTGACCGAATGGTCAATGGATGATGATGGCAATCTTGTTGGCTCGATGTGTTGCCCTATGGCTGTTGGAATAGTAGGTGGTGCATCCAAGGTACATCCAGTGGCCAAGACAAATCTAAAATTGCTCGGAGTAGAATCATCCCAGCAACTCGCGGCGGTGATGGTATCTGCTGGATTGGCACAAAACTTGGGTGCGATGCGAGCATTGGCGACTTCTGGAATCCAAAGTGGGCATATGAAACTCCATGCCGAAAACATGGCAATTAGTGCTGGAGCAATGGGTGATGAGGTTGGAAAAGTTGCCGAAATGATTAGAAATTCAGGCCAAACGATAACTCAATCGGCAGTTTCCTCAGTCTTGCAACAATTGCGTAATGATCAATAATCAATCTGCAGAACTCTTTTCTGATTCTTCTTCTAGCGGTAATACAAGTTGTCCCTGCTCTGGCATTAGTGCTTCAGGGCGTGATGGTCCTGAGGTTAATCCGGCAGCATCGACTTGCTCTCGCCACCACTTTCGCACTTTTTTGCGTTCGACATGGGGGCAACTAAACATCTCGCTAAATCTACGAGTGGTCCCAAGTCGTCGAGTATTTCCATCTCGGCGTTTGTCGATTAGACCTAATTGCGAAAGGGCGCGGACATGGTCGTAAGCCTTTTGCCCAATCAACTCTACTAACCTAGATTGTGACATCGGCTGGTGGTAAGCGATTAATGATAAAGTCTTGAGAAGGGCATCGGAAACTGTCGGCTTGGCGATCTGAGGCAAATGGTCAGCTAGATTCGGCTTAACCTCAATAGCCCAACGATCACCAACTTCAGATAGACAGAGAGCGCCACCGCGTCTGCGCTTCAAGGTTGATTGGAGCGATTCTATACTGTCATTGATTTCATCATTAGTAACCTCAAGGCATTCTGATAATTCTTCGGCAGTCATTGAGCGTCCTGCCCCGAATAATGTTGCTTCAAGTAATGTTTCAAGGGCTGGGGTACTCACTCAATCACCTCTGCTTCTGGAATCATTTCAAGATTCTCGACACTAGATTCAAGCGATGCAAGTGCTGCCTCTTCAATCGCTTCTCTTTCTTCTGCAGCCTTGGCTTCAGCGGCTCGTTTAGCAATAACTTCAAGTTTAGCTGTGAATTGTTCCTGACCACCAACTTCTAGGCCCATTCTTTCCAATAATTCGGAGCGGTTTTTCTCACAAATCGCCATAACCGCTTCAAAGGTTTTGAGGGAAGGGTGCTTATCACGAATATGAATCGTCCCTTCGGGCACCTCTTCTTGCCATATCTCGACCGCCCCAATATGTGTAAGATGAAGGCTTGAAACTAAAGCAATGACCCAGGCTTGCTCTTCAATATCATCTCTTTCCTCTGTATATTCCTCGGCTATTTTCTTGCCTATTTGAATCTGGATATCACTTAAGGGAAAAGGTGTTTTTCCTGCTTTTCCACTTTTGGTAACATGCGCACGTAGGGCATCCCAACAGATTCGCAAATCGGATTCTAAGTCATCATCATGCATCTTACTTCCAACAGTTGAAATCGCTTCTTTTACTGCTGCTGCATGTTTAATGCGGTTTTCTTCTCGAAGACGAAATTCTTCTGCCTCTACACAGGCTTCCCTAAGAGCCCCTAGTAATTCACCAAGGGTAACTGGGCGGCCTTCATCCCGTCGTACTCTCTCTTGGAATAATCCTGGTAAAGTGGAGTCAGCATCGCCGGCGATAACATTGGTCGTAAAGGCGAATCCGGCATCGTCATATTCCATCTCCCAACCGTCAATTGGCATGTAATCAAAATCTTCATCATCGCCACTTAGCATGCGATCATATAGATTCTCAGCTTGGTGTCTTAGAACTGCCCAAGCAAGGCGAATAAGGCGCCCGCATGATGGCAGATCAATAGTATTCCCTTCCTTACGAATGCGCTCACCAAACAATCGAACAAAATGTTCTAAGTCGATTGACCAAGGGTCCATATCCTCGCTACGAACCAATTCAAAGACAATCGCTACTGAACGGTCAAAGGGATCCTTCAAAGATTGATATTCAGCTTGATCAAGATGAGCTAATTCAACAATTCGATCAGCATATGTTGCCGCAGCATCAGCAGTATCGCCGCCTTGAGCAAGTAATTGATTGATTACATCTTGGCGTAAAAACCACCTATCAAGGCTCATTTTACCAATCGCCATTTCTCCACCCCGTTACTCGACTGTTTCTTGTATTGATTCAGCATTATCCTCTTCAATTATCTCTGAATCTGAATCTGCGAGAGTTTCCTTGTGAGCAGTTTGCTCTAACTCAATATCCTCACTCAATTCGTCAGCTCGGTCTCGCAGACTGTGCATTCCTTCACCAGCAGATACATCTCTTTCCAAGCCATCACTTTCTGTATCGGGCTGTTCTGAAAGTTCTTGTAGTTCGCCGCCAAGAGAATCTGGAGTTGGTAATTCCTCTGGAATTCGTTCCATTTCATCTGGATTTGGCAATTCTCCGAGACGGGTTTGCAAATCTTTGCGTTCCTTTTCCTCTCGTCCCTCATTGAGTTCGGCAAGTGCAGCTGCACCTAATTCAATAGCCTTTTCACGATTGAAATTAGTTATGCGGCGACTACAACCATCACCTGCATGGGTTATTCCAATATGGTGATCGGCCATTTGTAAACTAACCTTGCGGAGAGTAACTTGGATAAATTGAGCTTGCTTGCTACGTCGAGAACACATTGCTGCGATTAATTCAGAGTTTATTGGATCGAGGTTTTGGTCGACTTCGTCGAAATAATAGAATGGACTCGGGTCGTAATCTTGAATAGCAAAGATGAGGGCCAATGAAGCTACAGATTTCTCACCACCAGATAGTTGCTCAAGTTTTACCTTGCTAGATTTACCAGGTGGTTGGGCCCACATCGAAAGACCACCTTTGAATGGCTCATCCGGATTCTCCAAGAATAATTCGCCTCGGCCGCCGGATAATTCCTCGTAAACCGTCCTAAAGTTCCTGTCGACCTCTTTGAGTACTGCCAATAGTCGGCGCTTACGTTGCTTCTCTAAGCGTTCAGCGATGGCCAACAATTCCTTGCGCCGCTGAGATAGTTGCTTATTGTCTCCTTTTAGAGCGCTTACTCGCTCTAATGTGACGTCGTACTTCGCAATTGCCAGCATGTTGACTGGCCCGATTGCATCGACACGACGCTGCAATTGGTTGACTGTTTTCTCTGCTTCACCGACAGGTGGCAAATTAGCATCAGCAACTTGAGGTTCAACCGACAAATCATCCATTTCAGCATTCAATTCGGCTAGCCCTTCACGCTTCTGCTGAATACTAAGAGTCAATTCATTTGCACGGTTAGTCAAAGTCTCTGCATTTGCGGCATGTTGTTGGAGAGTGGCACGCAATCCAGCCCTCTCCTCGGTAACTTTAATCCTCTCATTATCGAGTTCTTTGTGTTCTTCAGCAACTTGAGCATGGGTCGAAGAAACTGTAGATAGTTCCCCTTTTAGAGTGATTATTTCTTGCCCTAATTCTTGGATTCGAGATAAGCGCTCTTGGTTCTCTTGGGCGAGGCGTTCACGTCGTGTCACGATTTCGGAAACTCTATCGGCATAGATGTCACCATGCCCTTCACCACTAGAAAGTGTCCCATCTGCTTGTGCTTTTTGCGACTCCGCATTCACTCTCAATTCTTGAGCATCGCGTAACATTTTCTGCAAATGCTCAGGGCTCGCTTCTTGAAGGGCCTTGCTAGCTTCATCTCGATTCTCGGTTGCTTGCTCAAGTGCAAGTACCGCGATAGCGAGGCCATCTTCGCGGGCTTTCAATCCTTTTTCTGCGGCGGCCAATTGTTTTGTAACTTCGGCAACTACGCCTTTAGACTTGGATAACCGTTCCTCGGCTAATCGCAGTTCCTCGCGCCATTGCCTTAGTTTAAGAGAAGTATCATCATTGGTTAGGGCATTAATTTGTTCCCGCAATAATAGTTGCTGGTTACGGCATTCAGCCAATGCCCCATTTGCGGTTTCCGATAACATGCGAAGGTGTTCAACTTCAGCCTGTAATTTCTCAACCTCACTGGCTCCTGCTAACTGGCCACCAAAGCCAGTCTTGATTTTCATCGGTGCACCACCTTGCATTGCTCCACCTCGCTCGGTAACATCGCCTCGCAAAGTTACGAGACGAACGCCGCCCATATTTCGGCGAGCGGTAGCGAGATCGTTGACCACCAATGTGTCTCGCAATACATAACGGACTGCAGATTCGACACGCGGGTCATAATCGAGCAATTCCCATGCAAATCCGATGACGCCAGATTCTCTGGCAACCATTACTGAACGCCCTGCCGGCCTAGAGGTCTGAAGTTTGTTTAATGGCAAAAACATGGCTCGGCCGACTTTGTTTTCTCTCAACCATTGCATACATTGGCTGGCAACTGCATCACTTTCAACCACAATTCCTGACATCCCCCCTGCACCAATTGCAGTTGCTAATGCCAATTCATGGACTGAATCTTTTGGTTGGCATAATTCACTTATGGTACCAATTATTCCCTTGATTTGTCCACCGTCTCGCTGTTGCAGTAACTGCTGCACTGCAGCAACCATTCCCGAGCGACCGCCGGCATGGCTCTCCAATTCAGTACGCTTTACGACAAGTTGACGTCCAGCCTCACGGAATTTATTTTCCAATATTTCCGATTCTTCAGTCAATTTCTTCTCACTATTCTGGAGGGTGGTAAGTTTTGCGCCAAGTTTTGCTCGGTCGACATCGGGGTCACATTCACCTAGATCCTCACCTTCAAGTTTCAAGTCATCTACAGATAGTTGGAATTCAGCACATTGCTCCTCTGATCCAGATAATCTTTGAGCAGTCATCTCCACATGTTGTGCTGCTCGATCACGGTCAAGTTGAGCCTTAGCTAATCCTTCATTAGAAGTGGATACTACTTCGCCCGCCTTGCCTAGAGCGCGAGTTAATTCATGTGTCCGCTTATCGCCAGCAAGCAAAGCATCGCGCGCTTCCTTTTCGGCTGCTTCAGCAGCTAACAAACCTTCTTCAGCAGATTTCTTTGATGCTTTCGCTGATTCAAATTTTGCAGCGTGGTTAGATTGAGCGTCCTTGGCTTCCTCTTCTTCTGATGTTAACAATTCAATATCTTCGTTCACATCTGCAATCATGCTTTCGGAATCGGTAATTTGATCGCCACGGCGGTCAATTTCACGATGCAATTGATTGATTCTCTCCATCAGTTCGGCCGCATCGTCACCGAGTACCTCAGTAATTTGACGTTCAAGTTCAGCAACACGGTCATCAAGAGCAAGCAGTTCCTTTTCGCCACCTTTTACGACATTTCGCAATTCACTTGCTTCGTCATTGTAGCGAATCTGTTCATCGCTTAGGAATAAGATCTCGTCGAATCGCGAACGGTGCTTGGATTGTAGCAAGACAATTCTAGCTGCAACTAATTCCTCAACCAAATCCTTCGCCTTCAAAGCCTGTTCCCTTTCCTTTTTTAGGTCTCCAAGTTGGTCGCTCAATTCCGTCTGCAAAATTGTAATTCTCTCTATGAATTCATCGACTTTGTCTCTCTGGCTATTGGCCCGACGAATTTCATCATCATAGGCGGTTACTCCCGCGACTTTATCGAGTACTTTGCGACGATTGCGAGGAGTCATTTTTGTCAAATTGGTAACGTCCCCTTGCAGGACAATATTGTATCCATCAGCGCTGGCATTAGCTTCTGCTAATAATAATCGGAAATGATTGCGACTACTTTCCTCGCCATTTAATCGATAGGTAGAAACAGTATTTCCAGATTTTGTTAATCGGACTTCGCGAATAAATCTAACTTCGTCACTATCAACGCTCATTCTACGGCGTCCGCCTTCACCAGATTCGTTAGCGAAAACTAACGTGACAAGGCACTTTCTAGCAGCTTTTCCACTACCGCCACCATTGAAAATTAAATCGCCAACATTGTCTGCCCTGATGTTTTTATTTGACTTGGTACCGAGAACGAATTGAATCGCATCACCGATATTTGATTTGCCAGAGCCGTTCGGCCCGGTGATGGCCGTGAAACCCCGAACTAACGGAATTGTGACCTCCCCTTTGAACGACTTGAAATTTTCAAGTTCAACACTCTTTAGATATAACATCCCATTCCCCTCTCGCATCAGTTATACTGACGTTATTCCCTCAGCGATACGCACAGGTAATAAGCAATACGTTGAGCAACGAATAAAAAATAACGATTTTCGTACTACTAAATCACAGCCGCGAGACTACAAAATGCATTATTTGGTGCAGATTCCACAACCTTCTCCATTGCAGTAATGGCAAGGCTTTTCTAACGCATCGGCATTTCTGTCAGCAAGGGCTCGGTCAAATGAATCCTCAAAATGATCGATGCCCATGTGGCTGCGCAATTCACCAACAGTACGGAATCGGTCAGCGCCCCGGGTGCTAGCATCACGGCCGAACACATTTTGCATTGGACGATTGAACAATGCTTCTTGAACATTCATTTCACCTTCAGTGGCAATAGTAACGCGCTCTTCCTTCCAAACATCATACTCAGCACGACCTTTTTTGTATGATTGTAACCCTACAACTGCAAAGATACCATGGAACATTGCATTTGGCAATGGTGCCCCAACAACCATTGCCCAATCCATCATCTCACCATTTGGAGAGAGGAGGCCAGCCCAGTCAGCGATTATCACGACAAAAAATGTGACTCCAATTACCATTTTTGCTTTGGCGAAACGAGTTGATTTTACCGGTTTATCTTCTGGAGACATAAACTTCCTAAACTGCAATATCAATACGAGAAGGCCGATTATGATCGGAACCAAATCTTGCGAAGCGAAGCCTAAATTATCAACGCACGGGCTCTTTCCATCATCTTCAAAATCATTGGCAATAGTGCGTTCATCACATTCTCCAGCCAGTACTTTCGACCAGATATACTTCATTTGCGTGCCTTCGTGGGAATAAAATCCTGATGTTGCATTAACATATGGCAAGGCAATCATGCCGAGGCAGAGTACCATCACCACTAGCCTCAACGCCTTGGCCATGTGCAGATATGAATGCTGAGTCTTCATAGTGATATTGGTGGATGGTCTTGGGAGAAGATTGAACATGGCACCATCATACGGCAATTCGAGCAATATGCCGAAGGTCGTAATTGTTGGCTCAGGGATTGCTGGATTATTCGCCGCTCTCAAATGTGCTGATGCTGAGTGGCAAGTGAAAATCTTGACCAAAAGTGACCCTACCGAATCCTCTACAAATTGGGCTCAGGGTGGTATTGCAGGAATTTTAGACAAAACTAATGGGCTAGAAATGGAATCACACGTAGCCGATACTCTCGCCTCTGGTGCAGGTCATTGTAACCCAGTTGTGGTTCGGACGGTGGTAGAAGAGTCTGGCGATCGCATTCGTGATTTACTTGACTATGGGGTAAATTTTGATCGTGGTGAAGACGGACAGTTTGACCTCGCCAAAGAAGGCGGGCATTCAATAAATCGGATTTTACATTCAAAAGATGCAACGGGTGCCGAAATTGAACGGGCATTGCTGACTGCGGTAATTGCAAATCCCTTAATTTCCCTCCACCCCAATCGGTTGGTAGTTGATTTAATCTTACGAGAATACAAATCCGTCAACCGTGATATCGCTGGAATGTGGTGCTTGGATTTAGATAACGAACGGATGGAGACTATTGAAGCAGATGCAATAATCCTCGCCACAGGTGGTGCTGGACAATTATACCAACACACTACAAATCCATCGGTAGCGACTGCGGATGGAACCGCGATGTCGATTCGTGCTGGAGCTGCTACCAAAGACATGGCTTTCATTCAATTTCATCCGACTGCACTGGCCGTTAGTGGTGATCGCCCATTTCTAATCACTGAGGCCTTAAGAGGTCATGGAGCAGTATTGCTGACCCATTCTGAATATCGAAAGTGGAAGGAAAATGGTGGCGACATTTCCACATATTCATTCACCGCCAAATATAGCCCCCTAGCAAGTCTAGCAACTCGTGACATCGTCGCACGGGCAATTGACCAAGAGATGAAACGCAGTGGGGATGAAAATGTCTATCTCGTTACTGAGCATTTGGACCTTGACGAGTTACAGAACCGATTTCCAACAATCGCTTCTAGATTAGCACGACATGGAATAATATTGGGACGTGACCCCTTACCAGTTGCACCTGCTGCACACTACTTTGTTGGCGGCCTCAAAGTAGACTCGGTGGGCAGGGTTCTTCAGGCAGGAAATGAACGGATAATGCAAGGCTTATTTGCAATCGGTGAAGTTGCATGTACTGGGATGCATGGGGCAAATAGGCTCGCATCAAATAGTCTGCTTGAGGCTGTAGTTTTTGCCTATAGAGCCGCAGACTGGATTACTTCAAATGCTCCAATTCCTAATTCTAAAACCGAATCAATGGAGTTGCCACCTTGGCGTTCAGAAAATCTTGGTAATCTAATAGAGCACAATCCCTTGCGTCAAGATTGCGCTGCCTTACAAGCGACAATGACGCATGATGTGGGATTGGTCAAAAATAATGCTCGCCTTGAACGAGCAGCGCGGCGATTAGAATTATTGGCTGATGAGGTAGACCGAATTTGGCAAACTTGTAGGCCGACCCGCTCATTGGTTGAATTACGCAACATGATATTGGTGGCAAAAAAAGTGTGCTCATCTAGTCGGGAAATGACTGAAAACATGGGCTTACACTATAATTCAGACCTTGAATAATTATCTTGACAAGGAATTTTCAATCCCCTTGATTAGAGTCACTAATTGGGAATTTAATGGACATGGAATTCCTACTTTCTCGGCAATTTTGAGGATTTCACCATTGATTGCGTCTATTTCAGTTATCACACCGCGTTTAATATCTTGCAACATACTGCATTCATTTGCCGCCGTTGATTGTAGTACCGTATCCAATCGATCAATCAAATCTTCATCTCTGGCCAATGCAATTCCTATTGCACGCCCTATAGCAGCGGCTTCAAGCATGGTTGAGATGGCTTGTTCATGTAATTCTTGGATTGAAAATAGAGATCCATTTGTAACTCCACAAATCGCGGCAATAGGATTTATCGCACAATTAAGCAGAAGTTTGCTCCACAATTCGGATTCAATGCTCTCAGAAATACGCGGATTTAGAGAAGATTTTTGCAGCATATCAAACACCGCCTCAAATCGTGGTTCTGAAGTAGAAATACCTGAACTGAGGGGGCCAATTACAATCTCTCCCTCTCCTGCCCATCTAGTAATTCCTGTCGAAACTCTAGTTGCACCATGAGTGGTTAAGGCACCTAATGTGCGATGCCGTCCACAAACTTCAGCAAGTTGATGTTCGTTGGAAATGCCATTTTGTAACGATAATACAACTCCTTCACTCGACAATAAACGAGCGGCAATTGGTGCAATTTCAATAGTTGCACTCGCCTTGGTACAAACCATTACCACATCGGTCGAGTTCAACCATTCATTAGGTATTTCAGCATTATTTTGGACTGCTATCCAACGTGTGGGGTCAACTATTACATCACCCACAGGGGTTTGTAATTGCAAGCCTAGAGCCATTAGAGCAAGTGCAGAATCGCCTTTACTGCAAAGTAACAATTCTGTATCGGTAGAAGTTGCAATTTGTGCAGCGACAAGTGAACCGATTGAACCAGCCCCAATAATGGCGCACTTCATATTAATCACCCAGCGACCATGATGCGATATTGCACAGCACTTTACCATCGTTGCCAACATCAATCCAAACAACATTAGCTCGGTATTCTTGTCCTGATGATGCAATCGAAATATTCACTACATCTCCATCTATTTCGGCATCAATATTGCCATCACCGTGCAATCTAACTTGTGTATCATTGAGGGGCAACTGCCAAGTTTTATTACTCGAGTTTTCAGCACTGGAAAACCAAACTCCAATCATTTTCCCATCCCAAATTGTTCCGGCTAAGCGAGGATTATTGAGTGTTTCAATTTGCCAAGATTGTGAAGGTATTACGCTATCTTGGCACCAGTGCAGCCAGCCATTTTCCGGCAACGTTAGAGAAATCACACCATTTTCTAATTCCGGAAGTAAGCCTTGTTGTCGCAATCCAAGGTTCCAGTCCCATGTTGAATTATTTCCTGCTGGCAAGCGTGGAGTCGCATCCAAATCACAAGTACTATTTTCTTGTCCAGCAAACAAATTATCTCCTGAGGTGAAAAGTGGATTTGGCGCGGAAATCTCTAATGGGCTTGAATTCGAAATTAATTTTGAACTTGAAAGTGGTAATGAAAGGGTGGCTAGCCAAGTTGAGCCATCATCCCCAACCCAATCTAAGGCCGGTATTAACTCAGACTGATTTTCGGCATTTCGCATCAAATGAATGGCCCCATTAACTCCGGTTGCACACATTTCCATTTCCGTCTTACTTGCCTTTGAATCTATTACAATACGGCTATTATTGTCAAATTGCCACAACTGATTTCCGGTTCCGTCAGCTGATTTTAAGGTCATATTTCCTTTTGGGGCAGAATCATCAATAATTACATCAGCACAGATTCGTGGAGCAATATGATTGCCATCCCAACTCCAATAATTTGTTTTGGTACTGATTGGAACCATTGGTTGAAGAGAAATAGTAGAATAATTGCCATCACTTTCATCTTCATACCAAAGATGAACTGTAATTCCTGTAAGACCAGATTTGTCTTCGGGAGGAGTGGCGACAAGAATAATTTCAGTTCGCTGCAATGGCTCTGCAGTGCCGCTGCACTTTTCTGAAAGCGGTAGAATCTTACCTTGGCAATTCCAAGAAAGTTCCCATCCATCGCTCGAATGCCATCCTTGAATTGTCCAATGATGTGAAACCAGTGCCTTTGAGGTCACGACAAGAGAAACATTGTTGGTAGCATTAGCGTCAATACGGCTTACTGAAGGGAACTCCCAATCTAACTCAGCATCCCAATCTTCAGCTTCGACTGTAGGAAATTCTGCCGGTAAGGCGAGGAGTAAGGAGAGGAAAATTACATGGGTAAGTTTGAGATTGGAAGATGAACTAAATTCTTTGATATCATCAAGGATTTGTGGAGTGTTTTGGTCAGCACCATTCATCAAAATACTCATTGCCCCAAGGATGGTCAAAAAGGTCCACATTTGATGCCCTGAAAAGGCTCCAAACATCAATCCTGAAAGACAAATCGCGATAAATAATACGATTTGAGTGCCAGTACTTCTTGTTGCCGACATGCCCATCTCTGAAATTAATATTCTATTACCAGGCAATCCAGGGAATGGCAGTAATGAAATCCATCCTATCAGCATCAAACCATGCCCTGCAAGTGCTAATGGATGGGGCCAAGCGCTGGCCAAGGTATATTCTTCAGCACCGAGAAAGATAATTCCTAGTGTCTCAGGGAGAAGGGAAAACTCAACCGCGGTTGGCTTTGCGAATAACGACGTGTTTTGCGGTGTAAGGTAAAGACCTACAATTACCATTACCATGCCTGAAATCAATAAGAATGCAGGGGAAATTAATGAAATGATACCCATTCGATGGCGGTCACGCCAAGAAATATCATCCATTCGGGGGGAAGAAGGGAGGGAAATAATTCCAAATGGCCACGCCAAATAGGGGAAGGGAAACATTACAGGTAGTATCCCACCAACGCGCATTCCAAGCCTTTCAGCTATCAATTGTTGAAATATTGAAGCAAGTGCAATAACTATCATAAATGGCAGTGAATAATACAATATCACCGGTAAGAGCACATCTTGCGAATACCATGAAACATCATCAAAGCGTGGTGAAATCCATGCGGTTCCCACAATTATTGTCGAGACTAAAGACCCAAACCAAAAGAATAGATGTGTGAATTTCGAAGTCCCGAATTGGCGTATCGGACGCGGCTTGATTTTCAAGACCCATGGGTGGTCAATTTTCAATTCAGCCATCCAATCAAGTTCGGCCAAATGGTCATTTAATAATTGCAAATCAGCGTGGACATCACCTTTTCCAACCCCATTGGCTTCATCATCCTCATTATCCGTCTCTCCTTCACCATCTACGTCGACGAATGGATAAACAATCCAAGCAGGCCATAACCCGCCTAATTCTTCCTTTATGGCAAAATGCCTAGCGATAATCGTCGCCAAGAGTTGACGCTGATTCCATGCAGATTCAGCGATCTCAATCGATTCCATGCCATCATTTTCGACCGACAAAAGATCACCTCTACCCGATTAGGGTTAGCCAACGCTCTCAGCGGTAAGACATCAATGCTACGCCTGTAGAAGATTCACTTATTCTTGAAGCGTTTGAGGCGGAAGGTCTCTTCTCGCTCCATTTCTTCAAGACGAAGTTGGATGAAATCTCGAGCCACTTCCATTTCAGGAATGACTTTGAATTCCAATGCATTTACTCGACGCTTGGTTGCTTCAATTTCAACGAGAAGGCGCTTCAATGTTGATTCCATCTCTGCGGCCTTGACGATTTTTTCAATTAACTCCCCATAGCCATCGGCAGCCTCATCAATATATGCTGAACCACCGATTAGACCGGATCCTCGTTGCTCCAAAGATAACGATAGGTTGGTCCCTTCTACCTTGGGAACAACTACTCCCATGATATTACGGCGGGAAACCTCTACCTCTGGATGCACTGGGTTACCCAATGCCGCACATTGAACCGCCAATCCACCTTCTATTGCCGCCGCCAAAGCGATGCGTCTGCTTGCATTGCGGTAGGATTCAGTCAATCCTTTCTTAGCTTCAATCATCTCGCTTAGAAGAGTGCGGAATTCGTGGAACAGTCCATCCCGCTTCATTTTTAGCAGGTTATATCCATTTTGAGTTTGCTTAATACGGCGTTTCAAATTGATGAGTTCACTTCGGGTTGGTTTGATATCCAGCGCCATCGATTCACCTCCTCTTGACTAATCCACTATTGCAAATTCACTCTTTCTTCTCGGTTGGATGATACTTGTCAATCCACTCTTGGTCTAGGCGAACTAGATATTTTGTGTTGATGTTGGTCAAAATCTCCCACGCCATGTCCAAAGTTTGGGTAATTGTTCGGTCATCATCACGGCTCTGACGCAGATAGGTATTCTCAAACAAATCAGCGAACTTTAGGGTCTGAAGGTCACGCTCGTTCAATGCATCTTCACCAACGATAGCAACTAGACCTCGTAATTCACGACCTTGGGCGTAGCCAGCATACAATTGATCGGAAACCGACTTGTGATCTTCTCGTGTTTTACCATCTCCAATTCCAGCATTCATCAATCTAGATAGGGATGGTAAAACGTTAATCGGTGGGTAAATTCCTTTTTGATGCAATTCACGACTGATAACAATTTGACCTTCAGTAATATATCCGGATAGGTCGGGAATCGGGTGAGTAATATCGTCACCCGGCATTGTCAAGATAGGGAACTGAGTGATACTACCTTTCTTACCCTTTACGATTCCTGCTCGCTCATAGAGCATTGCTAAGTCAGTGTACATGTAACCAGGATAGCCACGGCGGCCGGGAACTTCTTCTCGGGCTGCACCAATTTGGCGAAGTGATTCGCAATAATTTGTCATGTCAGTGTAGATAACGAGTACGTGATAGTCGTGCTCGAATGCCAAGTATTCCGCCGCAGTCAATGCAAGACGCGGAGTGATTAGGCGCTCTACAGCAGGGTCGTCAGCTAAGTTAACGAACAATACTGCATTCTCTAGAGCACCGGTGCGCTCTAAATCGTGGCGGAAATAATTGTATTCTTCGGCAGTAATTCCCATTGCACAGAATACTACAACGAATTCTTCATCACTGCCAATTAATTTCGCTTGGCGAGCAATCTGCAGAGCAATATCGTTATGCGGTAATCCACTGGCACTAAAAATTGGCAACTTCTGTCCACGCACTAATGTTGTGCAACAATCAATTGCGCTGATTCCTGTTTGAATAAATTCTTCAGGACTTTCACGGCTGTACGGGTTGATTGCTGCGCCGATGATGTCGGCATTTTCTTCGCCAACAATTTCCGGACCACCATCACGAGGTTTACCTGCACCGGTAAGGATACGGCCAACCAAATCTTTGCTTACTGGTAATTTGAAAACATCGCCCATAAACTTGATTCCAGTCTGCCGGTCAATCCCCGCAGTACCTTCGAAAACTTGCACGACAACCATGTCATCGCTGGTATCTAGTACCTGACCATTCTTTACGCTGCCATCGGAAAGTCGCAATGTTACGATTTCACCATAAGCAACCGGCTCAGTTTTGTTCAAGAACACTAGCGGTCCTTTGACGTCAGTAATTGTTCGGTATTCTTTTCCACTCATACATATCCCTCCTAGTTTTCAGCCTCCAAAGCTGCTGCGATTTGCTTATTCATCTCTTCGGTTAAGTTATCGATTCTCTCACCGTATCCACTCTCGTATCGACCTCGCATCAAATCAGTTCGGGCTGGTACGTTTACTACGTCTTCAAGCAATGCACCGGCTTCAATAGCCTTCTTAGCATTGTCTTGGAAAGATAGAATCGCTGAAGCCATCTTGTATTGCAAGTCAAGGTTGCTGTATGTGTCAACATCGTGGAATGCATTCTGTTGTAGGAAATACTCACGGATCATTCGAGCGACTTCAAGAGTCAATTGTTGATCTATTGGTAAAGCATCAGAACCAACCAGTTGGACAATTTCTTGAAGTTCAGCTTCAACTTGAAGCAAACTACTGATTTGGGTTCGTATCTCGGGGAAATCTGTAGCCACATTATCACGATACCACTGATCCAGAGCAGTGGGGTAAAGACTGTAAGAACTCAACCAATCAATCGAAGGGAAGTGACGTTGTCGTGCAAGTCCAGCATCCAATCCCCAGAATACTTTGACGATTCTTAGAGTACCTTGACTGACCGGTTCAGAAATATCTCCACCTGGCGGAGATACTGCACCGATAATTGAAATTGAACCGTCGTCACCATTCAGGGTCTCAACACGGCCGGCTCGCTCATAAAATTCTGCCAAACGACTGGAAAGATATGCAGGGTATCCTTCTTCACCAGGCATTTCTTCTAGACGAGAAGAAATCTCACGCATTGCTTCTGCCCAACGACTGGTCGAATCAGCCATCAATGCTACATCATATCCCATATCACGGAAATACTCGGCGATAGTAACTCCAGTGTATACACTGGCTTCACGGGCTGCAACAGGCATGTTTGAAGTATTGGCAATCATTACGGTACGGTTCATCAGTGGTTTACCTGAGTTAGGGTCGATCAAGTGAGGGAACTCACTCAATACTTCAGTCATTTCATTACCACGCTCTCCACATCCGATGTAGACCACAATTTGTGCATCTGACCACTTGGCCAACTGCTGTTGAGTCACAGTTTTACCCGATCCGAATGGACCTGGGATTCCTGCTGTTCCACCCTTTGCTAGAGGGAATAGGAAATCGAGAATACGTTGCCCAGTCACAAGTGGAGTGTCTGGAGCATACTTCTGACTGAATGGTCGGGGTGAACGAACGGGCCATCGCTGTAGCATGGCCATCTCAGTTCCATCATCCAAAACACAAACAATCTCAGTAATATTGAATTCACCGCCCTTTATTTCCTTTACAACTCCACCTTTACCCGGTGGAACCATAATTCGATGCTCAATGGTCTCGGTTTCTTGGACTGTTCCAATTACTTGACCTGAAGCAACTTCATCTCCTACTGCAACACTTGGCTTAAATTCCCAAGTCTTGTCCATTTCAATTCCATCTGCATCGACACCACGAGTGATGAAAACACCCATCTTCTCCTCTAGAATCTCGAGAGGCCTTTGAATTCCATCATAAATTTGGGTTAACAATCCTGGACCCAAAGCGACAGAAAGGGTTTCACCGGTATTTACAACCGGCTCTCCCGGTCGAATACCACTAGTATCCTCGTAAACTTGGATAACCGCTTTTTCGCCATGTAATTCAATCACTTCGCCCATCAATCCTTCGTCACCAACTCTCACTACGTCATACATTTTTGCATCAATGCCGGTGGCGGTTACAACTGGTCCCGAAATTCGGTAAATTTTTCCTTTATCGCTCATTTTTTCACTTCCATAGGTCGACTCCAATCGCCTTGCGAATATTTTCGCGTAACGAGGTGTCCTCTTCGGTTCCGATTCCCAAAACCGTAGGACTAATGCTATCGGAGAGTCTGTTTCGCAGACGCTCAGGCATTCGGGCAAGAATCTTGGAGTCAACCACAATGATTCCCACCTCCTTTTCATTGAGTAATTCCCGCAACACCGTCGATACTTCCTCATCTGAAGATGTATTGTGGATGTGGCTAATGCCGGCGAGTTGGAATCCTAGAGTGAATTCCTGTGTTCCTACTACTGCAATCTCCAACATATCACCTCATTAGAACATCAAATGCTCCTCAATCAATGTGCGGTCCAAGCCAGCGGATAGGCCGCGGATTATCAGTAGTAATTTATCGACCTCTTCTGACTTACTAGCGATATAATGAATCACTGGCAAAGCAGATAGTGGTTGCAGATAAGACATACGAGTTAATTGACGGTGCAGGTTTTGCGTCAGCCAATTTATAGCAGAATCCAAAGTCCCCGTTCCTTCAGTCGCATTAAGTGCCTCTTCGAAGCCACTCGCATCAAATTGTGAAGATCTGCGCAAGAGGTCAATTAGAGCCCCATGATTTTCGACTGCAGCTGCAACTCGTAATTGCGCGCCGTTCCATAAACGGCCGCCGGGAAGCAACATTTCAGCAACTTTTTCATGCGTTAATCCCTCTCTCAATCCACGGAGGATATTGGTGATATTGAGATGGTCTACCTCGCTCTGGATGTAACTCCTTAATGTGCGAGAAGAGGGGTCGGGGGAGCGCATAGCGGCCAAAGCCTTGGCATAATAATGGCGATCAAGAGCGTCCTCCATATCTTGTAACGAGGATTCTGCAGTCGTATCGGTAAGTGCTCTACCCCATGGGGTTCCAATCATTGCATCAGCTGCTGATTTCAATGTCGAATTGTCGCGCAATAGCGCCAACCACTCGGCATTATTTTGATTTTCGTCTGGTAAAATAGACTTCGTAACCTCTTCGGCGGAAACATCATTCGCAACAGAACGAAGAATAATCTTGGCATTTCGATAAGAAAATCGATCGGTATACGATTTAACCTGAGTTTTTAGCAGGCCTTGACAATATCCGGAAACCTCGGCTAATTCTCGGCTGAGATTATGATTGAGGGAGACTTCGACCAAATCCGCACCAGACAAGCGCATTGAATAGATATCAATTTCAGGTCGGTAGCCGCAATCTGCGATTCCTGTGACCAACTGGTCTGGAGTCATTTGTAGTAATTGACGCATACGTGTCTCATCGACCAACTTCGCACGACGCGCCTTGCTGCGCGTAGCGGCGTTAGCGGGATTTGACCCACTTGTATCGAGTACCGACAAATTATCTCCCCCTATCTATTTACATTCATGAAAACAATGTTTCTGCTATTTGTCCAAGATTTTCATCCCAAGCGGCTTGCAATCGGCTATCAAACCGATAATCAAGACTTACGGCTCCGCCATCGGCTTCGAGAATGAAACCACCTAGGCCATCAATATCATCGCCAATCTTGTACTTGCTCCCAATATCTTCGAGAACCTTACGATCGAGAGATACTGGACGTAATACCATGTCTTTGGATCCTTCTTTTCCGGCTTCAGCAATCAAACTCTTGAGCACGCTTACACGGCCCTTCAAAGATGCTGAGCCAACCGTTTCTTTAACCGACTGCCATGTAGCATCAAGTTGTTCGCGCTTAGCGATTAGCATATTCTTTTGGTTATGTTGGCGGGCTGCAGCCGACATCTCGGTTCCGAGTTGTCCGGCTTCTTGCTCCGCTGATTGCATTAGGCCTGAAACTAATTCATCGGCCTCGGCTTGCGCCGCTGACTGAATCTTCTTCGCTTCGGCCTTGGCTTCAGCAATGATTGCATCCGCTTCAGACGTAGCATTCGCAGCTATTTTGTCAGCCAACTTGTCTAAGGACATGACTTGACCTCCTATCATTCAATTCCGCTGGGCAAGATGCCTCAGAGCAGGAATAGTGCGACGAAACCGAACAGTACGATTGTCTCTGGGATAGCCATGAAGATTAGCGCAGTTACGAATTTGCTGCTGTCTTCAGCAACCATTCCAACTCCGGCAGCACCGACTTGTCCTTGCGACAGTCCGGTTCCAATACCACAGCCAGCAAGAGCGATACTCGCTCCTAACTTGGCACTTGCATTCACGGTGTGTTCGTTGTCATCTCCAGCCTCAGCTGCAGTAAAGTCGGCAACCAATGTCACAGCAAGGGCGGCAAACAAAACTACTAGGGCTATTCTCATCCAATTTATATTCATATTTTTTTCCTCCAATTTGTCCAAATAATTCGGGACTCTGATATTAGTCGGCCTCCACATTTACTAGCTTCTTACCGAACGGGGCGAATGGTTCGCCTCCGGTTTCATAGAACTTGCCCATCCACTCGACGAAGTGGAGACGGGCGGCTTGCACATTAGGACTGAACATACCCAGTCCTAGTGCGAAAATTTGAACCGCTAACCAACCTATTAGGAATATTGGGATTAGTACCATATCGGCCATCCCTGCGCTAGAAAAATTTGCTAAGGTATGCGCCATAGGTTCGTAAAACATGTGATTACCAGTCTCAGCAATCTTAACACCGACGATTCCGACTGCAAATAATCGAACATAAGAAATGGTATTGGATAATATCTGCAATGATTCGAGTGGACCAAGGCCTATGGCAATTGGTAGAGGAATCCCCTCATACTTCCATAACATAATGACAACCATCACTATTCCAATCGCCATGATTGAAAATCCAATGGTGGATAATTGTTCGAGTAATGCGAGATAATCCTCATCACTATGCTTTGGTGATACAATAAAGGCGTAAATGAATAAGAATCCGCCGCTCAATACTAACAACCATGACCCCTTCTCAAAAATCGCTGCTACCATTCCATGTTCCTTTAGAACGTCTCGGAAACCGATGAGCATTCCTAATGCTAAGTGGAGGACTCCAAGGTAAATTGTTAGGACTATTAGGTCATTGATGTTTGAAGATACTCGGTGGAATGGGAAGGCTAAAGTGAATCCAAATGGCCCGGTCCACATCCAATGCATTTCTCCACCACTTGGGTAGAGGGCAGCCATCCAAGTTACCCACTTTGGTGCGTGAGCATGCGCCCAGTGATAGCTTCCACCGGCTGCTTCACATTGTGCCACTCCTACAATTCCAGAAATATCACATTCACCATGTGGTAAATATTCAAATCCAGCAAATTCACCAAAGAGGTAGCCGAAAATAATAGTTGAAAAACCAATGTAAATGAGAAGTTTAGACGCTTGTTGGACCAATTCATTACGCGAAAATTTTGCTGAAATCCACCATGCTATTGCAACGATTGCAATTCCATAAGCAATATCACCAAGCATCATTCCAAAGAAGATTGGATAGGTAATGAACATGAATGTAGTCGGATCAATACGCCCATACTTGGGGCGGCCGACTGCATCGGTAAGCAATTCATATGGCTTTGCCGATTCTATATTTTGGAAAGCGATTGGGGGTAATTCGACTTCAGACTCATGATCAAAATGATGGCCACGTCCATGTGGACGCTCAAACGGTGTATGCTCGGCATAGGTTGCAACTTCGGATAATGCGGCAGTGACTATCCGAGCTTGATCGGTCAAGACCCAACCTTCAAGAATGAATGCATGATCACTAGTTGCAACACGAACTGGAGCAGTTTTGATATCAAATTCACGCTCAAGAACTTCTATTCCGCCGACAAGTAAACCACCATTTTCGGCGTTCCAATTTTCAAGACTCAATTCAATGTTCTCGGCTTCGGATTGTAAACCACCAATCTCTCCTGTCAATGTCTTGAGAAGAGATTTTGGCGAGCCGGTCTCTTCTGGTAATTGCAAGGCCTCAAATCCTTGACGCGACAGTATTTGGCTGATTTCATCACCTGATTCGGCCTCACAAAATACAGCTACAGTTCCTGTCTTGCCCTCATTTGGGTTAGCGAAAATAATGATATCGGCAGTTGCGGCTTTCAACTCGGTTGCGGTTGCGGCCAAGTTTGCTACACTTCCGACATAAGTGTTTAGAGATTCGTAACCACTCATTAATTCAATATCAAGGCCAAGTGGGGCGAGTTTTTTCAAGGTGCTAATTTCCGCATGGATATTTTCAAGGTTGGAATTAATTTCTTCCAAGCGAACTATATCTGCGGTTACGATATTAATACTGTCGGAAAGTGTTGATTTTAGTGAATCTTGCATTTTCGCTTTTGGAATAATTTCATCACTCGGAGATGATCCTAATGTACTCATACATGAGCGCATGATTGCAAGACGGTTGCTGATTTTATCAGCAGAAGAATCGGGAGTTCCAATACCTAATTCATCACCATTGTAATCGATAATATGGATGGCGCTTAATCGGGCAGCTAATTCCAAAGTAGAATTCAATTCTTCAAGAGTACCGGCAACAGTAATTTTCGACATCTCAGCGGTGGTGAGACCCGACATTCTAACTACTCCTTTTCCTAAGATGATTATTCAGCTAAGAATGATTTGAGCACGACTTCAACAGCCTTTGAGCGGCGAGTCTCACTATTGTCCTTGATGGCAGAGATTTCTTCGTCGCCAGCGGAACTAACTTTGTCAGCCTTCTTGGTTGCTTCGGCACGTGCTCCAGCGACAACCGCAAGGGCTTCTTCTTGACCAGATTCACGGGCTACAGTGATGGTTTTCGAAGAAGCGGCTCGTGCCTTAGAGACAATATCTTGCGCCTTCTCGTTGGCTTTTTTCAAAGTTGCTTCTGCATCAGATTCTGCTTTCATTATTCTGGAGAGGATTTCTGCCTTGCTCACCATTATCACCTTTGATGGTCGGGGGATTGAAGAGGGGTTTATCATGGTGACGGGGATGTAGGTTCACCTTCTACTTGAGCAAGGCAATAAGCACACCATACCTATTACCCATTCGTTTGATTTAGAATGGATTACCGCAGGAGGTTGAATCGAGATGTCTAATGCCGGACTACCTAGCGGTGAAAATCGCACTCATGGCCTTGACGCAGACGGCATCGATGCACAAGAATGGCAGACCTTGATGACTAATCTTGAAGCGACTATTCCGGTCTATGACCGCGTTAATTCCATTGTCACAATGGGTCAAGATAAGCACTGGCGCAAACATGTGGCAAAAACAGCCGCTACCGGAATGTCAGTACTTGAAGTTGGATGTGGCCCAGGGACATTCGCCGAAACTTTACGAGGTGTTGAATTGACTTGTCTTGACCCAAGCGAGGCGATGCTGGCAGTCGCTCGAAAAAGAGTCGATAGTATCCGCTCTATTCACGGTGAAACACCGGCTGAATATATCCAGGCTACCGCAGAATCAATCCCATTACCAAGTGATTCGTTTGATCGTGTTTATTGCTTATTTTCATTTCGTGATTTTCACGACAAAAGGTCTGGATTATCCGAAATTTTGCGAGTGCTTAAGCCCGAAGGCATGCTGGTAATTTGTGATGCTGGCAAGGGGCGTTTCCCCCATGGCATTCTGGGGCGTATTTGGATGGCTACTTTCGTCCAAATAGTTGCCCGCCTAGTTACCAAAGACCCGAACCATCCATGGAAGTGGTTGGCTAAGACCTATGTTCATTTCGGCACCATACCATACTACCGAAAAGTGATGCGGGAATTAGGATATGAAAATGTCCGCGGTAGACTCTTACTTCCTTTCTTAATGGCAGGGAAACTCACCGGAACAAAGCCAAGGAACTAGAATAACCAAACTGGTCGCTTGCACTCCATCGCCCGTTTAAGCCCACCTATTGGACCCAATATCCGGAGTATCGTCTCGGTCATCAAATCTCCTTTGAGGAAAGAATATCCGAGCCGTTTAGACCGCAAACTATTGCGCAAGGATCGGCCCATTGAACGGCGCACCATTTTCTCATAACTATCAAGAGGAGTTCCGGAATTACGATGCGCTAGAATCGCATCGGCTGCGAATTTTCCTGAAATCATCGCTTGCGAGATACCCCCTCCATTGCTCGGCATAACTAAGCCAGCAGCATCACCGACGGCGAGTACATTACCGTCGACCATTTGTTTTACTGGGCCTCCCATTGGAATCCAACCTCCACCCCAAGAAAGAACTTCAAAATCCATTTTCTCGCAGAATTTATTGAGATGTTGTTTTAGCATTACGTCTCCAAGTTTTCCAGCTCGAACCCCAATTCCAACATTCGCAGTATCACCCTTGGGGATAATCCATCCATAACCACTTGGAGCCACACTACCTAGAAAGACATCAAAGGTGTCTGGCAAATCACCTTGAACTTGTGCAAACATTGTAGGAACTTGATCCGCAGGCCTCACCATTGAATCATGCCCACGTCGTAATCGTCCGACGTTTGCTAAAGAACCTGAGGCATCAACCACATAATCTGCGGTATATCGACCATTGGAAGTAACATATATCTCGCGCTTTAATTTCGGTTGGGACTGGATTTTTTTAAGAGCACATGATACACGAATTTTCGCACCTGCAGCAAGTGCTCTCTCGGCCAACAAGCCATCAAATTGTGGCCGATGCGCACTGAAAGCATCTAGTTCAAAGCCCCAACATTTCATGCTAGGTGAAAATACTCTCATCCAATCGAGGCGGGCGAGTTTGATTCGATCTGGAAATTCAAAGGCCGAGCGTAACCATTGATCATTTTCCAAATAGTCAAAGGCGCCAATAACCTCGCCCCAATTGGGGATGCATTCGCCACACTGAGCAGGATTTCCTACAATTTCCCGACGTTCAATGACTAGAACCTCTACGCCTTCTTCGGCTAATCTTTGTGCGGCACTGGTACCTGCAGGCCCGGCACCGACAACCAACACTTCGGTATGCTCAATCGGTTGCGCCATACATTTCACCTACGCATGTCGATTCATCACCGCCTCTACCAAAATCTCAACGCTTCTACGAGACTCGGTTTCGGGAAACTGACGAAGCAATTCTAAGGCACGGTCAAGATGGTTGCGAACTAAAGTTCTAGCATAATCTAGTGAAGACGAGGTATTCAGCAAGTCAACTAACTCATCCCACAAGCCGTCATGGAAACCGGTTATGACCTGTGAAAGACGAGTCCTGGTATCTCCATGGAGCATTGTAAGGGCATGGATTAGAGGCAGGGTCATCTTTCCTTCAATTACATCTGTTCCACGTGGTTTACCCATTCTTTCATCTCCAAGAATATCAAGTAGATCATCAACAATTTGGAATGCGACGCCCATCTCCATACCAAATTCACCAAGTTTTGTCGCTAATTCATTACTTGCACCCGCTAACAGAGCCGCAGCCTGACATCCTGCCGCAAATGGTCCGGCGGTTTTTCCTCGTACAATCGAGTAGTAATCCTCGGGTGAAGTCGAAAGGTCATGGATATGAGCCAATTGCTTGAGTTCTGAACTAGCGATTCGAGCACAACAATTAGCCAATAAAGAAACGATTTGCTGGCTATAACCCCCACCAAATCTAAACCCTTGGACGAATAACCAATCTCCAGCAATTAGGGCTTTTTCACTCCCTGCTCGCTCGTGAATAGTAGGGATGCCGCGTCGTAATTTCGCATTATCATTGATGTCGTCGTGAACTAATGTCGCGGTATGAATTAACTCAAAGGCGAGAGCGAGGGGGAGGACCTCTGCTTCATCTGTGCCACCAGCGACCGCAAATGATTGTAATATCAACAAGGGCCGCATTCGCTTCCCACCTGAAAGTAATACCTCGCCAGCAAGTTTGGCTACTTCTCCATGCCCACTTTCCAACGCCTCATCAATGATGTCCTCTAAGTGGGTATTTATCAGCATCCGACCCGCTGATAATCTCTCTTCAACCTCAGTATCGGTCGGCATAACAAATTCTTTCACAGGGGTCGCCTATATCAACAGGTGGCTTACGCCATATGTCTGCGGGTTACCCCTGCCGAGGTGGACGAATGTCCGAAATTGATGCTTTGCAAGTATTTTGCGACCCTTCACTGGGAGATGGCGCTAAGGCTGCAGTCGCTGATTGGAGCAAACGAAAAGGCAAAGTCGAAATCCTCAAAACTACTGATTTAGTTAATGCTAGTGAGCAATTACTTGCTGGCGAAGGAGATCTCTTAGCCTGTAGTGCAGAATGGATCCTTAAAAATCCAATTTCGGGTTTAACGATGGTTGGAACTCTACCACGAAAGGAGCCAACATTAGTAATGGTAAGCGATGACAAATTGGAATATTTACCCAAAGGTGCAATTATTGTTACAGATGTGGAATTATGCCAACGTCAACTGATTCGCGCTCGGGCAGACCTTGATATTCACACGGTTGCCGAGATTGTTGAAAAGAATGACTTGCAATTGCCCAAAGGGAATTCAAATATTGATTTAGCCAAGTGGTTAGAAGACCTACGAGAACGTAATATCATTGATGGATTCGTTATTTCCCGTTCATTGTTCTCCGCCTCTAATATCAAATCGCGACGCCATACTCTAGGTTTGCAAAGAGGGGAAGCAGCGCGGCAAAGATTCCTGCCACCGCCATGGCAAGGATACACTCTACTTTTTGCTAGACCAGGTTTTCCCACTGATTTGATTCAAGAAGATTTGGATTACCCTTCACTATTATCCTTCCAACTTGAATCTAGAATCTTACGTGATATTGATGCTGAGATTCTACCATTCATTGGCATTCACACTAGCCTTAGACAAATTGGAACTGTGTTGCGGGAATTAGATAACGAAGACGATTTGCATCTGAGTGATGGCCTAATTGATAGTTATGGCAAACCACTCAATACCAAACCAAGAGTTGAATTAATGATTGAATTGCTCAACCGTGATGGTTCAGTATCAATTTCTGTTGAGCGGGTTGCCCCAGAAGAAAATGCTAGTGAAGAAGCTGTTAGACTGTTACTTACTTTCAATGATTTGCTTGAAATCTCCACCATGGAACACGAAGCCAGCCCAAGAACTGGAGCCGCAAGCGGTGCAATGCTTAATCTCAAAGATTAATCACGAGGAGCGGGGTTCTGAACGCATTAATTCTGTTAATTGTTCATCAATTTTCGCCACTTTAGTTTCATCACGTTCTTCACCAGCCAATAATACTGAATAGCCATTACTTAGCAGGTCATCCTCTAATTCCTTTATTTCGGAAGGAATGCTACAATCGACAACATTGGCAAATCGGTCTTCTATTCCTTGAGCGCAAACTTCCCACTTACTTGATGCCCGTAACAATCCTTGTAATGATTGTTGTACCAATTCTATTGAAGTGGGTGGCTGGTGTATCATCTCTTCTAGTTGGTCACGCATATCCCCATACATTTGTCGCGACTCACCTAGACGCTCGGCCACTCCAAGAATTGCTTCCTTGGCTTTTACTAAGTCAGTACTTGATTTGCCGAGTTTTTTGTGAACTCGTTCAAGTTCGCGTCGCGTTTCAAATAATCCCGCAGAGATTGCATCACGCAATTTTGCTAATTCTAGCAATCCATCTTTCATATTTGAAATACGCTCAGTTAAATCATGACGTAGAGACGATTCCATCGAACGCATATCGTTGGAAACTCGTTTGAGAATATCTTCACCATCAACTTTGATTAAGCGAAGATGATTTTTTGCAGTTTTCATGTTGCGTCCCATGACAACCCCTCTGCCGGCTCCGGCTCGGTGATGTGTGCTCCTGCCGATACTGTTTGAAGGTGTCGCAAAGGAGAAAAACCCATTTCGGTGGTAAAAAAACGCAAGCCAAATCAGCATTTTTTACCTTCTCTCAATGCGAAGGCTCTTGAATGGTCTTGAGTCGAACCCTATTGGGTTCAGTATGGACGGGGCACAGCAAATGCTGGAAAGACTGTATCAGTCACGCTTGGAAGACCTGCGAGAAATCGCAATAGAAAATGAGGTTTCTAAGGCCGGGAACGTCGAAAGTTTGCGGGCTCGACTCATTGAAAAATTGGTATTGTCAGAGCATGATTTATCTTGGGAAGGTATTCAAAATTCAGCGAATGAAGATTTAGGTGGGTATCTTGGAGTGTTTGGAGTCAAAAAGACTGGTACTGTAAAGGCTCGACGACGCAGATTATGGTTACATCTTAATCACGATCCCAAGCAATTGACTATTGATTCTCTTAATGACCGAACTAGAGATGATTTGCACGCACTTTGCCAACATTTAGAATTGCCACGTTCTGGAACTAAAACGGCATTACTGAGCAGAGTCGCTGGAGTCTTGGTAAATCAAGAAAAATCTTGGGGTAAAATCAAGAAGAGTCTGAAACGCGGGACTCTAGCAGCCAAAATACCTAGCGCCAAACCCAAACCTTCCCCAAAAACCACTTCTGCAATACCTGTTGCTGATCCAATAACGGATTATTCACCACCTGAAATTGAGGATCCTATGCCTGAATCCATCGCTCTACCAACCACTGCTCAAAGAACAAATGTTGAGGAATTGATGACTGCTGAGCAAATTCAAAGAATGCGCGACCAAGTTGAGAGCTTCGTTAGTGCCCATAGTGGTGCTTGGAGTTTTGAAGACGAAGCGGTATTACGCGCTGATTTATTGGCGGCTGGAATCCCTATCAATCATCCAAGGGTATCAGCAGCAATGGCGGAATGGTTGAGTGAAGCAACCGACCAAGATATTGCAACTGCTGACGCAACCGTGCCATCTAACTCATCATTCGACGTTGGAGCAGAACAAGCATTATTGGAGATGGAAGCGAGAAATGCTGAACTTGAAAGTGCTATTCGTGAATTTTTGCTCATCGGGCAACCGGATGATGCCGATGACCTAGAAGCATTCTTTTCCAGTCTGTCGAGTCAAGGCTTCGCAGTAGAACTGGGAGCGGTTAGGCAAACCGTCAATGATAAATTAAATGAAATCAAAGCCCGGATCGAAAAGGAGCAGGAAGCGGTACATCTCGGACCTGATTCATGGCGTGAACGAGAAGCGTTACGTAAATTGGAAATGGTTCGACAAGATTTACTTGATGGATTGGAGGCAATATTGGATGTTTGTGCAGGAGATATGGTGCAAGGTAGGCTTGAGTTTGAAAAACTCGCCCGACAAAATGGTATGGATATGCGCCTACCCGCAGTAAGCGGTAGATTACATGGCCTCTTTGACTTACAAGTTTCCTTGAATGAAAGTGCGGCGCTGAACGATCCTCGAATTGCCCGCCGTGAACGCGTTGTTCGTATTCTCCAACACGGAGCAATACACCTCAGTGATTCAGCACGCATTGCTCTGGACCGTTTAGAGCGCAATATTGAGGGCTTTGAACAAGTTGTCGAAGCAATTCTACGTAAATCAAATAGTCAATATGGAACTGGTGAACAGGCTTTGCTAGTTCGCTTTTTGGAACAACGCGGGTACTCAGTAAATACCGCAGAACTACGCCCTCGCATCGTCGCATGTGGCGGAGTTGTTGGAGTTGAATTAGGTTATATTTCGCCCAAAGATGTGCCACCAATGCCTAGCGGAATTAACTTGACTGAGACTGAGGTAGATGCAGTAGTTGCCGAATTACGGTCGGTTATCAGTCAATTTGACCGACCCGAACGAGAGGAAGATTACGATATTGAAGCGGAAGAGGAAATTCGCCTCGGTGAAGCCGTTATTTCAGCCAGTGACACCCTTGACCGAGTCAAAGGAAATCTTGACCGAGCTGATGAACTATTGGGTCGTCTTAATCTAACCGAATAATCACTACTGCGATTACAAAGTGGAAAGGCATAGCCCTTTGTAACTTGATTGCTTCCGATTGCAAGTAATTTTGATGCAATTTCCGTTCACACTATGCAATTCTCTGCACAGTTTCTGGAGTGATCCCTTCCTCGGGAGTTACCTTGAACGAAATAACCGCAAGATTCTCAGGAGAATTACGGAATTTTCGAATAACCATGCGGGTCTCAAAATCGCTACCCATCATGTGAACTTCAAACTTCAACACCATATCAGCAAGCATTGTCAATTCCTGTTCCATTGCTTTAGTAACAGTAGATTCGGAAACAGTGCATAGCAATATTCCACGATTCAGTTGGGTGTGCGCCTGCATCATTCGCAACATTGCTAGGACACGAGTGGGGTCCTCACGATTAAAGAAGAAATCCATGCTGTCAATGACCGCGCGGAAATATGGGCCAAGACTCATCACTTCATTGGTCAATTCAGTCAAGAAATCCTCCGATTCATCATCGACGAAACGGGTTTGGGCCAGCTTTTGTATATCTGGCATCGTAAAGCCTTCCAATCTGTATCGGCTGGCTTGCAATTCTTTGTTTAATACACGCTTGTTATACTCCTCACCCATGGTTCTAACACCGATATCTTTAGGCCATCCATACTTGTCAAAAATTTGGATTATCTGTGCACCTGACTCGCTCGTCGAAACATACAATGTGTTATCAGGCTCTTCTGCAGGAGAAACGAATTGTTTGCTGAAAAGTTCGGCACCACTACCGGTCTCTACTATTGCTATAATGAAAAATCCTCGTGGTATTCCACCATCTAGATTGCTGTCGAATTTTGGAATACCAAAACTACCTTTAGTGCCAAAGAACTCTTCGTCCTCAAGTGAAAATGAAATTTTTTCTGCCATAATAAAACCTCAGTGAATGACCACCTGGCCACGATCGACTAAGTCGGTACAATACAGGTCAAGATTGCTCAACACTCCAGGAGGGGTCTGGTCAGGGACATTGAGAATAACTGAGAGAACTTCTCGCTGGCGGAATGTATTGATGAAAGTGTGAAGGTATTCTGCTAGCATACGGTCTTCATTGTAAATCGCCAGTGCATTTACGCTATCAAGGAACACGAAATTACGCTCATATGGTGTGGTTCGCATATGGTACATGGTTTGCAGAAGAATACTTTCTAGCATAATCGGTGAATCGACGAAGGTGATGTTGTCGTAGGGGGTTTCAGTACCCCCAAGCAAACCCGATGAAACTAGATCGATGAAATGAATGCGTTCTGTCGGCATACCGATACCTTCCAAGGCCTCAATAATCTCAACGGCTCCGCGGCTCGCTGAAATGTATACTCCGCCCATATCAAACATTTGAATTAACGGTAAAATGGTACTCGCAGTAACCATGAATGCATTTGAAGTGCCAACTCGAACTTGGATCGCACTATTTAGTGAAACTTCAGACAGTTGCTCGGATATTCTTTGGTCAAATTCTATCATTATCAGGACCCCCAATGGGCTTTTGATTCACCGATTGAACCCCATTTGAGCATAGGCGTGAGCATCACGCCAAGCGGGGTTAATTCGAGAGCATATTTGGCGCGACTATGTCCGGTACCACGCATTTTTACAACTTGTAAAAACCTCAATAGATGCCCCATTCTTTCCGAGTCACCCATAACAATAATTCCATCGCAAATCGCTTCTTCAACACCAAAAGATGACCAGTGTGCATTTTGCGTAGCAGATGTAATTTCAGAAATTAATATTGTAGTGCAACCGAGAGTGGCTAACTTTTTCCCGAGTGTGAATAGGAAATCACGTATCAATTGTTCACTCTTGATTTTGTAACATAGCGTGGTAACAGAATCGATAACTAATCGAGTTACTCCAATGGTGTTCACGATATCTGTAATGGCCTTGATTAAGGCGTGAACATCATCCAAATCAAAACTTGCTTTAGTCAATCCCAGCCATGAGTATAGTACATCCATATCGAAGACATTTATCAATCCCGAATCTACTAATTGCATATCAAAGAAAGGGAATTGACGTATGTTTTCAAGTAACTTTACCGATGGTTCGGTCGCAGTGAAATGAGCACATGCTTCACCGACCATCGCTCCGCGCACCAAAAATTCCATCCCCAATGTGGTTTTTCCAGAACCACAGGTTCCTGAAGCGAGTACAGTAGAGCCATAAGGGATGCCGCCACGTAGAATTTCATCTAATCCGTGAACACCGGTAACGCACCGGTCTCGGGTGTAGGAAGTGCTTGGCAACATGGAATACGACTTAGGGACAACGGCTTCGGTAAATGAAGGCTATGCAAACACACTCCGTAGAATGGCGATTAGAAATCTCCCGGAGATGGGCTAGAAACAACATTCCAATTACTCATATCGCCAGGAGTGCCACCAAGGAAAATAATTGAATCTCCAGAGCCAATCCTCCACGTTGGATCCCATTCAATAGTGTACACTTTAGTACCGGTTGATTGGATATCGGCATAGGTAAGGCTGAGACTACCGGCTGAATCCCCCAAACCATCTTGTTGACCAACTCCGAGCACTCCCGATTCACTAATATCGGTTACAAATGTGGAATTACCTTCAGATTGTAATTCTGCCCAACCGGTGAAAATTCCTAACTTACCACCAGCCAACACTCCGCTTTCAAACAATACAGAGGCTGAGGAAGATCCGGTTGCTCGCGTCAATCCCCAGCCGGACAGATTTACTGCAAAGCCATTAGGATTGTGAATCTCTATCCATTCCGGTTGGCCCATCATCGGCCGAGTGGTAAATTCAGAAATTCGGATGGACGGAAAATGTCTCGCTCCGTCATGCACTTCTAGAGTAATTCTAACCGTCTCATTCCCCAAGGTGAAAGAACGGCTAGATGTAGCGCTATCTTTGGCCGCAGTGCGCGGTGTGCCATCATCAAAAATTATAGTGTTAAGACGCGAGACATTAGCACTATCAATTACGCTAATTGTTAGACGAAATTGGTAATCCGAACTTAAACCGATCCCCCGCCCTAGTTGTGCTTCAGTAATGTTTTGCAATGCGGAGATTTTTTCTGCACTAAGAACCCCATCAACTTCAACCAAGGCCGGAAGGACATCCCCTTCAATCAATTCACTGGCATTGTGAAGTTGCCAATCAACGGTTGCATTGGCGATATCTCTCACGCCATCTTTCCATGGAACAAATAAACCGCCATCGTCGGTCAATCGCTCTAATCCTTCTGCGGCCGAACGGTCTAAGCGATCAATACTCGGTTCATTTACACCCAAACTCATTTGGGCTAAAGATAGGTAAGCGGTAACAACCATCAAAAATAACACAAATGAGGAAAGAAATTCAATGACCGCAGTCATTGCTCCATCATCCTCGGACAAACGCCGTCGGTTGAGAGTCGCCCTCGCTTCCACATAACGCTGACACCGCCGCCCCCCCATAAGTCTGCGGTAATGAAATACAACAATATGTAAATTGGATTGAACAAAATTACTCAAGATGTCCGAACTTTTGGCCATTCGAGCCGATTGCTATTTGAGGTACGGTTGTTACACATAGCCAATGCAGTGCGGCCGCGCAGTAGAATTTCCCCTTCGTCAAGATTCACAAAAAAGGGCTTTCAACGCCCTAATAATGATCCTAACGATGGTCTTTTCGAGTTTCATTGGCATCGTCAGCCTACCATCTACAAGTGCAAATGCTGATGGAGATGTGGCAATTATTTCAGGAGTAAATCCACTCCCCAATGTAAATTATTCTCAATGGGATTCTTTTCAACCCTCAGTCATCATCCAAAATATCGGAGTCTTAACGACCTCTTCTAAAGCAATAAAATGGACCACTTGTTCCGGTGACCAAATTTCAACAGCATGTGGCAACGGAGGTTCTACTAAAGATGGGACGACATCAATTCCCGCTCTCTATTCAGGTGAAACTGCACAGATAAATTTTACTTCTTCTTTTGAATATTATAACAAACCAGGAATTTATACCATTGTATTCCGATTCTTGGTAGAAGATGATGGTCCCAGTAACGATATCCTAGCTTACACATTCAATCTCGCTGAATATTTCATGGATTTGGATGTCGATGCCGATTGGGATGTCAGGCCTGGGCATCACAATTATGCCTCTGAAGATGGAGAATGGTTATACAATACTGGCAAGGATTACCCTCTTTATTTCAAAGGAATAATCACCTCATGCACAACCAACTGTGATTTGCAATTTGAAGCAGGTTGGCGCTTGTTTGATGACGAGAATAATTTGGTGGCAAATGATAGCAAAATTATTAGCAATCCAGGAGGTGAATGGGGGGCGGAAAGTTTCAACTTGAGTTTGCCCGCATTGAACTCCAGTCAAGAAGGTGATTTCACTTTAGAATATGGGGTATTGAATTCTTCTTCGGATATGAATGCACACAATAATCTCGCAAACACTACTGTTCGATTTAGCGATGATATTGACTTAATCGTCGATCAAATGTATCCAGCCTACAAACCGGATTCCCCCGACTATTTCTATGGCGAGGATTCGATAGAAGTGGCAATAAAGAATAACGGTCATACTTCAATAATTAATACCTCAATAACAATGGAATTATTTTCCATTAATTTGGAATTTGAGGCTGGTCCTTTCAATTGTGAAAATTTGACTATCCATCCAGGAGATAGTATATTATGCAATTTTGATTTGTTCGGACAGGGTTCCAAGGTAATCCGAATCACCATCCCCTCTACATTTACAGAAGGTGCCGATGACAAACCGTCAGATAATTCTCTCACTGAAACCGTTAATATCATATCTGGAGATATTTTTCCAACAGTTTCCCAAGATAATGAAATGCGGACCTATAACACAGGACAAAACATTACTTTGCGAGCACATGTATCTTCGACTGCGGCAAAACCTCTAAACTACTCTTGGTATTTGGCAGGAGTTATACCTTGGAGTTATGGCCAGACGGCTGTATTTAGTGCCGGAGATATTGGTATGGGCGAACATATGTTCATGCTCAAAGTTGAAGATGCACTAGGAAATTTAGAATCCACCTATACTCACATGACCGTTTACAACCGCACTTTACTGAACCAAGACCCCTGGCTTGAAGGAGAAGCAGTGACTCTTACCCCTGCTAGAGTTGAAGCCATGCATGCGCTGCCCGAAATTGGCCTCAATTACAACCTCCAATCCGGTCTAGATGCCTTGATGGTAGTCGATATCAATGTTCTCAGTACCGACCCTACAAATAACGACACAGGAATGGAAGAGATGACTGTTGATTTGAATTTATCAGCACTGATTCCTGATTCAATAAATCGCAGTAGTTTAAATCTATATAATTTAGAGAATGCTACAAGTGCAAATTGGCAACAGTTAGATGAAAGTGATTCATTTACAATTGTTGATAATGAAACTGCCCGAGCTATTTTGTCTAAATCTGGTGCATATTTGATTACTGGAGTCCTTCCGCAAATTGAAGTATTTCCCGGAGCAGTCGAAATTGAATTATTACCAGGAGGTTATCTCAATTTGAGTTGGCAGCCATATGGAGATTTGGACAATATCTACTTCTCGGGTTGGAGAATTTATCGAAACACAATGCCTAAAGCGACTAACATCCCATTCCCAATGGTCGATACCGTTGATTCGGCTTCTACTTGGGAATTGCTAGTAACCGGTGCTAGTATGATAGAATTGAATCCTTATGATTCTTATTGGGTCGACCCGAAACCACTACCTTCAGGAATTTGCGCCACATATCTAATCGCCCCAGTTGACCGACAATCGATTCCCGATTTTTTCCATGGCAACGTCTCAAATGTTCAAAATAACTCGGGTATTTTGTCACCAGCATTAGCATGTGGCGATTCCGAACCACCGATGACTGAAGTGGTAAATTTGCAGCACACGGTGACTTTCACTAATGACTCGGAATGTTGGAGTTGGTTTTTCGATTGGTCTCGATGCTATGTAGTCAACTTAACTTGGACTTGGCCTCAATCAGGACCAAATGACGCCAAATCATACAATCTCTATCGCCTAGAATCTCGACCTGAAAATACCGACTTGAGGCTGACACAACCGCTGTATTCTAACCTAACTTTTGGCGATGGAGAAAACGGCTACTACGAGCAATTCGGTTGGCTACCAGAAGGACCACAGCCGTATCTAACCTACTACTACATCCTCGCTCCTGTCGATGAAGTAGGCAATGTCATGTATCTACAAACATATGGCCAAACAGAAAATATTGAGCGAGTTCACGTGGATGACCAATATTGGAAATATAGAGAATACTTGGTACCAGAACCGCCACCACCTCCAGAACCACCCTATGGGGTTGAATATCTTGGAACGGTAGAGGATTTCCTCCAAGATGAATCATTCCAAATTGCTGGAATGACCTTCCTCGTATTACTATGTTTAAATTTGATCGGACTCCCCTTACTTCGTCGCAGAGTTAAGAGTTTCAAACGCAAAATGGGTGTCTATTCTGACGATGATGCTGATGACGAATTCGCTGATGACTTTGCAGAATTCTTCAGTTGATTAAGCGCGGTCAGAGGGATTCGAACCCTCGTGGGTAGACCCACCGGATTAGCAATCCGGCGCAATGGCCAGGCTATGCGATGACCGCAGTAACTCGCCGAATCGTGATTCCATCATAAAGCGAGCGGTATTACATAGAGGCTAGAATGGAAGAAGCGTTACACCAACAAGGCCGAAGAACATCAATGCGAGATATTTCAAGGATGCCATAAATGAAGAAAATGCTGTGGGTAATCTGTCATTTTCATCCAAGCCCTCTTCAGGGTTTATTCGCCACACTGTGAGTGAATACCAGACTCCCAAACCAATTGTTACAACTGATGCTGATAGGCCTAGACCGTAATTCGACCAGATAATTGGAATCGCTCCAAGGGAAATTAGTAAAACACAATAAATTTTTGCTTCAATCAAGGTTCTTTTCGCTCCCTTAGCATCAGGCATCATCGGTACCCCGACTTTGCCATATTCTCCGCCGCGATATAGAGCCAAGGCCCAAAAATGTGGAGGAGTCCATAAGAAAATTAGCAGAAATAACATCCATGGAATGGGAGAGGCAAGGTCGAAGATATTGCCTTGGGACAATGTCTCGCTGGCCGCAGCAGCCCAACCGATGAGAGGAGGTGTCGCACCTGCTATACCACCAATGACTATGTTTTGAGGAGTTCTTCGCTTCAGCCAAATAGTGTATATGACTACATAGAATGCAACTGAAAAAGCACTCCAAAATCCTGCCTTCCAGTGTATTTGCCAAAGTACACCAATGCCAAGAACTGCAATCACGATTCCGAAAATCAATGCATGTATCGGTGAGACTTCCCCCATTGGTATGGGGCGCTTTGAGGTGCGATTCATATGAGCATCAATATCACGGTCATACCACATATTGATGGCATTGGCTCCACCTGCAGAAAGCGTCCCACCGATTATTACCATGACAGAAGTATATGCGGTATCAAGCCATGACCGTTGAACGCTTTCAATCGCCCCTTTTCGAGCGAGAATATCATGCATCAATATGGCACATATTGCGGTTACTTGCAACAATATAATTACACGTAATTTCATCAATCGCATCCATATATTTAGCAAATTTGCTGACGTATTACTGGATTCAGTCATCATTCATCCTCCAAAGGTTCTGGATTCATAGCCAAATCAATCTGCATTGCAGCAAATGCGAGAGCTAAGAAAGAAGAGATTCCGACAATGAGATGGAGTAATGAGAGCCATTCGATAAAACCGTCACTAGCGGTAAAAAGGTATAGTCCACCCACCACTACATTCATGGCCCATAGATGAAATGATGATGAAATGGATTTGCTTAGTACCCTTCCAGATTCCGATATGTTTGCACGGGCATTTCGATATCCTAAAAATAATATCACTCCGACTATTATTACTGCTATTCTGTGAGCCATTTGTACAAGGATTGGAATTTCTCCAGTATCGGGAATAATCTCACCTTGACATAAGGGCCATGCTTCTGTTCCCACTCCACATGCCTGATTGTAATTACCACCCGCAGTTGATGAAACCCAAGCCCCCAATATCAACAGAAGCAATGACCCCAGTAACATCGTCAGCACCGGCTTTCGCATAACCTCAGCCTGCGCCGGAGACAAAGAGTGGAAAATAGAATTTGGATTTAGACGGCGATGCCAACAAAGCCACTGCCACATCACAACCGCGATAAATGATGATGCCAAGACCAAGTGTAAGGCTACAGTCCAATCTGCATTGTCAAAACGAACGGTAACATAGCCGGCGACGGCTTGAATAAGAAGTAATATTGCTGCAGAGATAGCGAGTGTGCGGTTTTTTTCGCCCAATTTTGAACGGTTTTTATTGGCCACAATTAGGTTAACAACTATTGGTATTGCAATTATTCCGACCAAAAATCGATGCAACCATTCGGTGAATATCTCAAAGGTTGTATAACGATGGTTAGCGCCGCGAGAATCAATCTCTTCAGGGTTTTCATTCCACCATAATTCCTGCTGATCGGGTGATACATCAAATCCCCATGTACCGAAACAAGTGGGCCAATCAGGGCACGACTCCCCTGCATCATGGATACGAATCGTCCCCCCTACAATGGTAATGGCAACGGCCATTATTGCAATAATCAGCGGAAGACGGGTTGTGCTAGCCATCCCCTTCTCGTCCATGACTGCTCGTTACTCAACTAACGTTTGAGGGTTACTTTGGACGACAAAGCATGGATACCATTGTTGACGGAGGGTTCAATAACGAACCACAAGTCGCCGAGTTCACCGAAGGTGACCAAAATGGCAAATGAATCCCACACCCGCTTTGAAAGAGCTCGTATTATTGGGGCTCGCGCCCTACAGATTGGAATGGGTGCTCCACTCAATGCTTCAGAAGAAGAATTACGCTCGGAATTTAAGGCCGAATTAATTTCATTATTCGGGGTAGAGGAAGCAAATATCCGCTTCGTTTTAGACCCATTGAAGATTGCTCTATACGAGTATGAACACAACATGATTCCTATTGATACTGATCCACATTTGGATTGAAAATCATCGCTTGAAGCCATAGGTTTCTGGTTGTGAAACCGGAGCAATATCACTCCGTTTGAGCAGAATTGTTCTTACCGCCCACAAATCTGTAAATACTCTCATCTTGGTAGTCATATCAAGGTAGTCGACACCTGATGAGCCACCAGTTCCCACTCTACGGCCAATCATTCTCTCGACCATTCGGGCATGGTGGGTGCGGAATAATATTATTGATTCCTCTAATTCTACTGTGCTGTCGATTAAAGCGCGTGGCCATGATAACAAAGGCAATTCTCGATATGATTCAATGAATAATAATCCTGCACGAGAACGCTCAATTTCCCCTTCGGGTAACAGATATTCTCTCGCCCCTTCAAGGGATGCGGCAAATCTCGACTTTACCGCAGCCAAATCCTGTTGCCCGATTTCCTCAAAATGTGCTAATGCGGTTTCGTGTGTTCGTGCCATTGTAGCCAAATGTTGCTCGACAAATTCACGCACCACCACTCCATCTCCAGCATCATCGGGCGATGAACCATGAATTGGGGTTCTTCCTAACCAAGTGTGGAGGGCCTGCTTCAACGATACTTCTTCAGATGCCGCTAATAGTCGCTCATACGATGACTTCGCTGAATCACTCTCATGAGCGAGACGAGAAAAATGCTCAATCGGATTCATAGCATTTGGACGGTCTGAATACTCAATTCCAAGTAATATCTCTAATTCCCGCATCTGGAATGATTCAAATCCTGAAGCAGTGCCTAATTCATCACGAAAATCAAGAAAGCCCTGTGGAGTAAGTGTCTCCATTACTTTCCACTGTGATTGAAAGAGGCGGAAAATCTCAGTAATCCTCTCTAGTCCAGCGACAATTTTAGGAATTTCATTTTCGGGTACTTCAGGTTTGTTCAATTTATTTCGGATGTCCCGCATCTCATTGATGATTCGACAAAACCACAATTCAAATGCTTGGTGAACGACAATGAAATGGTGCTCATCACAACTTATTTCGCGCTCACAATGGCCATCTTGTAACTCAATTAATTGGTGAACATGCAAATAATCGGCATATGTTACTCGGCGCTGAGTTGTCCCCATACCCAGAGCAGTGCTGGCTTGCTTTACCAACTTCACCCCGAACATGGTTCAAGATATTAATCCGGATAATTCACCTTTTTCAAGGCTATTGCGTATACTACGGGCGATTCTACGTCCTGTCGACATTCTATATTCATTGATATCTGAATATGGTGAGCCACCGACAAAGGGATTGGAACCGGCGACAATTCGAGCACTTATTTCGAACACTTTGAATTCTAATTTATCGGTAACAATTGTCTCGAGGCAAAATGGTCCGATCATTCCACGTGCATCATCCTCAAGTTCAAACGATGCTGATACCGTACCTTCAGCCAATTCAAATGCCCTAGGCAAAAGACTCTCTCGAATGACAACAGGTTGGTTTCCTGTAACAACAAAGGATGGCTCAAAAGCCATTTCACGCAGGTCACGTAGACTTCCTAATTTGTAAAATTCGTCAACATTGCTCTCATCACGACGGTCCATACTCAATAATTCCAAACGGCCAAGATATTTTCCAGTATTCTTACCAGTTCCACGAACTTGGTAACCATCGGTCGCGGTAGGGTCAAAGTAGAAATGCATGTAATAGCGACATCCAAGGACATATTCTTGGATGGTAAAGTCTTCCTCAATATTTGCGTTGCGGCGGAAATCACGATAATCACGAGCGATGAAATAACCACGCCCACCTTTGGCTCCAGCGTATTTGACAATTACTGGGCCATCAATGTCATGGGGGTCCGTGATTACAGCTGGCATTGTACAACCGCCAGATTCCAGCCATTTACGTTGCGATTCCCGACTTGATTCCCATTTCAAAATATTACGATTACCGAAAGTTGGAACCTCTAGGTTGCGAAAATTTTCAGCGCCTAGATATTCTACTAGAGATCCATGTGGAATGATAATCACATTGCGTTGTCGCAACCATTCTGCTTGGCTAAGCAATTCTCTATAATCGTCCAACATCAACCATTCGTCAGGTTCGGCACCCGGAAAGGCAGAATATAATCGGCGGCGGTTGTCGCCAACCGCAATACCAAGAGTTCGAAATCCTTCCTGGCGAGCACCGTGAAGAATTTGCAACGAGGAATGTGAAGCGACCACACCAATGGTAATTTCTTCGGGATTATACGCGGCCAGCCAGCCCGATACCTCTTTCCTCGATATCCCCATTACGAGGGGCTACTGTATGCCCCATATGAATGAATCGGCAAAGCAAGAATGATGCTAGTAAATGGTGAAGTGATACCTATGGAGCAATCTATTCTTCAGACTGTTCTTCAGGCTCTTCAGAGGATACTTCTTGTGGTTCCGAACCTACTAATTTCCCATCACTCAAGTTGAATTCTGCAACCAACATTATTGGCTCACCATGAGACAGTTGCGAATTATATTCATGGAATGTTCCCTTGACGCCGGTGATTAATTTGAATTGGGTTGGGTCCTTGGTTCGGAACTTCTTATGCTTCTTGTAGTGATGTACGTAGATTTTGTATAGGCCATCTTGAGAATCACCAATATCCCAAACCACATTTTCGACAGGTTTCTTGGTATCGGGTTTAACGTTGGCATCGACGTCTAATTCACCTTTGCACTGTGAGAGTCGGTTACCACCGTGGATTCTCTCACCAGAAGGGCAGACAACATGAAGATCAAGATCATTGTAATTATTCCACATCAATGAGATGTTGATATCACCGATTCGACCTCCAGCTTCTTCAAGCCGGCGGCGCAATTCTGCCGCAGTTTCTTCGGCCACCTCTTCGGCACGGATTCTTGCTTGTTCAGCAGCTTCGGCTTCAAGGCGGGCCGCTTCTTCTTCTGCAGCGGCGATCTCGGCTAGTCTTTGTTCCTCAGCGGCAGCTAGATCTGCTTGCCTTTGTTCCTCAGCTAAGCGTGCTTCTTCTGCTTCAGCAGCCAATCGTGCTTCTTCTTCGGCTTCTGCAGCCAAACGTGCTTTTTCTTCAGCCTCGGCTTCAGCAGCCAATCGTGCTTCTTCTTCTGCTCGAGCCTTTTCTTCAGCCTCACGTTCAGCAGCCAATCGTGCTTCTTCTTCTGCTCGAGCCTTTTCTTCAGCCTCACGTTCAGCAGCAGCAGCAGCTTCCATTTCTGCCAATATTGCCGCTTGCTCTTCTGGTGTTCTCTCTTTCATTTCAAAGTCAGTTACCAACATTATTGGGTCACCATTTGATAATTCAGAATTGTATTCGGTAAAGGTTCCACCAGCATTTACGATAACCTTGAACTGTGTAGGATCCTTGGTTCCTCGCTTCTTGTGCTTTTTGTAATGATGAACATATACCTTGTAAATACCATTAGGAGCACTACCGAAATCCCAAACAACGTTTTCGACAGGCTTTTTAGATTCAGGCTTGACGTTGGCGTCAACATCCAATTCGCCATCACATTCTGATTTTCGGTTGCCACCGTGTAAGCGTTCACCTGAAGGACATACTACATGGAGATCAAGATCGTTGTAATTATTCCACATCAGTGACACGTTTACATCACCTATTCGACCACCTGCTGCCTCAAGACGGGAACGTAATTCAGCAGTAGTATCTTCGTCAACCTCTTGGGCTTCGAGCATTGCTTCAGCCTCGGCCAAGGCAGCTAATTCCGCTTGACGCTGCTCTTCTAGAGCGGCCAATTCCTCTTGGCGGATTCTCTCAGCCTCATCAGCGAGTCTTTGTAATTCGGCTGCTTCAGCAGCTAAACGCTCCTCTTCCTCAAGACGCAGGCGCTCTTCTTCAAGGCGGGCAGCTTCGGCTTCAGCCTCACGCTTCTGACGCTCTTCTTCGAGTTTGGCACGCTCTTCAGCTAATTCCATCTCCTTGAGACGTGCTGCTTCAGCTCGAATTGCCGCTTCTTCAGCCTCAATTCGTCGTTGACGAGCTAATTCAGCCTCAGCAATTCTCATTTGCGCTTGAGAACGTGCGCGATTACGACGCGAAACTAATGCTAAACGCTGCTCAATTTCCTTACGAGCCTCGCGAAATTCAGGACCGGTTCGGCGCTTACTAAAACGTGAATAATCGTTAGCGTCAAGCCTGCGACGTTCGGAAGCAGGTACATCACCGCGCACCAATAATACCCAGACTCCACCTAAAAATGAAAGCCCGAGTAAACCAATCATCATCCACTCGCCAGTCTCCACCATGTTCAACCCACCATCACCAAGTATGTTTAGACTATTGCCCACATATTCTCAGTTTGAAAACTCCTTTACTTTGTCAACTAAGTTCATTTTCTTGATTCTCCAAACCCCAATCGGGGTCAACAATAACGAGATAGTCACGACGATTCCAATCAATAGTAAGATCACAGATGAATCAGCCTGCACTGTAAAGAAAAACGACCATTGAACCATTTCTGCGATTAACATTTTTGTTCCGACAATGGTAATGATGCAACCAAATATTCCACCCACTAAACCAATCGCAAAGTGCTCCCCTAGCATCATTTTGCCAAGACTATTGGTCGATGCCCCTAATACTCGCAGGGTTGCCAATTCACTATCTCGCTCGGCTAAATTCATCATCAAAGTATTGAATAATACTGCTGCTGCGATTACAATACCTAATAGTAAAATGGCGTCGAAAATTTGTTTTTGTGTTTCCATTAAGGCATTAAAGGAGTCGAGAAAATCCTCTTTCATACTAATGCCGACCGACATTTCTCCTAATTCCGTATCAATCTCAACCCCAGTTGGTAATTGTAATAATACCGATGTCGCTTCTAATCCAGTCAATTCTGCTAATTCGGCTCGATGGAAGTACACAGTTCGAGATATCTCACCGGTGGTTATTCCTGAAATTTCGACGACTTGCTCCTTCGAGCCTATTACTATAGTTTGGTACTGTCCGACCTGCCAATCAAGAAAATGTGCTGTGCCTTCATCTATCAGTACTTGAGGCGGATTTTGGCCGGATTTAGGTAATTCTCCTTCATCTAAATTCAATAAAATCATCGCTGATTCACCTTGAGTCGCAAAATTATCCATTCCAAAAGCGGTCATCTGCCTTGCATCATCAGCAGGATTTACCGGGAATTGGAGCAAATATTCGTAATCTGCACCGTTCTCTTGCGCCCATTCTCCCACCGCCGCCTCACCAGCAAAGGGAACGAAAACTTGAGCCTCCCAATTTTGATTTTCATCATAATCACGGACCATTACTTCTTCCATCGAATCCATCATAAGAAACATCGACCCAAATATCAGCATCGACATACCGACTGCAATAAAGGTGAAAGCGATACGGAAGGGTTTGCGAATACTTGAACGCAAGGTCAAGCCAACCGAAGCAGGTAACTTGGCGGTCAATTTCTGAATACGTCGGGAGGAGAGGCGTACTTCGTGTTGGCCTCGTAAAACTTTGAGCGGGTCGAGGCGTGAAGCCTGCCAAGCCGGTCTAATTCCTGATAATAATATTACGACCATGGCAATAGAAACATTTGACAATACTAGAGAATAATCAATAGAATCATCAATTGCTGGTATACCAATCACATTTTCATACATCTTCACCATTGCTGGCGCACCGACATACACGCCTAACAATACTCCAATGGTACAACCGATGAAACCTATTACGATTGGAGCAAGAATGTATGCTGGCATTATCTTCCTGCGAGATACCCCAAGGGTTCGCATTACTGCGATTTCTTTGGCCTGCGATTGTATCAATCGTTGGAGGCTGAGAAATATCGTAATTCCAGCAACCATCGCCAACATTCCGGTGATGAATCCGTACGATTTCTGTGCTCCTTCAGCATCAGCCCGCAAAAATTCAACCGAGTCAATTCCCGAACGGTCATAGACCATCGCTTTAATCTCCTCATCTTGCGAAATAATTGTGGCGACCTGAGTCATTGCTTTGCCCATTTTTTCACCTTCGTTGATCTCGGTCGAAAGCAAATCATATTCCGGTGTGCCTTCCAAATCGAGAAGCAACCGGTTAGTTGAACCGGAACTCAAGTTTGCTAGTTTATTCAGACCCTGTTCAGTAAGATATCCGGAGGCAAAGGTACCGGCTTGAGCCGGCATCAATTCACCTTCAATAGTGAAATACAGGTGCTGAGAATGGAATCCTATTCCAACGACAGTGAAATTCATCCTGCCATGACCAGCCCCAATAGAAATGACGTCTCCAATGCCTATTCCCATACCATCTGCAGCATGTGAGTCAAGTACTATTTCATTATCAGTTTGGGCCATCCTGCCTGCACAACATTCATCTTCGGGTATCCAAACACGGTCTATTCCGCCTTCATCAATGCCGTGCCAAACCGAGACCACCATATTCTCATTACCAGAATCTGATTGATGATACAATACTCCATCGAGAATTAATCGAGCCTCGCACTCATCCAAAGTTAATTCTTGGTTATCCCATTGCGAAAATAGTTCATCGCACAGCTTCATACTTGTGGATTGATTCCATACTTCACTCGGGTTTTCCACCCAAATATCTGCCAGATTCATGGTCTCTGGAGTATCCGAATATGCGTATTCATAGATATTTGTAGCAGTATTAGCATAATATCCTAATGAAATCCCGCCGAAAACTCCGATTGCAATCATCAACCAAACCGCGGAAAGACGAAGTTTGGTGCGCCATAGGCTCCGAGCAAGGCGCTTTGTCAGCAATCTTGACACTGTATCACTCACTCAATTTTTCATCTGCGATAATCTTGCCACTGTCTAGACGTACCACTCGAGTTGCAAATCTTGTTAAAGATTCATCATGTGTGACCATTATCGTGGTAATTCCTTCTCGTTCACAGACTTCCCCTAATACTTCCATCACCATGGCCGAGGTCGTAGAATCAAGATTGCCAGTTAATTCATCACCGAGTAATAATTTCGGGCTTTTGGCTAGGCTACGGGCGATTGCAACTCGTTGTTGCTGACCACCACTGATTTCGGCGGGAAAACGATCTACTTCACCCTCTAGGCCAACCATCAATAGCAATTCACGTGCTCGCTGTTCATCTCGTTGCCCAGACATTTCTTGTATCAATAATACATTCTCTAGTACCGTTAAGTCTTGTAAGAGGTTAAAAAATTGGAAAACATATCCGATATTTTCTCGCCGAAAAGTAGTCATCACCTCGGATTCATTTCGGGGCACATCACGCATATTGAAGGAGTAATCACCAGCTGTAGGATTATCCAATGCCGCGATACAATTCAAGAGCGTTGTCTTACCAGAACCTGAGGGTCCAAGCAAGATTACTCTCTCACCAACCTCAATTTCCAAGTCGACACCATCGAGAGCTTTAATTGTCTCAGAAGCCATTTCATAGTGCCGTGTTATCCCTTGCATTTGCAGCAATGAGTTAGACATGGCAGTCCGTTTACGCCGATGCTACTAAACATTTCTTTGAGCCTTGATAATAAAATGGTTTGAAAGGAGGAAAGGATTCGCAATGTTGTGAGCGCCAATTTAAGCAAGCAAGCACGGTTGAATGAGCTACTTCCTAACGGCAGAGGTGTTTGGATTCCTGTCGACCACGGAGCCTCTCAATTTCCAAGTTCTGGCTTGGAAAACATGACTGATTTATACAGCAAATTAGGCGCGGCAGATGCTGTCGTGGCCCAAAAAGGAGTCGTTAGCTATTTGTCAACATTTACTGGCCCCCCACTTATCGCTCATCTTTCGGTTTCGACGGTGCATGGCGGCGAACATAGCGATAACAAAGTCTTGGTCGGTAGTGTCGAAGAGGCAGTAGCACGTGGTGCGCTTGCAGTAAGTGCTCAAGTAAATCTTGGATCAATTCACGAAAACGAGATGATTGCTAGAATGGGAGAATTGAGTCGCCAATGCCATCTTCAAGGAATTCCTTTGCTTGGGATGATGTATGCTCGAGGTCCTAATCTTCAAACAGATGGCGACCCTACTTTGGGAATCGCCCATGCAGTACGACTCGGGTGGGAATTGGGTTGTGATGTCGTAAAGACTTCATGGACTGGTTCGATGGAAACCTTTGAAATCGTTACTTCTGGAGTACCCATTCCAGTATTAATCGCAGGTGGAGAAAGTGATGGTAACGTAGTGGGATTGCTGAAAATGGTCAAGCAATCTATTCTTGCAGGTGGAGCCGGAATTTGTATGGGTCGTCAAGTCTTTGCCAGCAATGATGTAGCCGGCCTAGCAAAGGCATTGCACCAAGTTGTCCATGCCGGAATTGGTCCTCTCGTAGCAGCGGAAAAAATGAGGTGAATAAGTGGAATTGTGGCTTGATGCGGAATCAGCATCGGGTAAAGGCCAAATTGAATCATCCGAATTTGTTGATTCAATCGACCAAAGAATCGGAATTGATATCTTCATTGATGAAGGAAAACTGCTCGATAATGAAGGAAAAATCATCGGTGCTCATGTCATTATTGATGATGAGCACGGTCAAACATTAGCAAGAAGCACGATTGGTTCGGTCCAATGGCTACTGGTAGAATGCCGAAATTGGACGATAATCCCCCTTGAAAATCTCATCGCTGATGCAGATTCTACCCCCACATCAATCGCAGTAAAAATTAACGATTCGAAACTGATTTCGGGAGCCGCATTTGCATTAGAAATTGGAGTCGATGCAATCGTTTTAAGCGATGACCTCGAATTATGGGAACAAGCGGCGATTTGTAAAGCACATCGATTATCTAAATCTACAGCACCAATAATCCACGATAAATCTGAGCAATCATCTCCTCTCCAAGCGGTTAAAATTATTGAAATCCAGCGCTCAATTACTGGTGATCGCGTCTGTGTCGATTTTACCACATTATTGCGGCAAGGCGAAGGAATGCTGGTAGGGTCATCTTCGAGCATGATGGCATTGATACATGGTGAGACCTTAGAAAGTGGATATGTACCTCCTCGCCCATTTAGGGTAAACGCAGGAGCGGTGCATTCCTATTGCATTATGGGTGATGGGAAAACCAAATATCTCTCCGAAGTTCATGCAGGAGACAATTTGAGGGTTCACGATTCACAAGGAAATTTTCGCATTCTAACCGTTGGCAGAGTTAAAATAGAACACCGTCCATTAATAATATTGAAAATGTCTAATGAAAATGCTCATACAGGTTCCGTGTGCCTACAACAAGCGGAGACGGTAAGGCTAGTCGTAATGAATGGCCAAACGCAGGGGGTAAACGAATTGATGATTGATGATTTGGTTATGGCTAGATTTGATTCATCTGGACGCCATGTGGGTAGTAAAATCTCCGCCAAAGTTACTGAGAGGTGAGAATGATGGCGGTATTAGGAAAAGGCAAAGCACACGGAGCATGTAGTTTATTACACGCCGCAGGCTTAGGCATGGGAGCAAGTTTAGCTCTCGACATTAATGCGGTAGCGATGGTTCGTGATGATGAACCGAAATCACCACCATCAGACCCAGATGGCTTACTTGATGCAGTGGTTGCCGCTTGGCAAGCAGCCGGGCATGAACTCCCCGCAGAGGAAATCTATTGGACAATCCGTTCGAAAATTCCCCAAGGACAAGGTCTGAAATCTAGTGCTGCTATTGCAGTCGCTGCATTACGTGCTTTGGCCGATGCAACCAATTCTTCAATTCAGATTACCCAAATAATAGATATGGCTGTAGCCGCACAATCCACGGCTGGAGTTAGTTTGACCGGAAGTGTCGATGATGCTTGGGCCGCAGCCGAAGAAGGATGGAAAGTCGTTGATGTGAATGTCCCTGCTGAACAAGGAGTACTATTGGCTGGAGATGGACCCCCAAGTGAAGCATGGACGGTGTTATTGGTATTACGCGGCAGGCGCTCAGAAACTCCGGAAAGTGATGCTTTTGCTTGGCATCAACAAGGCTTCCAGCAAGCACTAAATGCGATTCAAAGTGGGCGTGAATTGGTTGCAGTGACCTCGAATGGCCGAGCAATGGCAGGAGTATTGAATGATTCAATCGGTCGACGAATCGCTAACGAAGCGACCATGTTTGGTGCTAGGGCGGCTGGTATTTCGGGCTCGGGGCCTGCGATCGTAATTTTTGTTCCTGCAGTAAGTACACCAATTGTTGAACACCTAACCAATCATTTCCAAAATTCTGATGATGTTGAAGATGTGATGATAACCAAAGTTCTCAACCCTAAAGCCGAAAATGAGGAAGAATTAGAATAGTTCACTAACCTTCAACTAGCGATTAATCCGAACGTTCCAGTAAGAAAGGTGACAAATTCAATTAATTCATTATGGTCGATTAGGAAATGAAGGGACGGACTAACATTTGCAGTAATTTGCAATCTCCGGGCAATAAATCCATGTGGTGAATTTACCATCAAATCTTCACGACTAATGTTGGATATACCATTTCCAATTAATGAAACCAAAGACGAAACTTCACCGATAGAAAATCCCAAACCCGTAGTCATCAACTTTTGTAATGCGGATTGAGGGTAAGCATCATCAACCACCATCTCGATTCTGCCGGAAATAGTCTGGAGAAACCAAGTCTTGATATCATGCTGCTCAAATAATTGCAATATTTCTCTTGTTAACGATGATGCGCTCTGCGCAGAAGGTGTAGTGATAGTCACCATCCTCACTGGATGAGTGCAAACAATTGCCTTTACCTGTGGTTGCTCAAGATTCAAATCCGGGCCGATGACCGTACCATTTCCCTCTCCGTGAAGAGGTCTCAATTCAAGTGCGACACCAACGTTGGCAACCGGTTCAATGCATTGTGAGTGAAGAATCGAAGTGCCTAGGCGAGCCAATTCACTCGCTTCAGAGTACCCGAGATAAGGGATTTTCTTACCCTTAATCCCGTGCAATGGATTAATTGATAAGATACCATCAATGTCTTTCCACAATACAACTTTTCTAGCTTGGAGGACGGCACCTATTGCTGAAGCAGTAACATCACTACCACCTCTTTCAAGTACGGCAATTTTCCCATCTTCGTTGATTCCATACCAACCGGTAATGATGGGGATATTTTTCATTGATAACATCTCATTTAGAACTGGAAGTGCCGGCTCAATCTTGAGATGACGGTGGCGGCCACCTCCTTGAATCACAACACCTATTTCCTCAGCCCAAACTGCAACCGCTTGATGAAATTGCATCTTAAGATATTCAGCGATTAAAACGCTCGCCATTTTTTCCCCATATGATAAAATTCTATGTTCAATGGAATCATCAATTCTGTTCTCTTCCAATTGGGCAGCATCTTCAGCAAGTTGGACGAGTAAATTAGAAAACCTCTCTGAATTAACGATATTAGCCGTTGTCGAGGAAATATCAGCATGAATCGCACGGATTTTAGAAATTATTGAAGAAGGATTCTGCTTACAATTGATGGCCTCTAATAGAAGATTGGTTACTCCACCAAATGCTGATACTACAACTACAGGTTTTCCATGTGAATTACCAATAATCTCAGATATCCTCTCAAGATCCTGTATACTCTTCAAACACGAACCGCCGAACTTGTAGACAATTAAACTCAACTACATCCCTCCCCGCAAGGCAAGATCGCAAATGACCAATATTCCTGTTGCCTCTACTACCGCAGTTGCACGTGGTGCAATCACTGGATCGTGACGACCCTCAATCTGCAATGATTCTTGCTCCCCACTACTCAGATTGAGTGTCATTTGAGGTTGACCAATACTGCTGGGAGGTTTGAAAGTAACTTTGATTGAAAGTGGCGAACCAGTGGCCAATCCACCGAGAGCACCATCGCTATTCCGACCCTGTGGTTGGGGTCCTGATTCAGTCAATTCCCAAGGATCGTTATGTTCGCTACCTCGCATTGTTGCAGCATTTTTCCCTCGACCAAATTCGACTGCTCTTGCCGCCGGAATAGCCATCAATGCCCGCGCAAGAGCTGGCTCAATTCCATCGTACCATGGTTCACCAATTCCTAATGGTAAACCGGAAATTTGCATCTCAACACAACTGCCAATCGAATCTGAATCGGTGATAAGGCTTTCAACCAAAGCCACCATTTCCGTGGCGGCATTTGAATCTCGACATCGCATTCGGCGACAGTCGTCATCACCCTCTATATCGTTAACACACTGAGCAATCGGAATGGATTCTACCGTACCAATTGAGGAAGTATGAGCGATAACCTGCACTCCCCACTTTTCTAATAATGGTGCACACAATGCCGCAGCTGCGACTATCCCCACAGTTAATCTGCCAGAGGTACTTCCACCGCCACGCAAATCTGCATTTCCTTCAGTGCGCTCGATTACTGGAAGATCGGCATGACCAGGACGTGGATGATTGGGCAAAAATGAATAATCTGACGAATGGGCATCTTTGTTTTTAACCACGATTAGGATTGGCCAGCCTGTCGTCTTTCCTTGGTGTACTCCCGAAATAATCTCGCAAGAGTCATCCTCTTTTCTTGCCGATGCTAATGACCCACCTGGGCGGCGAGTATCTAATGCAACTTGGATTGCTGAATGATCGACATTGATACCACTAGGCATCCCTTCGACTAATGCTCCTACGGCTTGACCATGACTTTCTCCAAACAAAGTGACACGCAATTTCTCGCCAAATCCCATTTGCACGATTATCCATCCATGTAGTTAAGGTGGACTTCTAAGCCTTATTACCGGCCTATTTTTTCTATTCCTTATTTTCGCGCCAGCGTTGAACTCTCAATGGTATATTTGCGGCGAAAACTGTGCCAACCAGTAAGAAGACAATGAGAGAGCCAAGGGCAACTCCATAAACGGAAATTAACTCAACACTGGCTTCCATCCTAAGGGCCGTCTCGGCACTAAATGGACGAATAAACATCGGCAGTATTTGATTAACAGACAATACTATGAAGGCTAAACCACCGGCAATAATTGGATTAACTAGTAGGCTACGGTGATACTTGCCAATTACCCGCTTCACATTCATCACGTAGACTTCATTAGTCCGAATACTGGTATCAAGCATGCTGAAACGAATGACGCCATTGGTTAGTTCGAAATACATCACCAAAATAACCGCATACATTACCACTAAGACCGTGAGCATCATCGGGTTGTCGGCAAAGCCGAACCAATCGTTAGATAAACTGACCTTACTACTTGCGAAGCGAAGTGCTGAAACTATGAATAAAATGTAAGAACTTAGTAACCAACGTGGATCACGGCGAAAGGTTCCCCAAAAACCAGTTCCTACTGCACTGGCTACAAATAAGGTCTGAATCAACTCGGCAAAGCCAGCACTGCCGAAAATCCAATACCACATCGTACCTTGTGGAGGAGTCACAATGTAGGTCAATATTCCCAATGCCACTAGGAGTGCATAGGCCGCTAATTGCAACGTTTGTACCATCTTGTCAGCAGGTAGAAATTTCACCTTAGGAACTAGTGGACCGCCAAGTAAACTCTCAATGAATGAAGGAATTTGAACTTGAGGAATCGCGTCCTTGGGTATCTCTCCACCAGCAGAAGACATCTTGCCTGCCAATTTCTTGCGGCTTGGTGCTGCAGCACGAACGGTTTTTCCATCGTATAGATGTGAAGTATCTGCAGATTTACCTTTACCTGCCGTAGGAACGGCAGGTCTTGCGGGAGCGGGTGGTGGTGCTACCATGATAATCCCTCAAAATCCCCTTGCACCAGCAAGTGCAGTAGATAGGAGCATATCTGGCTCCCAATCCATAATATGGACGCCAAGACCACGTAACTCACTAATTAGAATATCACGTTCTGTCTTGAGAACTTCGTAACCTGTACGGTCGAGTCGGCGAGCATCGAATTCAAATTCTAAACTCGATGGTGATAGAACGGTTACATCAAACTCACGGGCTCTAAAGTCGCGCAAAGCATTGACCGCAGTTGGATCATCCTCAAGATTTGATAAGACGATAATTGGACTTCCCTTGTTGATGTGCGGCAAAATTCGATTGACAACTACCTGTAAGGGTATGTTTCCACGAGCCATGGCACCAGCAAGTTTGGTCAGTAAGACGTAGAGTTGTTTCTTACCAGTATCACGGTCAACACTCATTACTTCATCACCATAGACGATTAATCCAACAGAATCACGACGCGAAAGGAAGTATCGGGCAAGGCTTGCTGCAGCACGAGTCGAATATACCAAGGCATTACGAGAAACTGGGCCAGTCTCACTAACTGAGCGTCCATCGACAATCAAGATGATGTCGCTAACCGCATCTCGCTCTCTTTCATTGACCATCAACTCGCCTGAACGTGCGTATGCATTCCAGTTAATTTGGCGAAATGAGTCGCCGTCAATGTAATTGCGCAGGCTGTAAAATTCACTACCTGGTCCTGGCTGACGAATATTTACCGCACCGGTAAAGATTTTTGGCACCTTACTCTTAACGAAGGTGTCTTTGAGATCTTCCATCTTCGGGAATACTAAGAAATCACTGTAAACCTGTAGTTCCTTTTCCTTGTGGAATAGGCCAAATGTATCCTGAATTCTTACGGTAACCGGCCCAATACTGTAAAACCCACGCAATGGGCATTCGACCGCATACTCAATATGAGTCTCTCGGTTTGGACCTAATTCCATCAAAATGTAATTTGCACCTTCCTTGATTCTCATTACTTCAGGTACGCGATCACGAACTTCGAGAACTTTAGGTATTGAACTATGGTTTTGGCACCTTAATGTTACTTGAAAGTCACCATCTTCGAATATTCTTGCAGAAGATAATTTACGCATTGCAGTGACACTAGAGAGAGCAACCCCTTCCTCTCCCTGCCACTCTTCTGCGCGCCTTCCAGTACTGGCAACGTCAGCGTGATTGGTGAATAACGCGGCATAAGTCAAGAATACAAATATGACTACTGCTACAGTTACTAGTTGTGAATTACGCAAAGTCAAGCCTAGGAGATACAAGGCTACAGCAAGGCTACCAAGCATTGCTGACTTCCGACTCCACATCGTTTTCACCACTCAATCGATTGTTGATTATTGATGCTCAAACAGTTGGTACTGGAACTTCTCGCAGAATGGTCTGAATGATTTCTTCGCATTCTAAGCCTTTAATTTGATGTTCTGGCTTGAGAATAATCCTGTGGGAAAGCGCAAGCGCGGCAACCGACTTAACATCGTCAGGAGTGACGAAATCACGACCACGCAATGCTGCTGCAGCGCGGCCAGTCTTGAGCAAAGCTTGCGAACCACGTGGTGAAGCACCTACAAGAACACGTGGATCTTCACGGGTTCTTGATACGACTTCAACCATGTACATACGTAGCGCTGGGTCGACGTAAACATCTTCACAGGCCTGTTGCATAGCGATAACTCGTTGTGGATCGGTAATAACTTCGACATCGACGGCATCCTTTCGTCGAGTAATACGACGGGCGAGGATTTCATCTTCATCGGCACGGTCAGGGTATCCGACACTCATCTTGAACATGAAACGGTCCAACTGAGCTTCTGGTAAAGGATATGTTCCCTCTTGCTCAACAGGATTTTGCGTTGCCATTACAATAAATGGTGCTGGTAATTTGTGGGTTACAGTTCCGATAGTAACCTGCTTCTCTTGCATAGCCTCCAAAAGAGCAGCTTGTGTCTTTGGTGGAGCACGGTTTATTTCGTCAGCAAGTAGCAGATTACAGAATAGTGGACCTGGTTTGAAAGTAAACTCACCTTTCTTAGCGTCATAGACGTTAGTTCCGGTGATATCAGCAGGTAGCAAATCCGGTGTAAACTGAACACGCTTGAAATCACAACCGAGGGCATCGGCGAAAGTATTGGTCATCAAGGTCTTCGCAAGACCTGGATAATCCTCGAACAGTAGGTTACCGTTTGAGAGGATGTTGATCATCACGTTATCAATAACGTGCGCTTTTCCAATAATCACTTTCTGAACTTCGGCACTGATTGCTGCGGCAATAGCGCCGACTGCGTTCAGTTTCTCACGTACTTCGGGTGTGCTTTGGTGCTTAGGCTGGGCTGGAGCAGCTTGCGCCGGTGCTGGCATTGGTGCGGCCGGTGCTGCTGGTGCAGGCGGAGCTGCGGCGGCTGGCATCGGTGCGGCTGGCATTGGTGCGGCCGGTGCTGGCGCGGCTGGCATAGGTGCTGGCGCGGCTGGCATCGGCGGTGCTGCTGGGTTGTTCGTTGGTTGGGCTGGGGGTTGCATTCTATTTTTTCCTCCTTATTTTTTCATTTTTTTCACTTACCCCAACGGCGAATCATTTGCATGAGTTCCCTCAATTCTTTTTCATCGTAGTTGCGGTTCTGGCTTTGCGCCAGCTCCACTAAGCGAGGGTCTCGAATCATCGAAAGCACCTCGGCTGGAGTTTTCAAAACCATCTGGTCTCGGGTCAAATCGTAGAATAATCTTACCTTGTTTATCAAGGCTTCACGGACTCGCATCTGGTATTTGCTTGAATCAATCTTAATTGGACGTTCACGGAATCGAGTCAAATCAAATACGTGACGCCAATTTTCCTTTTCTGGAACAACCATGATGGCAATACTAAGCAAAGCCATTAGATTGAGGACAATTAACCACTTGAGCCAAACATCTGAGGTCAAGAGTACAATGGCACCCATTGCTTCAGTAAAGGGAGCAGAAAGTGAACCTGTTACGTGACGGCTCTCGTCAAAGACAATGTAAAACTCGTCATTAAATAGGCGAACTGTATTAGAAATTTCTTCATTATCGTGCTCCATCATATCGCTAATTAATGCTATGAAAAAAGCACTATTGCCCTTCCAAGTAGTATCAGTAGCAGGATTCAAGCCATCGGCCCCACCATTCCAGCATGAACCCTTACGGTCAGCATAGAATTCCTCAACACAATGGTCGGGATGACCAGTACGCTCAGCAGTATCTCGATCCCAAAGGAAGTTGGCGAATACATCGTCATTTGCTACAAAAACGATACTGCCAGTAACACTAATCTCATCTTCGCGCTCTCCGAGTACTTTGTCGGTAGTCTTGATTCCAGGGTAATCAATTCGAATTATCAATTCAGTCTCACCTGGTCCTAATTGCCCGTTTCCAGTGTCAAGATTTGCAGTCCCCATCTCATCTAGGAATGAAGATGTAGAAGCGTGAGCAAGAACGTAGGCATTACGACTCAATTCAGGGTCTTCTGGATCCTCAGCCTGTAGAATTTGCATCGCTGTGGTCTGGCGGAACAAGACTGGCGAGCGACACTTATGCATTTGGCTAAGTGGTGAGCCAGAAGTGGCTAACATTTCCGAGGTACAACCAACAGTACGAGAAGCGGCATCCATATCACGAACATCACTATTTATTGAGGACAAGGCCCAAAGATTTCGCATATCGGTGCCTTGCTTATTGGTCGGCTCATTTGGTGTGTGAGTCTCGTAATGATTTAGATCGTCAAGAACTGGCGCAGTGAAATAAGATACTCCGAATTTGGCCGCCACTCTTTGAGCATTAGATGAATCGGAAGCCAAAATTACCTTGCCACCATGCTTGGTGACGAATTCGTGAATAGCAGTAGCTTCAGCATCATCGAATGGTTTCTCTGGTGAAATCATCACCAACAGAGTTCTATGTGGTTCACGCCAATCGTTTACCAACATCGGTGTAGACATTGTATTGGCGACGGTGTAAAGTGCACCATCATCTCCCAAATCTCCTGCCATCAAATTGATTTGTTGATATTGATAATCACCCTCGGCATCAGTGATGTAAGCACTGTAAACTGGGTTCTTGTCAGCACTAACTACTACGATAAGAACAGTAGACAATAAAAGCGCCACTACAAAGCCTACTAGAAGCCATGTCTCCAGACGAATCTTGCCCTCTTTCTCTTCTACCATCCCATTCCCTCTAATGCGAGTTCAGCCGATAACCTACCAGACAACGTTCCTGCGATTCTCAAGGGCTTGATATATGTTCCCCGAAATTGCACAATTAGCGCCGATATGGTAAGTTGGAATATGGTGAATAAATCAAACCGTAATTGTATGTATTCTAACGTAATTACTTACATCACCAATTTAAAAATTACTCACCTCAAAATGGATTGGCGGCGACTGACAAATGCAGCAAACAAAATAATCATTAATGTGTAATACATACTGAGAAAAGGAACATAACCTGTGGTAATCTCTGACCCATCATCTCCATCTCCGGTTCCCGATTGGTTAGAATCACCATTGGAATCTCCCGCACCACCACTATTTTCTGAAGATTCGCTAGACTTTATCTCAACTTCTTGGGTAGAAATTGAAGTTCCACCACCACCATCGGAAACTACTGCGATTTCAATTGTGCATTTTTTGCTCGGATGACTAGAAGCTGGAGAAAGGGTGATTTCGGTTGTAGTCTCAGGGTTTTTGGATCCGTCGTGTTCCGAATCGACGACTAAGTTGTCTAAGTTATCAATACCGCTCAAACTCAATTGTGGGCAACCATTGGCGATTAACGTAGGCGATACAACCTTATCGCGCATATTTCCATTATTGGTTAATATGACTTCCATAGTAGTAGTTGAGCCAGCGGTAACGGTGAAGCCGAGGTCAACTAGTTCAACTTGTAAATCAGCGATACGTGGAATTTCTATTTGCCCTTCAAGTCGTGAGTTCTGAGGGTCAACCGTAACATCGCTACCATCAATTGGGCTAGCACGAGTTGCTATAACTGCAAAATCACCAAGGGTTCCAGCAAGATGGTCGAGTACAGTAACGTTTTCAACTTCAATTTCAGTAGTAGTATTTGATTGGGCGCCGATGTTGATTGTTTCAGGCATATCGATTGAAGCATTCAACTCAGCTTCAAAATCCAAGTTTATCTCAATCGGAAATGGATCATTATTTTCGGCCCAAAATTCTAGAAGCAATTTACCATTTTCACTTAGTTTCCATGGACCTTCGCCAAATTCTTCTTCCCAACCAATGCTCCAACCTGTATCAGGTCCATCTTGTGCCATTGCTGGAAGTGGAAATATACTTATCAATAGCACGATTGTGAGCAATAGGTTCATGTTTTTCATATGTATTCCCCACTATTCATTTGTCGTAGTGCTCGCTGACACAAAACCTTGGTCATCTTCTTCCGGTAATTAGGGGGGAAAGCGGTATTATTCACAGGCTTAACGGTCATTTGTATCGCTTCAGATAAAGAAATAATGCTTTTCTCCCCTTCCCAGCCTTGATTCATTACAGAAGCGACTTCGGTTTCATGAAGGCGCGGGATTGATTCAAGGGCAGTGGTTGCGACTCGTAATTCTGCAAGGCTGCCATCGGCATTTTTCCGCCACGCTACTGCGACCCCAGCCTCGGGAAAATCCCAAGACTCGCGTAGACTTAATTTTTGATACGAACCATGCCACTGGTCGGCGTCTTCAGGCAAAGTAACCTTGACCACCATTTCACCCCGTTGCAAGACATTACGAGTGATGCCATCAAGTTGAAAAAACTTGCTTATCGGCATTTGTCTCTCACCTTCGGGACCAGCCAAATGGATTGTTGCATTCAGTACCATTAATGTCGGTGCAATATCAGCTTGGTAAGTGGCGACACATAATTCGTTTTGATTTGGAATAACTCGGCAATCAGCCGATGTTCCGCAATCACATTTGAGGCACCAGTCTATACTGGAACGCCAATCCTCTCCTTGATTAAACCAAAAACATCGAGTGTCGAGGCAAATATTACCACCCAAAGTTGCGTTATTGCGAATTAGACTACTGGCTACTTGACCAGCAGCAGAGGCAATCAACGGATGAGTCTCATCCGCTTGCGAAATTGTAGAAAGGCGTACCATTGCACCGATTTCAGTTGCGCTATTCACCGCCAAATCGGCGACATTGGAAAGCGAGATAACATCGTTTTTGGGATTCAAATGCCATTTGTAATTAGGCAACAAATCGGTTCCCCCCGCAATCCAATCGCTATCCTTGCCTTGAGAAAAAAGGTCTGCGGAGATTTGCACCGCTTCAGCAACTGTGGTCGGTGAGTGGAGATTGAATGGTGGACTGCGCATTTCTATTCCTCTCTATGTCGTCTTTCAATATGCTTCCATGCACTTCCTGCAGGACGAGGGGATGAGAGGTAATCCTCACTTGGAGTAACCGAAATTACCCAATCATCCACTTGCGATTCTGGAACTTCAGTAGGCTCAAGCCCGAATAAAGCACCATTGTGATAGGGTGCACGTTCAGAATTGAGTTTACGCTTGTTGTCGCGTTGTCCATGGGAGTTAGCACGCGCCACCAATTTATCCTGCAATTCGCTATATTGAAGGCTTGGATTAGGCAATTGCAATGGTCCTGTTAACCCCTCCGACTTTACCTTGCGCTCAATTTTCTTGTACAATCGATCTGGTGTAACCGGTAACTCATCAACTCTTATTCCACTGGCGTCATATATCGCATTTACAACCGCTGGAAGGATTGGTAGTAGAGGGCCTTCGCCGGCTTCTTTTGCACCAAATGGACCCTCTGGATCATTTGATTCTACGATAATAGGGGTAACTTTGGGCATCTCATGTATTGTCGGGATTTTGTATTCTAACAAGTTCGCATTACGCAGATTTCCACTCCGCCCATAGACCATCTCTTCACTGAGAACTTGCCCCATCCCCATATGACACGAACCGATGATTTGGCCTTCGACTGCAAGCGGGTTGAGCGCCCGACCACAATCATGTGCAGCCCAAACTTCAACCACTTTAGTTTGACCAGTTTCAACATCAACCTCAACTTCAGCAACATAGGCCGAAAAAGAATAGGCTGGTGCTAGACCTGCAGCCGCACCTTTGTGAGTATTGCCCATCGGGGGGGTGCGATATGCACCGGATGAAACCAAGGCACCGATATCTTCCTGTGCCTTGTGTAGTGCTTCTAGATACGATACTCCTACCGCAGGGTCATTGCGAGCATAGATTCGACGGTCGCCGATAACCAATGAATCACTTGAAGCAGAAGTGATTTCGGCTGCAGCCTCGATTAATGATGAACGTATTTTCATCGCCGCCGAAATCGCTGCGTTGGCATTCATGAAAGTGACACGACTACTGTATGAGCCAAGGTCAACTGGAGAAGTATCACTTTCGCGACTTCGAACTCGAATCATCTCAATTGGAAGCCCGAGCACTTCGGCAACACTCTGGGCAACTACAGTATCAGAGCCTTGACCAATGTCGGCAGCTCCAGTGTGAACGGTAACTCCACCATCCATGTCTATTTTCAAATGAACAGTCGCATGAGGGAATTTATTCGGGTCCCAATGAATGGGTAATCCACTACCTGAAATGAAAAATCCACACCCAATACCGATACCTCTACCCAAAGGCATTTTGCGAAATTTGTCTTCCCAACCACTGGCCTCTCGAACCCTTTCCAAACACTCTCGCATTCCAATACTTGTGATGCGAAATCCGGTAATCGTAGCCGAATGTGGAGGAAGGAGATTAGCCAAACGAAAGGCAATAGGATCAACCTGTAATTGGTCACAAATATCATCGATGCCTGATTCGACTGCACAGCGGCTATTTACCGCACCATGACCGCGCATTGCCCCAGAAGCGGGCTTATTTGTCCACACTCTGGCACCAGTATAGTGGAAGGCTCCCAATTCATAGGGAGCGGTATGCAATACTCCATTGTAATATGTGGTTACATGTCCGAAACTTGCAAAGGCCCCGCCATCAATTAGAGCATCGGTCTCAATTCCGCATAACCGACCTTCAACATCCGCGTGTAAGACCATTTCAAGGCGCGAAGGATGACGACCCCGATTGGTCCAAAATACTTCTTCGCGATCGAATGTAATGCGAACCGGTTTACCAGTTTCACGCGCCATTATTGCGGCACACATTTCGTGAGGGAATGGATCGGATTTTCCACCAAATCCACCACCGACGAAAGTCCGAAAAACATTGATTTGATGCATAGGGATCTCAAGCACATCAGCGAGCGAACGATGCACATAATGTGGCACTTGTTGAGGTGTATACAGAGTCAAACGACCATTAGGGTCCCAATAACCAACCACTGCATGAGGTTCGGTAAAACCATGATTTACTCCTGCAAATTTCCATTTCGCACTAGAAGTGGCCGCTGAATCGCGCATCGAATCAATGCGACCGAATTCCTGGAACACTCGCTTTTGCACATTCGACTCACCGATGTGATACTTACCTCGGTCATGGATTGGATTGGCACTATCCTCAATGGCCTTCGTCATATTGTGAACCGGATCCAAGAGTTCATAATCGACTTTGATTAGGCGTAATGCTTCGAGGGCTGTCGCCTCATCAACCGCCGCTACTGCGGCGACTAAATCGCCGACATGACGCACTTTCTCAACCGCTAATGCGTGCTCATCTTTAGTGACTGGCAACACTCCGAAGACCTTGTCATGACCTTGCCCCGTTAGTACATATTCAACACCGTCTAACGCTTTGGCAGCAGTAGTATCAATGCTACGAATTTTGGCATAGTGATGCGGGGAGCGTAGAATACGGCCAATCAATTCACCAGAAAGGCGGATGTCGTCACCGTATTGGGCTTGTCCGGTTACTTTCCAGCGACCATCAACCAAAGGAATGCGGCGACCAATACTACTGCTGGTCAATAATTCATCATGGCGATTTGGTCCTCGTGGTTGAGCGCGGTTTCCACCTTGACTCTCTGGGATGTAATCCATGTCACGCAATTCACTGAACTGCCTACTACCCCCACTACCCGGCTTTTTGAACGGAAGTTTACCGGGTTGTTGGCGATACCCTTTCATCTGTTCATTGCCCATTGCTACACCTCAGATATTCTCGCCGCCAAACCCGGTATGAGGATCTGCCTGAGCAGTAGTTCCATCCTTGCGAGCATTCTCATCACGAAGTAATTCTGCGGCAGCTTGCACTGATTCTACTATTTGCTGATATCCAGTACAGCGACATAAATTACCATCTAATGCTGATTTCACTTCTGCATCGGTTGGGGAATCATTCAAATCGAGTAGAGCAGAACTGGAGAGCAGGAATCCAGGGGTGCAAAAACCACATTGGCTCCCACCGCATTCAGTAAACATTTCTTGAATCGGATGAAGGTGATGGCCCTCAGCAAGTCCTTCAACAGTAGTTATTTCTTGGCCTGCAACCTGGCCGGCCAAGGTAAGACAAGAAAGGCGTGGAACGCCATCGATTAGAACAGTACAGCAGCCGCAAGTCCCCATATCACATCCTCTCTTTACTCCCAATGTACCAACTTGGTCTCGCAAAACATCGAGCAATACTGCACATGATTCAATCTCAATTGCTAGAGCCTGACCATTGACCAAAGCCGACCAATTGTTCCTAGGTGCAGAGGGTATCATCGAAACGTGTTCAACTCCAACCATTCGCCCTCACCATATCCTTCGTAGAGAATACCCTTCTTCATGCTTCGCCCTAGACCCTTCGGGTCTATTGGGGTGAAGTGGTGATTTTCAAAGACCCGTTGAATTATGCCTCACAATATGTATTTCGCTCGTTGCTTTAAGTGCCTAATGCACTAGGGCTTCACATGAGTCAGCCGCCACCAAGAAAATCTTCTGCACCTCCTAGAGAGAATACATCAGCAGAAACCATAGTAATTGGTAATAGCAACAATATGCCGATTAGTGGGGCTCAGCGTCTTGGTCAATTGTGGCTTTGGGGGGTCGCGATTCTCGCGATTTGGAGTGGTTTGTTTACCATCGCATACTCACAAGGAGATTCCAATAATCGCTTTGCATTGCTCGGCCTAGGCGGGATAATATCTGGCCTAGTATTCTTCGTCAGCGTCGATATGCAAAGGCGCAAGCATGGGGTCATTACCGATCTTCACGATTACATGATGGCGATGAGTTTCTTCTTTACCGCAGCCGGAATGTTCTGGGGAGTTCGCTATGCAGTTGCTCTGTTCTCAAGTGTTGATTTCACCTACTTCATCCACCCCGATCGTCCTTTCACTGGGATGTCTTCGGTTGGATGGTACCCTAATGCCAATGCAATCTATGCTCAGGCCGCAGCTGCGGCATTATTAGCAGCATTGCAATGGCTATATCTGAAACCCATGCAAAATGACGAACGCAACACAACTACAGTGAGTTGGTTTGTGGTCTGTATTACCCCTTTTGCACTTCTATTGGTTGGATTGGGAACTTGGGTCGATTGGTCGGATGGCTTTGTCAGTTACGAAATCGGCGTTGCCATGGTAACCCTCAGTTCAATTGCAATGATGTTATCAGTTGAAAGTAATAACAATCTCGTCTTTGCAATTACTGCCAATGTCGCTTCATTCATGACACTGATTTACGAAATTGTCCACTCCCCACCCAGCGGTTCTTCAAGTGGGGGGGCATTGTCCCTAATGGCCTTCATTATCATCGCCCAAGGACTACTGGCGGCCTCACCAAAACTGGAACGAAAAATGGTCGAAAAAGCCAGCATGGGACTCGTTTTCGCCGCTCTAATTGCGATGATTTTTGCTGTTTCAACAGAGATGACTCTGCATCTTGGCCCGTCTAAATTTTCCGCAACCGATTCATATCTCACATTGCCAACGATGATTTGGATCACTCTTCTTGTCGCCTATTTACCCGCAGTCCACGATAATCGAATCCCGTGGATGCCGATCGGATTGGCTGGTGCATTGGTTCTCTTACCCGACCCCTCAAACATTATTCCATGGAGCATTTGCTTGGTGATGATTCCATACATGTTATGGAATAAAAAGACCCGGGAATGGGTGGCGAACTGGACCTTTGGATTATTTGCCGCTTCATTCTTTGTTGTCGGCTGGCTAACATGGATACGTAGTGTCGAAGGAGATGCTGATACGTGGACGGCATTCCCTCAATATTTTGATCTGATTATCGCCATTGTCATTATCGCAGTAGGTGAATTAGCCTCAAGGAATGCTAAACTCAACCGCAATGTATTCCGCTTTGCACTCTTTTGTGTAGTCGGTTCACCGGCAACAATGATTGCTAATGATTCATTGATGCCATGGTTGGTCGCCTTGTACCTTCTCGGCTCGGTTATCATTGAACAGCAAGAGTACGATGAGAATGGTGGTTTCGCCGCACGTAAAGATATGTCACTCACTATGGCAACCAGTTTGACCTTAACTGTAATCTTGGCTATGTTAGGGCGTCTTTCTTTGAGTGACACCCCTTTAGCAGCTATTGAAAGTCAATTGATGGGCTTCAATCTCCTATTAGCGATAATTGCTGTGACCTATTTCGTTGTCGGCAGTAGAATGTCTCATGCTGAATTTGACCTCGGAATAATGCTGAAAATGATATCCAAAAATGCTGCCCAATCTGCTTCATTTGACCCTACCACTGGAACGTGGGTTGTCGATGAAAAAGAATTCGACGAAATCGAAGAGGCCTTGGAATCATCTTGGGGTCAAATCGCTCGTTTCAGCCTCTTTGGTCCTCTAATCTTGTTCACAACGGCTATGGTGTCGATACAAAACTCAGAATTAAGCGACAATCCATTTTTGATGCTTCTTTTTGCTATTCCTGTTGGCGTACTGGTAAGAGAGGTCTTACAAGTCGAAGGAGCAGGAAGTCGTGAACGGGCTGTCGGCGTATGGTCGATGGTGGCGATTTCATTACCTTTGAGTTTCAAAATGGATGATATCGGATTCTCAACTGCAGCAATATTTTTCGACCTGATAATGATTAACGGTCCGTTAATTGTCCACTTTGTATTACTGAAGCGTGGATTAGCAGAAAAGCAAGAGTTGTCGAAAAGTGCTGATGATTGGACCTTACTGGGTATGGTCGCACTCGGAATGCTAGATGCAACAGGAGGTTTGGCACTAACAGTGATGTTTGCTATCGTATTGTGGCGTGCTATTTTGCACCGTAGCAAAGTAGCATTGTATGCCCTGCCATTGATGTGGCTATTTTTCCCATCACGACTTGACAAATCTGATAATATCTTGAATCTAATATTGTCCGAATTAGGTTCTTTTGGTGACACCTTGCTAGGAACTGAGAGGATACTGGAAATACCCTACGTGCGTTATGCTGGATTGATGTGGCTTATCTATGCTGCATTGGCGCTCGGTAAATCGGCAGGGGATGTGCAACTGCGAAAGCGTAGCGATGAGGAAATTGAGACATTACCATTCATCTATCCGGGAATCTTCCTGTTTTTGGGCCTTGATCTACTCCTCGTGCAAGACGCATGGTTGCTGTGTGCCGTCACGACGATATTGCTACTATTCGGTTGGAGTTCTGGCCGTATGGAAGGTTTCTCTTTCGCACCACCAGCCTACTTCTTTTCATTCCTTATCGGCTTTGATTCTGAGGGTTATTCCGGTTTTGAATTGTTTAGTATTAGTTGCTTTGGCTCTGGTTTAGTGAGTTTTGCCTTATGGATTGCCGCAAACAAAGGATTGCTCTATCGGTGGGCGAAAGAAACCATAACTGCTGCTGAATTAAATGAAGGAGTAGATACTAATTTACTTGGAATGGAAAAATTACCATCACTACTTCGGTGTGCAACACAAGAAGGACGTGAGAAATTAGAAAATTACCTCCGACTATGGGGAATGGCTCTGCTGTTATTCTCGTTTGATGAAGTATATGGCCTGTCTACTTTATTTGTCGCAATTTGGGTGACCTGGGAGGCTTGGGTGAAGCAAGAAAGAACCCTATTTTTACTAACACCAATGCTTCATGCAATTGCATTATGGAATATCGAGCGAGTGGCGGAAATCCAAGGTAATGAATTGGCGGGATGGCTGCTGATTCTTGAAGGTGCGATTCTATCGTATCTGTCAGCGATAAAATGGTATCCCGACTGGAATTGGTCAGAAGATGGGGAAGAATACTGGCACTGGAACGACATGCTGGGAATATTTGGAGCGACCTACGGGGTCGTAGGAATACTATGGGCGCTCTGGGATTTGACCGATATCGGCGCTTCGCTACTAATTATCCTCTATTGTGGTATGCAGGCCGCCGCCGATTTCGAAACTACCTGGCGCAGAATAACCAGTCTTGTTGGGACTTCATTGGGGACATTTTTGGTGTTTTTCTCCGATGTCGGCACAACTTTTGCCGGCATCTCCTTGATTGTTGGTGGCCTAGCAGCATTTGCTCAAGCCGTTCTCTACTTCCGAGTTTGGGGAATTGAAGAAGGTACTCTGAAACTCGAGACTGTTTCCACCCAAGTATCCACAATAACTGCAGAAAGTAGTGAGGAAGAAATAGAGGTAAAAGAAAAGATGGAGCCGGTAATTGAAAGCTCACAAGTAGAAGATGATGATACTGATGAAATTGAAGATTTCCTTGATTCTTTAGAGGATGAAACGAGCGGAGATGGCGATTTAGACGAAGGTCAAGATGATGATGTGGCTATTCCAACTGCAATCCTAAATCGAGTCACAACCTCGCAAGGTTTCGACATTGAATTACCACCACAAGTAATGCAAAATATTCTTCAAACACTAGAAAATACCGATACTGAAGGATTCCAGCCGGTTATTGGATTTGACCAATTCGGCCGAATAATTATGAATTTTGAGCCGGCCGATTCGTAAGCCAACTCCAGTGATAGTGGTTGGTCAAGGCTGTGGTTTATGGGGCGTCACCTTTACCAAGTCAAATATGAGCGAAGCCAGCGACTTGATGGTATGGATTGACCTTGAGATGACTGGTCTCAATATTGAGGACTGCTCAATTATTGAAATCGCCACCATCATCACCGATGGAGAACTAAATATTGTAGCAAGTGGACCAAACCTCGCCATCAAGGTCGCCGATGAATTACTCGATGCTATGGATGAATGGAATACAACTCATCACAATCGCAGCGGCTTGGTTTCTCGGGTCCAAGAAAGCGAGATAGACCATGCTGAAGCTGAACGATTAACCCTGGAGTTCATCTCCCAGTATGTAGAGCCGGGGATGGCTCCATTATGCGGAAATAGTGTTTGGAACGACCGCAAATTCATGGAAAAAGAAATGCCGGCGGTTACCGATTACCTCCACTATAGGATGGTAGATGTGTCGTCGATCAAAGAATTAGCCGACCGGTGGTATCCTGAAGTTCCCCGCTATCGCAAAAAAGCATCACATCTCGCTCTTGACGATATCGTTGAATCGGTCGAAGAATTACGCTACTATCGGCAAAAAATCTTCACTAAATAGACTGTCGCCAAGTGCCCTGAGTTGGATCTACTCCTTTGCTAGAGGCGATAATCTCGGCAATTACAGAAATAGCAATTTCGGCTGGTGTTTCAGCACCGAGAGCAATTCCAATTGGACAGGTTACTTGTTCTATCGAAGATTGAGAAATCCCATTGTCTAAACAGGTCTTGGAAAAACTCTGCCATTTGCTCCGACTACCGATTACTCCAATGCGAGCAGGATGTGGCATTTCATCAGATAATTCCAACAATGATTGTAATCGTTCCTCATCTTCCTTCCAATCATGACCCAAGAGCAAAATATCGCTGAAACGAGAAAGACTGGAAAAATCTTCATCAGCAAAAAATGATTTGACCGAACCGGCGTGTAGTTCACGAGCATTAGGGTACGCAAGTTCGCCAGCATATTCTTCGCGGGTATCATGTACGCTGTGATCCCAACCCATGCCATGAGAGATACTTGCAATTGCTGCGGCAACATGACCACCACCCATTAGCAAGATGTGAGGTGTTGGTTCGATTACTTCTAGAGACACGGTAAGACGACCCCCACAGAGACTATCCAAGGGTGTGACTTCATAGCCCTTAGCCCCTTTATTTAAGCCAAATGTGATGACTTCACCTCCGACAGTGGAGGTAGTGAGTAATTCTTGCAATCGGGAGATTATGGTCATCTCCAATCCTGCACCCCCTACTGTCCCACAGCGGTCATTTTTCGAGGTCAAGGCTAATCTCGCCCCCGGCTTACCCGGAACTGAACCTGAGGCTGATAGAACCGTCGCCGAAGCGACCCGCAAGCCCATGTTAAGGCGACTACCAATCCATTCAAGGACGCGTTGGGTCATGAAACGGCCACTCCGACTACCGAGATAAACCGTCGCTTGAAGCAGCCCAGCGGGCTAATTCAGCAATGTCTTCTGGGGTATCGATATTAATGTGCAGAAACATATCTTCGACTTGAATCCGAGATGGATTTACCAATTCGTGTAATGGTCGATTGCGAGTGGCCGACATTATTGCAATAATCTCATCCTTGCCAATTAGCAAAGGATGTGCCCCTCTACCATCTTGACTTGGGCAAGTACAAGACTCGGCTGAAAGAATTTTTTGCAAAGTCGAAACCGACCATCCCGGTCTATCAATGGGTACAATTAGGGCCGATTCGGAAAGTCGACCATTTTCTTCCCCTATTGCAAGGAGTCCATCTTGAACCGAGCCTGTTCGACCATCCTCGGGACGATTATTGATGACTACATTGCATTCGGGCGCTACGGACAAGCATGACAACGCTAACTCAGCACGAGTGACTATGATGATAGGATGACAAGACTGACTGGCAAGACGCTGGGAGATGATACTGAGCAATGATTGCCCCTCAACTTCTAGTAAGGCTTTGGGCTGGCCGAGACGTTCACTAGCACCAGCAGCCAATATTATGGCGGGAATTGTATTCTTGCCCATTTCGGCACCCGCTAAAGGCCACGGGTAATCTCGCGTCCGATAATCATCCTCTGGACTTGACTACTACCCTCATAAATCTGGATTACTTTTGCACCGCGCATCAATCGAGCAACCGGATATTCCTCAGAGTAACCATAGCCGCCGAATACTTGTACCGCATCGGTAGTAACCTCCATCGCAATATCGGCGGCAAAGCGTTTGGCGTGGGCAGCAGCTTCGGTATTTTTCTCTCCTTTATCTGCCAAAAATGCCGCCTTCCAAGTTAGTAAACGAGCGGCTTCAATTTTTGTCTTCATGTCAGTCAACATGAATTGCATGGCTTGATGCTGATGCAACTTCTTACCAAAGGTCATACGCTCGTCGGAATATTGCATGGAATGGTCAAAGGCGGACTGGGCTAATCCAACTGCATGAGCGGCAATATTTGGACGACTCATATCAAAGGCAGACATGGCATTGAACCATCCGGCACCGTCGCCACCACCGACCATATTGCTGGCTGGGATTCTAACATCATTGAAAGTAACCGCTCGGGTATCGGAACAGCGCTGACCCATATTCGATTCCTTCTTACCTAATTCGACCCCATCTCGGTCGGACTCAACAATGAATCCAGTCATACCTTTGTAGCCGGCTTCAGGATCGGTATATCCCAAAACAAAGAACCAATCTGCATGTCCCGCTCCAGTGATGAACATTTTTTGCCCATTTATGATATATTCATCACCATCTGCGGTAGCCTGAGTTTTGATACCTTGAACATCAGAACCAGCGCCAGGCTCAGTTACAGCATAAGATGCCAGTTTACCCTGTTCAGCAACACCTCGCAAAAATTTGTCTTTTTGCTCAGGCGTTCCTCCAGTAATTATCGGTGCACATGCTAATGCTGTAGCATAAGCAGCGGTAGCAAAACCTGGGTCGCCCCAACCAAGTGCTTCGTTGACAATTACCTCTTCCATACTCCCTAATCCTGCCCCACCATACTCCTCTGGGATGTGGAGATTTAACAATCCGAGTTCATTGGCCGCCTTGATTGTCTCAAGCGGATAGGTTGAATTCGCATCCCAATCTGCCGCATGAGGTCTAATTTCTGCATTAGCAAATTCCATCGCCAAATCACGCAACATCTCCTGCATTTCTGATAACGACAGGTCGACCATGCTTGGCTCAAGCCACCTTCGGTCAAGAGCCTTGCCTATGCCGGATAGCCGAATGGGCCATTACCACCAAGGGTTGAGATAGCCTTGCCTTAATAGATAAAGCAAGAATACGAATAGTAAGTAAAAACAACACAAGAGTGCCCCCTCTTTGCGGTCGAAAGTAAATCCAGAATACATGAATAATAGACATATCCCAATACCAAGAATTGTTACCGGTGCGATTACATTGAGAATCAATCCACTCGGTTCCGATAGTACCAACGGGTTTATCGTGGCAGCTAATCCAATAGACAATAATGGATCGGTGATATTTGAACCGATTAAGGTCCCGAGAGCAACTCCTTGCGAACGCTTAGCGGCCATAAGCCCGACCACCAGTTCAGGCAAGGAAGTACCAACTGCGGTCAAAGTGGTACCTATTACTGATGGTGGGACATCCATCGCATAAGCGAGTTTAGTCGATACTGTAATCAATTCATTGGCCGCGTAAATTGCGAAGGTCAATCCGGTCACAATCATCACAATATAGGCCGAAGCAGCCCAACTAATTTCCATTTCCGAATCACCAGATTCTTCAGCAATTTCATCCTCTTCAGCGCGAATTTTCTCCCGATTTTTAAGCAACCATCCGATGTAAAAGACATAAATCAAACATAGAACAATACCTTCCCAGCGCTCAAGTGTACCACCGGTCCAAATAAAGAAAGTGAGCAATAATACCGACCCTAACATCAGCATCCCATCACGATGTAACCAAGATGGCCTTACCTTCAGGGGATTGGTCAAAACAACCAAACCCAAAATGAGGGTGATTTGAACAAGCACTGAACCATAAATATTGCCGATTGCAAAATCGGCTAATTCTGCATCCCCACCTGAATTCCATGAAGCCGTTGTCGAAACCAAAATTTCAGGCAACGAAGTACCGATTGAAACAATTGTAAGTCCGATAATGACTTCGGCTATTCCTGCTCGGCGAGCCAATCCTTTGGCTCCTTCGACAAAGAAATCTGCAGAGGTAATCAGGCTACCTATTGCCAGTACCATTAGGAGAACACTTACCCACGCATTAGTCACTCCACTCGTATGGACGAAGGTAGAGATTGAGACCAGAGCAATGAATAATGCTCCGGTGATTAGTAATGCATTCCAATGAATAAGTTCAAGCATTCCCAATTCTCGGTGCGAGGGAGATTTTACTTGGAAATCATCCCCCGTCATATGCCCTCGTCATCTTCTTCACTCAAGACCATTTGGATTAGAAACCCCCCCCCCTAATTTACGAAAACGTTTCCAATTTGGAAAAAGGACTGAGAGTGCATTCATCAAGGGCATTCCTTGAGCACTATTCATGGGCGGAAAGTGGCGGGCCAAGGATTTCTTTATCCTGACTGCGATTGGACTTGCCGGATTAGTCTTTGAAATAATTCAGTACAATGATGCAGTGGCAATGTGGACTGAGCATTGTAGCGATGCTCTCAGTTACGAACAATTATCGCAAGAATGTAAGGATTTCAGTGACGACATGGATTGGGTTCTATACGAATTAATCGCCATCAGTGTCCTCACAGTTTTCTCACTGATAATGGGTTTTCTAAAGATAGGTGGTGAATCAAGTCGTGGGGATGGTGAGGGATTTGGAGTCATCAAAACATTCGCTGTCGTGACCTTTCTAACTCTAATATTCTTATTCATTTACGCCTTTGTTATTCGGTCTCAAGCCTAGTTCAGTCTTGCAACATTATGTGTATTCAAGTACAAAAGGATTAATTTACTAAATACCAAAAAATCAGTTTGTGTCTGGATGGGTTTCTGCAATCATTGCTTCGATATTTGGAGCCGGAGAAGAAGTAGAACTTATTCTCGAAGAAGAATAGAGTGCACAAGAGTATGGACGCACAAGGGTTTGAAGCATTATGCCTCTCGGAAATGTTTGAATAACAGGTTGAAAAATTTCGTTGCATGGCGGATGATGTAAAATATAGAAGATTGTCAGTTGATGGCACATTGAATGCAGGATTAAGTATTATTATAGTGACGTTTCTCATAATGTTGCTATGTGGATCTTTTGTTGCATTGGCCTTTATGTTACAGGAAAACACGGAAAGTGCGACTGAATTTACATGCAATTCTGGTGAAACAGTCGAAGCTGAATGGGTTCAAGATGGCACAAGTGATTGTGTGGATGGTTCAGATGAAACTGAGGCTGCGGAGGAGGAAATAGCGGGTGAGAAAACTTTCGGTTTCCTTTCATATATCATGTTTGGAATTGCCGGTGTAGTATTGGTTTCAGGAATATTGGGGTTATCAACAAAAATATTAGCGGATTCAATAAGTGCAGGTTTAGCACTACATGCTGCTAATGAGGCACTTAATCCAGATATTGAAGTCAAGGTTCTTCCTACTCAAGTGGCCCCAGTTCAAGTTGCTCAATCTGCACAGGCGACTACGCCACAACAGCATCAACAACCTACTGCTCAGCAACATACTCAGCAGGTAGTACACCAGCCGTTGCCACCCCCTCAAAATCCGCATCAATGAACGCACAAGCGTCTACCCAACTTACACTAGGGCTTAGGCATCATTGCAAAGAAGTAATATTGACTCGACTACCAAATCAACATCGGGAATGGTATAGTCTTCTAACGGTGGCGAAAATGGTACTGGAGTATCCAAGGCACCAATGACCATCGGTGCTGATTCAAGTCCAAAGAATGCTTCCTCCAATATTCGACTTTGAATGGTATGTCCTAAACCTCCACACCACTGACCTTCTTGTAAGACGATTAGCCGACCTGTGCGTTGTACACTAGCAACGCAGGTTTCTGCATCAAAAGGAAGTATTGTTCGCAAGTCGATTATCTCGACTTGAACCCCTTCATCGGCGACGATGTCCGCCGCTTTGAGGGCAACATGAGTCATCGCCCCCCAAGTGACTATTGTCAAATCCGTGCCGCCACGTATCGTTTGTGCCTTACCAATGGCATAACGCTCACCTGATTCAACCGCAGAATTGACCGCATCAACCTCGACAATTTGATTGATATCATCACCCCAAGCAGTTTTTCCTCCCCTTAGCCCATAGAGGCCGATGTGTTCTAAGAAAAGTACTGGGTCATCGAGTGCCGCGGCCTCGACCAATATGTCATAGGCATCTTGCGGGGTCGAAGGAGTGCAGACAATTAACCCACAATCATTAGCAAACCACGTCTCAATCATATTGGCATGGAACGGACCTGAACGGGTCTTACCACCAAGTGGAATACGTACCGTTAATGGAACTTTAGCGCCCCAGCGCCAACGTAGCATAGACGCGTTATTGACTAACGCGTTGAATGCTAGTGCGGCAAATCCACCAAACTGTATTTCTGCCATTGGCCGCATTCCTGAAAGGGCAGCTCCTGTGGCTGAGTTGATGATGATTGATTCGGACAACGGCATATCGAGTAAGAGGTTTTCATAACCAGCATTTTTGAGTGGAATATTCATCCCAAATGCGCCAGCAACTTCCATGTCTTCACCCATGAATACAGTGTTTTCTCCATATCTGTCGGCGATTTTAACCATCGCTTGTTGAATCGCCCTAGAGTAGGTCCATGATCCCTTTGTCGTGCCGAATTCATTCAAGGTTTCACCACTACCAAGTGGTGCTTGGATTGGCACACTTGAATCTTGTAAATAACGGTCAAGATGCTGGCGATGAGTCTGAGCGTCGGAGATGCTGGTGACACCTTTGGTTACGGTGCTTGGGTCAGGCCAAGGCATAGCTTCGACCGCAGCAATGGCCGCGTCGGCTTCCTCTTGCGCAAGTTGCTCAATACCTGTAATCTCTGATTCGTCAACTCCTAATTCTAGCAATAATTTGTGATTCAATACCAACGGGTCTTTTTCTTTCCAGTAGGAAAGCAAATCGCGATCGACATAACCTGGAGGATTCCCCGATTCGGCACCGAGGTACAAATCATCATGGTGGTGAGCGTGGCCACAGCCACGCATTGTCTCGACATGCATCAATGTCGCTCCGCCACCGCTGAGAGAAAATTCTCGTGCGGTGGCTGAAGCAGCATACCATGCCGCAGGGTCAGAGCCGTCGATTGTCCACGACGGCATGCCCATCGCAACCGCTTTATCAGCCCATAATTCAACCGCGGATTGATTACTAGCCACAGTATCAAGAGCGATTTGATTATTTTGCAAGATGTACATTACCGGCAATCCGCGTACACCTGCTAAATTTAGCGATTCCCACCATTCACCACTACTACTTGCACCCTCACCAATACAAGCAACATGGAAGCGCTCTTGTTCAGTTAATTTGGCGGCCAATGCTAATCCGGTAATCGTCGCTGAAGCAATCGGAAGTGGCGCAGTTGGCGGTAAGACGCCGTGATTCCATGCCCCAACGTGGAGATCTCTACCACCGGCTGCTAATTCTGACCAGCCACCATCTTGGTTAGAGCCGGATTTACCCAATTGTGCCGCCATTATTCCTTGGATTGTATCGCCCATAGCTAGGCACAAACCAGCATCGCGAATCATAGGCCCTACAATATCACCTGAATATCCATTGATTGGACTCGCATCTTTAGGAGATTGTAAATCTCGATTGAGCGCACTGGCAACAGCAACCACAGCTTCTTGCCAAGTTGAACGAAAGCCCTTGCCACCAAAACTTCCTCCATCGGGAGTTGGTAATCCTTCCATGAATATCCGTTTCAAATGCTCATCCATGGCCCTTGTCCTCAACATCATCTCTTGCCACTCTAAGCGCAATTGCTTATCGATGGTCATGTAGTGAGCCACTCGCCGCAGTGCTAATCGTAAATCGATTAGGAAACGACTAGTACGGCGCTGTAAATGGAGGGTGAAATCACGTCGAGGAATTACTTCCTCCGTTGATGAATCAGCATGTCCAACTGATTCTAATCGGGCTGACAAACCCTGTTCGATGGTTTGGCACAATCGACTGGAGAATTCATGCCATTGTTGGCCATCCCAAGACTCGGGTTTTTCCTCGCCAACTAGGTGTTCCCATGCTGCACAAAATACTTGCAAGTGGCCATCGTGACGCTCAACGATAAAGCGCAGCACCTCATTTTTTGCCAATTCCGGACTCAATGGCTGACAAAAATCAAGAGCATTCTCTGGGTCCCATTCAGCCCCATGAATACGAGGAAGGTCGATACGTTCCAATGACTCCACCAAAGCCAGCGAAGGGTTTGAGTTGTTTAAGTTCGCGATTGCAAAAATACTCATTCTTCGTTTGCACGGTTCTCCATTTCAGAGAAATAACACTCTCTAAGGATATCTCCATAATACATGGTGATGAATAATCCTATGAGACATGGAGTTGCTAATGCTGCGAAAGTAACCGACCACGAACCACTCAAATCAAGCATTATTCCTACTATTATAGGTCCAACTATCGTTCCTGCTGCCCACGCGGTTCCCGCCGCACCAAAGGCCAGACCTGCGCCACCTCGACCATAGGCTTGACAAGTTGCTGTATCTATCATTGGCAATACCGGAACTTGGGCGGCAGCAACCGAAAATTGGAATATCGCCAATAGTGCTATTGCAGAATAAACCATCATCAGATTACTGGAATCTCCGCGCAAAATAATACTCGAGCCAAATAATCCTATACAGACTCCTATCCAACCCATTATCATATATCTAACAGGTCCTTTTTTGTCGACCAAACGCCCCCACCACCAACTACCGATGCCCTGGAGTAGTACCATTAGCAAGATTGTCGCACCTATCCACTCAACGGATAGAGAAAGAGGTTCAGCGGCTAAGAATAGTGGGCCGCCAGCCTCTAAGGCACCGGTAACTAATGTTGTCAAAAATACCAATGTACCTATCCTGAACAATACTGGATTTTCAAAGAACATCCGTAATGGAACTTTCTCAATCGATTGCACAGTACTACGGTCAGCAAATTTACCACCGTCGATATCTCGCCACGCATAGGCTACCAATGGTATCGCCAAAGCATTCAATCCTGCTAGTATCAAAAAAGCCAAATCTTGACCCCAAGCAAATGCGAAGCCACCGACTGCTGGGCCTAACAGCCCACCAATCATCGCAACTCCAAGCAATTTTCCTGACTGTTCGCCGAAATTATTCGGCCATAATATCGAACTTGCAGCAAATCCTGCGGTAACTATTGCGGCTCCCGAAAGACCATGCAATAATCTTGCCAATGCCAGTAGAATGAAGGCATTACCAAATATTTCACGAGTCGCCACCAAATATACCAATGAGGTAATTGATAGCATGATTACCGAGGCAAGTATTACCCGTCCTGGGCCATATCTGTCGGTTAATCTACCAGTATAGGGTCCCAAAATGAATAATGGCACCGCCCAAAGACTGACCAAAGCAGTCGCTTGGGTATTTGAAAGGTCGAATTGTGCTTGCCATTCTGGCAAAATCGGGACGATGAAAGCGTAGCCTAGAAAATCTACGAGAAAGGCCGACGTAAGGGCCCAGAATGCAAGATTGGGGCGTAGATTATTTGTATCCGACATTTCATTACCTCACTCTTCTTCGGAATCATCTCCAGCGTCCTCTTCATCATCATCTAAATCTAAGTCAGAAATACTTGCTAATGCATCTCCCATCATTTCAGTTGCATCTTCAAGTTGAGTCAGTAAGGTGATGTCTGCTACGGCATCTGGTCTTCCTAAAGCCCATAATAATTCGTAAGTGAAATCGATTGAAGATTTAGTCATCTTCAATAATTCTGGGTCAACAGGAATGAGGTCTTCTTCGGCTGCATAAGTAATCCGGTCGGGGAGGTCATCAAGGACCGCATCAAGACGCCCTTCAATTTCCATCTCAATTGCATCTGCTTGGTTCTGCAGAACTTCTTCCATCGTTCCACCTTTAGCCATCCGTTTACCTTTTTCTGAAGGTGTCGCTCCTTCACCAAGTTTCGGTGATGATTTCATTGAATCGTAGGTTGTTCCCCCGCCTGAAGAATCAAGGCCATCACCCATCAATAGCAAATCCAATACTATGCGTAATACCTCAGCAAGAACTGAATTATCAACTTCCTGACCGAAATCGATGTTATCCTCTTCAAGTTGGGCCTTTAATTTCTCAACGAATTCTTCGTTTATGGATTCTGGACCGAGCAAACTTTGCAACATCGGTAAGGCAATGGAGCCATCTTGGGTGTTGACTGAAAGGCTGAATCCACCCTCGTCTCCACCGCGTGAGATATCAGCAGGTGGGGGGACAAATTGTTTCTTACTATGTTTCCACAACTGCTCAATCAATTTGGTCATGTTAAGTGGTTTTCCTAATACTTCGTGTACTCCGGCTTTAGCAGCAGCCACCAAATTTTCATTACCAGTATTACGTGATAGCATGACGATACGGCATTTGAAGGCAAACTCCGGGTCCGACATCAGATTTGTTGCAGTATCTAAGGCATCGCCATTCTTCCATTCATCATCAATAACCACTACTTCTGGCATGGTCGCCAATGCAGTTCCCTCTGTTAATTTAAGGGTTGAGCCACGGGTTACATCAAAGCCCTCGCGCTCCAAAGTATTAGCGAGGAGGTTACGTCGACCTTCGTTTTCATCGGAGATGATAATCTTCGCCAAACCAAACCCCCCTCAAACGTCTCGTTTGCAAACGCCAACATGAATGTTCTCGGTGATTTAGGTTCTAATTAGGGCATTCCAACTAATAGCGTGGAACGCTAGAATCTACCTCAAGCGACCAAGCATTGATGCCACCGGCCAAATTATACAGTCTTGAACCATCAATTCCCAAGCCAATCAACATTGTAATCGCCATCATTGAGCGGCCACCATGGTGGCAATGAACCACAATATCCCCTTCTGCGGGCAACAATTCCAATGCTTGGTCAATGGAATTATGAGGGATCAGTGCATCAACTCTCTCAAGTTTGGCAATTTCTGATTCCGCTGTGCTGCGAACATCGAGAACAAAGGGTTGCCAACCTTGTTTCATTTTCTCAGCGACTTCGGTAGGAGTAATCTCACTAAACATTGTTTCATCTCCCTCCTCATCTAGTCCATCAACTTGTTCACTGCTCGACTTAGAAGAATTACTGGCACAAAACTCCTCTACATCACTAAGTTCTGTTACCGCTTGACGGTTTGGGTCACGACTAATTTGTAGACCTCTAAATCGGGTTTCCAATGCATCGTAGACCAATAGGATCCCAGAAATTGAATCTCCTATTCCCAAGATTGTTTTTACCACTTCATTGGCTTGTAGACTCCCAATTACTGCTGGAAGAACTCCGAGAACTCCGCCTTCAGCACATGAAGGTACCATTTCACTAGGAGGGGGAGTGGGGAATAAGTCGCGATAATTTGGTCCATTTTGAAAATTGAAAAGTGAAAGGTGTCCTTCAAAACGATATATTGACCCATAGACCCATGGTATTCCGATTATTTCACAAGCATCACTAATGAGGTAACGTGTGGGAAGATTGTCGGTGCCATCGACTACAATATCATAACCGCCAAGTATGTCAAATGCATTGCTGATATCTAGCCGTGTAATGTGAGGTTCGATAGCGATATTGGGGTTCAATGACTCAAGACGAGCAACAGCACTAGCGACTTTGGAAATTCCAATCTGAGAAGATGAGTGGATTACTTGACGTTGCAGATTTGATTCTTCGACCACATCGTCATCGATAATACCGATTCTACCAACTCCGGCGGCAGCGAGATACATCAATACTGGACTGCCAAGACCACCAGCACCAACTACACAAACCGAAGCTGAGCGTAACTTTTTTTGTCCATCTGCACCTACTTCTGGTAGAATTAGATGACGGGCGTAGCGACGCTTTTCCGCCTCGGACAATTCCACGCTCATGCCCCTCGCATAGAAGAGGCGCACATCAATTGCACTGCGTCAATGCCCGTCTTCTTCAATCCAGCGCTCGGCATCAATTGCCGCTTGACAACCTTGACCGGCGGCGGTAATTGCTTGACGATATCGTTTGTCTACAACATCACCAGCAGCAAAAATTCCGGGAACATTTGTCATGGTGTCTTGATGATGTAGGATATAACCTTCATCATCGGTTTCAACCTGACCATCAAGAAACGCGGTAATCGGCTTATGACCGATGGCGATGAAAGCACCTGTCACGGCTAATTCTTCGCTTGAGCCGTCGCGCGGGTCTTCTAAGACCGCCCCAGTTAAACCGCTTTCATCTGAAAGCCAAGATTTGACTTGCCGATTGGTCTTAATCTCAATTTTTGGATGTTTTTGCGCTCGGTCAAGCATCACTTTGCTAGCGCGAAATACCTCGCGCCGATGGACAACTGTTACCTTACTGGCAAAACGGGTCAAGAATGTCGCTTCCTCCATTGCTGAATCGCCACCACCAACAACCATGATTTCTTGCTCGCGGAAGAAAGCCCCATCGCAGGTTGCGCAAGTGGAAATACCGCGCCCTTTTTGACCCTCTTCATTTTCCGCTCCGAGCCAAATCGCTTCAGCACCGGTACAGATAATCAATGACTGAGCCAAGAATTCTTCACCCTCGACATACACTTTGAAGGGACGCTCACTCGCATCAATGCGCTCGACATTTTTGTCCTCCACCCGCAAGCCAAATCGCTCAGCCTGTTGGCGTAATTGCATCATCATTTCTGGACCACCAATTCCTTCTGGATAGCCAGGGAAATTTTCAATATCACTAGTCAGCATCAGTTGACCCCCGGACATATATCCGGCAAACATAAGTGGATCAAGCATTGCTCTTGCTGAATAGAGTCCAGCAGTATATCCAGCCGGGCCACTGCCGATGATGATTACATTGTTGATTTGTGACATGGTGGTCTCCTAAAGCGGTGTATTAAGACGCATACTTTCAATGTTTACTTGAACAAAGCAGGTGTAACAAAGCCCATAATCAACCTCCTTTTCGCCGGTACATGGATGTCATCTCGCATTGGTTTTGGGGGATGGCACTAACCCGAGGAAAAGTCAAGGGAAGATATGCTGGTTTGATGGGAGTCTTACCCGACCTGTGTGCCTTTATCCCTTCAACCATCTATATCATTGCAACTGGAAGAGAACGAACCAATGTAGACGATGATACTGTAACTGCAGATTTCCCTGAAATAGCTTGGCAGTTGTACCAAATTAGCCATAGCGCGATTTGGGCAATACTGGCAATGCTCTCATGCTGGGCTTGGTTTCACTATCGAGGAGTGCCCAAATGGATGTCTACTGTTTTCATTTCCGAAAATGATGCCAAGGGATATGCTTGGTTGCTTTGGTTACCGTGGCTGGCGCACATAGCAGTAGATATCCCGACACATACACGGAGATTTTTTCCCACTCCCTTTTTGATGCCAATTAGTGATTGGACCTTTGATGGAATTCGTTGGTCGACACCGATTATTTTCTTCACCAATGTTACTCTGCTAGTAATCACATGGGCGTTTATTATTGCCCGTGAGAGGAAAAAAATAGTGGACTTAGAGCATTGATGCGATGGCTGAAATCGCAGCAATGGAATGACTATCTAAGCGCGGTTCAATATGCTGAGGCTCAGCCCCAGGGCCAATGATTCCCAAGCCAACGGGCTTATCGTGAATCAATTGTAATTCAACGATGGTCTTGATTACAGCATTCCCCATTGCATTACCGTGCTGGGTTTCACCTTTTTCGATAATTCCTAAACAAGCAACGGCATCAATATCATCACGTGTAAGGAGGCGGTCTATGGCTAAAGGAGTCTCCATTGCTCCAGGAACCCAAATGACCTCTGCGACTGCTAAATCATGTTCAGTAGCCGAAACTTCGGCGGTTGCCAACATTCGCTCGACAAAGTCGCGATGGAATGATCCACACACGATTCCGATATTAGCGCTCAATTTCTCGCCTCCATATATCTCTCAACAGTGTCGACAATCGCTTGGGTCTTTGCATCTATTTCAAGATTCACAGTAGCACCTATAGCACGTTGAGAAAAGCAGGTGCGTTGTAGTGTTTCGGGAATCAGCCAAACCGAGAATGTTCCGGCTGGATTGGTGCTTGCAACGGTTAGAGAAGCACCATCCAATCCGATGAAACCTTTTGGCAATATGTATCGCATCCATTCTGGAGACACCGAGAAAGTTAGCACGTAATTGTTATCGGGATGAGAGATTTCTACCACTTCAGCAATTGTGCTGATATGACCTGACATTTCGTGACCGCCGATTTCACTTCCGAATGTCGCAGCGCGTTCAAAATTTACCTTATCGCCACAACGTCGGTCACCCAATGTGGTTTTTGCAAGGGTTTCACCAACTAAATCAAACTCGACTACTGTCGCGGAAATTTGAGCCGCAGTAAGACATACTCCATCAATTGCAATACTTGCACCAACTTCAATTCCAGCCAATCCCTCGGCTGGAAATTTAACGTGTAATTTACTACTGCCGTCAGCAATTTCGTGTACGGAAATTTCGGCTGTACCTTGTACGATTCCACTAAACATTACTGATCCACCTCACGTAACTCAATGATTCGTGCAATAATTTTACGAGTTCCATCAAGGTCTTCGGTCAATCCTTCCACTCGACATAGTTCAATATGTTTCATATTGCGCTCATCCAAAGATTTCCGGATCCCAGCTTCAGCGTGCTCTTGGTCGTATCCCAGGGCGATAATATCTGGCTGTAAATCGGGTAAAATATCGAATATCGAAATCTCTGGAGGATTGCCAATTACCGCAACGTCAACCGGTTTGAGGCCCGCTACCATTCGGCAACGGAGGTCTTGAGGAGTTACTGGCTCGTGCTTACGCTTGCGGACTGTATCGTCGTGGGCGATGATGACAGTTAGGTGCTCACCCAAGGCTTTCGCCTGTTCCAAATAATGTAGATGCCCAGCGTGCAATAGGTCAAAGACCCCAACCGCAAGTACTCTCTTCATCTTCCTCACCCTGCCTAAGACTCATGCTATTTATCTGCGGCGGACAATACCGTTTTGATGTCATCACCGGAAAGAAACGGTATTCCTCTCTCTTGAGCCCAAATTCTTGCATCTGAGACCGAGAGAGCTTTGTCGCCATCCGGCTGCAACATTTCCGCACCCATCACCACCGGTAGTGTACCGGCCAGTCGAGCAAGTCCTACGGCTAACTCGGTATGTCCTTCTCGAACTGTTAGTCCACCCTCTGACTCCCGACAAATCGGTATATGTCCCGGTGTGCGGAATTCATTTCCCAACGCCGCAATACTGGATTCTACTGTAGATTGAGAGTCATATAACTCACCAAATAATTCCGCAAAACGCCGCGCTGTAAGACACCTGTCAGCGTCGGTGATCCCAGTGAAAGTATCTCGATGATTTAGCGAGAGAGTGAAAGCACTTCGGGCATCATATTGCAAATCATTAGTAATTAATGCAGCCAGCACGGGATTTGTTTTCACCAATGTAGCATCTGTATGCAAATCTTGGAGAAATGGTAAAGCGAATTGTTCGCCAACTTCGTGGCCAATTGCCAAGAATAGTAGCCCGCCACAGTCACTGCGCAATTGACGTATTTTCTCAGCATTGAGTGACTCGGCCGAGAATAACAAATCGGTTTCACCTTCACGAAACTCAGAATCGAATACACAGACCGGGTCACCATTGCGGAAGGCAGTGATTGCGGCGTTTGCATCTCCCATGGTATTGCGACCAGCCATTCCCCTTTGAATACTGCTAAGTGCTCAAGCGCATAGTTAAAGGCAGACGGAATACAATGTTCTTATTCGGAGTCAAGAAAATGGACAAATTCACATTAAAGAAAGAGAATCCAACAGCATATTGTTTTCAAGGGGTAGCCATTGGGCGCAAAGGTCACAGAGGGGGGATGTGCTCTTGCCAATCAGATTAGGACCAGCAGGCGTGCCATTATCGTGTAAAGGAAGAACTGTCGTCGAGGGTATTGATGACATTATTGCACTAGGCCTAGATACTATGGAATTACAGACCGTTCGCATGGTCGCACCACAGCATTTTGAGCAATATTGGCAAGCCGGAGTGCTCGCTAATAAGGCGGACTTTGAGATGAATATTCATGGCCCATATTATGCTGAATTACTCGGCGATAAAATGCAGAGGACTCGTACTTTGGCAAAATATGAAGCCGCTCTGCAAGCAGGCAAAACAATCAATGCTCGTCACATCACATGTCACGTCGGTGGATATGGAGAATATGGCCGTGGAACCGAAGCAAACGAGCAAGTCGCCAATGTATTTGCTGGAATCGTTGAGCGAGCCGGAGAATTGTGGAATGATGATGAAGAATATCCGGTCTTCCCATGGCTCGCTGAGGGTACACCGATGAAGGTTGGAGTTGAGACCAGCGGCAGTCAGGAACTTTGGGGCTCCCTTGAGGAAGTTCTCGAAGTAGTAAATCACGTTGAAGGTACAATTCCAGTATTGAATATCGCTCACATTCATTCTCGCGGCCATGGTTGTATGCGAACCTCGGAAGATTATGGCGAAATGTTTGACGAAGTTAGAAATGCAATCGGCACCAAAGAATTCTATTGCCACTTCTCGGGTATATCTCACCGCACCGGAAATGCTCTGCATTATACCCAAATCAAGAAAAGCGACCTCAATTTTGAGCCATTAGCAGAGTTCCTTATCGAAGATGGTGATTGGCTAGATGTAACTATCATTTCCGATTCTCCATTGCTTGAGCACGATGCTATGTACATGTATCAACAACTTGAGAAGAGCAGGCACCGACAACTTGAGCGCAAGGCCTTAGAAGAGCGCCGGCGTGTTTTGGCGGCCTCGGCTGGACTTTCTGAAGAGGAATTAGCAGCCCGTGAGAAGGAGCAGGAACTCGCTAGTAAGGCAGCTCAAGATGCTTCAGCAAAGGCCAAACTAGATGCCGCTACAGCCAGCAATGAAGCCGCTCAAGAAGCCGAAAAGAAAGAAGGCACTGGCGATTCTAAGAAGCCGACAAAGGCAAGTAAAGCGAAACCCAAGAAGGGTGATGACAAAGATGCAGAGGATAAAAAATCCGATACTGATGTCTTTGAAGACATCACCGACGAAGATGATGACCTCTTCTGAGGAGATGATTCTCCGGAATTATTGACGCAAGGCTTGAAATGTTGAGCGGATTCGGTTGGCTTTAGAGGGGACAGTAACTCAGCAGGGAGAGTGCCAGACTGAAGATCTGGAAGTCGCCAGTTCGAGCCTGGCCTGTCCCACTCTCTACTTATTCAATAGAATCAAGAGTTGATTTTTGGATTTGTTGAATTTGAGCGAGGCCAATCTCCGCCATATCAATCATTGAATTGAGTTGTTCTCGCGTGAATGTCGATTCCTCACCAGTTCCCTGTACTTCGACTAAAGTGCCATCATTGAGCATGACAATATTTAGGTCGACATCAGCATTGCTATCAAGTAAATAATCTAAGTCAAGATAGGTTTCACCATCTATCAAACCTACACTCAATGCAGATACATCGTTTGGAATAACCATCGCCTCATGTGCAGCCTGCTGTTCAGGAGTTAACTGAGGGGGAGTCCAACCTGCCTTGCGTTCCTCAAAGGTTGGTCTGAGATCTTCGGGCAAGCAATCTCCACTGGCGATTAGCCGACGAACCGCCAATCGCATGGCAATAGCGGCAGCTGTGATTGAAGCACAGCGTGTACCACCATCGGCGTTGAGAATGTCACAATCGACATTCAATGCAAGAGGACCCAATTGTTGCAAATCTATGCTGCCGCGCAATGAGCGAGCTACTAAACGTTCAATTTCTGCGGTTCGCCCTTTCGGGCCACGACGTTCACGGCGGAAACGACTATTGGTAGAACCGGGTAATAGACTGTATTCTGAATTCACCCATCCTTTGGTAGCATCGCGTGGGAACCAACTCGGCAAGCGAGATTCTTTGGTAGCACAAGCGAGTACAACGGTTTCACCTTGGCGATATAGTACCGAGGCCAAGGCATTGTTAGTAAAATCTAATTCTACGCTAATTTCACGCATTTGGTCTTTGGCTCGGCTTGGTTCAAATTCAGTCTTGCTCTTGCCCATAATTCACGGTGAAGGTGGACTCTTCTTCAATTATTCTGCCCTCCAACAGCAAGACTATACAGGCACAGGTTCAAGTCGTATACTCAAGTCGAAGTTCATGGCTGATTCAGAGGTAGTAATCTGTGCTGTCGCCCGAACCCCAATCGGTAGGTTTCGAGGAGCACTACGAGAATACAGCGCAATAGAACTCGGCGTGATGGCGGTCAAGGAATTACTTGAGCGAGCGAGCATCGACCCTGCCAGTGGAATAATCGATGAAGTCCTCTTTGGCCAAGTACTCCAAGCAGGTTCTGGTCAAGCGCCTGCACGACAAGTGGCACTCGGTGCTGGATTACCCGATAGCATACCTGCAACTACCATCAACAAGGTGTGCGGGTCGGGACTGAAGACGGTAATGCTAGCCGCAAATAGCATCCGCGCCGGCGAATATAAGGTAATAGTCTGCGGGGGAATGGAATCGATGACCAATGCTCCACATTTGGTATGGGGGCCAAAGCGCGGCGAGGATGTAGCATACGGCGAACTCGCTCATTCAATGATTCACGACGGTCTATGGGATGTCTACAATGATGAACACATGGGAATGACTGGTGAGACCGTGGCCAGCGAGTTTGAAATTGAACGCTCTACCAGTGACGAATTTGCCGCTCGCTCTCATCACTTGGCTCAACAAGCTTGGGATAGTGGCTGGATGGAATGGGAATCATTTCCGGTCGCCGGCATTGATAGAGAAGGCAATCCAATTACATTAACTCAAGACGAAGGAATCCGTGCTCAAACCTCACTTGAAAGTTTGAGTGAACTCAAACCTGCATTTACTGAAACCGGACAAGTTACCGCCGGAAATGCCAGTCAATTATCGGATGGTGCTGCGGCTCTATTGGTCGCCAGTGCAACGACTGCCAAGAAAAACGGCTGGCCCATTTTGGCAACAGTTGTCGACCAATTCACTTCCGGACTTGAACCTGCACGAGTGATGGCTGCACCTGTACCTGCAGTCGAAGCACTACTTACCCGAAATTCACTTCATGTGGATGACCTTGTCTACATTGAACACAATGAAGCCTTCGCGGTCGCATCATGTGCGGTCGCCAAAGGAGTGGGTATATCCGATGAAAAATTCAATCCTCATGGTGGAGCAGTGGCGATTGGTCACCCACTTGGGGCAACTGGGGCTCGTTGCTTGATGACTTTAATCAGTGCAATTACAAGGAAGGGTGGTGGCAAAGGAATCGTAACCCTCTGTTTGGGTGGCGGTAATGCTGTTGCCATGCTCATCAAAATTTAATCACAATAATACTGTACCATGTGAACTATCGTGTACTCGGAAAACTTCATGGGTAGAATAACCACCATTGATATGAAACCAAAGGTTTCCTTCAACTCCTTGATTCTGAAGGAATGATGGTCGACAATTGGTGGCCAACATATTATTAGGGTCACCATCAAGGCGAATAAAGTAACTTTGTCCCGGTTCAAGAGTGGCTGTATTTCCTGATGTAGGATCGGCAGAAATCTCCCAAATATCAAGTCCGCCGTATCCATATGTGCCAGGATTAGTGCCTCCGGTAGTGGGGTCTGCGATGGGGGTGGAAAAATATCGGAAAACACCAGTATTACTAATACAATAAAATTGAACTTCGACTTCTGTAGGTGAAATTGAAGTCCCTGCTGGATGATATTTTATCATTATCAAATAATCATCTACACTATCGCCAATCCAAATTTTCTCTACGATGATTTTGCTTGAGCCGTCTTTGTCCGAATCAGCACTAGTCTTCTGGGTTTGCTGAGAAATTTGTTCTGTCAACATGACAATTGTCGAGCCGATCAAAACTGCCAATATTACTACTGCAACAAAAACGATCATTGCCCCTAGGCCAATCGCTCCAGAATCTTCAACACGTATTTTTCTGCCACGCATTTACATCAAATCCTGATTTGCCGATGGGTTCGGACCATAATCTATTACTTTGGTAATCGTATTGGAACCATCTACTGAGATAAGAAGAAAATGAGTTTCGCTAGGTTCAACATCACAATTATTTAAATTTAAGATCAAATAATATACCTTGTCATTTTCAATTATTGAGACTGCTGCTGCAGTAGCGCCATCACCATCGAGTTCAGTTACATCTGAAAAATCACCTCTATCAAAATAAAATCCATGATCATTGGAGTTGGCATCTAATGCTGGACAAGCCACTACCCACGAAACGGATGTATCAGAAACAATGTTTTGTAAATACGGAAAATCTACATTCAACATCAATGAATCTGTAGCCACATTGGTTGGGTCATAGTCGATTACTTCTAATCTAATAATCTGTGCCATTGCTCCTGTATTTGCTGTTGAACGTTCGGATGTTGTTTCTTTATTATCAAACGCAACTTCAGCAATGCGCACGATAATGCTAGAAATGACCGCTGCCGCTATCATGATGGCGATGAACATTACTAATGACCCAGTCCCAAATTCGGCCTTTTCATCCCTTGTAATTGAGGTACAAGGCTTCATCATAGATAGTCCATGAGTGGTCTAGTTCAATAATCATTCTTCTTCGCGAGCATGCATTTCGATTAGTCCATGGTCGGCAATCATTTCCGAATTACCAGGAATTACGGGAACAATGTCATCGATACGCAAACCGGTAGTGGTGCTAATTTTTCTCGCCATTGCTTCTCTCTTAACTCTCCCTGGGCCAATTTCAGCCCAACGCAAACACAGCGATTCAACTAACTTAGGCACCCCTGCTAATAGCAATGGAATACCATTGATGCTGACTAATCCTAGACCTAGCCGTAAACGCAAATCCTTGTGCCAATTTCTCTGGCCTCGCACGATAAAGGCTCCTTTGGCAACATATTCTCCGGTCTCGGCCTGCTTACTTACTTGACTTGGGCGCACCCAAAATGCAGTTCCAGCACCCCCACCACCATTCCATCCCCGACTCCAACAGAGCGCCATCGTCGCTGCTTGGAGGGCGGAAGCGTCACTGAAATTTGCCACCTCAATATTGTCACTGAGTTTGAATGCAGGAATACCAGGTGGTAGATTTACTGGTGGGTGTGGGTCGGCAATGAATCCCTGCTGAAATTTCACCGCACAGGAAGGGGCTCCATGCAAGTCGGCGTGAAAGTAACGGTCATCGCCTTTGAGATGCTTTTTGACAACGGAATCATTACCTTTTGCATCTCGACCACCAATCATCAAATGCATTCCATCGACAATAGTCCAACGATGATTTTCAAACCAAAGTCGTTTAGTCCGTTTCACACTAACGACTTGCCCACTTTTCTCAAGTTTAGATTCCTTTTTCTTGGCTCTTGCCAACATGGCTTCGGTATCAGCAACTGCCGTTTTAGCACCTTTGCTCTTTTCTTTGTGCTTACTGGCAATTTCAAAATATCTCTGAGCATTTTGATGAACGCTCATTTCAATAAATAAAGTGACCTTCATCCCCTTTGCCTCACCTTGGTCATCGGGCAATATCGCCACGATAGAACCCTCGGCTGAGTTACCAGATTCAATCCAAGGAATTTCCTTAAAACGGCGCTTGGTTTCAGCCCATCCTGCGCTTGAAACCGCGCTATTCACTTGGCTAAGAATATCTTGAATATGAGTCCAATTATTTTGAATTGCGTGGCCAATTTTTTGTTGCTTTTCGACTTTTTCTGCGAAACCATCTAACGAAGATTCTTGTTGCTTTAGACGTCGTTCAAGTTTTTCTGCATCACTACTAGGAGAATGTCCAGACACCGTCTTTGATGCTTCACTTTGACGCCGTGAAAGAGCCCCAGCATCGTGATGGCCCTTCCAAGCATCGACCGCATCGACAAAACGTGGATACGCAATTTGATGTAAGCCCAAATGTGCTGGCATTAACACAGGTGTCGCTTCAATAGCATGGGTAGCAACCTCTATCTCATCATCACTAGAAAGTGCGGAATAATCATCATCAAGAATCAACCACCCCCCCTCATCCGTATTCTCCGTGATGGCTAACTGAGACAATAAATCGGATAGTGCTGCTGCAATATTGCCTAACGCCTCATTATTTTGAGCCAATTCTTTAGCCTCCATATCAGCGCTGATTCCAGTCGAATGAAGGACTGCGTTAGCCAATGGCCCACCCATACTGGCTCGGCCTGCCAATGTCCTGACGACATTGCGGTCTGATTGAGAAAGTAAGTTCCCAAGTTTTTCAGCATCCAAGTCATGAAGATCTAGGGCTTCAGGTGGGAAGAGATAGGGTTCTCCTTTTTTCAGGACTCGTGCAGAATATTTTGCGTGAGTCAATGGTTGGATAATCGTAAAGGTAGAATCAGTCAAGATTACATTTCCATCGCGGAAGCATTCTATTATCACATGCTTAGGACCATCTTTACTGTCTAAATCCAAAGTGATTATTCGGTCGAATCCATGTTGAGAAATTCCAGTTAATCGAGCATTACTCAGATGCTTGCGTAATAACATCGCAAATGGTGATGGTTGAGTCGGCATCGGGCGTTCACGCTGAGATAGATAGACTCGCTTTCCGCGTACGATAACAATATCCTGCTGGGGAGAATCACGGGGTTTCACTCGTAGGACCAATTGCTCATGATGTGGCTGGTAGATTTTCTTACAATGCGCACCCTGTAACTGCGACATTTCAGCAACGATGCGACGGAGGTCAAATCCCGACATCTCGTCTCGCATCTTCGCACCTACCTTGATGTGAAACCATGTTGCTCAAGAGACCATCGCTTGCTAATTCACTATTAGCAACAATACCAGCCACTTACCCCGTTCTCGACTTTACCTGCGCGATGATGCGACAATAAATGCGATAGAGTCTGTTGTTGCGCCAATATCGGGTTGGCTTCTGGCGAATCATCATAGGCGATTGTGGCGATTTCGTCAAGAGATGTAATTCCGGATTTTACCGCCTCAAGCACCTTCTCATGGCGTAACATACGGTGAGATATGTAATGCTCAAGGGTCGTCTGTGGTAGCGGTAAAATGACACCATGGCTAGGAAACATTAGGTGAGGTTGCAAACTTTTTAGCCGCCCTAACTGCTCAAGATAATCTTCCATACTACCCTCTTGTGGCGGAATGAGAATAGTACCGATTCCAGCAACCATATCTCCTGCAACTAATCCAGCCTTGCTGAGCAAACATATGTGCCCGTCACAATGACCAGGGGTAACTAATACTTGCCACTCTATATCTCCTTCAGGACTGGCCAAAGTAATCGTATCTCCATCGACCAATATCCTGTCAATTCTACCACTGATTGCTGCGGCGGTCTCACTACTCGCCATTATTGGAAATGGCCCCAATTTCTGTAATTCACCTATATCGCCAACATGGTCAAGATGTCTATGAGTGAAAAGAAGACCGACAATCCTACCCCCCTGTAACTCTATTCGAGTGATTGCTCGAGAAATTTTCTCCAGCCCTATACGGGTTCGGGCCGCAGCATCGACAATAATGTGGTCTCCACCCGCACCGATAATGTAGGTATTAGTCGTTGAAGCTGGCGGCAAGGTATGGGTCGGCACTGGCACGCATTCAACTCCATGAGCAAATAGAATGCTACGCTCAGAGGTATTATTGGAAATATCCTCAATCGTCTTCGACATATCTCCAGAGTGAATTTCTAGTCCTTGCTGTAATTCCTGAAGAATTGTGATGATCGGCGGAGGGATTTTGATTGCGTGTTGGCGCCATTCGGCAAGAAAATTACTCGGCCTATCCCAGCGGTATGCATCAAATTCGGTCTGTCCTGATAGAATAGGCTCTGGAACATTTGCACCAGCATGAAAATGCATGAAGCGATTAGCAAAACGCATTGGAGAGAAATTAGGGGTCGTACGCATACAAATCGTATTAATCGCACTACTACAGGGTAAATTCCCGGCTGTATTTTCTTCGAACCAACCTTCCTTGGCCTGTAAAACCCTATCACGTGAAGAGTCATTGGCCATCTCAAGTTTTCCCGAATTAATCACAAATCCTAATTCCTCACATAATTCACGTTGCATTCCAATGAGACTTGCAGCCAAGTCTCGGTCACTCATTTCAGGAAATATTTCATCAGCAGCTGCTCTATCGACTCGACTAATTCCTCCACCCGAAAAGGCCCAGTAGCCTGGAAAGGCAGGCAATTCCTCCACTCTATGGCAAAGCAATACCTCAAGGCCATTGGGTGAGTCACGAGTCAGCATCAATGAAGCCGACGGACGGACTGGTCGAGAGTTAGTAGCCGCAACTTCCAGCCCCTCTGGTACTTCGCTCATATCGACTGCTCAGGGGCAAAGGGCTTCAAGGCTATGGAGATGATGGCCTGCTATGAGCCGAGATGACCCACTTGGTCCGTTGCAGGAACACATGGATGAAATCGCTCAACAACGAGCCTCAAGGCAAGCAAGAATGAGATTGACCTTAGGTTGGTTCATGACCTTATTGATGCTTGGTTGGGTATCGAAATATGCCTATGGCTTTGTCTAAGCATCCACATTGTATTGAAATATGGTTAGTGGTTAGGACGGTCGATAGTCCCTTAGTGTAGCGGTCCATCATGGGGGGTTCTGGTCCCCCCGACCACGGTTCGAATCCGTGAGGGACTACCACCGCATTGGGACTTTGACTGCAAATAAGTTCAATCTTCAGCCCAAGCATCTTTCTTTTGATCGGGATGACTTGAAATTGTGAATGTATTTATCGTCTTCATTGGATCACCTTTGGAAATTTTTCCTTTGTATTGTTTCACCTTTTCACCAATCCGAACACGGACTTTGAACTTGGTCGGGTCTTTGGTTTTCCAACGCCGATGTTTTGCATAGTGGTGCACACAAATTCGATAATCGCCAACTGGTGGCATCACTTCCCAATACACATTTTCAATAGGTTTGCGAGAACCAGGCTTGATATTCATATCTATGTCGAGTTCGCCCCCACATTCTGAGTTTCTATTATTGAAATAAATACGCTCTCCCGATGGACAAAATAAGTGTAGGTCAAGGTCATTGTAATTATTCCAAAGAAGCGTGACTTGAACTTCTCCAGTCTTGGCACCTTCACGCTCAATTCGCTCAGCAAAATCACCTTCTTGGTCATCATTTTCGTCCACTATATCAATGTCATCTGGGGTTTCATTATTGACATTGACCGAGTTTGCTGCTCGGTCCAATTCGGCTTCTTTATCCCTTATCCACTCGGAACGTAAATCTTCTAATTCATTTCGACCTTCTTCAGCAACCACAGCATCCTCGCCTTCAGGAGGTTCTTGGGATGGGGGTTTGGTAAGTGGCCTGGTGGGGTCTGGTAAACTCAATGTTCGCCATTCAATTTCTGCGCGTGATTGGTTTGGGTCTTCTAACATCTCAACCTGTTCTGGGCGAAAGGTTTCTTGTTGCTGAGACCTCTCAAGTAGGATATTACGCATTTTCCTTGAACGACGAAACAATAATACTCGAAAAAACCCAAGAGTAAAACCTCCGCCAAGGATTCCCAAATACACTAGAGATAGCGGGTCCACATTCCCGCGTATAAGAATTAACGTATAGCACCAACGGTGGAGAAATCTCAACCTATAAGGTTGGAAATCAAGTCATCATGTTTGGCCTTATTAGGCCGCATCAATTCTGCTGGTAAACTGGCTAAAGGAATATCAACTAAACCTTGCACTTCATCAGCAGTAGGGATGCTTGGGTCATAATACAGAAGACCTGTAACATGCTTCTTGTCTTGCTCGGCATTATGGATTGCGGATTGAGCGGCGACTGCATCGGTTGGGTCAAATGATGCAGCAACGGTTTCTAAACGTAGAACGCTACCATCGAACATTTCAATATCTTGAAATTCTCCTTCCGGAATATCTACTTCTTCAAGTGGAGAAAAATGCGGAATGTAATCCACTCCATGCAATGGTTCATCATTTCCTTTTACGTAACCGTATGAGCGATATGAATCATCGTTGTTGGCGAAAGTGACGCAAGGACTAATCACATCGATAATTGCCATACCTTTGTGACTCATTGCTGCCTTGATCAAGGCAGTCAGTTGCTTCTTTGCTCCACTAAATGAACGGGCGACGAAACTACATCCTAGATTGATGGCCATCTTGCACAGGTCGATTGGTGGTTGTTCATTTGCAGCACCTTTGCGCTTCTTAGATCCAAGTTCCATAGTGGCACTATACTGACCTTTCGTCAAGCCATATACTCCATTATTCTCAATGATGTAAACCATATTCAAATTACGGCGGATGGCGTGAATAAATTGACCAATTCCAATACTAGCACTATCTCCGTCTCCTGATACTCCAATATACATGAGATTCTTGTTTGCCATTGCGGCACCTGTCGTCACCGAAGGCATACGGCCATGCACTGTATTGAAACCATGTGACTGGCCAAGGAAATAAGCCGGAGTTTTGGATGAACATCCGATTCCACTCATCTTTGCAATTCCCTCAGGGGCAATACCATTTTCCCAGGCAGCTTGGATTATAACTTTGGAAATTTGGTCATGGCCACATCCTGGACAAAGCGAGGATTTACCCCCCGTGTAATCTGATTTCTCTCTGTTTATTACGTTCAATTTTATACTCATATTACCAACTCCTTCAAAGTGCGTAAAATTCTATCGGCAAAGAAGCGCGCACGCGGTGGCATTCCATCGCTATATGCAACACTCAATACCTTAGGTACTAAATGAATCGGTAATTCCTTTCGTAAGACACCATACATTTGGCCATCACGATTAATCTCTAGAACGATGACCTTCTCATGACGTTCGACAAAGGCCTCAACTTCTGGGTGTAACGGTAATGCACGTACTCTGCATTGTGAAACTTTGACACCGGTATCCTCTATGATATCATCAATTTCTTGAATCGTTGTTTCCATTGAACCGAAATAGATAATCCCAATTTCCAATTCTTCTTCTTCGCGTAGGATTGGAGAGGGCAATTCCACTCGAGCATTGTTGATTTTGCGCTTTAGACGCTTCATAGTCTGCCGATATACTTGTGGGTCTTCCGAATAAACTCCATCTTCATCGTGACCTGTGCCACGGTAAAGTATCGGCGCCAAACCTGAACCGGGTAAAGTTCGGTAAGGTACGCCATCGCCATCAACATCACGGTAACGGCCGAAATTTTCAATCGCGTCAAATTCCTCCTGATTTCGAAGAACTTTTCCACGATCTATCGGCTCATCTGGGTATTCAAAACCATTGCAAACCCAATTATTCATCCCTAAATCCAAGTCACTGAATCCAAATACCAGAGTTTGGTAGCGCTCTGCATATTCAAAGGCTCGCCAAGCAAATTCAAAACATTCTTCGACATTTCCGGGAATTAATACAATATGATCTGTGTCTCCATGGCTTGCTTCGCGCAATAGATTAAGATCGCCTTGCTGAGTTCGAGTTGGTAAACCAGTCGAAGGACCGACTCGGTTTACATCCCAAATTACACCAGGTATTTCAGCGAAATAGGCCAAACCAATGAACTCAGACATTAGAGAAATCCCTGGACCAGAAGTGCAGGTCATGGCTCTTGAGCCACCCCATCCTGCACCAACTACCATTCCGGCAGCAGCTAATTCATCTTCGGCTTGGATAACTGCACAAGTTGATTCTCCTGCATCAGTATCTCGTAAACTTGGTAACCACTTGATTATCCCTTCTGCCATCGAAGATGAAGGTGTGATTGGATACCAAGAAAGCATTGTTACTCCACCATAAATAGAGCCGAGAGCAGCGGCTTCATTACCATCGATGAGGAATTGACCCTCGATTTTTTCACGTTCTTCGATGCGATATGGTTGAGGATTGGCAAAATTTTCCTCTGCATAAGCCCGACCTTCTTCGATTGCTTGCATATTCAATTCAATCGCACTTTGCTTACCCTTGAATTGTTTTTCTAGCAGTGCCTGAACTTTAGCAATATCAATTTGTAAGAAGTGAACCAAAGCACCTACATAATACATATTTGCAATCATGCGAGCTAATTTCGGGTTGATTTTTCTCGCCATTGAAGTCATCGGCAGTCCAAGAACAGTGCAGTCATCGCGCTCAACAGGCATTTTTACATCGGTATTGTAGATGATTACAGTACCTTCTTCACATTCATCAATATCCTTCTGCCAAGTATCTGAATTCATTAGAATCTTAATGTGAGTTCGGTCACCTGGTGCCTGATATCCAGCATCTGAGACGCGAATAATATACCAAGTCGGTAATCCAGAAATATTGCTGGGGAAGAGATTCTTTCCACTTACAGGGACGCCCATGTCAAACATGGTCTTGAGTAGCACCAAGTTCGCCGACTGAGAACCTGTTCCGTTGGCTGTTGCGATATTTATTGTGAAGTCGTTAACGATGGTTTCCATCTATTCATTCCCCATATTCCGCTGTGGTTTCCGGCATGTTTGTTTCGCGGTATCAACCAGCCATACCTCTGCGGCATTTACTGCCCCTTGAATACGCTCTTTCAAGGTATTGCCCTTGCATCCTGAATAGTGTCGTCCTTGCGTCGATTTCAAAACGGGTGCACTTGTGGGCGGGTCGATGGCGAGCGAAGAACAGAAACAATCTTGGGAAAAGGCTGAGAAATTCATCGAGAAAGGGAAGCACGATGAAGCATTGCAGTTATTACGTGACGTTGATTCATCGGGTTCAAATGCAGAGACATGGAAATTGGCAGGTGATGCAAAACTTGGATTAGCGCGTAATTCAGAGGCATCTAAGCCTAAAGCGCTGTATCGTCAATCCCGTGCTCACTATTATCAATCGTTGAAAATTAACCCGGGCAATAAGAAAACCCGATCATCGCTCGACACCCTACTAAATGAAATGCAAAATCGAGGTATTAGTGAGACCTCTTTACCGCAATTATTCAAAGATGGTACTCCAACCCTTTACGGCATAGTAGCCATCCCAGTTGCATTCCTAATCGTTTTGGCTGGAATCAAATATGTAGTTGCTGAAGAAAGCACCGAATTAGCCGGTGATGTTGAATTGACGATTACATGGACTGACAAAAGCGGTAATGCTCATATCGGTACGATTACTATTGAATTGGACGATGCCAACACTCCAATTCACGCCAAGAATTTCCGTCTTCACGCCAGCCAAGGAAATTATGATACTACGGTATTTCATCGGATTGTAGATAATTTCATGGTTCAAGGAGGCGATGTTGAACATAAATCTGGAAGCGGGGGGTACGCTGCAGAATACTTTGGCTACTGTATGGACGGAAGTACCATCGCCGCCGCCGAAAATTGCCCAGAACAAGTCAATTGGAAAGTACCTGCCGAATTTGGCGAGCCACATATTGCCGGCGCTATTGCCGCGGCTCGAAGTCAAGATGACAATTCAGCTGGTAGCCAATTCTACATGGTTGATACTAACGGAGCTGCCTCTCTAGATGGCAAGTACACCGCCTTCGGGTTTGCTCATTCAGGAACTATTGACGGGATTGCTGTTGATGGTATTGATGTGATAGATGCAATTTCTGAGGTGGAGTGCCAAACTGCAGATGGTATTTGTGTTGATGGAGCGGGTAGTAAATCAGTCCATCCAGTAACCCTGACTCAAGCCAAATTGGTCGATGAACAAAGTGGCGGCATTCTAAGTTGGCTGGGATTGTAACCCAACCTCTTTGAGCGCATGCTTCATGGTGGGGTTGTGCTTGGGTAGTAATGGAGAGGTTATTCGTGTCCGAATCCAACCCGTTTAACGCCCGTCAAGAATTCAATTTGAGTGATGGGGGGGTCTCTCGACTGGCGGCAATTTCAGCGCTTGAGCAGGCTGGACATTGCAACATTGCTGAATTGCCTTTCACCATACGTATTTTACTTGAGGCAGCACTGCGAAAATGTGATGGTTTTCTAGTCACCAAAGAAGACGTTATTCGCATTGCTGGGTGGAAACCAAATGATGAACGTGAGGAGATTCCTTTCACTCCTTCAAGAGTAATTCTGCAAGACTTTACCGGGGTTCCAGCAGTAGTAGATTTAGCCGCACTTCGTAATGCAGTAGTAGATTTAGGCGGTAAACCAGAGAAAGTAAACCCACAAGTCCCAGTCGATTTGGTAATAGACCACAGCGTTCAAGTTGATTTCTCCGGTATATTTGAAGATGCTCAAGAACGCAATCTTGAAATTGAATACCAAAGAAATATGGAGCGTTATAAATTCCTTAAATGGGGACAAAAAAACCTCGAAAAATTCAGAGCTGTACCGCCGGGTAGAGGAATTGTCCATCAAGTAAATCTTGAGTGGATTGCCAACGTTGCTAGGGAAGAAGATGGCTGCTGGTTGGCCGATACTCTTGTCGGAACTGATAGCCACACGACCATGATAAATGGCCTTGGAGTACTTGGTTGGGGGGTCGGAGGTATTGAAGCAGAAGCGGTAATGCTCGGGCAACCAATTTACATGCTCGCTCCTGATGTAATTGGCTTTGAATTGACCGGTAGTCTTGCTACAGGAGTAACTGCTACCGACATGACTTTGCGGATTGTTGAAATGTTGCGTGAACATGGTGTTGTAGGAAAATTCGTCGAATTTTTTGGCTCAGGAATGTCCGCATTATCACTTCCCGATCGAGCAACTATTGCAAATATGGCACCAGAATATGGCGCCACTTGTGGGTTTTTCCCAGTCGATGAAGTGACTCTTGAGTACTTACTACTGTCTGGACGAGATAAGAATCACGTCGCCAATGTAGAAGCCTATTGCAAAGCAAACAACTTGTGGTATTCACCCGAACAAGAAAGACCACAATTTACCGCAACTCTCAATCTCGACCTTTCTGAAGTCAAGCCCGCTCTCGCAGGACCAAAGCGACCACAAGACCGAGTGGATTTAGCCGCAATGAAACAACATTGGCATGACAGTCTGTCTGCCCCTGTTGGCTTACAAGGACATGGTATTGCGGCCGAAAATCTTGATGTAAAGGCTGAAGTTGAAGGAGAAGAATTTTGTTTGCAGCATGGTGATGTTGTTATCGCAGCAATCACTTCATGCACTAATACAAGCAATCCAAGTGTGATGCTATCTGCAGGACTGGTTGCACGTAATGCTAGAGCAAAGGGGTTGCAGGTCAAACCTTGGGTCAAGACTTCTTTAGCACCGGGTTCTCGAGTGGTAACAGATTATTACAAGGCCTCTGGTTTAGACCAAGATTTGTCAGCTCTCGGATTCAACAATGTTGGCTATGGATGCACAACCTGCATCGGTAATTCCGGCCCATTACAAACCGAAATTGAAGCAGCCATAGACGAAAGGGGAATTGTCGCCGGTTCCGTAATCTCAGGTAATAGGAATTTCGAAGGAAGAGTTCATCAAAAAGTGAAGGCATCTTATCTCTCAAGTCCCCCATTGGTAGTGGCCTACGCAATTGCGGGAACTCTGGATATCGACATGAAGAATGAACCTTTAGGAAACGATACGCAGGGAAAACCGGTAATGCTCGCAGATATTTGGCCCAGTGACGACGAAATCAAACAAACCATCAGAGAATCAATTTCTCCTGAGATGTTCAAGCAACGATATTCTACTGCAATGCAGGAGGAACGCTGGGATGCTATCCCTGTCGAAGCCAGCGATCTCTACTCATGGGAAGATGATTCAACTTACATCCGCCTACCAACATTTTTTTCTGGTATTACCCCTACAATCAACCCAATTAGGCCGATTAACGGAGCTCGTACATTGTTGAAATTGGGTGATTCAATTACAACCGACCACATCTCTCCAGCTGGAGCGTTTCCACATTCCGGCTCTGCCGGACAATATTTGATGGCCAATGGTGTTGAGCCACGAAATTTCAACTCCTTTGGTAGTCGACGCGGCAATCATGAAGTAATGATGCGAGGTACTTTCGCCAATGTCCGAATCCGTAACCAACTCGCACCTAATACCGAAGGTGGTTTCACAACACACTTCCCAAGTGGAGAAATAATGTCAATATATGACGCCGCGCAAAAATATATCGCAAGTAGCACACCACTAGTGGTGCTAGCAGGTTCGCAATACGGCACCGGATCATCTCGTGATTGGGCGGCAAAGGGGACTCTATTACTGGGAGTAAAAGCCGTAATCACCACTTCGTTTGAACGCATTCACCGCTCAAATTTGGTCGGCATGGGAGTTCTGCCGCTTTGTTTTGATGACGGTGACTCAGCCCAATCTCTAGGACTCGATGGTAGCGAACATTTCGATATTCCAATCGGTGATGATATCTCGCCTATGGATTGGCTGAACGTTTCTGCAACAAATGCTGCTGGTCAAGTTACAGAATTTCGAGTTCAAGTCAGACTTGATACACCAGTTGAAGTTGAATATTATCGAAATGGCGGCATCCTCCATACGGTTGTCCGAAAACTCGCAAAAGAATGACCGCCAATGCCTTGAAAAAATAGCGATGGGTTCATGGCCTATCCCAACCGCCAATATTCATGGCCGAGAAAATACGTGGACCCGTGCGCTTTCTTTTTCGGCATCCTGAAGAGGAAATTGATATCCGCATCGAAGGTGATTCAGAGTGGGTCGCATCGCTACGCGATGAATTGGGATTGAATGAAATCGGTTGGCTACAACCTTTGGCTTCACAGTCGGTGAGATTGAACCGAGTTAGTAATCGAGAACTTGACGACGAAGATGGTGATTCAGAGCAAGAATTGGAACTCGGCCACGAAGGTGAATTACTAACTAACAAACCAACCGATATGGGACCTCCCCCTGACCCGAGCCGCATTCCTGTGGTGCGACGACCAATAGGTTCACTCGACATTAATGCTGAATTGATTAAACTTGGTCTTGTTGTTCCAGAAAAACCCGACTCCGCCCAATTAGCCATGGATTTGGAAGGCTTAGAAACACCATTTCCTGCAGAAGGGCCATTGGTTTCAGATCCGATGGCTGAGGCTTGGTTACGTGAATTATTACGAATTGCTGTGCGCAATTATGGACTGAGTGCTTTGGCGATTGAAGCGATTGAAAATTCGGCGTCTTCCTTGCTCGGTGACCGCACCGGAATGGAATTGGAATTGTGGTTGGAAGGACTATTTCGTCAAGGTAAATTGGTCAAGTTACACGGCGGCGATAGAACTGGTTATGGCCCCAACCCAAAATGGCTAGAATCACGCATGTAAATCGTTTGATAATAAGACTGACGCAAACGCAAGACTGAACGCCATTCTCGCACGCGCTATGCTCACGCGTGAGGGGAGAGATTTAATACATCGGTGAAGTCCGAAGCGATTGATGATGATGATGTTGACGAAGAACGAACTGATTACCAAGCGCGCTCGAAGTGTTGGTCTTGTGCTGATAATGCTACTGTCAATCGCTGCAACAGCCTCTTTCACTAGCGCTTCAATTGCCCGTAGTTATACCACAAATCGCGATCCAGAAGATATCGCATTCGGAGACTTCGACTGTGACGGTGACGATGATATCGCCCTAGCTACTGAAGGGACGCACTCTATGTCGGTGCTTTGGAATGACAATGGTGATTTCAGCGAGCGCGACGATATTTGGGTTGCTGGAAACCAAAGTCACAACGCTGAGTGGGAGGACTTTGCTTGGGTACGAATGGTAGAAACTGGAGACGTCAATGGTGACGGCGCTGATGACATCATTATCTTTCAGCGTAATAACCCGTTCAAGACCAACGACCAAGGCCAACCCGCCGGAGAACCTGGTAACGTTACAGTCATCGAAAACGATGGATGCGACCAAGATACCTTTTCAATTACCGCCCGTTTTTCCCATTTCTGGGCTTGGGACCTTGATGTTGAAGACGTCGACAAAGATGGAACTGATGACATCGTCGTTCTCGACTTGTTACCAGATATCACCACTCAGAGATTGGTAATCTATCGCGGCCCTGTAACATCATCCAATAATCAGGGCACTGCAACTAATCTTGGTGCATCAACCACTGCTCGATACATCGACTTTGAACTTGGCGATTTCGGAGAAAGCGAAACCGGCTTAAGTGGCCAGTGTACCGATTTGGATGTTTGGTTTCTAGTATTGCGAGGTGCTGATTACTCGACTGGTCAATATACTACGTTTGGCCATGATGACAACGTCTCTGTGCTTGAATATTCTTGCTTAACAAATACCTTCCCTGCCACCGCTTCAACTACCACAATGGGAGGCCCTTGGGCCTTTGGCAATGGATGGGGCGGATTTAACATCGCAGATATCAGTGGAGATGGTGTTATTGATGTGATGGCTCAAACCAACGAAAATACTGAGAATATTACCTATCGTACAAGTTCAACCAGTGGTACTTGGTCGTCTACTTCACAAGCATATTTTGGACCGTTTATCTCATACGAGGTTACTGTTGCTGACCTCAATGGCGATGGAGATGCAGATTTCATCAACCCGACTATTGCCGAACAAATTAATTCGACCAGTAGTACCGGTTCCATCGAAGGAAATTACTACCTTTCTCCACCTTCAACCGTTCAAGTTACGTTGTCTGATGGAAGTGGTGGTTTCTTAAACCCATTATCTTACAATACTGGCCGCCGGCCAATTACCAGTCAAGTAGGACAACTGGTTGGTGGCGCGAGCAGTCCGCTTGATATCGCCGTCGGCCATACTAGCTATAATTTCGGTAATTGGGTCGATAACTCCGGTTGGGGCGGACAATACGACACCATCACTATTGTTGAAATGGATAATATTGACCTAGAGGTTTCTTCAATAAATATCAACCCCGTCGACCGCTACATCGGTGCGGTCGGAGAAGGTCAACGAGATGTCAATGTAACCGTGACCAATACTGGAATGAATGTACTCAACGGTCAAGCAACCTTGAACCTCGAAATGAAGGTAGTGGATGAGGCCAACTCACAAAATCAAACCGTTTACTCATATGATTGGGATGGCGCTGAAAGTAAATCTGGATGCGGTGGTGGCTGCAATTGGGCCTACGAAGATTATCTTAACGATGGTAATAACTGGCACTTGGAAACCAACCATTCTAACGGCGCTGCCTCAGCAAGTATGGGCAATAACGATGTCAATACCACCGCAAATTGGACTGGAAATAATCCAACTAATTTCATGTGGAATGGTGAAATGAAAACCAATGATTCTGGTGTCACATGGTCCGGCTACGGCCGTAACTGGGACGAAGCGATGGTCCTTGAGGACGTCGATCTTTCCGGTAGTGACCGAGCATGGCTGTCGGTTGAATTATTCCGTCACCTTGGATTCGGTGCCCTAGGTAGCCTCGATGCCAATAACCGCTGGTTATTGGGTGATCTATGGGACGACGTGGCATTGATTGAAGTTTACAGCGATGATACAGGCTGGTCAACAATCAATTGTCCAACCTCTGCTTTCCTCGACCAAGCATGTTGGTCTGGCGCTAGTATGTGGGGTGGGTACGACCGTGAACGTGCTGAGAAAATCTACGCTTATGGAGCAAATGCCGAGACAAATGTTTGGTATGGTGTGCAATATTCAGGCACCTACTACGGTTGGACAAACTTTACCGAAGAAGGATCTGGAGCATTCGACCTCTCACGATGGGCCGGAGATACCGTCGACATCCGCTTTAGATTCCGTTCTGGTTTCGAAGGCAGTGTCTCGGACAGTGATGACCAAATGTGGTCAGGACGAGATGGCTATGCCGTCGACAATGTTACCATTTGGAAGCAAAATACCGCCTTTGTTGGAAGCCCACAAACCCAGCAATCCAACATTAACATGAATAATTTGCAACCTGGTGAAGAATATGAAGCCTCAATTCAAGCCAACTTCGCCAATGATACAACTTATCGCATTAGTGCAACTTTGAATTATGGCCAAGACCAGCAACCAATAAACGATGAATTAATCGGTTTCATTACCACATTGAATATCTTCGACCCAGCAATGGTGAGCATTGACTCATTCTCAGCCGGTGCATCTTATGCTGAAGGGGAGCAAGACATCATCGCAACAGTTGCCCATTATGGTAATACGATGGTCGACTTTGAAGTCGAAGCGACAATCTACAGTGCTGTGCCTAACGATATTGACTGTGGACCAACACCAAAGAGTTGTGAAGAAGATTTCGAAGGAGGTCCCGATGGAGACCGCTACACCGATGATAATAGTGGTGATGGACAAGGAGCAATCCTCTCAGACATGCAAAGCAGTGACCCTCTTTTCAACAGTAGTGCGTACTGGTTTGGACATCATGATCTTACAGCTAATCTCGGTTACGAAGATGTCTGGAATGAATCATTTTCACTTACAAATGTCGATTTGACAGCAATGCAGGGAGACTTCGCATCGCTTTCATTTGATTACTTCGCTGAGACTTTCTATTACATTGATACCGATGGGGGCAAGTACAATGTCAATGATGTTGTATCGCTCGGTATCGACTGGGATCGTTCAGGAATCGCCGGAGATGGGATGATTCTAGGGCAGTGGAACGACTTCAATGAAGATGGTACCTGTTTCGTTGATGAAGATGGTGATGGTTTCATCGACCCACTCAACGAAACCGATATCGATAATAGGGAAATAACATTTATCGGCGACCCATCAAATAATCAGAAGGATGAAGGAAACTACAATGTTTTCTTTGATAGTGAAGGTGAAGTCAAGAGCCAAAGCATTGACCTAACTCACCTTTACATCCTCAACCAGACCGCAGCAAGCGGAAATGATTGGAACCGCGAATGTATGTCTCTAAAGGGAACTACTACCGATATCAATTTTGAGTTCCAGTCTGATGATGATGGCCACAATGGTCTCAATGATGGATTACGTGGAATTGGATTCGATAATATCGTTATCAAGGAATTTAGTTTCGTCCAAGATGACGTCGTCAGTAATACAGTATCAAACATCGATGCTGATGAAGAGCAAAAGGTAACTGTCGGGAGTCACGATTTCAGTCAAGGAGTATACATGGTAGAAGTTGAGACAAAGTTTGACAACTCTACTCAAGGAACCTCTTGGTATGGCGAGGATGAATTCAACGAAGCCAATAACATTGAAAGAATCATTTTCTCTGTTCAAAGTGTGACAATTGACCTAAAGGAAGGAAATGACCTCTACCTCGATTGCCTAAAGGAAATTTATGCTTGCAGCTTGCCTAAGGATAGTGCGTTGAGCCACGAATTCTCTTTCATCGCCAAGAACGGTGTATTAGAAGGAGACTACCTATTCAACAATGTAATTATTGACTTAGATACAGGGGTTGAAGTTCATTCATCTCAAGCCTTCAATGGTCAATCAAAGCATTTGATTCCACAAGAGCGTTTAGATGTCACCTTTACCGGCTTCAATGACTGGGTAAGTGGGCATACCTACAACATTTCATTCGATGCGGAGTTGACTGATGGTACTCCTAAGGGCGACCCAATATTCTTCCACGCAAAGTTTGAAGAAAATATCGATGTAGCAATATTGACTGACGAAGATGAGCAAAACCGCTACACTAACGTCTTGCGAGACCTAGAAGGTCTCGGATTATCTTACACAAAATTCCCACGTCATAAGTGGGACACCTATCTCACAACCGGCTGGTTAAACGGTCATTATGGTAAGGTGCTAATTCCATGGCAACAAGAATCAACTGCACAAGATGCACCAACGGGTACTGCCTACTATGATACGCTTGGAGATTACTCTCAGGTTTTGGAAGTTTTCGCCACAGCTGGTGGTACTCTGCAATTGCACCTAGGCCCATACCAAAACGCGATAGAAGGTGAATTACCATTCGATATTGACATCCAAGACCGCAAGACTGCAGAGACAGAAATCGCTTACGAGGACATGGAGATATACGACCCTTACCATCCAATTCTTGACAATGTTCAACGCAGCAATTTACAAGGATTTTCGACCGGTAATGCTTTTGCCACTTCGGTTCTCAATACCATTCCAAAAGGCGGAAATGAAATACCCGATTTATGCGGTGGTTCTATCGATAAGGGTGGCGAATTCCTAAGTATCTTAGGAAGTAAGCGCGGAGCTTACGACAGTATTTTGTCGGTTTGTGGAGCGCAGTCAGGTGGTATCATCATTTCAACCATAGATGTTGAAGCCAAGAGTGATGCATGGAATTCAACTACGCCATTATTGGCTAACCTGTTGCAATTCCAGGTAACAAAGTATCCAAATGGTTTTGATGAGGTAACCAAAGGATTCGATATTACTATTGATGGTGAAAAGCCAGAAACAATGCCAAGTGATGCAACTGTATACAAGGTAAAAGCGATGAAGAGCGATGCAACTCTCGCCTTTGGATATACCACCACTATTTCGGCTAACTTAGATGCAGATTGGGAATTAATTGGACCATCTGGTTGGACTTCAGACGATGATGAGTTCGGCACTTATCATAACCCTGATGAGAGCCCAAGTGCCTCATTCTGTATTGCTTCAGCCAATGATCCGGATGGTGTCCTTGATGATTGTAAACAAGACGAAACGTGGGAACTCAAGTTGTACCTTCACGATGATGAGGGCCACGCCCGAATCGCTTCTCTGACACTGAAGACTGACGACGCTAGCGCCGATTCCGCCAAGCCGATAGCAAATTACTCGGTCGTGGAAGAGGTTGAAAATGCGGACTTCGTACGTTTCCGTGAAAATAAACCCGGCAGTGATGCTTGGGAATTGTGGGAAATTGAATTGGATGAAGATGCCGGAAGGGAAACTATCGTTAATTTCGACGCAAGTGCTAGTTTTGACCCTGATGCCCTTGAAGGACATGGAATCAAAAATTATGTTTGGACAGTTATCTATGACTGGCCATATGACGGTGATGATGGCGATGACCACGTCTTTACCAAGTTTGGCCATACCAATGGTGAATTCTCATATCCCTTCCGAAACGTTACCGTTGGACCACAAGGTTTCGAACAACAAATTCGAATCGAATTACAAGTAATCGACCAAGCCACTAGAGCATCAGATGTTTACAAGATTTACTTTGTAGTTGTAGAACCCGGTCACGGTGATCTGGAACCAAAGGTTTCTCTGGACCAAACTTACAACAATACTGGAGCAGTTACAAGTGATTGGTTCAATGTGAGCGGACAAGTGATTTCAGGTGTAGAAAACGATAACCTTGAAATTATTGTTGGACTAAGCCATGATGAAGTCAATCTTACCGATTCCGACATGGTCGGCGCATTGAGAGCTAAAGGGCAATGGGACCAATCCTTGAATCGAAAGAATGGCGACATGTTCTCTCTGGGATTGAATATATCTCATCTGTACACCAATAATCCAGAAAAGGTTACAATTTACATTAAAATTGTTGAGGGTGAGCGTTGGGTGAAATACAAACACCTAACCTTGAATCTACCAGCTTGCCAAGGAATCAATCCACCAACTGAAGCAGTTTCAGACGGTGGCGAATGGCTACTAAACTCAGCTGGCGAATGCGAATGGAGTGGAGAGTGGGAATATGATTCTGCAACCGGAGAATGGATTGAGCCAAAAGCTGCTGGGGATGATGTCGATGATACCAGTGGTAACTCCGACCTGATGATTTTCGGGGCGGGTGGCGCAATTCTACTGATTGTCATTCTTCTAACCGTTCTCGTACTACGTCGAGGCGATGATGACGAAGAAGAATCCGGATTCGGTTCAGTCTCTAAGGGCTACGCTGGAATTCCAGTAGTAGATCCAATGGAAGCATACGTTCAGCAATTGATTGCGCAAGGATATCCCGAAGAGACAGCACGGGCATATGCTCAACAATATGCGGCTCACTTTCAACAACAGGCTGCGGCCCAGCAACCAGGATTTCAATGAAGGCGTTTGTTGAAGAACTAGGAGCATCCGCCCTCGTCGCATTGATGAGGGCGAGATGTTCAAAATCGCTGACTTATCGCTAGCCGAGCAAGGTTCACTACGCGTAGATTAGGCTATATTGAATTATTACTCTTCTTGGTCGAGCCCAGCAATCTCGACTTCCTCTTCAGCTAATTCATCTTCAGAATCATAATCATCTAGTTCGACATCAAGGTCTGGAATTGTCGGTTTCCAACCTTTGGGCAATTTAACTCCGGCTTCAACAATTGCGAGAGTGCGCTCTTGGTAAGCCCTTGGACGACGCTGAAGGATAGACATGTACAATTTTGAAGTCCTAATATCTTCAGGAATAATAGCACAGCCGGATGATGTCTCAACATCTTGAGCGCGCAACAAATCAAAGGCTGGGCGATTGACCTTGTGGAAAATATTCCTCGTGAAACGAATTCCTAGACCGACTGTAGCCAATAATACCATCGAAGTGAAGCAAAATGCCATGAAGCCAGCACCGGCAAGACCTCTTGATAACCACACTTCAATCACCAAAAATGGAGTGACGAAAAGAAGAAAAATTAGGGATTCACTAAGGGGGCCCTTGTTTTTACGACTCTGAATGGCCGACCAAGCGGGATGCCTAGACTCCCAAGGGCGAAAATAGGACGAGGGGTCTTCGTCAGCGGCTTTTTGCAGCAATCCTGCTAATCGTGATACTTTGGTAAATTGTTTTGGTGAAATCTCAAGGTCAAATTCTACCACGGTATTGAGGTGTTTACTAGCCTTGTCATACATCCCTAAATCAGCTAAAATCGCAGACTGTTCAATTATTGGAATCGCCTCATAGGCATCAATTTCACGACGCCTTTGCCACCATTCGAGCGCTTCCTCATACATTCCGAGTTCGTCAGCAAGAATTTGTCCACCGCGAACCCATGCTGGGCCGTGCTCGGGCTCAATTTCGATTACTTTTCGACACGCAGCTAAACTACGAGATGCTTGAATGAGGGATGGTTGTTCCCTAACTGGTAATTCCAAAGTAGAAATTAACCACCATGCCTCTGCATGTTGAGGATTTAATTTGACCACTTGACGAGCACTTGAAAGCGCACCCTCAAGATCATCTGATTGTTGAGCTTCTATCGCATCAAGATAATGCTCTTCGGCTCGCTCAGAATCGGCTTTGCCCAATAAAACACCTCAATCGTCCCGCTTTTTCTTGGCAAATGGTGAATCCGGAGGGCGGTTGCGGAAATGCCTCGGTGCACCTTTTCCTCTAACTGGCCTGTCACCACCACTGCGTCGAATACGATTATCTCGACCACCAACTTGTCCCCTTCCCGATGTTGGACTGCGGCGGTCACCGCTACCACGGCCGCCACCTCGGCGGTCGCCACCTCTGCGGTCACCACCTCTGCGGTCACCACCTCTGCGGTCGCCACCTCTACGATCTCCACCTCGACGGTCGCCACCTCGACGGTCGCCACCTCGGCGATCTCCGCCTCCATAGCTACCACCACTTGGTCGTCGAGCAGAACAACGATTGCATTCATCTCGGCGTGCGAAATTTAAATTCTTACATTTGGGACAATTCCAATCGCCAGGTTTCATTTCTTGGCCACCGGTATCGCTGTTGAATCCACCTCG
>CAZPME010000003.1:113213-128272 GCA_964587885.1 uncultured Candidatus Poseidoniales archaeon
CCACCTCGACGGTCGCCACCTCGACGATCATCGCCACCTCGGCGTTCCCCGCCTCTTCGGTCATACTGATTGCGGGCTTGACGTGGCCTAACCTTGACCTTGCGCCCAAGAAGTAAGTCGGTTGAGAAATCTCGAGAAATCGGCGATAAGTGAACTAATGGGCTATCAACATTACCGATGACCGAATCGACTTTGCCAATCCAATTTTCATCTTCATCGATAATATGCGAGCCCAATGCCGGAGATGAGCCATTGAAGGACAGCAATAGACCACCCTCGTGGCTCGAACTTTCGACTGTCCCATGAAACATGTTCCTACCATCCTTTGCGGCTTGACTCTTACCTATCAACCCGCCGGATGAGGTCTGGGGCTCAATTCCGCTTTCTGCTCACAATTGCCGCCAATGCAATTCCGATGAGTGCGAAGGCAATGCCCGGTGCGGGCAGGCTCGAATCTTCTGTGTTTTCCACTACCGAGTCACTTCCACCATTGCCGCCTGAATCACCTGCATCAAAACCTGGAGGTATTGCATAAACGGTTTTATTGGATGAAGCGCCGCTCGCATCGGTGACTGTAATCTTAATTTCTTGTGGAAGATCTGCAAAAATACATCCTGCAACACTGACTGTAGCATCCCAATTTGCCCCCATTTGGTTCACACTTGAGGTTGAATAACCGCATACCTCTATACTAAATTCAACTTCCTGACCATCGGGTTCGTAAAACGTTCCAGACATAGAATAAGAATTACCCTGCTCATTCCAAGTACCATTTTCACCATTCAATGTCTTCTGTACCGAAACCGTTGGCGGTTGGTTGGTTTTTGACAATCCAAGGTCTAATTCGACCTGCCAGTCAAGCATTCCGCTTGCTGTAGCTACAACTTGGATGGTAAAAGCACCTGGAGATAATCCACTTAACGATAGATCCAAAGAAGTCTGTATTGACAAATCAGATTTCATTACTGAAGCAGTAGAGCGCTCCCCTTGTAATCCTGTCAAGGTGATTGTTGGATTTGAAACATAGGAAGTTGGGGTTACTGTTATGGGTGCAGAATCAAGGTAATCTCCTTCGGCAGTCAGAACGACTGGCTGGGCTACTGTCCAAGTCCTAACAGACGAAACTTTCTCGTAAGCATCAATACCGGTACAAGATACTTCTCCACTATCGCTGCCTGGAGTCACCATTACGTCACCGGAAGAGACGGTTTGAAGTGACCAGCCAGAAGGACCACTACAATCAAGGCTAACCAGTCCTTCATCGACTAAGAACTCGGACACTTGAGAAAAACTCAGCATTGTTACTTCTGAACCATCATTAACAATAGGGATGACCGTGCCATTTTCCGGAGCAGTTGTACTCCAGTTCGGAGCTTCGTCGTTGTCGAGGAGTTCAGTAGTGAAATCAATAAACAACTCCTGTATAATTGGCCACTCAGCCAAATTATATGTCGACTCATAGGTTACTGTCAACGAGCCATCGGAGTTATACGTGGCTTGAGGTGATTCGGTGACATTTTCGGTATGCTCATGTCCATCTCGATAGACATCCCAATTGGCGATTCGCAAGCCGTTGACGGGAGGAAAGTTTAGACTGATTTTGGCTGATGTAACGTTTGTTGTGTTCATTGAAAAGGTGAAATTGGATTTGCCTTTGTTAGATAATTGATTCAATTCTATGTTATTGTCCGAACCTTCCGTGTCTTTCAATAGGTGGATTTGAAGATCATCAGTAATCGAAACTGGGACTTCTTTGCATTCAGGGGTCGCCCAAGCATTTTGGCAAGTTCGCTCTTCAGCGTGCCCTTCTGGAACTAGGTCATTTTCGTCGAGTTTGATGCCTTCTGCGACCCATTCAAAGTCATTCCAATCAGCAAGTCCACGGTGGACAATTCCTTCTCGCATGCCCATTTTAGTTACCATGTCAGAAATACAATCGGGACCAACTTGACGTACCGCTTCGCGTTCATCAGTCGAAATCCACGTGTTGTTTCCCCCAGGAGCACCATCAAGCAATTCATCCAGATCCGTCCTCACTTGAGCGCCATTTGATCCATTTACATACGCCGAAGCGGTTAGCCAACCAGTTTGCCAATCTGTACTCATCTCAAGGTCGTAAGTCGCAAAATCGTAAACGAATAATTCTTCAAATGAGTAATTTGAACAATCAACTTCAAGGGTATCCCTCGCTCCAGCATTGACTGTATTTTCAGTCTCAACAAGATGTGGTGTTTGCAAGGCTGAAAACATCATTATCAGGATTAGGAAAAATCCGAAAACAGTGGTTTTGTTCATCGCAGGACCTCTTCGCATATCCCTGTTGGGTTCAAACTAGGAAAAAGGCGTTTCCCCTCCACAACTAAGATTACCCGATGATACATACCTTCGGCATGAGCCAATTTTCAATTAATTTGCTCAAAGCGTTTAATGAATAACCAAGTGGGAATTACAGTCCACAACAATGCTGCAAACCAAACGCGCATAGGGTTTTCGACACGACTCAAACCTGAGTTGAGTTTGCTTTCCAATAGCATTTGATATACTCCATTGGGACTGAATAGATCAACAGTTGACGATAATTGCTGATATTGCTGATTTGTTGTATCGGTGACATCGACTCCTAGTATTGCCGCTACTACTACAGTTACCAATACCCAAACCATGGTGAATAGCATCCAAGTCCCCATCCCTAAAGCGATTGCCCCGCCCATATCCTTGGCCCAAGAACTCGCCAGAAGTTGTAATGATGCATACCAATACAATAGCAATGCAGTGGCGAAAATAAACATAAATGATTCAGAAAGACTTGGCCAATTTCCATTTTGTGAATATATTGCAACCATGCCAATTACAGAGAAAATTACTGTCGGAATTAAAACCGCACCCCAAACTCCGAGAAGAAGTGAAAGTGCCATGTCAATACGTGGAATCGGTTGCGACAATTCCAACGATAGCACTCCCGAAATGCGGCGGCGACTGATACTATCAAAGCCGAATAGAACAATGCCAAGTGTGGCTGAAAGCAATATGAATCCACTAGCGATGAATAGAATGTCATATGGAGTATCAACAGCAATTTCCCCTGGCAGGGTGATATTGGGGTCAGATAGACCCCAACAAGAGCCGACGATAAAGAGCATTAAGAGTGGCCAAAGCATCATTGAACGAGCAGTCCGAAACTGCATCATGCTATACATTTCGACCAAGCGACTCACGCGCATTATTCGAGATAAGATTCTCATTCTTCCTCACCACCCAAGGTTGAAAGTGGAATCATCACATGCTCATCAACCCTTAGACCTACTTCATCAGGCGACAATCCTGTAGCTGCCGAAAGTATATCGGCAAGACTATTCTCAACCTTGACAACAGTATATGGTGGTGAACCAGCGGATGACAAAACCCCTACTAAAGTGGATATTTGTGCGGTTGAAGTATTTTCATCTAATTCAATAACTACCGACCAAACATCGCTTTGTCCAGATTTTTTTTCGGTGACCTCAAATCCACTGGTGGCAAATACTGCATCAGGATATTCACCCTCGCCTGAAATTTGAAATGAATTTCTTAATCCAAGTGTCCTCTCTACTTCATCAAGAGATCCTTGACCGAGAATTTGGCCACGATGAAGGAGTATAATACGGTCGACGAATTTATCTAATTCCGACAACATGTGACTGGAGACTAAGATTGTATGTCCCCGTGCTGCTAATTGTTTAAGCAAGTTGTGAAAAGCAATTTGCGCTACTGGATCAAGACCATTAAGTGGTTCATCTAGAATCAATAATTCTGGTGAACCGAGTAAAGCCGCGGCTAATGAAAGTCGCTGTCGCATACCTTGGGAAAGTGTTGCAAGTTGCTCATCGGCACGACTAGAAAGGCCTACTAATTTGAACAACGAATCAACATCATCCTCGCTTGAACGTAATGCAGCAAGCCATTCAAGAGCACTACGTGGAGTTCCTTGACCTTCCCAAGTAACTTGCTCAGGCATGAAGCCTATACGCGCTTGACCATGCGGCTTCATACCTGATTCAGCAATAATTGTGCCATCGAGTTTTACCACCCCTTCATCGGGCGCATATAATCCGCAGAGAAGATGCATCAAGGTCGATTTTCCTGCACCATTGGCACCAATTAGACCAATAATTGAGCCCCTTGGCAAGGAAAAACATAGGTTATGAAGCCCAGGTCCAGACCTCCGGTTCCATGGTTTCAAGAGTCTCGGGTCTGGTATCTGGTGACGGAACGTGACCGAATCGAGCTCAAGAATTGGCCCCGCCATGCTCCGTGATAGGCCGGTAGTTCTCAAACCCCACCCCAATCACACTCTGAAGGTGCAAGTTACCGACACGGCAAAGAAGTGCCCAGCATAGGCTCGCTATGTGGCTACATTTTCTGCGGTCGGCACCTTGGTCCTCCCACTCTTCTCCGCAACAGCCATCTTGGTGTGGTGGCAATGCCGAGAAAAGCCACATAAGCCGAGCGAATTCGACATCGCCGCTCTAAGTTCGGGCATTTGGGGAACACTGCTCCCCGCTGGATTGTTACTTTGGGGCGCGATTGGACTAATACTCTCGACCGCTCGAGATGATTGGCGCCAACAATGGAAGAGTGATTTGCGACCACGATCATTGGTTTGTGCGGTAATTTTTTCCTCCCTCTTACTCGCCAGTGGATTACCAACACACGAACCCATTGGAGCAGAAAGTTGGGGAGAACCATTATTCGTCGAGAATCCAGATGCTCCGATTTGGCCAGCAAGCCAGCAACACATGTGGACAATCGACTCTCCAGAATTAGCCGTTGTTACTGTCACTAGTACTAGATTGCCGGGGGCTTTTTCTCCACTAGGAACCAGTACTGTAACTGCTGAATTGGTCCAATTACTCAATGCCGATGAGAATCGAATGCAGCAATCAATTCAGCGGATGAGTGAAATGACGGTGCTACGAAGCCTATTCAATCCTGATGATTTTGAACTAGTCCAAATTCCTAGCGAAGGACATCATCGCTACTTTTCATCAGCATTAGACATTGACAAAGATTTGGTCGCGGTTCGTCAATACGTTACCTATGATGCCTTAATCCCGGATTCTGAAGTCCTCCAAGTTCTCTCTATATATGATGCGAAATGGGGTGGAGAAGTAGTAATTCTAACCATTGTACGGCCCTTAACCAGCGTCGGTGATGCTTGGGCTGAGGACATTGTGCTTGAATGGATAAGTTCTCAACCAGAGTGAAAAATTAACCGATTACCGTTCCGGTGAACTCTTCAACCGCAACCGTGTAGGATGGTTCGGGGAGAGAGATGTCTGACGAATTGACCGAGTTTGAAAATCGCCTTTTCGAATGGATTCGGCAATCTGATTTTGAAAAGGTGGCCTGGTCATCAAAAAAGGCTGCTACAGCCTTCAAAGTAAAAGAAGATGAGGTCTATGAAGCGCTTTCCGCCCTCACTCGTAAAGTTCCAAAGCGGATTCAATTGTATTATTTGGATGGAAATGTCCACATCGCCGCTGAATGAGGCCACGTGATGGATTCAGATTCACAAACGGACCATTATGGTGACCCAAATTCCTCTGACGTGCTATATTTTGACGGTAATTGTGCATTATGTTCATTTGCGGTACGTTTCTTGAATAAACGATTGCACCGAAAAAGGAAATTACGATTTGTAGGCCAAGAAACTAAAATCGGCCAAACTGAAATTGCAAAATTACCCGGTCGAGTGAATACAATTGATAGTGTGATATTATTTCGTTCCGGCAAAGCATATATCCGTTCTGCTGCGACGATTAGAGCGCTACTTCATTTACGCCAACCGTGGCCGCTACTTTTTCCAATATTGTGGGTTATTCCAGCTCCAATACGCGACCTTTTTTACATCGGAATAGCAAAAATTAGGCACAAAATACAATTGCGAAAAATGAACCGCAGTTGATTAACGTAATTCTACCAATCGTCGAACACAGTCTTCAGCAGTAATATCACCGTCGAGCAGGATATTCAATGAGCGAATAAAGGGGGCTGGTAATTCACCCATGCGAGCTCTCTCACCAAACATTCTTGCCGCTCTCACCCCCTCGGCAACCATGACCATTTCATCCAATGCTTGAGCCAAAGATAACCCCCTGCCTAGTTTCTCACCCATACGACGATTACGGCCAACAGGACTGGTTGCAGTCACAAAAAGATCACCCATTCCCGCCGGACCAAAGGCAGATTCACCTTTGGCTCCAAGTTCAGGGAGGAGAATGCAACCTTCGCGAAAACCAGCGGCAAAAATTGCTGCCTTGAGATTATCGCCGCCGAGTGAACCTTCAATTTTCAAACCATCAACAAGACCGCAAGCAAGGGCGACAACATTCTTGAATGCACCCCATAACTCAGCCCCTATCGGATCACTAGCAGGAACCAAAATTAGTGTCGGTGTCGATAATGTAGACGTTAGGCGGTCAGCAACCGAACTGTCGTGACTGGCTACTTGAGCCAAGGTCAGCACTCCACTAGCAACTTCAGGAGCAATGGTTGGACCTGTCATTACTGCGACTGCATTTCCCATTCCAGCCGCGGTAAGTTTCTCAACAATAACCTCTGAAATTGAACGGTTCCCTTCAGCCAACCCTTTGGCAAGGTCGAGCAAAACATGTGAAGGGCGGAGATGAGGGATGACGTCTTCGACGACACTGAGAATTACCGATGAGGGTAGGGCTAGAACGACCAACTCGCATTCAGCCATCACATCGCCGAGTTGCATAGTCGAAGTTAGACCTTTGAGTTCGACCCCTTTGAGATACTTCTTGTTGACTTGATCCATGGTAATAGAGTGGTGTACCTCTTGCTCAATTGTCCACCCAGTAACTTGATGGCCATCCTCTAACCAAACTTTGGCCAAAGCCGTACCCCAATTGCCAAGTCCGAGAATTCCTATCCTCGCCATAACCTAAACCTATCACCAATCGGTCATATGTGTTCGCATCGCCAAGTGCCGGTTTTTTACATTCAAACAGTAATTCCAAAATGCCGAACTTAATGAATGAGAATTATGACGCAGACAATAAGCAGGAGTTGCCCAGCTTGGTCAAAGGCGCTGGGTTTAGGTCCCAGTACATATTGTTTCGTAGGTTCAAATCCTACCTCCTGCACTCACAAGCATAATTTTTGGCGTATAATAATAGGGCTCTAACTGGAAAAACACATCTATTATTTGGGCTGCAACTAAGGTTTTCATAGTGATGATAATTTGAGAATCTTGTGTTCTCAATAATCTCACAAAATAAGAGATTAATTCATCCATTTTCCTGCAATCTGATTGCTGATTTTGGGCATTTATTCCTTCGCCCTACGGGCGAACCCTCAAGGGTGTAACCCTTGTCTCACAACCAATGCCGGGCGATGAAGAGGAGTTGGAAAACAAAGATTCTTCATTGGAAGATTCTCATTTGTCGACCCAAGAAAACGTCGATGATGCTCCTGTAATGGTCGAACATGATGACAAAAAAGACCGGATAAGCAAAGAATTAGCGGCTATCAGAAAACGACGAACTAATACTGAAGGGAACCGATTTCCTGCTGCTACCGAAGACTATGTGCTACTCGTGGGCATTGGATACGGGGCAGTTTATCTTCTCCTTTTATTCGGGCTGTCTTCCGGTGCTTTTGGCGAGGACATGAGTAAGTCAACTTGGTTCGACAGCTCAATGTCGGAAACCGTCTTTGATACTTCTGATGAGGTTTGTGAAGACCGTTCGGAATCACCTTGGATACACATCTATGTTGATAACGATGCTCTATCAGTCAAAATCCAAGGACATAATCTTCCCGATGGAGTGGTGAAAACTCATTGGGAATTAATAGATTCAGATGGAGTTGAGGTTGCAAATAACTCAAGGCTGAATTATTACACCTTTTTCAACTTTGGACTTGAACCTGCAGGAGAATACGTCGTTGATATCACCATCAGTGTCTACAACGATTCCGGATTAGATAACAAAATCATCCATGTCGACAATACCACTAATCATACTCCAGAGTTCACTATTTCTGAATCCATGGACTTAACTGTTTCATCTGAGGAAAACACATGGTCATTTCTGCCATGGGTTGATGCAAGCGCCAAAAAAGAAGGTGAATTGCAAGATGATGGCCCGCGCCCATGTTGGAGTGGTAAAGACTTGGGTAACTGGGGCTGGGTTCTAATGGGTGCAGAATTAGGAGGTGGCCGCGAAACCGCAATGCTAACCGGTGGTGCTGCTGGAGTTCCGGCTTGGTACATGGCCTTCGTCTCTCTTTCTCTCTCGGCAATTTCACTATTGGTTCTCTACCCGGTTATGTACAAAGTCTACCACCGTGATAGTGACGATATGCTTAGCCACGATCACATTGAAAGATTGACTAGAGATACCATTCGTAAGACTGCAGATGAATTGGAGTTGGTGATCGATTGGGATCTGTTTAAATTAAAGGAACGTGAACTTTCTATCGACATTATGGTACCCTATGAAAATACTTCAGCTACCATGATTCCTAGTGCTGATGTAAGATCGGAAATCCTGCGCCGCCTTTTAGAAGAATTTTCGTTATTTAGCGTCTTTAAGCCAGTACAAATGACTGCAAGAGCAGTCGGAGCTACTGCCTCAATGGACTTTGAGACTGGCATTGGAGTTGGAGTTGATGACATGGATGACCGCGACATAGTAGATGCTGGTCAGGGCGCAGGACATGTGGTTTCAGATTACTCAACCTTTTTCCGCGACCTACACATCCTGTCGCGGGTTGAAGATGATGTGCGAGAAATTTTGAACAAATATTTCCTCACCAATCCAGATGTTGAATTGCTAATGGCTACCGTAGTCAGCGATGAAGATAGACTCAGTGTTTCAGTGATTTACAAACCGACAATGAAATTGGCTATCTTCCGTTTCAAAAGCCGAGCCGACTCAATAGAAGAGGAGGTTAAAGAAAAGTTGCATTCAGAATTGGGTGAAATATTAGGTGAACGTAAATTGTATATTCGCACTCGAAACAACCTCGAGAAATTCCGCAAAAAGTCCGGTGCCGGCAGAGTTGAACGTACCAGTTCTGACCCTGACCGAATTGCTGCTGTCGCTCGACAAGGAGGAATCGCTGGAAGGATGTTACAAACAAAACTATTCGGAGACATCCTCTCAACAGTCGAATACACTGCTAACGAGAAACGGGATTTCATCAACAAGTGGGGATTTTGGGGGCTTATCGTATTCGTATGGATACCTTTCATGGCAAGCGGAGTATTAGTTGGAGCAATGCTTGGATTATTATCGCGCATGAAGTTCATGCGGGTAATGCTCGCCTGTCTATTCGGAGGTACTGCAGCTAGCATCACATGGGCCTATACAGCAGAAGGTATCGTTACTATCATGCACAAGTACAAACTTGAATTGATGATTCCTATCGCTATTATCGCATTTGTAGGTATGGCATTCTTGCACATGCGCTCGACTAAAGCACGTCGCCAAGCCGAGTTGTTTGAAGACGAGATGTTCAATGTATTTCACGAAGATGTTGAAGAAAAATACGGCATTACCGATTAGGTGAGTGGATGCAAGAAAGCCCACTTGGTGCGGAAATATTCACAGGCGGTAGTGAACAATCAATCGGTGATAGTGTGGTTCTAGGCATTCTAACCGTTAGCGACCGTGCCAGTGCCGGAACCTATGAAGATGCATCGGGTCCAGCGATAATCGAATTTTTCAATCAAGCCCTCGATTCAAAATGGACTGCACACTATCTTTGTGTGCCTGATGAGAGGGCAGAAATTGAACGTGCACTTCTCGCCTTATGTGATGAAATCAAATGCAGCGTAGTGGTCACCACCGGAGGTACTGGTCCGGCTAAACGTGACATTACTCCCGAAGCAACATTGGCAGTAGGAGAGCGAATTATGGAAGGATTTGGTGAGCAAATGCGAGCCATTTCTCTACGCTACACTCCAACTGCAATTCTCTCACGCCAAGTGGGGGTTATCCGTGATAATTCGCTGATCTTCAATCTTCCTGGCCGGCCAAAAGCGATTCGGGAAACCATTGATGAAATTTGGCGTGCTGTTCCTTATTGCGTAGATTTACTTGAGGGGCCATATATTGAGTGCAAATCAGAAGTCTGTGAAGCATTTCGCCCTAAGAATGCGATTAGGCAGACAGGTTGAAAGTAGAGATACTCAGCCGCCAAAGAGAGGGAAATGTCGAGACGAGCAGGTATTCTCATCCGCGGTGCGACAATGGTTACTCCGCAAGGTACCGGAATCGGAGACTGCCGCATCACCGATGGCGTGATTTCCGAACTCGCATTGAACTCAAAACTTGAAATTGACGAGGGTGAGATTTTCATTGAAGCTGAGGGGCTACACCTCATTCCCGGATGTATCGACCCACAAGTGCACTTTCGTGAACCGGGTCAGCCTGAAAAAGAAGATTTGCAAAGCGGTTCCGCAGCTGCAGCAAGTGGTGGAGTGACCTCATTTCTCGACATGCCAAATAATCAGCCAGCGGTCATTACAATGGATGGAATGGCGGATAAAATTGATCGGGCGAAAAATGGATGTGTCACCAATTTTGGTTTCTTTATTGGCGCTACTGACGAAAATCTTGACCAATTGCAACTTGCGGTCGGGAAACCCGACAAACCTCACTCAGTTCCTGGTATTTGTGGCATTAAAGTCTTCATGGGTTCTTCGACCGGTGACCTATTGGTCGATACTGAAGATTCACTTGATTCAATCTTTGCCAACACCGCTGGATTGATTGCGGTTCATGCTGAAGATGAGGAGCGCCTCAATAGCCGATGGCCTGACTTTGCTGAACGCAAAGACATTGCCGCACATGCGGAATGGCGTGATAGCGAAACTGCATTGTTAGCAACTCAAAGAGCGACTCGTCTAGCAGAAAAATACCAGCATCGTCTTCATATCCTGCACCTCACTTCTGGCATGGAAGCAAATTGGTTACATGGCAAGACCACATTACCTTCAGCATCTTCTGAATCAGGTAATGAGGCAATAATCACAACAGAAGTTCTCCCTCAGCATTTGACATTTGATGAAAACGATGTAAATAGTGCTGGCACAAGGCTGAAGATGAATCCGCCTATTAGATACGCTGACGACCGCACAACATTGTGGCAACGTTTGAAAGATGGAACTATACAATGTCTCGCTACTGATCACGCACCACATACTTTGGAGAGCAAAGAACTCGGATTTCCCAAATCACCTTCGGGGATGCCTGGGGTAGAGACTTCTCTAGCAGTAATGCTTGACCACGTAAATAATGGCCAATGCACCCTTGAAGATGTCGTGCGCTGGATGTCGACTAATGTCGCCGATTGCTACAACATGGCAGGTAAGGGACAATTGATAGAGGGTAGTGATGGTGATGTTGTGCTCATCGACCTAAATATGGAAATAAAAGTCGAAGATGACAACTCGTGGTCGAGAGTGGGGTGGAACCCTTTTTCTGGACGTACCCTCAAAGGTTGGCCGGTACTTACAATCGTCGCAGGAATTCCTGTTTTTATGCGCAATGAAAAAACCGGCCCTAAGGGTGAATTATTGGTTTCCGCTGGAGAAGTTGGCGAACCACTTATCATGTCGCCGTGGAATTAATTAGCCAACCCATAGAGTTCAGAGTATTTTTGCTCGACATAATTGAGGAAGGGTTCGGGACTTGGCGGTTTCCCAGTAGCCCGTTCTATCAACTCTGATGGGTCATATTTCATACCGTGCTGATAAATGTTAGTTCGCAACCAATTTAGTATGGATGACCAATCACCAGACTGGATAATTTGGTCTAGTTGACCAAGGTCAGATTCAATTTTCTCAATCAACTGCGCTGCGTACAGATTTCCAAGTGTATATGTCGGGAAATAACCAAACGCTCCCATCGACCAATGTACATCTTGCAAGCAACCTAGACTATCATCAGGGACTTCAAGGCCAAACCACTGACTGAAAAGGGCATTCCACTCGGCAGGAATATCTTCTACTGCAAGTCCTTCCTCGAAAATTTTCTTCTCTATCTCGTAGCGCAGCATAATGTGTAAATTATAGGTAATTTCATCGGCTTCAACTCTAATGAATGAAGGCTCAACTCCATTGGCAATTCGATTCATTTCCTCTGGCCCTAATTCATCAGGAAGGGAGGGGAATTGCTCTCTAAACTGCTCGAGAGTCACATGCCAAAAGGCCTTAGTGCGACCAATTTGGTTTTCCCAAAGCCGTGATTGTGATTCATGTATCCCAAGAGAAATCGCATTGCCACGTGGGCTCATACGGTACTGTTCAAGTAAACCTTGTTCGTACACTCCGTGTCCAGATTCATGCATTACTGCATAGAGACAAGAAAACGGGTCATCTTCATGATAGCGGGTCGTAATACGAGTGTCACCAAAGGCGAGTCCTGAACAAAAGGGGTGGACTGTCTCATCAAGCCTTCCGGCGGAATAATCGAAACCCATTCGCTCGCTAACCTGCTTGCAAAATTTATCTTGTAAAGTACTGGGAAAATTCATTTCAGTTGGTAATCTTGGCTCGGATTTATTTTGTTTAGCAGCAATAATCCGGTTCAACAAAGGCACTAGTCTTTGCCGCAGACCGGCGAATAGAGGATCATAATCATCCATCGTCATGCCAATTTCAAACTCATCTAATAGGACGTCATAATTCGCCGATTCTCCACCAAGGTGATGCATTTTTTCTTTGGTCAAATCAATTACTTTTTGCAACGTCGGAGCGAACATTGAGAAATCTTTGGCCTCCCGAGCCTCACGCCAAACTACTCGTGAAGCACTCAAAGTTGCAGCAATCTCCTCGACTAATGCTGTCGGCATTTTGGTCGCTTGGTCTATTTCTCGCCGCATCCTTTGCACATTACAAGCCGTATCTTCGTCAAGTTCAGAGACTATTGACTCCAATTTCCCGACTACTTCAGCAAATTCTGGCGCGGTAATGATTGAATGTGCTTGTCCGGCTAACCAAGCCATCGTCTCGCCTCGTCCCTTTGCTGCTTTGGGGGGCATTATCGTTTGACTATCCCACGAGAGGTGAGACCTTATTCCGTTAATACGATACCAATCAGTCATTCGCGAATTGAATACTTCAATTGCATTTGCGCTCATGGCTATTGCTAGATTCAATAATCTATCAATCATGCTCAAGGTCATAGTGCCACTCTTACCGAATAGAGGAAACCCTTGAAGACATGACCGAGAATGGCATCTTGTGGCCCGACGTCGCCGACGCAAAAAACACGAGGAGGTGAATCCTCGGTCCGAGGAAATCTCGGATATTGAAGAGGTCGTGACTCAAGCTGTTGGGATTGATGATTCCATCCCCGAAGAAAATCTAGATTCCGAAAAAAATTCCGTCGACGATTCAATCGAAAGCGAGGGAGACTCACTCGATTTAATGTCGGATAAAGAACGTTCTGAAGCTCTCAAAGCTAGCGCCGATATGGTGGTGAAGACATGTATGGAAATCTATCGACACGAAAATGTCCTTATCGTCGCTGACCCGACTACTTCAGAAATAGGTGAGGCGCTGTACCTTTCGGCCAGCGAAATTTCTGACCGCGTATTGATGGTCGTGATGCCGCGCGGTAAACATCACGGCGAGGAGCCACCACGTCCGGTCGGAGATTTGATGCGCCAACAAGATGTAATCCTCGCTCCCACACGCTATTCCCTAACTCACACCCACGCTCGACTTGCCGCCACCCGTCAAAAAGCCCGTATTACAACTATGCCGGGAATGAATGTAGAAATGTTCACAGAAGGTGGAATGACTGCTGATTTCGCATTAATTAAAGCCAATATCGCTGAAGTTTATGGCCGCCTTAGGCGAAAGCGCACTATTCACGTCACATCACCGAGTGGTACCGATGTTACCTTTGATGTCAATTGGCGCGAATGGAATCTTGACGATAGTGGAATATGTAATAGGCCAGCGATGGTAACCAATCTTCCAGCAGGCAAGGTCTTCATCACTCCAAAGGAAGGTTCAATGGATGGAACTGTAGTTATTGATGGGGCTTGGGATGCAGATCTATTAGATGAAGCAATGTCATTAACCATAGAAAAAGGCAAGGTAGTCGATGTAACCGGTGGTCAAGAGGCGGCGCAACTGCGACAAAATTTCCGTGATGCTGCAGCCAAAATGAAGAACCGTGAACGGGAGGCGATTGGGGAAGTTGCAGAATTTGGCTTTGGGATGAATCCCAAAGCAAGATTGCGAGGCAATATTCTTGAAGACGAAAAAGTCCTCGGCACGAGTTATTTTACCATCGGTGCACAAATAACTTCCAGCGCGAGATTTGTCGGAGTCATCAAAGATGTTACAATAATGATCGACGGCGAAGAACTAAGCGTTATTATTGATGAAAACTGATTATTTGCTAGTTCCACAAACTACGCAATATCGCCAATGTGGGTCGATACCAATACCACAACTACCACAATTCACTCCGCTTTTTATTACGAAATCGAATCCAGCCATCTGGGCAACACGAGGATTTGGACTTGCTCCACCAACCGATGAATGCCCGACTGGAGCGCGCTTTGGTGCTACTGGCCTTGGTAATCCTGATCGTGCTGATTCCGACTTGGTAGAAGTCGCATCAGGATTTGTTGCCTCAATGAATTCTGGTAAGGTTATCTCACCATCACCATCGGTATCTGCAGTATCGAATAATGCTTGAGCGGTCTCACTATCTCCTAGCGCCCCCACTATTTCCTCTTCACTCAAACGACCATCACCATCGGTATCAGCGGCAAGGAAGGTCTGAACTTGTTCTCCTTTACTCGGTAATATAGAATCAGGCACCGATGAAGATATTGACTCAGACTCCTCTACTGTGCCAATATCTTCTACGATAGTCTCTGCATCTTTGTCTGCCGTAGCCTCGACTACTGATTCTTCAACTACCTCAGTAACCAAATCCTCCACAGGTTGTGGAATAGACTCTGTTACCACCTCAGATGTTTCGTCTTCCACTAGTACTGGTTCGGCCGGTGTCTCAGCGACA
>CAZPME010000004.1:0-114413 GCA_964587885.1 uncultured Candidatus Poseidoniales archaeon
GGGCCCCCCAAGCAAAGGCCCCCCCTCATCCGGACCTCCATCATCTGGCCCTCCAAGCAAAGGCCCTCCCTCATCCGGTCCTCCATCATCCGGCCCTCCAAGCAAAGGCCCTCCTAAAGAAAAGGAAGTTGAATCTAAAGATGACAATGATGATGATGATGCCAAAGATGAAGATGATGCTGATACAAAAGAGGGCGACGATGAAGAATTTAACGAGGAATTGTTAGCCAGCGTTACCCATTCAGCAGGTGAGAAATCCGAATCAACTGAAGAATCATCAAGCGAAGAATCTGGAGATAATGAGACCGAGAGTGGCGCAGGAAAGGCAGAAGAAGATAGTGCTGAAAAAGTAGGCGCTGAAGAATCCGATGAGACATCCGATGCAGAACGTCTCAAGCAATTAGAATCCGAAGTTAAGCGCTTACGCGGCGGATTAGCAGGAGCGGCAGAAGTAATCCAAGATTTAGAAGAACCACCAATGCCCCCAATAGTTGGCGAAGATTTCGTAATTCCTAGTCACTTGGTAAGTGATTTTGTACGTATAGGCCGACAATTGCACCGTGAAGGATTAGTTCGCGCTATGCAAGGAGCAGTCGCAATCCTCGATCCAGATCAACCTGGACTAATGCACGCAACTGCCAAATCCTGTGCGCTTGGACAAATGTCTGAATTGGATATTGTATCAGGCCGCCTTGGTCAAGCAGCACCTGTCGATGCTCCTGCAGATTGGCGCGTGATGGAAATTCTCATTGCAGCCACATCATTACACAATGGCGGACCAGCCGCCTGCATCCATGTTCAGCCACCATATGCAACTACTGTGGCGATGGAAAAAGATCGCATTGTATTACAACCAATTGATCATTATGGTAAAGAAAATCTCGGCAAGGCAGTCATCGTCATACCCGATTTAGATGACATGGACGAATATCTCCGCCAAGTCGCTGAAGCCCTACAGCAAGGTAATATGAAGTGTGTAGTAATTCAAGGCCTAGGTGTGTTTGCAGTAGGTCGTAATTTCACTGAAGCGTGGCATTGGGCGGCCACCCTCGAATCAAGTATGCAGGTATTGTTATTAGCCCGACAAGCAGGTTTGAAGACTTGAGTTATTGCTTTCCACAATATTCTACAAAATTACGCATCATATCGGCACCGAATTCAGAATCGTTAACTTCGGGATGGAACTGTAATCCAAACCGCCTGCGCTCAACATCCTCCATGCCCTGCACACGACATGAATCTGAGCCCGCGGTAATTCGGAATCCCTCGGGAACAACAGTCACTTCATCATTGTGAGATTCCCAAACAATTTGTTTATCTGGAGTACCTGCAAATATTACTCCACCACCATCGACCAAACCAATTTCCATAGCGCCAAATTCTGGCGATTCAGCTTCCTCGCAATCCCCACCATAATGTCGAGCCATGAATTGATGCCCTGCACAGATTCCCAATATTGGCAAATCCAATTTCAAATATTCTGCACAATTCCCCAATTCTCCAGTTAGTCCAACTCTAGCCGCCCCTCCCGAGAGCAACAACCCGTCTAATTCCCGTAAATCTCCGATTGCAGTGGTATTATCGATAATTTGCGTATCGACGCCGAGATAGCGTAACATGCGCCATTCGCGGTGAGTCCATTGGCCGCCATTATCGACAACATCAATCACCAGTTTAGTTGGCTCACCCATACCCGTCACCAATCCATCTGCGTTCACCGACAGGCCATGAATCTGACGTAACTCCATCATCTCCCATATGGACAGGTTCAAAGAGGAGTGTCCGGTCGCGGGCGATTGGAGAGAACCATGTCTGGATCATCTATACCTTACAAATGCGTAATCTGTGGGCAAATTGAAGAGATTTCTTCTGACCGCCCTGGTCTGGCCTGCCGAAGTTGTGGTAGCCGTATATTTTCGAAGCCTCGAAATAAGGGGCACAAGATTCTCGATGCAAATTGAGGCCACCCCATCTTTGATGAACCTCTGACCCTAAAGAGGGTCGAAGCACGATGGTAAGTTGGTTAGTAAAACACGCGCCAAAGAGATTTGACGCATTGGCGTTACCGCCTGAGATTATTTCTCAAATCACAGCTGCTGCCTGCAAATCAAACCCACCACATTTACTCATTGCTGGCCCAAGCGGTGTTGGAAAGACCGCTCTTTGGCGACTTATTGCAAGACAAGTTCTCGGGGTCGGTTGGGCTTCGACAACTCATGTCTTACAAGCACGTGACTTAGCTGGAAGTAGTGGGGCGATGGGGAAATTTGAAGCCTTTCTCAAACCTAGCGGGGGCTCAAGTCGAGATACATTAGCGAGCCGCACAAGCCTTGAAGCATTTGATCGAAAAATGTTTTCTGGCCATCCCGATGATGTTGCACCCGCCGGTGAAGAAACGGAAAAATTGCTAGAAGGACGAGCAATGACTCCAATTAGCCGTTTGATAGTTATTGAAGACGCTGATCATTTGGGGCCAAAGAGGCAACCATTTTTGCGCCGAATGATGGAGCAAGAGGCCCATACTTCACGTTTCATTTTCACTGCCCGCTCACCTAGCCGATTGATAGATGCCCTCCGCTCCCGCACCCAATTCATCCGCCTTCCCGCCACCTCTGCTGAGATGATTTCAGGTCGCCTTGAGCAAATTTCCACAACTGAGTCACTTTCTCCAGCAGCGGGGTTGCTGGGAGACCTCGCTCATGTTGCTAGTGGAAATCTCCGGCGTGCGATTTTCTTATTGGAAATTCTTGCTTTGAAAGACCTTTTAGACAACCGCTCCCGTCTTCAAGAATTAGTGGCCGCCACAACATTTAGTAATACCCAAAGGGCGTTTGAAGCCGCCTTAAGGGGACGAATCCATGAATGGAAGTGGCAAAAAGTCAGTGGTCGCAACCGACGGGTTTTGCATGGGGCAATGGGGCAATTTGACCGTTTACGCTCAGAGCATTCATTGCAACCAGAGGATATTATTGAGCAATTACATGCACTGTTGGTTAGTGGAAAACTACTCTTGCCAGCAGGGGCGATTGGAGCCCTCCTTTCTGCCCTAGCCAGTTGCGATGTACGTTTACAAAGAAGTATTCATCCACGTATTCAATTTGAGCGATTATTCAACGATGTATCTATTATTGGGCGAGAATTTGGTTTGGCAGTATAAGGTGCGAAGTCTCAAATCGGGACGACCCTGCCCACAGACTGGGCGTGTAGCAGAGCATGGATAATGCACCGGCCTCCTAAGCCGGGGATCGCGGGTTCGAATCCTGCCGCGCCCGTATTTTGCACATTTAGAGCGGCAGGTTCTAACCCACATTAGATAATTGATGAGACAATTCAAAGCAAATACAGGCGTGGCGAATTTCAATGCAAGAGAATCTGACCGAAGAGGCTGAGCACAGGTTGATGGTAAAACGGGCATTCATCGCAGCATCAGCCTACAGCCTCGTCTATGGCACCTATGAGCACCGCATTGTCTACCATGGTCCGCGCTTGATAGATATCCTTGGCGAAATGGTCAACTGGCCGATGATGTACATCGGTCTGCTGATAACCGTCGGTCTGGCAACGCGTTGGCAACGAGAGGCTATGATATTCGGATTATTTTGGATGGCGATGTTTGAAGATCTTGTCTTCTTCGCTAATGAAGCGATATTGATTGGTGCTTACCCTTATCCGGCTGGTAATTGGTGGGATCAGTGGTTCGCCTCATTTCGAGTTCTCGGAGGTCTGGGCACAGCATTACCATTCTTTCCATATGTTCCTCGATATTACGTTCTAGGTTTCCCACTGGCTGGATTATGGTTTTTATTTTCATATCGAAGTAAGACCATTGGCAGCAAATATGCGATCGTGGTAGCGCCCCTCTTCATTGCAATTGTACTCGGTACTCTTTCGGGTGAAAGTTTCGCGGTGTTTACTCTCCTTTGTGCGCCGATTGCCAGTGTAATTATGAGTGTAAATGCTTCACAGCCTTACTACGGCACAACTAGAATCTAAAGTAAATGAAATCAATTGTTTCAGCAGGCCTTAGTAAGAATGTAGAAGACAACAGAATCCCACAACAAATTCCCCATGTCAAAGAATTTTGTTTAGCCAACCAATATTTCAGCCCCCCAATCTTGCCACTAAATCCATGCACTAGAATGAAAAGACCTACTAATCCGACAGTTACTAATCTGATTTCAGGTAAAGCCGCGATGAATTCACTTAAATCCCAATGAGCATCTATGCCGATGAACGATTTGAGTGATCTCCACATCATACTAGTATCCTCTAGCCGGAATACTAACCAAGTCATGAAAACGAAGTATTGCGTAATAATCCAACTACTAATTAACATTATTTTTGGTGCCATATTGAACATATTTTTAATTGCCTCAATCCGAATTAAACCCCGATGTGCAAGAAGCATAATACCGTGCATCGCCCCCCATAGGACAAAGTTCCACGAAGCGCCATGCCAAAGCCCACCTAACAACATCGTCCCCATCAAAGCGAAAATCAGCACCCTTGTTCCACCTCGACTCCCTCCAAGTGGAATGTATAGGTAATCACGTAACCAAGTTGAGAGAGAAATATGCCACCTTCGCCAGAAATCTTGAGGCGATTTTGCAGCATAAGGTGATTTAAAATTCTCTGGAAGTTCAATTCCAATTAGATGACCAGTACCTAGGGCAATGTCCGTATAAGCAGAAAAGTCACAGTAGATTTGAATTCCAAAACATAGTGCACCCCACCACACCAATCCAATGTTATCCAATGGGACCCCATCTGCGAAGATTGCATTTACATGAATTGCAACGTTATCTGCAATAATTAATTTTTTTGCTAAGCCGTAAATGATGAGAGTCAACCCTAATCGGAATCTGTGCGGGCTTGTACTTACAGGATCCTTGATTTGTTCTAAGAAATGTTGAGAACGGACAATTGGACCTGCTACCAATTGTGGAAAGAAAGCTGCATAACATGCGAAGTCAAGAAATCGTTCGTACGGCCCATGCTTTTCCCGATAGATATCTATGGTGTAGGACATCGTTTGGAATGTGTAGAATGATATTCCAACGGGCAACAGTAATCCGAATGAATCCAGTTCTGGAGCCCCACTAAATCTCAGGCTAGCTAAATTCCAAGTCTCAATTAGGAAATCGAGATATTTGAAGATAGCCAGCAATCCAAGGTTAATTGTAAGGCTTGCAACTAACCACCGTTTGCGGATTTTTTGCTCGTCATTTGCATGAATCTTTTTCCCTGCAGTCCAATCGACAAGTGTTGAAGTGAGAAGTAATAGAACATGCCAACCAGATGCCAACCAGAAGAAGATGTAACTCATCCCTAGCATTACCAATATCTGAATATCTCGTCTTTGCCGCCCAACGAAGAGAACGAGTATGATTACTATTGGGAGAAATATTGTGTAATAATTTGGAGTTACAAAATCCATTCAACCACCTACTGATTAAGAATCTGTTCAATTACAGGAGCGAGTCGATGACAGAACTCAATCCTTCCTTCATCATCTAGGTGGTTTCGGTCATAGAAATGGTCATCAACCCATCCGGATGCCCACGTTTGATCAAATACAGTTACGCCTGTCCAATGCCCATATTTGGTTAGCGTTTCATTCAATCCATCCCACTGGCCATCAGAAACATACTCCAATGCGCTAGGATGGTGGGGGGGGCCTACGAGAATTACTTGGATCTCATTTTCTAATAGTGTTGAAATCTCATAATCCAGGGCGGCATGTGCTTGGGAGCCACGATATGAGGGTTTGTAATTGGCGGTTTTATGCATTTCTGTGGCGTTATAAATTTCTCTTTCCTCAGAATCTTTTCCATCAAACCCATGTATATCCGCAGGGTAAATTGGAGTTTGTAGGTAATCTATCCAATCATCAGAAGATGGGTCTGGTATCCAACCATAGGACCCCATCTCCTTTGCAGCCGATTCCGCAATTAACATCCGCAGTAATCTTTCTTCGAGGGCACTAGGGAAGTATTCTTGCTTAAAATTCATCCTCTCATAATTATCTAATGCTACCCAATCTTTGTGTTCTGGATCAATGATATCAATCCACCCCCCTAAGTCGGAAGAATCCTGATTCATCGTATCCAATTTGAATCTTAATTCAATATATTCTTTCGAAGCGATTGAGGTATTTCCTAAGAACCATGGAGAAATTTCAATTAATAAAATTTCGGGATTTGAATTTACTATTCTTGGAATATGTAGCATATCAGTATAGGGTCTAGAGGAAGATTGAGCAATATTGTAAACCATTGCACCATTACTCAAATTATCACTAACACACCTCCCATCAAGTGCTTTGAACATTTGAGATGACCCAATTCCGATTATAGAAATCTCTTCGTCTTCCGCGATGGAATCTAACGCATCTTGATTGATAGTATATCTCGTACCAGTAAGCATGGAACCATCCCGCATTAGGGAGCCAGAAAAACCCTCAATCATGGAATTTGGAAGAATAAAAATCAATACAACAGAAATTACGACGGAAGTAATCAAATCTCCACTAGTAGAACCCTCTTGCATCTATCCCACACCAATTTCAAAAGTGGTCTACTTATCAATTCTCTTAGTATGGCACGCTGAGTATACCGCTTTGTTTCAATACCGGACTTAGACATTGTATTTATCAAAGGGCCTTTAATGCGTCCTTCGATAGGCTACCCTCTAGTTTCAGGGGATTTGAACGGGTTTAAGTACAGACCCTTGTGCGTCTATACTACGGTAGGCTCCTCCGATAATGCAACAAAGACCAATATAGGACACAATAGATGCACTCATAATGCCAGCAGTTTGGGACCGCAACTGGACCGACCATTGCCAAGGTGCAAAAGAATTTGTTAGAGAATGGAAAAACGAATTATCTACAGTTCTTAGTGAAGTCTATGATGGCTGCGATAATTATTTTCCAAAGGTAACAAGGCAAGTAACCGATCAGCCAATAAATGGATTGACATTCTTTACTGTCAAGAAACATAATGGGAACAGGTTGTTCAGAGCAGGTATTTGGTGGGGTGATGATAGGCAAAGAACAGATTCTGATTATTTTCCTCCAACTCTATACCTAGAATGTAGTAGTCATGATATTGGTTCCATTCAGCATGTTTCTCCTAATCATATTAACAGTATTGAACTTTACCTTTCTCCATTCGACAGGTCATTTTTCCACCAACACCATATTGACCGACCTCTACGGACAACATAGCATGACGCTAGAGCAGAACCATTCCAATCAACCGCTCCCCAAACCATACGGGGCTGGTTTTGAGGAGGATTGGGGTACGATTGAGAATTTAGTCGAGGCTTTGGAAATACGTGAAGCGGCCCGCATTTATTGGGGTCGATTATCATGGCGCGGCCCAATGCGTATTCTACGACAAGGCTTCGGGATTATTGCATTTCTTGCCGCGTTTGGAGGCATTATTGCCCCAATACTCGCGCCCACTTCCGCATGGCAAATCTTAGCAGTTTGGCTGCCATTACTATTTTTTGCAGTAGGGCCAAGTCTAATTGCAGCAGAATCGGCAATGCTTTCGGCCGAGGCACGATTTGAATACCATGCCCGATTGGGTAATGATTATCGTTCTACCCCAGGCTCTGACCGGATAATTGAGTCGTTACGTGATAGTCGTCGCAATGGGTGGCTGCAAGTTTCGCTAGGCCTTTTGGCGATAGGGGTGATGGTATTTTCAATTTTTAACCCACCCGCATCAGTCGCATGGAATATGTCATTACTCATCGTTATGTTTGTTGGATTAGGAATGTCAGTACATACAAGGCTAACGATGGATGATGTATTGAATCATGCCGACTCATTGCCATTTCTTGCTCTCTATGCTCCAACACATCACCCGACAGGGATTTCCCCAGCACTTTCATCATTAATTCGCGCCCATCTCGATCCTGTTTTGACTGGAGATTGGGATGCTTGGACCAAGGAAGTAATCACATCAACAATTGGCGGGGTAGACAAAGATGAAGCATTGGAGAGGCTTATTTTGCTTTTACACTTGCAGAATACTGGCGTTTTGCCCGAGAAGGTGATGCTTACTGAATTACAAGAATTTCTTTCGAGTTCATTTCTTGAAAGTTTAGAAAATGGCGATACATTTGATCGCCCTACAATTTTGCGAACAATAGCACATGCGCGAGCATGGCAACCAGGATTATTCCGTGTACTGGCGCGCCTACAAGGGGACTTGCTTGACCATGCTCAGGCTGTCGCAGATGAAGAATGGCGTTTGGATGTTGAATTTGAGAGTGTGTGTTTCGACGGGCAAGGACACCTATTTATTGCCCTAAATAATCAACGTCAAGATTCGCAACGAGTGAGTATTGAAGTCCATGTCCCAGGCGGCCAGCCTGAAATTCAAACCTTCCGACTTGAAGCCCCGCCTTGTATTGCCCCCGGACAAACTCTACCCCTTTACTCATCTAACCGAGAAGATGTAGTCTCCTGGTTACCCCGATATCTTTGCCATGGAGTATTCCTTTGGCTTGGGGTTTCATGGGAGTCTAGTGAATCGGGTTTGCGTACGGTGCAAGTCACATTGAAGAACGAAGAGGGCGATTTAGTCACTTCAAGAATGATTCACTCTAAAGTACACCGCAGGCTTGGTTCTGGTGACAGAAGACGGCGACGAAGATTGCGCCGCGCCCGTAAACTTGGACTAGTAAATAATAATGGAAATTGAACAGTAAAACCATCCCTACGCGGCGGCGTATTTATCGTCACTTTATGGCTCGGCGTTTTTAGCGAGGGGGATTTGATGGAAGCATGGGACGTAATCATCATCGGCAGCGGCCACTCCGCACTACGCTCAGCAATTGCTGCTAACCAGGCGGGAGCATCCACAGTAGTATTGTCCTATGAGGGGGCTGGTAGCGCCAATAATGGTGATTCTTGCGGTATTGCATCATCGCTTTCAGAAACCTCATCTCGTGGTCATCGCGATGATACAATTCGTTCTGGCGATTTTCTTTGTGACCAAGACATCGTATCTGCCCGTACAGGACGAGCAACCCATCATTTGGCCGAGTTAGAGCGATGGGGTGTAAATTTTCGCCGTAATGCCGAAGGAATTCCATTGACAACGAAGTTGCCTGGTCATAACAAGCCCCGGGTTTCTGGTTGTGGAGATACCACCGATGCGGAAATCCAACAGGCCCTCGAAGAGCAATGCATTAAGCGTGGCATTTCTCGTCGCGGTGATATTTTGGCATTATCTTTGGTGGCTGAAAATAATCGAGTTTGTGGCCTTACAGTATTGGATTTAGGAAACGGCCAATTATCTGCAATGCAATGTAAATCATTGATTATTGCCGACTCGGGTTTCGAAGGTTCATGGACTGCTGAAGGTAGTGGTGGATGGGGGATGAGTTTAGCACTGAGTGCCGGGATTCAGCTTCGAGATTTGGAATTTCAATCATGGACACCGTTTGGGATCCCTGATAGTGAAGTTAGCCTACCACTTGGATTACTCGAAGAGGGAGCAATATTACAAGGACCAGTTACAGACATTGACGCCGAATCAACATCACCTTCGCAATTAGCCACTTCCATGCAAGCAGCCGGAAGCGGATGGTCATTGGATTTGAGCGGAGTTAGAAGTGAAGCCAAGATATGGTTTGCTTCTACCTTTGCTAATACTGAAAAACGCCTTGGATTAAAGGCAGAAGAAGAACCGATTCCAGTAGAGCCACGGGTAAATGCAACACTCGGGGGAATTCCAGTTGATGTTGATGGTCGAGCGATGTGCGGCGATTGGCAGAATGTCTTTGCCGGCCTTTATGCCGCAGGCGACTCAGCATGTTCTGGATTACACGGTGCCGCTGGAGCGGCTGGAAATCGATTACTTGACACAATTGCTGGTGGTGCTGCAGCAGGTACCCATGCGGCAAATTATGCAGAAGTAAGCGATTATTTTGGTAGTGAAAACTTGGTCGAAAAAGTAGATGCCGATGAAGGGCGCTTAAACGAATTATTACAATCTGATGATGTAGATGGGCATCCCCGCGTTGGAGAAATCCGCTCAGCATTGGCAAGAACAATGGCGGCCAATATGAGTTTGAATCGCACCGCAACCAGTCTTGAGGCAGCAGCAGCAGATCTCGAAGGCTTGTCACAACAGGCTTCTACATTACATCTCGACCAAAAGAGTGGTTTGTTGATGAATCAAAACTTGGCTGAAAATTTGCAGATGCAAGCCATGATTGGTTTGGCCAAGGCTTCAGTAGCAGCGGCATTGGAGCGCCAAGAAAGCCGAGGAACTCATCTTAGAGAAGATTATTCTGAGCGTGATGATGAAGACTTCCTCAAGCACAGTTTAGTCGCTTTTGATGGGTCAGTTGGTTGGCTACCGTTACGCAAAAGTAACCAAGGCTCATGGCTATTATCGCCAGAGTAGTAAGCAAAGCATACACCTTTTCACCAAATATCTCGGATGGTAATTCCCCAACCTTCTTTTCTAATAGTTAATAGCGCAAAGCATGGCTGAGTCGGAAACGTTGTTCACGAAGATTATCCGTGGGCAAATCCCGTGCTGTGAAGTAGCACGCGGTGAGGGCTGGTTAGCCTTCCTAGACATCAATCCACGTCGAGCCGGACACACCCTGATTGTGCCACATGAAGAAGTGCGCCACCTCAGTGAACTTTCACCACCCCAATTATCATCATTATGGGTTGGAGTAGTCGAGGCGCAACGTCGACTGTCCTCTTACTTTGGAACCGAAGATTTCTCGGTCGGGATTCACGATGGTCCATTGTCTGGCCAAGAAGTACCACATGTGCATGTACATGTGATTCCTCGAACTAAGGGAGATGGTGGAAAAACGTTGATGGCGTGTTGGCCCAATTCCCCTCCGATCGGCTCCGTCGAGCCAGATTATATTGCATTAAATGAATTAGCCGAAGCCCTCAGACATGTTTAGGAAGTGAATGAATGGTTGAAGAAAGCGGCAAACGGATGTCTTTTGGAGAAGATGGGATTCTTGATGCCCACGGAAACCCTCTCCCAGTGCTTTCAAAATCAGCTTCAATGATGAAAATAGACCGGTTGATGAAAACCCCATTACCAACATTCCATGGTAATACTCCAGGCTCACCATTTTGGACTCAAATCATATACATGATGCTAAAGGCAACGCTCGGTTTTCAATTTCGTTCATACGAAGTTACAGGTAAAGACAAGATTCCAACTGACCGCGGCTCGTTATGTTGTTCTTGGCATACCAACGGATTAATTGACCCAGCAACAATAATGACATCTCATCCCAAGCGATTTGTAGTTGGTGGGCGCCATGATTTAGTCACTCGCCCATTAATCGGTTTTTGGGCCAGAAGAATAGCGGTTCAACCGGTTGTACGCCAAGCCGAATTAATACGAGGAGGATGTTCGCCAGAGGTGGCTGCAACACTGAATGGCCGAAGCCTACTCAACCTATCTACAGGGATTTCACATGGTTTCGGGTGTTTTCTTTTTCCCGAAGGCACGAGCCATAATGAAGCCCATTTACTGCGTTTGAAAACTGGCCCAATGCGCACTGCTTTGTCAGCTGCGGCATTAGCAAAAGGGCAAGGTAGAGAAACCCCTGTAATTATCCCGATTGGTTTGCATTGGCGAATTCGTCATCATTGGCGTACCGATGCATGGGTCGAGTTTGGCCAACCAATTGAGTTACCAGCGGAAGAACTCGGCGATGAAATTTTTCATCAATTATCCACAGGAAAGTGGGCCGAACCCCCTGCTGAATTAGTCAATCGTTTACGCGATGAACTCCGTATCCGCCTTGAATATCTCACTCCTAATGCAGAGGATTGGACGACTTACAATGCGTGGCACCTTCTTGGCCGCCTTGAGGGCGGTAAAGAAGGTAAACTTCCAATAACGTGGCGGGATGAAGTGCGTGCTGCTCGAAATGTACGCGAAAGACTAGCGAAGAAACCCGAAGACGAACGTCTTAGTAAAGCCCGTGAAGTGGCCACGATATTAGAGAAAAACCATCTTGATGCAAGAGCAATTAATGCTGAAGGCAGTATCCGTAAAGCCAAATTTTCAGCCGCACCAGCAACAATCACTAGATTAGTGGTGGCATTATTATTTCTACCGTTATTTATTCCATCTTGTTTCATTCAAGCCCTTGTGGGCAAAATTCTCGGTGATAAAAATATCGAAAATGAAGGCCTCGATGCCCGAACAAGTTACCAATTCCTCGCCTCAATCTTCGGCTCATTTTTCCTTTGGCCACCAATCGCTTTGATTATCTCGTCATTTTTGATATTGTATTGTGAAATAACCGTTCTCGCCTCAATTCTCGACCCACTTACTTCTCAAGTTTTGAAAATAATTGCCTTAGCAATAATTCTAATCCCCCTCATTCTTATTTCAGCCATCAGTACAGTTCGGGGTTGGGATGCTCTTGAAGACCTCAAACGTGCTCGCCGCCGTGTCATACTCCGGGGTAGTGATGACGGGGATAAAGTAAAAAAATTATGTGCCGAATTATTGCTGTGATTGGCCCGAAAATCCATTGCATTGATGAATAACTTCCTCCACGCTAATCCATGGGCGATGACTTACAGGCCAAAATTGGAGTATGGCTGAACGAAGAAGGATTATCGCCAAGCGAGCAACCAGATGCACGAGCAGAATTCCATTATTTGGTGAGATACCCCCCTGGAAAAAATGGCCATGCCTTCAATATTGTCCAACCAAAAAGCCGTAAGTTAATCGCTATTTCGAGTTTAACTCGAGTTGACGGCGGCCAGCAAAAGGAAATGAAATCTCATGCTGATGCCGATTTAGAAGGTTGGCAGGATTGGATGCACACAACGCGCACATCCCTCATTGCCTCGGGAGTAGATTGGGGGATACATGTCGGTGGCGATAAAGCCCTTGGAAACGGCCCTCTTCAAGCCTTCAATGTTAGTGAGCCGATTTGGCTTGATGGGTTGAGCAAGAATGCATTAATGCAGGGCTTACGCAAATTGTGGTTGGCCAAACTTGGCATCATTCATGAGATAAAGCATTTTTACGGTCCAGGGACAGGAAAACCAGGGCCGGTTGATGATTTCAAAGATCGAGGTAAGTCTAAACCACCCACCAAAACTAACTCCCCGCCAAAGCAGGTTGAGACCGATGATAGTGGAACTTTTGGTGCGGGATTCGATCCTTCTGAATGGATATAAAATACTGGTGCTGAAGGTTTTTTTTATAGTTAAACCGAGTTGAAAATCCGTGACCTCTAAGGGGCGCGGTTAAGTAGGTAGAAACGAACCCCCGAAACATCAAGTATTGTATTGCTGAGGTGCTATAATGAATAATAAAATGAAATCCATATTTTTAACCCTGATAATGATAATGTCGACCGTAGTTGGAATGGCCGCTGCGCCAATGGCTAGTGCTAACCAAGTTGTGATTACTGAAGCTATCCAAGTAGTCGACGATGGTGCCAATTCCCGACAGGGCGCAGTCGTTGCTGATTCTGAAGGAAACGTCCATCTCGTTTGGGCCAAGAACAATCAACAGTTATTGTATACAATGATGGACCCGCGCGGAACTACTTTGATAGCACCGACACAATTGAATGATAATGGGGCTGCTCGTACATGGCATCCTGATATTGCAATTGACAGTACCGATAAAGTCCATATCGTATGGGCGGACAAGAGTGGCCAGCATTCGATAATGTATACTGTAGTCAATCCATTTACTGATGACCGCGATGGTAGTGCGGCTACAGACGGATCGATTACTGTAGTAACCGATACCATTGTTGAGAAGCGCTCCAATAACCGGGATTGGCCAGCGATTGCCATTGATTCAAAGGACGCAGTACACATTACTTGGGAAGATAATTATGACCAATTAGATAAATTTTACCAACAACCACAAATCTACTACGCTATGCTTGAGCCTAACTTTGCCGCTACCCAAGCCAACATCATTTTTGACTCAACTCTACTAACCCCAATTATTGGTCACAAGGGCCACCCTGACATCACCGTCGATGCTGATGACTTTGTTCAGGTGGTTTGGGATGATACTCGTGGCGGCAAGGTCGAACTTGTTTTCGTCATTGATACTTCTGGTTCAATGTATTCTGAGTGGGCGGATGTCTGCACTGTAGTTTATGGTGGAACCTTTTCTAGCGGCGGTAGTTTCCAAGGAATTAAACCAATGCTGAAGAATGCAAACATGACAGTATACGAGACCATCTACGGTCTTGGAAACTACATGCCCGGGGCAGCAAGTTCTGGCGATTGTGCATCAGTCAGTCCAAATGGTGCCAATGCCCAAGGTCCACGCACATCACCTCTCGGACTCGTAAATGGAGATGATAGTGGCGGAATTCGCAAATTACCTGGAACTGTTTACAACGGCCAAACCTATTCTGGATACTCTGGTGAAGATTGGGGTCCTGGATCTAACTGGGCCTGCCTATCATGGAAAGATGTTCAAGGTAACATCCCCGGTAACCCTCCAACTAGTTCCGACCACAAGTGGAATCCAAATGCGACAAAAATCGTTCTTCCAGTCTCAGATGAAGGTCCAAAAGATGGCGACCCAGCCGGTCAATCCGATGACCACCAATCAATTCAAGAAGCTCACGACTCCTGTGTTCGCGCAGGAGTAATTCCCGTTGGATTATATGGTCAAACCTATGGTGGAGCAACCACAATTCAATCACATTTTAAGGACTTAGCCCAGTGTTCTGATGGCCAACAAGGAACACACACGCGCAATTGTGTCGGCTCCACTATTGCTAATACAGACGCAGGTGGACAAGTATACGAATTCCCATCAACATCCGGCGGCAACGCTCAAATGCAGTTGCTTGTAGAAGCGATGGTCTACATCTCGACCAACAACTCACGTGAGATCTACACCACTATGCTCGACCCATATGGAAAGATCGAAAACACCCCTGGTTTCGTACCAGGGGAAACCGGACACATAGTTACTGGCAATTCTTACCAAGAGGATATTGGTAAGGGAAGCGATGGCCACCTTGTTGTTGTTAACGATACCCGCGTAACAACTGATGATGCTTACTCATTCCATCCATCTGTGGCAATTGACCTTGAGGGTAACACCCATATTGTTTGGATGGACGGACGCGACTACGGTTTTGAAAAGGATGTAAATTATGAAGTCTACTACACCAAACTACGTATGAAGGGTGCAGGCGAATGGAACGGAGTTCCTGGAGGGTTATCACCATATGCAATCAAGAAGATTGATGACACTCCCCTTTCTAATGTCGAAGGCCCAGGTGGATTAGCTCAAGGTAAGCCATTTAGTGGCATGAGTGCCTATCCAGCAATATTGACTGATGATCAAAACCATGTACATGTAGCATGGCATGATTTCGGTAATATTTCCGCTTCTGAAGAGATTGTTTACACACGTCTAAATTCCACTACAGAAACAGGACCCGGTGAGACCGCTCTGGACGAATGGGAATTAGTTGCAGTAACTCATTGGGATAGTTACAAACTTGGACCTAATTCATTTAGTAAACCCGAATTGGGAATGCCACCTGCATTTTCAAATGATTTAGGCAGCGGTGCTCACATTGCTTGGTCAGACACCAATAAATGTGGTGAGGAAGGTAACAATTTTCAATGGACACTCTGTTATACTCACGTATTGACAGGACAAGTTGATGTTGAATTTGATGAAGGTGAGACCTATTATCACGTAATTGAGCCCGGTGAGCAAACCGTGTTCAATTTAACCCTCAATAACACCACACCCGGCCCAACGGATTTGGTTGCTGACACTTATTCGATGAATCTATCTGGAGTGCCTGCTAATTGGACTGCAACATTGTATTTCACTAGCAACGATACGGCAATATTTGCTGAAACTCCAATTTTCCTCAAAGGTGGTGACATGGTTCCATTCTACCTACGGGTTCGGGCACCATCAATCTATCAAGCGACTGCAGATGAACGAGCATCGGTGGTAATTTCTGCAATAAGCCACAAGGATCCAGCGATTCGTTCCGATCTCGTCACCATTACCGACATGGATGTGGTGCACGGAATCAATCTCGATGCTAGCCATAGAATGGCTGATGTTGAACAAGGACAAGTGGCGATTTTCTCAATAACGATTACTAATACAGGCAACGTCTATGATTCGTTTTCATTCTACGACCCCAATACTCTTGAAGGGCAAGCGGAGTGGTATCTGCCATTTGGTTGGCAAGTGAATTTCCCGCTTGAAGTTAGTCTTGACCCTGGGCAATCGGTTACTAAGAACCTTGAAGTTACCATCCCAATTTCAGAGGAACCTGGTACCAACGTGATTTATCTCAAAGGATGGTCACAGGGCGAACCATATCTCGATGTTAGTAGAGGAACTTACGATGTCTTAGAATTGTGGATTAACGTCAGTATTCGCTCAACCGGAAACATAGTATTCACAATCTTTGATACTACTGATTATATTTTACCAGGCGAGTGCGCCACATACCCGATTGAAATAGTAAAGAATTTCGCTGATGGTTTCTTGGTATTCACAACCCCTGGTGCGCCAGATGCCATGCCGAGTAATACTACCTTAGACGATTGGCGTCAAGATCATTGGACAGTTGAATTAGACTTTACAAATGCCCCACCTGACCCAGATGGTGACAATAAGAGGCGTTGGGAAGTGGGGGTCGTATATACAGTTGAAGCAATTATTTGCGCTCCATATAATGCCGATGCGGGGCTTGGTCCCGCGGTTGCAGTAAAGGCAAATCTTGATGGCCACAGCCGAGTTTCTGATTCAGTAATACTTTCAACCAATGTTAAACATAAGTATCAATTAGATTTGACTCCAACGGTAAACTCGACCATTTCAATCAATCCGGGCGAGCGCTGGATCGTGCCATTAGTTACTACCAATACTGGTAATGGACCAGATCGCTATGATATGCGCTTGTCTAGTATCTCTGATTCTGAAGGTAATGCGGTGCAATGGGAAATTGATGTTCCGCGCGAAGAATTAGTAGAATTGCAACGTAACGAATGGCAAGAAGTAGAACTTGATATCAAGATCCCAGACCAGGTCGATGCTGGAATCTATACAATTAGAATTGATGTACTTTCTGAAGAAGTATATCCCCAATCGGGACCACAATCTACCAAACTACGTGACTTCATCGAGTTGACTGTAATTGTCAATGAATTCCATGACATGCAGATTCATCTTGATGAAACAGTTGAGAATGAGGTCAAAACTTCAGCTCCAGGAAAGGTTGTTCGTTATACTATTAACGTGACAAATAATGGTAACGTTGTCGATACACCGAGCCTTCACAACCACACTGGAACACGAGATGGTGACACTTGGATTATGTCCGAAGTCCCTGGTATGACTACACTTTCAGAGTGGGAAGTATCCTGGGCTATTGTCCGCAATTTCGATAACTCACAAGTAGATGTAGAAGAGGAGTGCGTTGAGTTGTTAATGGGTGAAGCCTTGCCCGAAGACCAATGTGTATTCCTTGCTGACAAAGGCGAATTCATGTTGCCAGAGATGGACCCATATACGACACTGACCATCCGCGCCGTAATCAAAATTGGTGCCAATGCTAAGTTGGAAACCCGCCCACTCGGACTCAAAGTCACCTCGATGTATGGTGACATGAGCGAAGAAAACGGTGATTACGACTCAAGCCCTTCATGGTCTGGTGAATTATTAGATAGTAACGAGTTGATTGTAACGCTACGCTTGCGCGCACCCAACTTGGAAATTGTCGAGGCTAGCGTATCAGAATCTGATGCAAGTGCCGATGTTGGTGAAACCATTCCGGTGCGTGTAGTGATTCAAAATACAGGGAATGTCCATGCCGTTGAAGTCGAAATCATTCTCTGTGAAGACCAAACAGTCGAAGAGATTGAAGATCGTGGTTGTGATGACGAAAACGTCGTTTATAGACAAATAATCGGGGCCTTACTACCTCCTGATGCAACTGGAAATCCAAATCAAGTCGAGACCTACTTGCTTTATCCTGTAACTGCAGGAAGTCATGATGTTGTAGTAGTCCTTGACCCGAATGATACCGTGGTTGAGCAAAGAGAATCTGATAACACGCTCAAAGTCAATCGTGATTTGAGTAGTAGTAATCCTTTGCTAGATATTGCTGGACAAGTAGTTGGCAAGTGGGCACTACCGACAGGAGTTCTATTGCTAACTCTTTCACTATTAGGAGTTGTATTCTTAGTGGGACGTGGCCGAACGCAGGAAGCAGCTCAAAGAGTTGCAGAACAAAGCAGCCTTGTCAGCGTATTAGAGAAAGAAGACGAAGAACTCTGAGTGCAGTAATTCACACTTACCCCAGATGGGTGTGGGGGTGGATTGAGGTGTTTACTTAGGGCCTGCCATGAAGCGGGTCGTTATCGGCATGGATTTCTTTACGATCTGCATCATAACCCTTCCAAATTTCGGGCTCATGATAGCAATCCGGGTCGTCCCGGTCTGCCTGACCGCCGCCATCATTATCAATGCCGTCACCGCAAGTTCCTGAGATTCCACCGGCATCGCCACCGAAAATCCCACTACTTTCACCACCGAATAGTGACAATGCTATACCGATGCCAATCACAATAATCACTGCCGCAATTATCATATTTTTTGAGGAGTCATTACGAACTTCAACATTGACAGTAATCTCGGATTTTTCTTCATCTACAGTCATCGGCTTCGCAACAGCGAAGTGGTTTAGATGAATAAAGTCACTTTTTCTCTTTTCCCTCGGCCGGCAGAATAGCCCACCAAGGTAAATTAGCACTACTTGGAGCAGAAATTACATGGCCTGAAGAGTGTGAAAGAATACGCATCATGCGGCCTTGAAATCCATCCATCAGTGATTCATAATGTAATTCATCAGTCGCCATTGAGCGAATAATCGCATTGATATCAATATCAGTACGCGGATTTTCCAACATCCGGTGAACGAGGTGTCGCTCCTCATATGTCTCAAAATCGACATCAACAACCTTTGAAGCGCGATGCTTGATATGCTGATGCAACGAAATCATCGCATCGCGCTGACTGTCGAGTGTTTCAATTGCATCATCAAGTTCGCCGAGGAAATATACTGCCTCATTGAAAGGGATTTTTTTGCGGCCAGAAACCTGTTCTGCGATTGAATCAAGGCCAGCGGGTAGTTTACTTGAAAGTCGCATTGGCCCTCCTTTTGGTAGTGAGCGCTGTTCAATTTGGAAGAGGTCAGGGCCAAGGTCAATGCGCATTGAGAATGACCTTTGAACTAAATAAATTCGTTTTGGTGGACCGCCCTTTTCTGAAGGAACCATTTCACTTTGCACGAATTCAGCCTTTTCTAGAATTTTGAGATGTTTCATTACTGCTTGTTGGCTTACGCCGATGAGATCAGCGAGTTGTAATGGATAGTGTGGCTCACGTACAAGATGCTGCAAAATATCGCGACGCACCTTGTTCTCAAGCAACATTAGGGCTTGGTCGGCCGACGACATTACTGCTCAACCCGAGGTTACCTACTCGGGACTATCCTAAAAATGCACGGTTGTGTTCAACCTTCATCCCAGTCTTTCCATCGAGCATCTTCATTCGCCTTTTCACTAGAAGAAGTATCACTAGTTTTACTGGTTTTTTTCACAGTGTCGGTGAAAGGTGATTCGGTAAACCCAATTGATTTAAATTTTGAATCCACGAATGGGTCAGGGATAAAAGTCCCGGTTTTTTCCTGGGGGGAAAAGGCTTCTTCGACTGCCTTGATTTTTTCCTCATCACTACCGTGTAGTAGTGAATATATTTGGTCGGTAGACATCATTCCGTCACCGCTGGGGCTGAGTGGTAATTCTTGTTCTGTTGAAATTGATCCTTCCATCATTTCTCCTGTTTGTTCACCCGTTGTTTGCATTTGGTTTACCGGCCCGTTAATGACTTCGGCGCGGTATTCCCCAGTTTCTTGATTGAGTATCATCATAGTTTGTGGGCGATATTTTTGGCCTCGGCGTGAAAAATGTAGCAATACAATTCCGAGGGGTAAGAGAATAACTCCAGCACTACAGATGAAGCACGCAAACCAGAAGGAAAGGTTACCAAAAATTTCGGCAAAGGTCTTATCATAATCGACCATCATAATTTCACCATCATTACAGCTTACAGAATTGTTTGATTCACAAATTGAATGCACATAATAAGCACCCTTGTCTAGTTCCCAAGAACCAATTCTGCGGAATTTATTGGCTTCTTCATCCATAGCCTCAATTTCATAACCACATCCTGTATTCGCAATGGGATTTGTTGCATCATCTATCGAGAAAATATTAACATCAATATTTTTGCTCAGATTTTGTGACCACGCCACATAACATCCTTCGGAAACCGAAATTTCTTCTTGTTCGCCAATTCCAAGTTTGAGAATGTTATTTTGATTCGGGTCTGCGATTTCAGCATAGGTTCCGAACAATGGGAACATAAAAACCACTCCTATCAGTAAGAATGTGATGCCAGCATATAGAATCCTGCGTCCCCACGAGGACTGCTTTTGAAATCCGTCCATTTGGGGCTGCACGTTTATCGCCAAACCGCCGACCCCCTTCAATCCACACTATAGTCCCATTTCACCTAATTTTTCTGGTAAATATGTGTCTGTTACATAGTCAAGACCATATTTTGCTAATGACTGCTGCTCAGCCTTTTGGCCAAGTTCTAGCATCATATTGATTTGGTCTTGCCACCAACCACTGGAGAAACGTGGGTCAGATAGTTCTGCCTTTAGGGCCTCAACATCTTTACTACTCAAATCATCACTTGGAAGGTCATATGCGACAATATCATCAGCTGTAATGCCAAGGTAAGATGCGCTAGGGGTTGCTAAATATTCTGAAATGTGAGCGGTTTTGATTGCACCATAGGCAATTGAAGCATAGATTCTGAATGACCATGGATCACCATCGAGGAAGACGAGAACCGGTATATTCCATTCTTCATTCATTCGCTTGAGAATTCGGCGAGTTGAGCGTGCAGGTTGTCCCTTTAGATGAAGTAGCCCACAGCGGTGCTTTTCATCAAATCCATTTTCTACCAATCGGTCAAACATTCCACCGGTTTCAATAGCCATGATAAAATCAACATCATGCTCCAAGAGTTGAATTTTTTCCGATTCGACATTATATGGAACGCCATAACCTGAATCACCAACATCATCACGGGCGTTAATACGCATCCATTCTCCGCGACGATTTCTTTCATTAAGTGTAATGTCGCCAATCATTCTTGAACCATCTTCTTCAGGTCGCAATCTAAAATCCTCGCGCAGACACTTGGTGACGATTTCTAAATCTTCGGCCAAATTGTTACTCTCATTTTGAGAATTAAAATGGCCAAGGCCCCAAGATTCAGAGATGTAATACATTTCACGAAGGGTGCTGGATTTCCCAGCATCAATCATTTCTTCAATAAATTCAATCACATGTAAGGCGCGTAACAATTGTTTGGCACTACCTAAACTCTTAGCATCCCTAATGGAGCGTTTTTTGCCATATTTGTAGACCCCCAATTTATTATCAAAACCAATATTTGTTTTGGTTCGAACCGGCAAAGTCATTTTTGGGGCTTCGCCTTTCATCATGCATTTGTACATTTCATCGACGACTTCGTGCATTGCTATTTTGGTCTCTTCAGGCGAGTGTGTCCTAGTCATTATGCTCCCTCCTCACCAAACAATGTCTGTTGTTTGAATAATTCTGTAGTTTTGTCCATCACTTCTTGCCCCAAGTCAGAATCGGCACTTTCTTCAAGATCGGCAGTAGTTTCTGCTATAGGGGATGGTTTGGGCTTTTCTTCCTCATCAACCAAAGGAAGGGGTTCTGAATTTTCATCATCACTATCGCTCAAGCCGACCTCAGCGTTATTGGGCAGTCCTTCATTTTCTACAACTATTGGATTAATTTCTTCGTCCTCTTGCATACGGATTTCAGCGAGAATTTTCTCATCTAAAACACTAGCCCCAATAACATCGCCTGCACCACGATAGAATACTTCAGTTTCATTCCAATCGCCCTTTTCGAGCCCAGCAAGAGAATAGTTAATTTCAGCTCTTTCTCCAGGGTTTAGGGTTTCAAGTTTCCATGCCCACAATCCGCGGGCCTCTTTACGCCCACCGCGTTCATTGTTGACCATGCCTCCATTTTTCTCTGGCCAAGTAACTAATATGGTGTATGATCGTGGTCGAGCAGTGTAATTGTAAAGTAAAATATTCACATCCACTTGTTTTGTTTCTTTACTCCAAATGGATTCTTCTTGACAAATAACCGCATTCATTATTCGAGTAATTGCTCCACCGAGTTCAGGTACTGGGCGGTCAAGAATGGATGCTGATTTTTCAGCAATAGCAGGCAAAATGTCGTTTATCAATTCGAATTTTTCACGGGTTTTGGCCATCTTCTTTCGCTTTTCTAAGTGGCGACGAAGACCACGCCCAACTTCAAGAGCAGCTTTGCGAACTTCACCGAATACCTCCTCATTGTCAGCCAAGGCTTCTTTGGCTTCACTAGTGAATTGAACATTTGTACTAGCGAGGTGGATTAGTATTGCCGCCGGTCCTTTCGGAACTCCTCTTCCACCAGATTGTTCCAAACCATATTTCCGCCAATCTACACTTTCAATGGCCTTGGTTAGTAGGCAGCCACCTTGTTGATACATCAAAGGTACACGGTTGGCGAAACGTAGGATCTCTACCGGTTTATCACCGGGCAAATTGCCACCAAAAATTAGCCCGACTTCAACTTGGTATGGGTTTCCTTGACTGACTGAAGGTTGGCGTGTTAGCGTGGTGACGAATCTTGAATCAATGGTCTTTGATAGGCCCTTTTTTATCAGCATCTCTTCAATAGGGGAAAGACAATTTGTAGGCGGGGGGAGTAATTTTACTGGTTTTCCATTGGCTGCGAATCTACTTCCGTTCATTGCTTCAAGTAGAGATTGGGCATCATCAGGCTTGACTAATTTTGGTTTTGCTCCTTCCTTTAATTCTGCTACATCAATCAACTCTTTTGCTGCCCGCTGACTGACTCCACTGAAATTATGGCGTAAAAACGAGGTTAGTTTCCGCTCATCACTTGCTTTCAGCATCCTTTGCAATTGACCGAGGTGGAGCCCGCTTGGGTGAGGCTTGATGGCGTCGACAATGGCGGGTAATTTTTCGGTCACGCGTTGGAAAATAGTAGTCTCTCCATCAGGGCAGGTGAATGTTAATTCAGCGTGAGGATTTACGATTGAAGTCATTCGTAAATATTGGAATACAGATTGCCGGCCACGCTGGTACTTCGCCTTCATTCGTGTCATCACTTTGACGCCATGCAATATTACTTCGCCATTAGCATCGGTCCAAGTGATTCTCTCTTGGTTGCTTTTTTGCGCCTTGTTTTTCTGAGTATCAATACCGATATTGACTCTAACTGCGGTTTCTTCAGAGGCGATTTTTGAGATCACTAAACTTGGTTTTCCAGTAGTTAATTGACTATACATCACCACACCAGTGATACCTATTCCTTGTTGTCCGCGGGTTTGTCGAATGACGTGAAACCTACTTCCATAGAGAAGTTTTCCAAAGACATTTTCCAATGCCTTCATGGGGATTCCAGGGCCATTATCTTGAACCTCTAGTTCAATAATATCTCTTTTTGAATCATGCTTTCTAATGGTCACTGAGATGGAGGGTAATATGCGTGCTTCTTCACAGGCGTCAAGGGCATTATCCACCGCTTCCTTTACTGCGGTGATGAGGGCTCTAGTATCAGTATCAAAACCAAGAAAGTGTTTATTCTTCTCGAAAAATTCTGAAATTGCGATTTGTTTTTGTGATGAGGCTAATCTTTCTGCTACGCCCATAATGGTATCCTCCGCCTTTGGTCCTCCTGAGTCCGAATGACACAGGGCCAACAAACGACAGTAGTCTGCGCCGCCCGACCGTTCTAAAGCAATACCCCTAGACTTGGATGAAAAGTATGGATTGAGGGGGGCAGAACAATCATTCACTCTCTTCTATCAACTGCTCCAAGAACCGTCGAGATATTTGGTCCATCCAAATAATTCCTCCAACTGTGATAATAATGCTGCACACCATTGCTACCCACCAAAGGTTGTCACGTGGTGCTGAAGTTGCATCACCAACGGCGATAAGATTGGCCAATTGTGACCCCCACCAAGCGTAGAGAATAGTTGGCACAATTGTGGCGATATTGCCGATTGCATAGTCACGCGTTTTCATTTTGGTTGGACCCAGCATCCAATTAATCATGTTGTATGGAATAACTAAAGAGAATCTAATCAAAATCGTCATCGTCAACCCATGGTGTTCAGCAACCCTGTCCAAAGCGACAATTTTCGGATATTTCCGGGACCATGATTGAACTCTATCGGCCATAAAATATCGGGCTATGAGAAAGGCAATTATCGCACCACCCATTGCCCCCAACCAGCCAGCTAAAAGACCCCCGCCAAAACCAAATAATGCCCCGGCGACTAGTTTCATGAATGATGATGGAACCATCAAAGTAGCTAATATCGCGAATAATACGGCAAATGCCAAAGGCCCAGCCAACCCGTTCAACGCTTGCCATTCCGCCATCGGTTGAGTCCATTTAGCCAATGAGGTAACAACTGGAATAGAAACAAGAGTATAGATTGCAAAAACCCCTAAAATGCCTAGCATCGCGATTATACGATTACTAGATTGAATACGGCGCATATTCTCACGATTGAAATAGGTCGCGAGACCATTCAGTAATTGAGCCAGTAAAGGCAGATGCTGCAACTGTAAGTGGGCTTGCTAAGTATAATTTGCCAGGACCAGAGCGCCCTTGGAAATTACGATTAATAGCCGACACAGTAACTTGTTCGGGTGAAGTGGAAACTCCTGGTCCCGCACCAATACAGGCTCCACATCCAGGCCCAATCATTTTCACGCCTACTTTCTGGAATATTGCATCCCACCCCATCAATTCAGCATGATGTTTAACCTGGCCACTACCATATTGGATATAGAAATCTACACCCTCAGCAATTTTACGACCTACTAAATCAGCGGCTTGGCAAACTTCAGCATAGTAGGCTATATCATCGATTTTTCCCGCAGTACAAGATCCTCCATAAGCAATATCGATAGGGACGGAACCTATTTCAGAAATTAATGCACCATTGGTTGGGTCACTAGGAATTCCCTCGTTAGGGTTACCTGGATGGGCGACCATTGGCGAGATTTTCCCCAAATCAATGAGATGCGTGCCGCCATCATATTTTGCTCCAACATCGGGCGTGACAATTTTACTCCGAATCATCTCTTCAGTCAATTGAGGTCGCATTTTTATCATCCACTCCACTGTTATTTCATCACCTTCACAAATCCCGGTCCGGGCACTGCATTCAGTAGCCATATTGCACAATGTTGCTCGTTCATCCATCGACAAACTAGCTAACCCTTCACCACCAAATTCCATTGAACGATTGAGAGTTAATTCTTCACGAGCATGGTCTGAGAGAATGAATAAAATGACGTCTTTGGCAGTACAGCCATCTTTCAATGAGCCGATTAACTCAAATCGAATGCTTTGTGGTACCTTTACAAAAGTAAAGCCAGAATAAATCAAACTAGCGTACTCAGTTGCCCCAACCCCATAGGTTAGTGCATTCGAAACACCTCCCATGCAGGTGTGTGAATCAGTTGCTTGGATAAAATCACCAACGTCAATAAATTCTTCGCGTGCAACTTGGTGACAAATTCCTGGTGACACTCCATCAACAGCAGAATAATCACGCACCCCAGTCCGGTTTTGGAATTCTATTTGCAAGTCACGCAATACTTGTACCTTTTCCATATGCGGAACGAATTTTGGATTGTGATGGGCATAGAGCAAATGGTCTTCAAAGACCGCAAATTTATCAGGATTAGTAATCACATAGTCAGGACCATACTCTTTGGCGAGGAAATTGTGGACTTGAGCAGTAGTAAATTCATGTGAATATCCGCCTTGAACTTGAGCGATAACAGGATCGTTTGGTCTAACACAAGTCCCATCATCTTGTCCAACAAGGTTTGCTGCAATGATTTTTTCAGCCATCGTCATGGGATATGGTTCACTCGACAACTTAGGCATCTTGATTTCATTATTGGCAAGTTTATTGGCGAAGGGAAATAACCCTCCTGATTCAATAATTAGACGAGTAACGGGGTCATATGCATCGGTGAATTCTGATATGGAAATAGATTCTCCTGATTGTAGGCGTTCCAACATTGCGTGGTTACCCATTAGTTGTCCGAGGTTGATGTTATTACGCTCATGAATAGGTGCAAATGAGGCGGCAATAACCAACCGTATACCCGACCACCTTTCACACTGAGCAGCGGTTTCACGACTCGAACCAGTGCCCTTTCGGTGGCCGGAGACAATGCATTCAAACCCACCTTCTTTCAGTGCATTTTCGCTGACAACTCTGAGTCCATTATGAATTAAACCAGCATAGGCATTTTTGGCAATTTCTTCGGGGTCGTGGTCGAAACAGACCCATGCCGGAGTCATTACATCAGTGTTGATATCATCGAGTAAGTCATCAATTGAAAGGTCAGACATTTTCAGATTCATACCCTCGTGAATCTGTTTGCGAATTAGTTCCAAATCTTTGGTAAGGAACAAGACTCGCTTCTTTGGGTCGAGTGATATTTTCGACGGCGGCCATTCTCCCATCTTTGCACCCAACCTGTCGAATAGTTGAGCCTATTTGACGGCATCGCAAAGCCACCGAAGGTTATTATTGCAGTGATTTTTGAAAATAAACAATAAACCAATAATATTTGTAAAAATATGATGTAGTGAGGCGAAAATCACCAAATATAGTGGCGAAAGGTTCAAAAAAGAAACCCAAATCCCTTATAACAACAAGGATGGGGATTTGCCCAAAATTGGTGGGATTTTTATGGTAGAAGAACAACAAGTTGAGGACATTGTCAAATGCCCAGAGTGTGGCAGTAGAAGTCTAAACCGAGACGAGACTCGCGGCGAAGTCGTTTGTGACGATTGTGGTTTAGTACTCGAAGATAACGTGATTGACCAAGGTGCAGAATGGCGTGTATTTAGCCCCGAACAAGGAGATCAAAGGGCTCGAACCGGTGCTCCAATGACCGTAATGCTTCACGATAAGGGATTGTCAACCGATATTGATTGGCAGAATAAGGACTATTCTGGAAAGACCATCAACAGCCGTTACCGCAGTCAGTTTTATCGTATGCGAAAATGGCAAAAGCGTAGTCGTGTAAGTAATGCTACAGAGAGAAATTTGGCTATGGCTTTAGCCGAATTAGACCGGATGGCAAGTCGTTTGGAATTACCTAAATCTGTTCGCGAGGCAGCAGCAGTTAATTACAAGAAAGCAGTCGAAAAGAGACTCATTCGTGGGCGCTCAATTGAAGGCGTCGCCGCAGCCAGCCTCTATGCCGCTTGCCGTCAATGTGGAGTTCCTCGAACGCTTGATGAAATTGGTCAAGCAAGCAGAACTGGACGTAAAGAAATTGGTCGCACTTACCGTTTCATGGTTCGAGAATTAAAGATGAAAATCATGCCAACTGGTCCCGAAGATTACATTTCAAGATTTTGCTCAGGATTAGGACTGGATGCCGAAGTTGAAGCAAAGGCCCATGAATTGATTAAGGCCGCCCAAGAAAAAGAATTGACTAGTGGTCGAGGCCCTACCGGTATTGCCGCATCTATCATCTATATCGCAAGCGTACTGTGTGGTAAGCGTCGAACTCAGCGAGAAGTTGCTGAAGTTGCTGGCGTAACCGAAGTAACAATCCGTAACCGCTACAAGGAACTGATTCAAAATTTGAATATCGAACTCGATATTTGAATTTCTATGAGGCCATTATATGGCTATAATAGATGAGTTGAATCATTTCTTTGTACTGCGACAACCGTCCGCTTTATGAATGAACACTCACAACAACGAACTTAACAATTGCATTACAGTATTATTTGAGGGCCGATAATGAAAGCTAAAAAACGAGTAATTGAAGCGGTGTTAGAGCGCTGTACAAGTGAACTCGTTGCGGCGATGGAGCGTAGCATTACTTCTTGGCCGATGCCGATGCCACCGCGCCAAGATCCGGATTTTCCGACGTTAATTCCAACAGTTCCAGAAGACCTAATTAAGCAGGCTTTAGGATTATTTCAGGCCGATCGTGGGGGATTTGAGAGAAATATTGCTACGACAGTAGAACTGGTAGTTCCGTATCGAATGGGATTGTCAGAGGATCCTTATGATGAGCATGAAAAATGGTTGATGAGGCGACTAGATACAGTTAGTGAACGCATCCTTTTTGCAACTTGCACTAGTTGGCTGGCCGAAGCGATGGATGCTGAAGCCCCGGCGGTAGACAAGTGGTGGCTATCTATCTCTCTGCTCAATGGATTGGCAAACTCCCCCGAAGGTCAACCAGTACACCAAGGCTACCACCTCCTCGAGAGTATAGCCCTTGCTGAAAGACCAGGGACGTGGCACACACAACCTGATGACGGCCCCCATAACATGGCTTGGGATCCACATGCCATCGTGCCGCGTAATGCTTTGACTGCCCATCACGAAGGTGCTCAAGCAGCTCAATGGTTACTTGAACGTCTTGAAGAAGGAGATGTGATGCGGCGACAATTATTGGTTGAATGGATTATTCTTCTGCTTGAGCGGAAAGAGTTGGTCGATTCTCTCGACTTGGCGACGTTGATGAAGCGCCGTGCTGCTGATCCATCTGATATAGTTGCAGCACGATTAGTTGCTTCTTTACCACGATTAATTGAGGCAGATAAAGAGGCAGGTCTAGCAGTATTGTCTATATTGCGTAATCGTGACGAGGTTAGTGTAAAGCGGGCTTTAGCAGATGTATTGACGCGTCTTTTCCGTAGAATTGAAAGTGAAGCGATACCACTATTGGAAGAAATGCTGGTTAGTGAAGATGACAATGTTCTCGCCGCATCTTCAGCTACAGTCGGCGATCTTCGTTTCCTTGACCAGGTCCGCTTTGCCGATACATTATCTCAATTAGTCGAACACCCTGTAGCAATCGTAAGGCGCAATTTGGTGCCTTCACTTAGGCATTATATCAGCACCTTTCCCCAAGATGAACGTGCCGTAGTCTCCCGCTTATGGCTTGACGGCGACGAGGTCGTTTGTTCTCGCCTCCGTGAACTTTTTTTACGAATGGAAGAAGTCGACCCAGATAATTTTGGCTTACAAATAAGTAGAATTAATGATGCAGATAAACAGGCATTGGCTGATTTTTGGAAAATCATGGAAATTCGAAATGCTGGCCGCAGTCAAGCATGGATTAGTTGGCTTGCTGGAGAAGGAGAAGTCCCGGCAGTAACCCCCCCTCCACAAGAAGAGGTTGGACCACAAACAAATATTGAACTTGAAATTCCTGATTTAGACTCAGCCTTGGACACTATCGATGATTTATCTGATTAATTATTCTAAGCACGAAAGGTGATATCCGCGCGTCGAATCTGCGCGCCATGCTCCGAGCCCAAATGAGCGCAACATCCTTTTTCATTGTCTTCTTACTGCTATCCTCACCATTGTTGTTGTGTGCGGCAGGCGATGAAGGCAGCGATACATCCCTCGAAGCGCGTGATATTGTCACATCATTTTCAGAGGATGAAATTGTTTTCATAACTTGGCGAAATATCAATACAAATAATACAGAGTTGTTAGATGATTTGCATGAATCAACATATCAAATTGAACGATTAACTATGGTCGATACAACGATCGCCTCAACTTCAATCATCGCCAGCGAAATTCCGGCTTGTGAAATCGGTGACAATAATGCTGCATGTTCTGCAAAAAATCACAGTGCTGAGTGGATGCCGCCGGAGGGGACTAATGGTTCATTCAAGTATCGGATTACTACCTTCACTCCTAACGGGCCAACCACGAATTTCACTTCGGGATTATCTCAAACCGAGAATAGCCAAACCGAAATTGTTTCGTCTCATTGGGGGCCAACAAATATTTCTGCAAATTACAGTGCCCAATCTCAATCGACAACAATCACTTGGGATAATTTACCCAACTTGTCTCAAGATACTCAGATTTGGGTTTGGCGACATTCGCAACCAGCGACTCGAAGTAATTGGGATAGTTTGAATAAAACAGTGATTCAAATAATCTTTGACTCATCTATCACTTCTTATACAAAAGAAATAGGAAGTGGAATTGAACGCTCGGTATATTATTCAGTTATTTACAATAATGGAACCTTTTCTGATACGAGATTTATGCGTGATAATACTTTGACATCACCGACATATGAGGACACGGTTGTCCCAGAATTAATAGCTCAACTCAGTGCAACCTTTGATTCCCAATTAGGCATAACTAGTCTTCATTGGGATTCGGGCGTGTTAGATACAAATTTAGTGGCTACCATCTGGCGAAGCCCTCAACCGATAACAAATATTTATTCGGAAATAGTTGTAGAAGTTGGATCTATTGATGGGAGATTAACCTCCTACGGCCACAATATTGGCGCTGGTGAATTAGGATATTTTTGGTATGCAGTCACCTTGAAAGATAGCGTCGGTAACAGTATTATTTCATTATCGCCTCAGCACCCCACCGCTGGACCGATTTTTGAGAGTACAGTTGGTGAAGCAAATTCTACGATCCCTGGCAATGTATCAGCCCAGCAAATTGACGAGGCGACGATTTCAATTACATGGAATGATGTCAGCATTGTCAGTAATGCAACATACCACATTTGGGCATCATATGATGGCCCGATAACACAAATTTCATTCAATGCTGGTGAAGTAGATTATTTGGGTAATACTACTGCTGAAATAATGCAGATTTACATTATCATCCCACAAGATACAGAGCGTAATATCTGGTATGCAGTTACAGTGGAAGGGGCATGGGGTGGCCCTCAAGCCACTTACGAAAACCAATTGATAGTTGGCGGCATCAATTCAATGAATTCACCGATTTTTGCCGATAATTTAGCCCCTGAACAAATTAGTGATTTTAATGCAACCTCTATTGGTCCAAATCAAAGTATTTCTTTGGATTGGGCTCACGTAGATGCCGCAATAGAGTATCAATTGTGGGTAACAACAGAATTTAGTTTTGGACCATGGTGGAATGTCAGTGAGGATGATGGTTGGACATTACTACAAACATACAATGCAACCGGTGGCACAAATAATGAATCGATTGAATATACTGGTGAACTACCAGTTCTTCTTGCTCTTGTATCAGTTGACTCATTAGGTCATGCAAACCATAGTCTGTATGGCGAACATCCTGTTGAAGTCATAACTCAAATTTTTGAAGCAAGTTGCCCAGACGGTTACGTATTAGGAGATATGGATAATTGTATTTCTCAATCTCAGCCAGATCATTCAGCCACACAAGAATCAATCATCGACGATAATTCGACGGATACTGGCAGTAATAGCAATGATGAAATCGCAAGCGCCAATAGTGTTGTCGACAATGTATTCCCTATGCTTGCAATTGCTTTACTATTGTTTGTTCTAATCTCTACATTTTCTTCAAGAGAGCGAGATGATACACCAGTGCAAAAAGTGTTTGAGGAAGAATAATTCATCCAACAATTTCACGAATAGCCTCTAACGTCTCAAGAGTTTTTATCCCCATCATTTCAATTTCAGTTGCGATTGGAACACCATCAACTTCTAGCCCCTGTTTTAGACAGGCCCGTACCATTTCGTTAGGATAACCCAGTTCGCCAGAATTGGTTAAGTATTTGTTTGCCTTAACATCAAATAAACTTTCATGCAATGGCTTGAGCACTTCATTTAGTGCAGTAAGAGAAGCCCAATAAGCCCCAATATTTGTTTCACCATACTGTGGCGCTTCAGCCCCCTCAAGATGACTCTCAACCGAATCGACAACCTTTCCGTAATCATCTCGAATTAACGGGGCATATGGTGCATTCATGATGACAGTTGCAAGCGTGAAGGACAAACTATTTTCCATGTGGGATTCCAAAGATTTCTCTATGGTTTCATTTCTAACCAATGGCTGTGTTCCAAAGGAAACATAGACGTGTTCAATTGATGGATTTAGGAAACCTAGAGTTTCGTAAACAGCATTACCAGTCCCTAGTGCATTAGGTTGGGTTACTATCTGAACGACCCCCTCCAAACCACCAAGAGCTTCAAAATACTCCATCTCTCTATCTGGTGGAACAACCACAATAATTTGATCAAAGTCAAGTAATGAGTTTAGCAAATTTTCAATTACATAACGGGTAGATGGCATCCCTGCGATTTCAAGCAGGGGTTTGTGCGTGGTTACACCGCCTTCCAACATTCGTGCTCCTTTGCCACCACAAAGAAGCACAGCAGCAAACCCCGCCATGGCCCGCCATAGCCCACAGGGTTTCAAGCCCGCGCCCCCTGCGAATGGCTGATGGCCGATTCTCAGACCGATTTTCCGAAGCCAGAATGGCGCTATTATTTGGCTATTGGCCTCGTTTTAATCATTCAAACCTGGTTTGATATTACCCCAGGGGGGCCGTGGGATAGTAGGTCATTTTCCCGAGGAATTCTTGGATTATGTGGGTTGGCTCTAATTTATTTATCTTGGTTTAGATTTACCTTTGAGCGCACCGATCGGGTAATTCCTACCCTAAACCTCTGGAAAAACCCACACACAAGTGTTCGCCATCTTGCTCTATTAGGAGCAGTTTTTGTCCTAATGGCTTGGATTATTGGTGGCCTGCCTAATGGTATGGTTCCCGAACCAACTGGATTACTGCTCAATCTTTTTGGACTGCTGATGCTCCTACAGGCACTCTATGTCTATCTCGTGATTAGTGGCATACTCGCTGATTCTAATGAGGAAGAATAATCAGCGTTGGCCCGGTTTCCAAAAAGTAAACGGTATTGGTAATTCACCAGCAGCAGCACGACTGGCAAGGTGGTCTGCTCTTTCATTCCAACGATGGCCGCGATGAGCTTTGACATGATTCCAACTTAATTTGTATAATTGCCCAACTTCGTTCCATAGCGATCGAACCCGCTTTACCAAAGCGAGGTTTGCTTTGGCCTTCCAAGTTCCATCGGCGATATTTCCAGCGTAAGTTGAATCGGTGCGGATTGTGTATTCACCATCGCTTTGATTGGTTAATATCCACCGTAGAGCGTGAGCAAAGGCCGATAGTTCCCCAGTATTATTGGAGCCGATTTCAGCACCGATAAAGTCATCATTATTATTGTCAGTGATGACTTTTCCGAAATTCTCAATCAATAATTCACCTACTCCTTTGCCGAGCCCGGTATCGCCCACCACAACCACATAACCCCATCCAGCAGGAGTATTTGCATCGACATTCTGATTGCCTAAGCACGACCCATCGACGTAGATTGTATGGTTTTGTATGGACATTACAACCCTCAAGCAATCAATGCCTGATAGGCTTCAGCAGACAATAAGTCCGCGGTATTTTCGGCATCTGATAATTTCATTTTGAAAATCCACCCCTCACCATAAGGTTCTTCATTGATTTTTTCGGGAGCATCTTCTAAGTCTTCATTCACCGCGATTATTTCACCGGCCAAAGGTGAGAAAATCGGTGAGGCTGACTTTACCGATTCCACAATTGCAACCTCCTGGTGCTCTTCACATTGCTCGCCAACTTCTGGTAATTCAATGTAAACGATGTCAGTTAGTGCCTCTTGAGCATGGTCGGTAATACCGACGGTGGCTTCACTCTCACTAATGCGCAACCACTCGTGTTCAGCGGTGTAGAATAATTCGGCTGGTGTTTGGGTCATACTATCAACAAACCTTCCGCAGTGCGGGTAGTGGGTCAATGTTTCCCTCTTCTTTACAGGTTTACTCTTCTTGAGATAATTCCTCAGAAAGGAGATTTGCTTCGAGTTTTGCCCATGCCCCTCCAAGGTCCAAATCCTTTTGCTCAAGCGCAACTTCATCCTTCATCCGCTCAGCAAGCATTTCATCATTTTCATCTGGAAATAATCCTAATAGAAAACCACCTTTACCTTCACCCATAGTTAACCCGAGGAATAGACAAATCATCGCAATCAAAGGAATCGCCCAACCGAACTGGAAGTTATCTACCCCCAACATTCCACGTTGCATGGCTAGTCCACTGACTAACATCAATCCAAGACCAGTTCCTAGGAGGAGGCGTTGTGCTGCAGCGGCGGGGTTCTCCATGGTAGCCCACTATACCTAGTGCAAATGAAACCAACGCATACAGCATCAGTAAGTTTCATGCATCAATTTGTGAATCTTGTACGGTAATAATGCGCGATTTACTGGAGTAACTTCGAGAATTCGCGCATCATCCCGACGACGAATATCCTGCAACAAAGGGTGGCGGCTTTTCTTGTGTAGGGCAAGAATCGTTGGTTTATCGACTTCAATAGCCAATCGAACTGCGGCCACAAAGGCTTCTGATTCAACTGCGAATTTACCGATTTCATCAATTACAATCATCTCACATTCGGAATGAGCGAATTCAATAGCCGGGACCGCGACCCTTTCAAGTTCTTCTAAATTCAAACCATAGCCGAGCACCCTCAAACGAGTATCGATGTCTTTGTGAGCAATCACTCCTTCCTCACCAGTACTAATGTCAATACACTTGTAACCAACGCGCTCACCATTTTCAACTAAAGGCTCGGTACGCATACCACCTATTATATTGAAATCGCTAGGATCGCCACCACGTTGTAGGATTTCCTTTTTACGTTCATCAATTAGCATAGTAACTACTTTTTCCATCACCGCACTTTTGCCACTGCGCGGGAGTCCAGTAATACCTATTTTTGGATGAATCCCCATATGCTTACCCCCCAAAAACACTTACTACGATTAATAATGGAGTGAGGTGCCTATCTTAAAGGAAACGGTAAGCGGAAATCAAAGACCCTTATCCGGAAACCACGTTATGTAATTCAACCATGATTCTCCGTATTCAGAGAAGGAAAGTCCAATGGCAACATTTCTAATTCGTAATTGTTGACGTTATTATTTGCTGCCCAAGCGCGCGCCCACTCGTCTAACTTGTCATCATTCAATCTTGAACATAGCCAAGACAGACCATCAGTTAAGGAACCATGTTCATCGGTTAAGCGAGACCTTACAGCAGATGGGATCTCAATGTGATTGACACTATTTCCAAGCACACATCCTTTCGGCATAACAACCCAGCGTAGTCGTCGCTGTTGATGGGCATTGACGATGGCTTGACAAGCCAAGCGCGGTTCGTTAGGAGATTTGATTTCACCAGTCCAGCGTGCTTGTTGGCGCTCATTAGCACGTGAAGGGATTCCCTTTTCGAATGCAGGGTGTCGCAGACTAATTCTCCCTTCTCCATCGTCGGTAAAATGAACTCCACGAATAAATGGTGTACCTTTACCACCACCACTCCATGGCTTGATATGAGATGCATGACTAGTCTGATCAATTTCTCCGACTCGAACTTTAACCGATTCACCCCCAACAGTCAGGATACCGAGTGGTTCGGTAAGGCGAGGCTTGTGCGAGAGGTCATCGACGGTTGAGAGCAACTTCTTGCGCTGCTCAGGTGAGCGTGGAAGGCGTGGAACCCCCCATTCGCCTCGGGTCCATCGTTCCCAACGGGTGATATCCAAAGTAAGAACTGGAACACTTGATTTGAAGCCTTTACCGTCAATTAGTAAATCTGTTCTGTCCATTGGCCCAATCATATTCAATCCTGTTGTAGCGCCCTTGGCTACGACGGAAATTACAACTACGCCTTGACTAATGCCAGAGAACAAACAGTTGCCTTCATCGAAGAACCAGATATTTTCCCACTCATGTTTGCTGACCAATAATTGGCGAAGCGGAGAACTACTTTGCTCGCGTAGCAAGCTATCGGGGACAATAATTCTCAGACGGCCACCGGTGTCGAGGATTTGTAAGCCGCGCTCAATAAATAAGCGATAGAGGTTGACATTTCCGCGCATAGTCGAAAAGCGCTTCACTTCACCATCACGCAATGAGCGCAGCGCTTCTCCTAATTCCTTTCGTAATTTACTACCTTCAGGGTGGCCACGAAAACGGTCTTTTATTCGCAACCACGGGGGATTAGCGAAAAGCAGTTTTGGTTTAGTTTCAAACGGCCATGTACCTTGCAGAGTATCGGCTTGTCGCACCACGCCGGACAATATTTTTTCAGCTTCTTTGCGCCCAATTCTATGTTCGCTAGATTCGTTATCAAGAGTAGCTAAATCACGTCGCACCAATTCAAGGAAAATACGTTGTTTTGTCACTTCGATTACTAAATTTGAAACGTCACACATTTGCAGGTTATTCAACAAACGTCGAGTGTCTTCAAGTCGCAACTCTGAACTCCAATTTTTACTTACAAGAGCATGATGCTTGAGTATTCGAGCAGTAAACAAACCCCCGCCAGTAGCAGGGTCGGCGACAGGAAGGGTTACTCCACTTCGAGTACGGAGGTTATTTTCAATATCTTGTAGGGAAGACGGGTCGAATTCGGGCGCGTCATCGTTTTTTAGGTGCGAGAGATTGAGTTGAGCAATTTGTTGACGGAATCCAGGTGGTAGTGCATCAAGTGGTAAGGACGAGTGACCTTCTGGCTCTGCAACTTTCTCTTGAGGCGCCTCTAGAAATTCTGAAGCGACAATGGAATCAGCCAATTTTGGCGGAGTTGGATGTGCCCCTCTCGGACTCCTGCCATCTAATTCAGCATCGTGTCGAGCCAGCAAATGATCGAGAACATTTCCGGGGTCAGTTAGCAATGTCGCTGGTAGAGTTGGCCATTCTTCAGGAAGATGGGCGGCAACTGGTGATCGCTTACGTAGAGACTCTTCCCAAGCGACTAACCAAATACGAATTTGTTCGGGTCTGTCTCCAAGAACTCGGTCGAGTCTTGCATACCAACCACTTACTCCATCGTGTCTCATCCCCGTCCCCACTTAGATGGTGAAGCCATCGCATATGAACCCATATGGCGCGCCCAAGAAATACCGCACATTTTGAATGTTGCAAGCAGAAATTAATTCATTTATCCAGTAGCGTTTCATCACCGAGAGTATTCGTTGAAATTAAACCACGACCCCTTGCCTCCAATTCCCACTTTTCCGCCACCCAAGCAATTATTTCAGCAACAACATTCTCATCCAGCCCGCTAATTTTGTGAACTCGGGCAAGGATTTCCAACTCCCTTTCATCATAGTCTCCATCGCATGCAGCGATCAAAAAGCCGTCGCGTAATACCAATCTTGCAGTAGTTTGGTCGAGGCGCAATAACAAGTCATCAATTCGTGCATCATTAGCTAATAATTGCCGCATTTGTTCACGCGATTCAGGATGTAATAATGCACTACCCATGGCTTGTTCAAGAGCAGCCATTTCTTCCCGCACTAATTCTCCATCAGCCGAACAGATAGCCGCTAATAACGAGATATAGAGGCGCTTCTGCTCTTCGCTAAGGCTGTCGACAATATCGGGTAGCATGACAATCTTCAGAGTTCGTTTAGCAACTCAAAACCCGCTTGCATCCAGTTGTAACCGTCGCGCACCCATCCTAACATTCGCTTGATAGAATCATCACCCAATCCGAGTAGACTTGCTAACTCCTCCAAGGCTTCCATTTCATCATCATCGACGGTACCGTCGGCAGCACTCATCATTACCGCATCACGAAATGCTAGCCGTCCGCCTTCAGAACTTAATCCAGATAGCGATTCGGAAAGTGGTGGCGGAGATTTCAAAGATTCTCGAACTTCTTTACGCTGCCCGGGTGAGAGTAGTGCAGTCCCCATACGTTGTTCAAACATTGCCATTTCTTCAATGGTTAATTCATTATCAACTCGGCTCATGTAGGCTAATACTTTGGCATAAGCAAAGCGCTCGGCTTGGGGCAACTTGTGTAAGGTGTCGGGGAGCATGAACGGGCATGACCCGACGGCCCTCATGAGTGTATCGCTATTCACAGTTCACTGTTATTGCTAGCATTTAGCAAATCAATCATCAAGAGTTGATACATCACTTGTCTTACCCGTGGCCATTGAACGCAGTTTTTGGTTATCATTTTGAAGCGCATTCATGAATTCATATTCGACTCCAAGTTGGCGAGATAATATCATCAATGCGTGCGAATCTTTGGGCAAACATTTTCCCCCAAACCCCCGCATCAATCCAAAAATCGGATCGAGATGAGATGGCCCGATAGGCTGGGCTTGTTCGGCGGTAATAATTTCCCGAACAGTCATCCAATCTTCACCTAAGGCTTCACAAATATCGTACATTTGATTGGCAAAAATCACCTTCAATGCATAAAATGTATTCTTGGTATATTTCACTAATTCGGCCTGAGTTGGAGTTACTTGGAAGCATTGGTCACGTTGTAAAACACCCGCCTCACGGTGCTGAGTAAATACCTGCTTAGCCAAATCTTGATGGTGAGTGCCACACACTAGAAGATCTTGGTTACCGAAGTCCTCCAAATGCCTACGCTCAACCAAAAATTCAGGAGAGTAAGCAATTTTCAGTTTAGGGTATTTTTCGTGATATGATTGTGTTGTCCCGGGTATCACAGTGCTCTTGATAACCGCACTAAAGCCGGATGGCAATTGGTCGAGAATTCCTTCTACAATGCTGGTGTCGCAAGCACCTGTTTCTGAATCTGGCGGAGTTGGTACCGCAATATATGCCATGTCGACATTATCAATTACATCATTTAGAGTAGTACCGCGCACAGGGTCGTGAATGAATAATTCATGAACTTCACTAAACCAATGTTCAATAGCGCCACCAACGATGCCGGCACCGATAATACCAACCTTCATCTAATCACCACTAATTAGCAGAATCAACAAATCCCGAATCGCCTTCTCTAAACACACAAGGTTCAGGATTCAATAATCCGTCCTTTGCCATTTGTGATGCTTCAAGTAAAGCATCTGGTGTTCCACAATCGAGCCAAGTTTCATCTACGAGGTTTCGTATTGTAGCTTTACCTTCAGCAATATACATTCGATTCACATCAGAAATTGATACCGAATCACCGTTCTCTTTAACCGCCAAATCAAGAAGTTCCCAAAATCGCTCGTCGAATATGTAAATGCCTCCAATTGCAATATTTGATTGCGGATTTTCAGGCTTTTCAACAATATCTACAATATTTTTGTTCTCGTCAAATATTGCAACTCCAAAACTTTCTGGGTCATCGACTCCCCGAGCCAGCAAAACACACCCAGGGGGCGATGCAGCGGCGCTAAAATCGCGAACCAAATCATCCAATTCCAAAGTCGTAATATTATCTGAAAAATATATCAGCAGTCGACAATCTTTTGTGTGCGGGCGTGCCAAATTTAGTGCACGGTGCACACCTTTTGGTTCTTCTTCAATTACATAGTGGATGTTTTCATGTTCTAGCCCAGTACCGACGTGTTGAGCGATCTGACCGATGAAGCGGTTTCCAATGATTGTAATGTCACTGATGCCAGCGCGTCGAATGGTTCCAAGGGCATAATCAATCACTGGACGATTGTGTAAAGGTAGCAATGTTTTGTGGGTATAACGAGTAAAAGGAAACAAGCGAGAACCATGTCCTCCGGCTACAATAATTGCTTTTATTCGCATCTTGTCCAGTCACCTGCGGCGAGTAATACTTTTTGAGATTCGCTATTCCTCTTCACCATTCCCAATTAATTCACGCATGGAGCCTTCCTTGGCAGTTTTCTCAAAATGACCTTGAATAACTAAATCGCCCAAGCGTTCAACCCCCGCTTCGATCAATTCCAAATCACTTGCTTCAGCGCGCTCCCAGCGCTTTTGGGCTGAAATTGATGCCACAAGGTTGGCATCAGCCACCATTATTTCGGTATCTGTGAGTTCACCTTCAAGGCCATCATATTTACGGCCTCGCCGAATCGCATCACGCCGAATCATATGCTTAGATAATCTGGAATCGCTACGACCCCAATCAGGCCCCTTTTCATCCATAGCGCGAGTAATATATTTCGCTGCGCCGGTTTCAGCATCGATTTCTTTAGCAAGATGGCCGCCGCGATTACTTTCAACCAAGCCGAGAATCCAATCCAATTCAAGCGGGTCATCATCATCCCAAGCAATGTCAATACTTTCGAGTAAACGTATTACTTTGACTTTATGATAATTCTGAACGGAGATTATCAAAAAAACGCACACAATGATGCTTATTGCACTCGTAATGTGAAACGAAACTAACTCATCGCCATCAAAAATATTGAGGAAAATTGCAGTAATCGGTATTAATGCAGTTATGGCACCGCAGGATGCCAACAGAGTAGTGACAAAGCTCGTTATTTGGTGCGTCCTTTCAATTCGGGTGGCAATGTCAGGCGATTTGCTGCCATTTTCAGTCTCCACCATGGTCGCCCGAGCGAGGCAAAGGTTGAGAATGTTGCGAATTAATCGGTAATGAAGCAATTGTCCTCGACTTCATGGATTTCTCCTTGTAAGAGGAGGTAATCCAAGGCCTCTTCAATTTCCGCCTCACTAAAATCCCGATCTAGTAGTGGCCGAGCCAGATCTTCTAAGGGAGCAAAGTCCGCCCCGTTAGCGATTATTTGCGAAATTTCAATCAATATTGATTGAGCAGTAATCGCCAATAGTGGATCATCACTCTCTTCCCCCGGCAATAGTGAGGCAAGATAACTTGCAGGATGTGGCTCAGAATCATTTTCATTTACGTGGGGTACACCTTTCTTGGCATTTGCTAATCCACGCTCTACAATATCAAAGCAATCAAACAAATTCTTTTGCGCACCTTCCTTTTCAACTGGCTCAGGTTGGTCGAGCCGTTGAGAAAGAGACTCAATTCTAAACAATTTCTGTTCTGCTTGTAAACGAGCTCTATCAATATCGAGTTGTAATATTTCAATATCGGCCTCAGCCTTTGCTTGTAACCAGTCTTCAAATCGCCACTCTGAGTCGATTCCCAGCATGGTATCTGCTAGCCTTTGCACCGCCTCAGGTAGGTCAGTAAAGCGAGGCGCAGCCTCGTTGCCTTCGGAACCACCGTCGTCTCTCACGAAACGAATACCTACTGGTGGCGGTGTAAGAACTCTGCCCCGCATTAACAACCTATGTTTCCATTGGAGTATTCCAAGCAGCATACCATTTAGGTGATTTTTTACTTTCCATCGGAAGCAAACCCCCTATCTCACTCCGAGCGTGATTGAATAGAATCTCTTCAACGGGTGCGTTCATTTAGGGGTCACGACTGCGAAGGCGTATGGTCGACTACCGCATTACCATTCTGCCCGGCGACGGGACTGGACGAGAGGTAATGGTCGAAGCAGCAAGAATCCTTGATGCAATATCAGCATCGACAAATTTGGGTTTTGAACAAACCGTAATTGAGTGTGGTGGGCAACACTACCAGCAAACTGGAGAGGTGTGGGCAGAAGGCTCATTTGATTATTGCCGTGACGAATCTGATGCAATACTTCTCGGGGCAATAGGTTGGCCAGGGGCAACACTAGAAAATGGCGATATGGCTGGTGGAGAAGTTATTCTCGGTTTACGTTCGGGTCTGGATTTGTATGCTAATATACGTCCAATAAAACTCTATGAAGGAGTATTGCATAAAGTCCACGGAGATTTTACTCAACAATGGGATCCAAGTAAAGTTGACATGGTAGTGGTACGAGAAAATACTGAAGGGTTGTACCACAGCCTGCTATATCGTTCGGCTGCTGCAGCACAAGGGATGGCAGAGTATGAACCGCCGGAGATGGAATTCCCTGGTCTACAAGGTGAAGTGGCATGGGACCCGAGACCAATTTCTAGTTATGGTAGCCAGCGTGTAATTGAAACAGGTTTTACTTTGGCTAGCCGTCGTAATGGTAACCCTGAAGGCGAGACGAAGGTTCATTGTGTTGACAAAAGTAATGTTACCCGGGGTTGCCAATTATTTCGCAGGATATTTGATGAGGTCGCCAGTAATCATCCTAACATTTCTGCATCACATGCATATATCGACGCCTTTACAATGTGGTTGGTACGTAATCCAGAATGGTTTGATGTTGTAGTTACTTCGAATATGTTTGGTGATATTGCGACCGATCTTGGTAGCGTATTGCAGGGTGGAATGGGAATGGCATCAAGTGCAAACGTTGGTGATAAGCATGGAATGTTTGAGCCAGTACATGGGTCATCGCCGAAGTATGCAGGTTTGAATAAAGTCAATCCGATAGCTTCGATTCTTTCAGTTCAGCAAATGCTAGAGTGGTTGGGGCGACAAGATGGTAATGAAGAGTTAATCCGTGCATCACTTGCGGTAGACCAAGCTGTTGGCGACCATCTTCTCTCTGGCAAATCACTAACTTACGATCTCGGTGGCTCGGCCACAACTTCAACTGTCGGTAGCGCTATTTCCGCCCGAGTAAAGGATATTTTGTCACAGCAATAACCCGATAATACACTAAACCCAGCAGCCCCCCCTATTGGTAATGGCAATCAAAGTCAATCAGTTAACGCGCGGATATGGCAAGGGTAAGAAGCGCATTGAGGTATTGACAAAATATTCCATGCAGGTCGAGTCAGGGGCGATTTACGGCCTATTGGGACCTTCTGGTTGTGGTAAGACAACGATGCTAAAAATCATCCTCGGCCGCCTTCGACCGGAATCCGGAATGGTAGAAGTTCTCGGCCATGATGTCAACTCAAGAGAATGTACTGTTCCCGGCTCAGATGTGGGTTATTCACCTCAAGAAATCGCTCTTTATGAAGATCTCACGATTACTGAAACGTTACTCTTTCATGGCCGCCTCCATCAGATGAACCAAAGTGAAATTGCTTCACGGCAAACTTGGTTAATTGAATTCCTTGATTTACCCCCCCCTAATCGGCCCGTAGGAAAATTATCTGGAGGCCAAAAGCGCCGAGTATCACTTGCAGTTGCTTTACTCCATGAGCCAAAATTACTCTTACTAGACGAACCCACAGTGGGGGTCGATCCTGAATTGCGGGCTCGAATTTGGGAACATTTGCGGCAAATCGCTGATGGTGGCACGACGGTTATCATCACAACTCATTACATCGATGAAGCCGGCCAAGCAGATCGGGTTGGGTTAATGCGAAATGGGGCGCTGTTAGCAGAAGGGACACCACGGGAATTGATGGAACCATATGGACATACTTCACTTGAAGACACTTTCTTGGAATTATGTCGCCGAACTCCAAGTGCTGGGGTGGAAGAATGAATGTTAATCGCATTTATGCGATTGCGGCTCGTAAGTTTGCTACATTGAAACGCGACCATCGCACTTTTGCTTTCATCATCATTATGCCAGCAATTCAAATCCTCTTATTTGGAATTGCAATCGGTCAGCCTCCTACTGGATTAGATGTAGCAATAGTAAGTAATGATCAAGTCGATATCGACGAAAATTTTTCGACCATGTTATCCCAATCTGATACTTTTGTAATCCACAACGAATATAATTCTTCAGAATCAGTTCGCACAGCAATTGCCGAAGGAGATTTGTGGGCTGCAATCACTTTCTCAGATTCAGGGGTAGTTGAAATACATCTTGACAATTCGAATCAACAAGTATCTTCGACAATCTTGATTGAAGTTCGCAATGCTCTAACAGATATCATGGCTGGAAAGGGAGTGGCATTGCCATTGGAAGTTACCGACCCAATTTATGGCGATCGAGACCCAGCCTTCATCGATTTCCTTGCCCCTGGGATAATGACTCTAGTTTGCTTTATGTTTAGTCTAATTTTGACCACAATGGCTTTTGTTGGTGAGCGCCATGATGGAACTCTTGACCGTGTGTTTGCCGCAGGAGTTCAACCTTCAGAGGTATTGATTGGGCATATGGCGGCATTTACTACAATTCTCATTGGTCAAGTCTCCACTGTGATGATCATTGCCATTTACGGATTTGACATTCCCCTCAATGGTAATCCCCTAACAGTATTTCTATTGGCCATGTTCCTCGGCTGGGCAGCGATGTGCATAGGCATGTTCATTTCGACCAAAGCGAGTTCAGAATTCCAGGCGGTTCAACTAAATATGCCGATGTTATTTCTCGCGTTATTGATATCTGGAATACTTTGGCCAGTAGAGGCATTACCGGCTTGGTTACAACCGATTTCATGGGGATTGCCGACAACTTGGACGGCTGAAGCATTCCGTAGCATCATGATTAGAGGATGGGGCTTTGAGAAAGCAATCGTAGCGGGCTCATTTGTTTACAACATGGTCTTTTCCATAATCATGTTGTTTGTTGCGGCTAAATCCCTAAAAACTCAGGATTGATTAGTCGGAGAGGATATTGGCAGCGATCTCATCTAAGGCTGCTTGGAGATTAGCGGGATTATCCCACTGCCAATTAGGTTGCTGGGCACCACGGCAAATTTCTGTGATTAAATTGGCCGAAAATCGAGTCAGTTCATCGACAATGGTTACGCTTGCCATTTTTGCACTCCGAGATAAGGGATTGAGATCAACCACGAGAACATCTTTGCCCATTGCTACCAATGCTTCACAGCGGTCACCGTCTTCAAGCGGGACTAATATCACGTCAGAATTGAGGATTCCATCAATATGGCATTTCGCTCTTGGACCTTCCAAGGAGGGGATTCTCCCGTCAGGATTGGCGCCGAGAATTTCCACCTGTTCTACGCTAGCATGCCATGACTCTAATGAGGATTGAAACCCTGGAGGTGGTGATTTACTAGCCGCTATTTTTCTTTCATACATGTGGGAAAGGAGGGCTTCCATTCTTTCAGGAGTGCGATAAAAAATATTGATTTCTAATGGGCAACCAAGTAATGCCGCGACACAAATCAAATTATCGGCAGCAAGTGCCGCGACATTGCCATTGATACTGATAACTGCTCTTTTCGCTGCCACAAGACGCGCACAAGCTTCAGCGGTAGCGGCATTAGCCGAAGCGGTAGTTCGCTCCCCGAGTAAATAATCAAAGGCCTCACCACGGCCATGGGCAATTAATGCCGAATCAGCCAACATTCCTTTTGCCGCGGCTTGCTCTAATAATCTACGTTTGAGTAATGACTCATAACGGGGATGGCTTTGGTCGGCATCGTGCTCCATCTAATCACCCTATGCTCCTTCGATTAACATTGAAAAATCATGCGGGGCAACTCCACGATTAAGCGCACTTGTTGAAATCACCTCGATACCACAGTTTTCCCATTCTTCTAGAGAAGTGAAGACAATTCCGCCACTGGCTTCGAGAATAACCAGTTCACGTAATCCTTGTTCGCGTAGCAATAAGTCTGATTCGCGTGCTCCATCAGGTCCCATATTATCCAACATTACAACACATTGTTTGTGCCCTCCTCGCTCTTGCCATGCTTTTGCCGCCACAACAGCCTCACCAGGGGTGCGAACTTCGACGGTTAGAAAAGCGCCGATTTCATCATCATCAAGGTTAGAGATTTTCTCAGCGATTTGTGATTTTTCCTCACTAGCGGCCACAAGATCGTTTTCCTTCAACATACAGGCATCACGTTTGCTGAGTCGGTGCGAGAGGCCCCCACCTAGATGTACGGCCCATTTGTCGAGCAACCCCCACATCGTTTTTCTCGTGCAAGCCACAGGGATGGAACTAGTTTCAACCCAACTTCTAGTATTATTAGCGATACCAGAAAGATAGCCAAGCAAATTCAATATTGTTCTTTCAAGCATTAAAATTGCTTGTTTTCCCCCACTAAATATTGCAATAACTTCACCTTTCCTGAGTTCATCTCCATCGCCTCGATACCATAGGGTATCGACATCAGTAGTGCGGGTAGAAATTAGATAATCTACCGCCCAAGCACCAACTAAAACCCCATTCTGCCGTGAATTCAAGGTGAAATTACACTTTTCATCATCTACTTCAATTAACCCTTCAACTTCATCATCGGCCAGCATTGCAGAAGCCCACCTCTCGATGCTTTGTTCTAACCAGCGAGTTCCCTCTTCGGCTCGCCACAGCATGAAACCGCGGTCGTGTGGTAGACGAGATGAAGAATTGCGCGCCACGATAATCCCAAGCCGCCGCCATCTAAGGGTTGTCGCTCAACCTTACCACCCCGTCGCATTCATCACAGCGGCCAACTTCGGCAAGGTGTGGGCGAGGTATTGGTTGTTGGTGGTGGATTGGCCGGCCTGGCTGCGGCATTTGAAGCGTCGCGGCGCGGCCATTTTGTGACTATATTGGAATCAAGCGAGAAAATTGGCGGCCGCGGTACTAGTGAGGAACTAAAAGGATATCCGACCAATGCAGGCCCGCATTTGCTGAATTATCGAGGCCCCCTTCATGTCCTAATTACGAAATGTAGCAAAGTTGCTTTACGCGGCCAACGATTGAGAGCCTCTCAATATCACCATCGTAATGGCGGCAAGTGGCGACCATTAGCAATATCAAGTAAAGCCATTCAAAATTCAAAGTTGCCGGCACAACAAAAACTTGAGTTGTTAAAATTACGCCGGGTAATGAAAATAGCGGCAAAGAAAACCCCCAAACAGTCTTTTGCTGAATGGGTTGATGACCAATACCCTCATCTCAAAGAAGAATTATCTGCTTGGGCAGAATTAAGCACATGGCTCTCCCTTTCGGACGGCTCTGATTTGTACTTTCATAGCCAACAAAGCCAACATTCTCTGTGGAAAAGAGGTTCTTTCCGATTAGAATTTGGCTGGGCTGAAATAGTTGGAAGGATTCTTTCAGCACTCGACCGGCTTGGAGTTGAGATGCATTCATCTGCAAAAGTAACTGAATTAATTTGTAATGATAATGGTCGAGTAAAAAAGGTGCGATTAGAGAATGGCAAGAGAATAGCAGCTGACCATGTCATCCTCGCTCTACCGAGAAAAAACTGTGAAAAAATCCTTGCTACAATGGAATTTGACCAACCTCTCACCGCCACTACCAAACTCGAAGCAACTCTGCTTGAATTACTTCTTGAGGGTCGCTTCCTTTGTGATGGTCTCATGTTTGATCATGGCAATGGCGTAACCTTACTCAATCAATACCGTGATGATGCGGAAAATTTCCACTCAATAGTGTCAGCCTTTGCCAAAGGAAAAGAATCACCTTCCAAACGTCTGGAAAGAATCGAATCAACCCTCGATCAAACCGCAAGCGGTTGGCGAGACGCAATCAAAATGCGAAGGAAAACCAACTCCATAACTATCGCCTCATCTGTACCTAGCGACAAGCGCCCTGAAGTTGACCAACTATCTAAGCATGGAATATTATTGGCTGGAGATTGGCTAAATTCACCATACTGGCTCGCTGATGCTGCAACAGATACGGGTATACGGGCTGGGGCTATGCTTCAAGAACGGCCGTCTTGAGGCCTTACTATGCGGATAGTAAGTTGGAATGTAAACGGCATCCGTGCGGCAATCCGCAAAGGCCTTGATGACTTTGTAGAACGTATTGGCCCAGACGTTCTATTGTTACAAGAAGTCAGGGCTCTAGAGGAACAATTACCCAAGGATTGGACTCCACCAATGGCCGAAGTTGCATGGCATCCGGCACAAAAAAAAGGTTATTCAGGTGTTTCAACCTGGGCCAATGATTCATTTGAGGTACTAGGCAAGGGCATGGAATCATCCCTTGACATCAATGATAGTGAGGGGCGCATTATCCATACTCGTCATAGGCTAGAGGAGACATCTTTGCACTGCGTAAATGTCTATTTGCCCAGCGGCTCAAGTAAGATAGAACGGCAATTATTCAAGGAACAATGGATGGAAGATTTACTTTCATGGGCGCAGCGCTTTATCGGCCACGATGAACCAGTATTGCTTTGTGGAGACCTAAATATAGCCCATACTGAAGATGATATTTGGAATCCGAGCGGTAATCGTTTGACCTCTGGATTTTTACCACAGGAACGTGAGTGGTTCACCAGATTACTCAATGGCGGTTGGCACGATTTGTTTAGAATCCACCGTGGTGAAGGCAAAGGGCCGTATTCGTGGTGGTCGAATAGGGGTCAAGCACGCGCAAAAGATCGCGGTTGGAGAATTGATTATGTATTAGCAAATGATGCCGCATTACCCCATCTTCAAAATGCCGAAATAATGCGGGAAGGCGGTTTGGTTGTCAGCGACCATGCGCCGGTAATCATTGATTTGAATTTGTAAATTTATTTTACTGCCTCATCTTCAACCGAGCCCAAGGCTGCAAGCACTTGGTCTCCGGTAGCGCGCACCACTCCTAGATCATTGGCGCGAATAGTAATTGAAAGCAAATCCGCTTTTATTGACCATTCAACCCCTTCTAGGTCTGGAATAGCGTCGGCCAATCTGGTTAATTCATCCTTTCTTCCAATACGGGTAATCTTGACTTTGCACGCCACATCGTCCGCCATGGGCCGACGAGAGCAGACGGGCATTTTGGTATAGTGGTTGTTTGAAGGCATATGGCGAGTTGGCGAAGCGTGGGCGAAGCGACCGATGAAGGAATAGAACCCCTCTCTCCATTACCTGAAGAAGAGGTGCTAGAATTTTCTACTAGCCACAAGGAATTACTTCTACCCTCACAGGTTCCTGTTGCAACTAGCGCTCGAGTATTGGCGACACTCTTGTTGCTTGCAGCCCTCTCAGGATTGTACAATGGTTGGGATTATACTCAGCCAGAGCAGGGTTTGGTTCGCCCACATGAATGGGTTTGGAAAATGGGCATGGGGGCACCAAACGGTTCGTCAACCCTTACCGGTGAAGTTACTACAGCAGAAGGACTTGCTGCCGCAAATTTCACCATTATAGTCTCAATGACGCCGAGTACAAGTGCGGCGAGTGAAAACTGGGCTGCTGAAACGATTACGGATGATAATGGAACATTCACTCTCACCAATCTCTCTTCAGGGATGGTTGCTTTGGAGGTTTATGCGCCGATAGAACAAGGCAATTCCCGCGGGATGGTACATAGATTGTTATTGTCCCCACCTCCACTATTTCTTGAACCGATTGGATTCACTCATATTGAGGTAGCAATGCCGACCAACGATGAACATCAAGCCGCTTATTTGGCCAGCAATAACACATCTTATCGTGTCGATTATCGACCTCAGGAGATGGAGACGCCATTACTTGATGAATCCGCAATTGGTGTGTATGTTATGATGGGATTCTTTTTCATTGGAATCTCATTAATTGCGATTGCTTTTGCTATTATCGGCTTCAGAACAGGTGCCCGCGGGCATCTTCGCGTGGCCTCAATCTTGACATTTTTCTCGGTTGGATTTTTGTGGTCTTCCTGCTTCATTGGTCTGTTATCCTTCGCATTGACTTTTGCCATCCCGAAGAGGCCTGCGTGACGCACGTACGAGGGTCGGCCTTATGGGTGAGTCAAGCCCCCTTGAGGTGGGGCCGAAATGCAAATCGAGGCAATTGCTTGGATGGTGCGCGATTTAGGTGAGCGCCCATCATCAATATTGATCACTTCAACTCATTTGGTCGTAGGTGGTTGGGACGGTCGCCTAACTTGCTGGCACTTAGATGGTGAGAGTGCTTGGTCGGTACAATTGCCCGACAGGATCCAAGAAATCGTTTTTGCCCAAACTTGCTATTTTGTTAATTCAGGATTATTTGTCATCAATATTGATGCACAAAGCGGAGTAGAAAATTGGCGAGTTGAGACCGAAGGGTCCGCTGATTATCTGATTTTCAATGCTGCCAACAATCAAGTGGTAGCGACCTCATCAGTATACGATATTGAACATGGAGATTTCATGGAAAGTGCAGTCTGGTTTATTGATAGTGAAAGCGGCGAAGTGAATAATTGCGAGCGCTTTGATGAACGCCCATGGCATCTTTCCCTCAAAGGAGATTTGGCTGTTATGGGGCTGGGTCGTCCAAGAGGTGGGTTGCTATTAGTGGGCAATGAAAGTAAGTGGCAAGCGTTGGCAGGAACCAGCCCAGTAACCTGTGGTATCGTCGGTCGCCAACACCAATTATTTGGCCACGCCGATGGTTTAGTCAGTTTGTTGGAAAATGAGAAAGCCACCCCCCTAACCACATTCGATGCAACAATTGAACAGATTATCTGTACACCAAAAGGTTTTCTTGTTGCGCTTGAAAGTGGAGTATGTGTAGCTTGCGATGAAGACGGGAGCGAGTTGTGGCAAGTTGCTGTTGAAGGACAAATCATCGCTGCCGACAATGGTTTCCAAATCCGAGAAACTGAAACGGTTTGGCTTCTATACCGTGCTGAATCTTCAGGCGAATTAGTAGTTTGTTCAGATGATGGAACCACCGCTGCCCAATTCGATCTTTCATCAACCCCAACCGCGCTAATGGCTACTAAAACTCATTCCGCTATCGCAACCGCTGATGGTAACATTTACCTTTTCGAAGGTGAATTATTTAATCGCCGCCTTGAAACTTTAACCGACAACAAACCAACGGATAGTGATGCGACAGACAAGCGTCGAGAAATGATGGCAAAATTGAGGAAGTTGCGCGGCGGCTAAAGTGTTATTTTTTCTGCGGCCCCGCGCGAACTTCCATCGGAAACCAACCCTTAGTCGTTTGATTTCTCTTGGAAATAAATGTTATTTCCGGAAGGTTTATAGACCTCGACTACCCACGTAAACTTTGCCGCTCCTTTGGAGTGGTGGAGCGCCCCTCTTGAGGTGGCGCTTCGGGCCCAATGCCGGTCGGTCGCTCAAAACCGAGCAAAGATCGGACTTAGGTGGAGAGATTCACCTATGTAGGTGGGAGAGGACTGTGCTTGCATAGAGCTCAAACATCCACAGAATTACATGAGATTTCGATTGATTGTTGCTGGAGTTAGGGGAGAATAGAAGGCCTCGGCCGGAAAAGATCCATTTTCACCAGAGGAAAGGGATTCCATTTGGAATATGAATCCGTCTGTGAATCAGGGGAGTTGAAATTGAAAGCGGCTTGCCGTTGTTAGTCCGTTAGCGGGCTGACTAGAATGAGACGAAACTGAACGGGGAATTGGAGCCTTTCGAGGTGAAGAGGAACCACCGATGGGGAAGCGAAGGTCTTCGGACTGGAGCAGAACCATCACAGCGGAGGCAGGTAGAGGGGCGATTCCCACCCGGAAGATCCCCTCTACCTGCGCTCCCATCCTGCTTTCACAGGTAAAGCGACGTCCATCGCGTTTTGCTTAATATCTTAGCGAACAATATTACGGCCACATCGCCTTTTCATTACCCGCACCAATTTCCGGGATGGGTTCTGACGTTCTTTCCTTCAATGCAGGAGTTTACAGCATCACGTATTGGCCTTCTAATCGCCTTCATTTCTAGGGCCAGTCATATTTTCTGGCCGCACCCACTGGTCAAATTGTGCCTCACTAAGTAGGCCTAATTCGACCGCACTGGCGCGCAGTGTCAACCCATTTTCATGTGCGTGTTTGGCAATCTTGGCAGATTTGTCATAACCGATGTGATTATTCAATGCGGTAACCAACATTAGTGAATTCTCAAGATGATTTCGAATATTCACTTCATTAGCAACTAGACCATCAATACACCGTTCAGCAAAAGACCGACAAGAGTCACCAAGAATACGAGTGGAATGGAGTAGGTTATGAATCATCATTGGCTTGTAAACATTCAATTCGAAATTTCCTTGACTACCACCGATAGTGATTGCTGTATGATTACCCATTACTTGGCAGCAAACCATAGTCATCGCTTCAGATTGAGTTGGATTGACCTTCCCAGGCATTATTGATGAGCCCGGCTCATTTGCAGGAAGAGACAACTCGCCAAATCCACACCGTGGACCAGAACCAAGCCAACGAATATCATTGGCGATTTTCATCAAACTAGCAGATAATGTGTTGAGTGCTCCCGAGGCGGCGATGATAGCATCATGACCAGCTAGTTGAGCGAATTTATTATCAGCGCTAACAAATGGCAAATCAGTCCTCTTGGCGATGGCTGCAGCGACCATTACAGCAAATTTGGGATGAGTATTCAAGCCAGTTCCAACCGCGGTTCCACCGAGAGCTAATTCATAGAGGTCAATAATGGAAAATTCAATTCTTGTTATGTTCTTGTCGAGCATTGATACGTAGCCACTAAATTCTTGAGATAGAGTAAGGGGTACCGCATCCATCAAATGAGTGCGGCCAATTTTCACAATCCCTGTGAATTGTTCTACCTTTTTAGCCAAGGAATCACGTAATAATCTAACTTGAGGGAGTAAAGAGTTGGTCAACTCTTCTGCTGCCGCAATATGCATCGCGGTAGGAAAGGTATCGTTCGAGGATTGTCCACGATTAACGTGGTCATTGGGATGAACAGGATCTTTGCTACCTAGTACGCCCCCAGCAAGTTCAATAGCCCGATTTGCGATTACTTCATTGGCATTCATATTGGTTTGAGTACCACTCCCAGTTTGCCAAACATGGAGTGGGAAATGTGAATCTAGTTTACCATCAATAACTTCTTGTGCTGCACTTTGAATCAAACCCCCCCGCTCAGCATCGAGTTGTCCTAATGCGACATTGGTCTCCGCTGCGGCCTGTTTGAGTATTCCAAAGCCGCGTATTACTGAACTGGGCATCAAATCTTCACCGATATCAAAATTGATTAGCGACCGTGCGGTCTGTGCACCATAATAACGGTCGGATGGAACTTGAAGTTCACCCATGGTGTCTTTTTCGCTGCGGAAGTCCCCAGACATCTTCTCCCTCACCCTATGTGCGGTGGTGCCCCATCCTTACGGGTTTCCCTATTATGGCTTGGAATTTGGCCCAATAGCGGTGGTGATTTTTCCGTTATCCCATATTCCCCTGTACATCAATGTCGTTCTAAACGGTAAGGTGAATTCTCCTGTAGCGCTAACTGCAATTAATCCCCCTCTCCCACCTAGTGGTCCAACTTCGTCGAGAACTCGTTGTGCTGCTTGCGCCAAGGTTGTATCGGTTAATTCATAGATGTCAGCAAGACGCTTAGCAGCAGCAACACGGATGTAAGCCTCGCCAACACCGGTACAAGAAATTGCCACTTTATTATCAGCCCATGTACCAGCCCCAATTAGTGCCGAATCCCCGATTCGTCCTGCTGGTTTACCAGTCATCCCACCGGTTGAGGTGGCGGCAGCAACATTTCCATCGATATCAAGTGCAACTGCGCCGACGGTACCAGACTCGCTCAATTCGGTTTCAATATCGTGGTCGAGTTGGGCGTTGAGTGCCGCATCATCTTCATCGGTCGCTCCAACTCGGGCTTGAGTGGATCGCCATTTTTCAAGTTGGGCATTTCGTAAATCAGTGATGAGTGAGTTTTGGCTGACCATTTCTAGACCCTGTTTTTTTGCGAATTGCTCCGCCCCTTCGCTTACCATCATTACCGGCCAGCCGGCATCTAGCAGACTTCGTGCGAGGTTTATTGGGTTCTTCACCCGTTTAATTCCAGCACATGAGCCAGCAGCACCATCCTTGCCACGCATAATCGATGCATCCATTGAGATTCCACCGTCAGCATTGAGCACAGATCCTCGTCCAGCGTTAAACAAAGGCTCATTTTCCATCACTTGAACAGCGATATTAACTGCTTGTAAAGCATCGATTTCACCACGTTCTAATGAGCGACCGACTTCTTGTAAAACGATAGACAAACAATCTATTCTTGCGGGGTCCAGTTTGGTTGGCCCCCCCCATTCACCATCACCACCGGCACCTCCGTGAATAAGGAGGGTCGGCATGCTATCACTCAAGCACGGGTTACGCTAATGATTTGTTGAGGGGTTGCGGGACGGTCACCGGGTCTCTTCTGACAATTTTCAATCGCCTTCACAACATCCATCCCTCCATTTACTTCACCGAAAACTGCGTGTTTCCCATCCAACCAATTACATGGTACAGTAGTTAAGAAAAATTGTGAACCACCAGTATTTGGTCCGGCATTTGCCATAGATAACAGGCCGGGACGGTCATGGCTGATTGAAAGAGCACTAGGTTCACAGCGGATATTCCAGCCAGGTCCACCAGTTCCAGCACGTGGCGAGAAAGGGTCTGAAGAGTGCGGGCATCCTCCTTGTAACATGAAATCTTCAATCACGCGATGAAAATGCAGTCCATTGTAGTGGCCCGCATCAACTAATTTGAGAAAATTATCGGTCGTTTCAGGACATCGGTCGGTATACAATTTCAAGGCGATTTCGCCGGCTGAAGTCTTCATTAGTAAGTCGGTCATACTCAATGGGGTACAGCCGTATGGTTTGAGTCCATCGCTTGCGCATAGTCAAAGAATCGTCACCATGTCGCGAGTGTATGCTCGGAGATTTGGGACTACCGCCCGAGGTGTTTGATTTTGGGGGAAAGATAGCCGGAGTGGGTTTGTTATTGGTCGCGCTAATCCTCTTTACACAAGGATATCGTCGCTTATTCTTTCTCGTCGGCGGCGTCGGTGGATTAATTGGCTATGTAGTTGGAGGATTAGTAGCGCCATTTGCTAGTGATTATGTAGGGGAAACCGAATTGATAATTGGTGCGACTGTACTATTCTTTTTGTTAGCATTCCAAATATCAAAAACCATGATTCGTCTTATGGGTTCTATGATTGTTTTCCTTGCAATGTTAATGATATTGCGGGTTGTAACTACCATTTTCGGCATTGATTTAGAGCGCGACTATGGTGACTTTGGAGCTGGATTGATAGCGATTCTTGCCTTCTTTTCACGCCTTGATATTAGAGAGAAATTACCGATGTTGATGTCAGCAGTGCTCTCTTCAGCATGTATTGTCGCCGGAATACATTTCATTGGCGGCGGCATAGTTTCAGGGATTGATTTTACCGACCCCCGCTCTTCAAGTTTTGTCGTTGTGATGACGATACTGAGTATGGAAGTTCAGAACCGTGATTTGATACGTTGGTCGGAAAATAAACTCAAGGTTGAAGTTGAGAAAGAATTGGTAAAGAAAGGAGTAATCAAAAAGAAACCCCTATTGCAACGGCTATTCAATACCGATCCGTGGAAGAAAGAAACAGGAATGCCACCAGATGATCGCAAATCTTTGGAAAAATTACAAGCAAAGCATAGTAAATCAGACCCAACCAAAGTGTCTCAAAAGGAAGCGATAACTCGATTCAAACATCATCGTGGCCGAAGTTAATTGAGAACTTGAGGTTCTGCTGCATTGACTTCATCACTCACACCTTTAGAATAACGGGTGAAATTGTTGTTGAACATGCGGGCCAATTTATCGGCCATCACATCATATCTATCTGGTTGCGTCCAAGTATTTCGCGGAATCAAAACTTCTGCGGGGACATTGGGGCATGTAGTTGGAACTTCAATCCCAAACCGCTCATCAATAACGAATTCGGCTTGATTCAAACTTCCATCAAGAGCTGCGTTTAGCATGGCCCTAGTCCACGGTATGCGCATACGTTTCCCGACGCCATATTCCCCGCCAGACCATCCGGTATTGATGAGCCAGCAAGTTGAGCCATGTTGCTCCATTTTTTGCGACAATAGGTCGGCATAAACACCCGGATGCATCGGCATGAACGGCTCACCAAAACATGCTGAGAATGTTGCTTGAGGCTCAGTCACTCCGATCTCAGTACCAGCGACCTTCGCAGTATATCCTGAGATGAAATGGTAAGCGGCTTGAGATGGACTAAGGCGACTAATTGGTGGCAATACGCCAAAGGCATCACAGGTGAGGAAAATGACATTTTGTGGGTGACCCCCCATCGAGTCTTCGGTTCGGTTATCAATAAATTCAATTGGGTATGAGCCACGAGTATTTTCAGTTTTTGAGGTATCGAAGAAATCCGGAATACCACCTTCATCCATTACGATGTTTTCTAAGACTGAACCAAAACGGCGAGTAGTTGAGAAAATTTCCGGCTCATCTTCATGGCTGAGATTAATGAGTTTAGCATAACAACCACCTTCAAAGTTGAATATTCCATTTGGCCCCCATCCATGTTCATCATCGCCGATGAGTTGCCGTAGTGGGTCAGCAGAAAGAGTAGTTTTTCCAGTACCTGAAAGGCCAAAGAAAATCGCGGTATTTTCTCCGGTGGTATTGGCTGAGCAATGCATTGGTAACATTCCTCTTAGTGGAAGGTTGTAATTCATCACCGAGAAAATTGATTTTTTAATTTCACCCGCATATCTTGTGCCACCGATTAAGACACATCGCTCTGCATAATTGACTATGACAAAGGCTTTGCTATTGACTCCGTCTTCTTCTGGGTTGGCTTCAAAGTGAGGAGCGTGGAGTACGACAAAATCATATTCGTGCTCAACCAATTCTTCTTCACTTGGGCGTACAAACATATTACGGGCAAAAGCCGCGTGCCATGCATTTTGTGTAATTACCCTAATCGGTAGGCGAACCTCTGGGTCGGCTCCGCAGTAGAGGTCCTGGGTAAAGAGCGCATCTTGTTGGCTGAGATAATTAATGACTTTAGCCTTCATCCCGTCAAACACTTCTTGACTCGTCGAGACGTTTACAGTCCCCCAATTCACATGCTCTGAACTACTCTTTTCATCGACAATAAATTTGTCATTGGGTGAGCGGCCGGTACGGTCTCCAGTTTCGGTAACCAAAGCGCCATGGGCCGAAAGGATTCCTTCTTCTCTCGCCACAGCCATTTCAATCAGGTCGTTTGCAGATTGATTCCAATGAACTGTGCCACTTGCTAATAGTCCGATGGCGTTCAAAGAACGCCCCGAGGGTTTTCCATTACCCTCGCATGCGGGTATTGCCATGATGTTCCGCCATCCTCCTCGCCTTTGTGCCTTGCGGCTTGAAACCGTCCATAAAACAACCAAAACAGCGTGTCCTTCATGAGCCGAAAGCATGTATCGGTTCGTATGGGGGAAGGTGATGTTAGCACTGAAGATTCGCCCGATGAAAAAACCGAGTCGAGCAAAGACCGCATCATTGACCAACGCTCCTTTGAATTGGGGGGGGGGTTGGATATCTCGGATTTCCTCGTTGGCAATACCCTTGAAGCCGCTAAGGCTGATGATGAACGCGATGATTTGCATCGGCAGCAGGTCGCTGAACGAGCACAACGAGGAGAGGAAGCCTCGGATTCAGCTGTTGGTTTGCTGATTGATCCTTTTGAGCGGGCAGAAGTCGGAGGTGAAATTTCATCTCGTGCTGGCGAAATATTACGCGATGGAACTGTGGCGGTAGCCGCTGAAAGTGATACGATTACCGAGTTAGCCACCGAGGGCGAAAAGCGTCTACACTGGTCATTGATGGTGACTATGATAGTAGTTTATTCCCTCATTGGTTGGTTAGTAGGGACAATTCTTCCACCGGCAATCGGTGGCATTGGTCTAATTTTGTTGGCTGGGTTTGGATTGTGGTTGGGTGAGCGTTGGATTCCTAATCCCAATATGCGTATTCTCGGAGTCACATGGGTTATTATTTCGATGAAACTACTCTACGGGCTGGCTCTTGACTTGCACCACTGGGGGCTACTAGAAGAGTATGCACCAAGTGGAATGGGCGCTGATTCAGCTCTTGGAGCGTTAATGGTAGCAATCATTGGTCTAAATATTGCCATTGCCCAACATCATGATGAAGATGCTATCGCTGCTCAAGCGACTCTAGTTACATTAGCCCTAGCCAGTGCAACGGGAGCTATTTACGGTGAAATCAGCCTTGCTTTAATGATTGGCTTTGCCACAATATTGTTGCATGGTTTAGCACTATTGCGTAAATCAGGAAATCTCGCCAGTCTTGGAATTGCTGCCAGTAATTTGTGGATTGGAATCCACGCATTGGCAAATGGTTGGTCGCTTGGCGGATTGGAAATATTGCATTTCAATGATGCCTTATTGGTATTCCTACTAATGATTTTTGTCAATTCGACTAACGCCACAATTGCGGCACGGTTTTACCAATCAAAGAATTGGTTTAGTGATGGTTTTTCATTACTCGGACTAGGTCGACCCGGTTTGTGGGGAGTTTCGGTTGCACTCGGAATGGTTGGGGCCTTGATGGCTATTGCCGCCAATCGTTCCGAGACCGGATATGCCCTCGCTCAAGTGGTGTTGTTGATGGCGGTTTTCGGTGGCTCATATCTTGCGGTGCGAGGAGTTGCAATAGACCGTTTGCAAAAATATCTCATCATTCCAATGCCAACCTTGATTTTAGTCCTTGTAGTTTTGGAATCGGGATTAGTCGAATTTGCGATGACCGGTTTATCCTCTTATGGATTATTTGCTATTGGGGCGGCAATAGTCACAGCAAATCTGTTGCTCAAACACCAATCCTCAGTTAGCGATCATGTACTTTGGCTTGGGGGCATTACTAGTCTATTTCTATTGACAATTTTAGTACCCGCCGATGAGGTTGAAGGGGGGCGCATACTCTTGTTTGGAATCATTGCGGTTTGTGCAGGAATGGCATTATTAGCCATTCTACGTGATTCACCTAGCCTAGCCGGAGTCTCGGTAATTGCACCATGGGTTTGGGCCTTTGCATTTGCTACAGACATTGAAACTAGAATGGTCGGCGCAGATGTTGTTGTGATGCATTTTTCTCCCAACGACCTAGCATTTTTCTTGGCAGCAATTGTTGCCATTCAACAACCAGTGAACAATCGCTTAGGTGCAACTGGAGTGAATTTGGCAGGAAAATTATTGGGAATGTCGGAGATTAGCACCCGCCTACGTGATTCAGGAATAATGCAATTGTGGAATATAGGCCTACTGGTTGCACTACTTGGCATCCTTGCAATAACTCGCCCTGGCGCTATTTCAAGCGTAGGATTAGTGATGGTTTTCTCCTTACTATTGTTAGTACATATTGGCGCAGAAATAACTGGGCGGCATCAAAACAACCCGCAATTTCTAATCGTATCATTTGGCATCACTGCACTATTATTGCAATGGCGAATTGGTCTTGATGCAATTTGGCCAATATTCATTTCACTCGCCGCTTTACCGCTGGCAAGTGCTGAAGTTGAGCGCCTCAATACTTGGATGGCCGGGGCAGATTCCATTGATCGAGGTGCTGATGAGGATGCACTTCAACCTCAGCCAGAGAGTATTTTCACTCTACAGATGGGTTTGATAGCTGCTAGTTTGATGGTATTTTATATTTCAAGCACAACGCTTGGGAAGAGTGAATTAACCCATCCATATTGGTGGCCATCAGCGATATTGACGGCATGGATATTTGTTGCAGTCGTAGCTGCAACACTCGCAGTATACTTGCCCAAAGCCGACTCATTTGACAAGATACTACAGCCGGCAATGGCTAGTATCATCATGATAATAGCGATGATTGTAGCAGTTAATGATGCACAGTTTTCTGCATGGCCATTTTGGGCAGGCTTGCTAATATTTTTGGCTACAGGTGGCTGGTTGGCAGCCCAAGGAGAAATACGTTCAGGCATCAAAAGTGTCGCTCGTCGCGATGATCGTATCGCAGAGTATAGTCAAGCACAACAAGCCACAACTCATTCTAATGACCTTAGTGGTGTAAAAATGTTCGACCCAAGGGTAGTTGAATTAGCAGAGAAGCAGAAAAAGCGCCGAAAACGGTCGGGTAGTATAGGTGAATACGACCTCATTGCTGGCGACATCCATCATCGGCCCGTCGTAGTCTTGGCGTTCATCACTGGATTGTTATTGGGAACAACTTGGTGGTCATTTTTCAGCGGCCAGGGTGAGTCAATGCTTGCCTTCGGAGGAGTAACGTCTGTAATTTTCATTGGACTTTCGCGTTGGCGTGCCTCTACACTTAATTTACGATTACCGGATATGATGGGTATTGAAACTCCTATTGCCTGGACTCTACTTGGCTTATCTTTGACCTATCTAAGTGGCCGTCTATCCCTCACATACGTTACATCTAGTGACCAGATTAGTCTACTAATATTGGTCTTATTAACAGTAATATTAGCTGGTTTCTCATTGTTGAATCGTCCGGACGTTGCAATCCGCCTCCCATCTTCATTGGAATGGATTTTATTCATTCTTGCTGGCACTCGTCTTATTACTTTCTTACTTGGGGGGAGAATGCCGAATCTGTTTTCAGTTGATCCTTCTGATGGCGACATGCTCAATTGGACATTGCCATGGGGTGTTCAAGAAGCGATTCTTATCATGGTGCTGCTAGTTTGGGATTGGGTAGAATCCCAACGCCTACAACGCCAATTATCCGACCATAGAAGTGCCGGTGGGCGTGCCTTAATTGTTGCATTAGTGGCGATTATTTCAATCGGTCCAGCATTAATGTTAGCAATTGGATTAGCTCTGCGGCGTGGATTTGATTGGGACCAACCCGCAGTCGGTCTAGTAGCCCTTCCTTTGGTATTGGTTGCTTGGTCTAGTCTCGAATCGTGGTCAATTCTTCCACTGTTCAATACGTTGAGTAATGTTGCTCTTATCATGGCAGTTGTAGCCATAGTTTTGGTAATACATTCATTGCTATCTATCAAACCACATTGGACAAGCGCTTGGCTTTGGGATGCTCAAATATTATTGCCAATCGCAGCAGTATTGGCCTTCAGTACGTATCCTAGCGCATTAGTAATCAGCCTACTCGCAGTATCTCTCTTGGGTTGGATATGCGGGGTTTTACAGAGGCGTCGAAGTTGGCGCGTCATTGGTGCAATCAATCTCGCCAGTGCATGGTTAGTGGGTTTATTCAGCCTGCAAAGCAATCAATTCAATCCAATTTCGGCATTACTGATGTTGGTTGCCACCGGAGTAGTACTTGGCATAGTCACTTGGCTAAACCAAGCATATGAGGCTGAATTGGCAAATGATTAGTCAATTAATTCACGTTTCAATACTTCCTCAATTACTTCAAGTAATTGTTGTGCTAAATTGCTTAACATAGAAATTTCCGGGGCCATCCGAATGCTTACATTGGTTTTTGCTTCAGTTCCAGAATTGCGAATTCCAATACTTACTGGTTGCCCATTGAGAGTTGCCTCTAGCAACAATAGCGAAGTTTCACCAGCAATTGCTGTCCGTCGCCAATCTTGGCATTCCCCCCAATTCATCACTGAATCTCGGGCTAAGTCCTCGACCATATCCGAAAGTGAATTTTCCCCATCCCACCGACTTCGCTCAACTCCTTTTATTGAGATTCGCCGTTTCCATCCACGGGTAAAGCCCCCTAGACAAATACCCCCCAACCCTCGGTCTGCAGATAATACAGCAAGCAAAGTTGCAACGCCATCACCGACCAAACTCCAGTGTCCAGTCAGTGTTGGATGGGGACTAGGTAGGACTAGATGACCACTATCTTCACTACCGACAATTTTTGGCATCGCTTCATCATGGAGAAATCCCTCTAGTGCAGAGAATGATTTTGCAAGTGCAGCAGAAAGCCATCGGTCTCCGACTGCGGTTTGGAAATCTACATTGAGGCCGAGGTCGGTTTCAATTGAAGCAGCGAGTTGCCATCCAGCCCCTCCGGAACGTAATATCGCGTCGGCCATCATATCGCCATCAAATATTGCAAGGCCACCTTCAACAACTACAATCAGTAAGCACCTGTCACCATCACCATCAAGTGCCGCACCGACGACAAACCCTTCATCCCAATGCTCAGGTCTACCGTTTTGGCAATATTCACTTAGGTGTATTAGGAGTGCATGTTGACCTGAATAGGAGATCAATTCTTCCCAACTCCAATTGTCATTTGGAGAAAAATCTCCAGCACCACAATCCACATTAAGCCCTGTAGGGTTACCGACAGAAAACACATTGATGCCATTATTGATTAACCACTCAACTAACCATTCTTGGGCCGAACCTCCAGAGGTGTCAAGGGCAATTCCTTCCGGGGGAATTGAAGGGGCATGGTTGGATGAATTTTTTGCTAAATTCTCTGTAAATAGCGCCAATCGTTTTTCGAGTACTTGTCGATGAATCACCCGTCCATCCATTCTCCCATCGGGTTGAGAAATTCGTTTCAATTCAGGGATATCAATTTCGCGCTCTTCAGCAGCCAATTGGGCAACGATATCGCTAACTTGATCCTCAAACGGGGGCATCGATTTGTAACCATGCGAATCAAAAATTTTCACACCAGAATCAGCAACAGGGTTGTGGCTAGCAGTGACCATACAACCGATCTTCGCCCCTCTCTCAAGGAGGCATGCTTGAAGCGCCGGGGTAGCCACATCTCCAACCCAAATGACTGAAATTCCCCGCAGATGAAAACCTTGGGTTATCGCTTCTACTAATCCCGAATTATCGGGACGCAGATCCCATCCTATGACTACCTCATCCCCTTTAGCCAGAGTTGCTCCTAGTGCTTCCCCGATTAGACGAAAAAGTCGAGGGCAAATTGTCCTCATTGTGAACAATGAGTTTATTGCATCATCATCGCTTTCGCCATCCGCGACAACCTTGCCACGAATGCCATCAGTTCCAAACAGCCTCATGTCTCCACCTAGGAAATGAATGAACCTGCTCCATGAATACCACTTACAGTTGCATTTGGAACAACCATTGAATCACAGCCAAGTATCACTCCTGGATTGGTAACCGCGTTGCAACCTAATTGGCATCCTTCACCCAGAAGAGCGCCGAATTTACGCAATCCTGTGGCGATTCGCCCTTCACCATATCGAGTTTTGACCTCTTTACCATCATGGCGTAGATTAGATAATTTCACTCCCGCACCAAGATTAACTCCTGAACCAAGAATCGAATCACCAACATAGTTGAAATGTGGTGCTTTTGCACTAGGGAAAAGAATACTGTGCTTAACCTCGGTTGCGTGGCCAATTACTGAATCTGCACAAGCCCAAGTATTGGCTCTTACTAATGCGCCATGACGAACATCACAGCGCGGTCCAATATAGCAAGGTCCAATAATATGACAAGAGGGTCCGATAGTAGCCAAGTCATCGATATAAATTGTGCCTGCGCTATCATCGATAGTGGTTGTTGCATCTAATTCATCCGGAATATTACTTCCAATAACTGACAAAATTGTAGCCAATTGTGACTTTAAACCATTCTCTGAATTTGGGTCGAGTAAATGCCATGCAACCGATTCGGGGATTGCTGGAACATACCCATCGTATTCTGCATTCGCAGATGGCCAAAGTACAGCCGGTCGCGCAGATTCAGGTACCCCGTCCATGGCTAGGCGAAAACGATGCTGGACATGGGGTTTACGCTTAGGATAGGGCGTAGATTCTCTTACCGGTACCACTATCCAAGGTCCAATTGACTTGTTTTAGATATCGAGGGATGAAAAAGCCTATTTTTCTCGCAGTAAGGCCATGGTTTCTCATTTTTCGGTTATTTGAGAGATGACTGACAATATCCGCTGCTGAACAGCCTGGGTATTGCTTCACATAATCGATTATTTCTCGCTTTAATCGATCTAACCGCGCTTGCTTTTGGCTACCTATTGCAGTATTCTTCTTCATAGTGTAATATATGCACTGAGAGTATATTATCAAAGGCCGGGATACCCCTAAAAACGCTCTACTGAGTTGAAATCACATCATCCCAAGACTTTGCGCTACCCCGCCTATAAACATCGTTATGAAACCTTCGTTGGGGGTAATGAACACATCTTGCAATCCGGCCCCGATGGTCGTAAATTCCTTGTCGCGTATATAGAGGGACATTTACCTCTTCCAGGATGAGATTTGGGCCGGTTTTGGATGGTGGAGCATCTTCAACTCGTTCAAGTTCACCATCCCACAGCAATTGGTCAGTAGTTGGTGGTTGTAAAGTCTCATTTTGGCTTATACTGAACCCACCTTCAGCTAATTTGCACCACCGCCAAGCAGTTTGCGAACCATCATTCAACCAATCAGTCATTTTGCGCATCTGCTTAATATCGGGTAAGGCAAGAAGGGTGCGCTCCCACCATCCATCGGTACGGGCTAGTGTTACATGGTGAACTCCTGGTTGAACTTCACGCGAATCCATAGTATCAATCCAAGTGCGGCAAATACCATCCAATCGTATTGGAATAACCGGCATCATTGAGATGCCAATATCGGATAAGCGATATGGATTCCCTAATTCTCCAGCAACTAAGAATAATCGACGCTCCGCCATCGGAGTAGCATCATTTTGCTCGAGAAAATGTTGTATTGATACGGTTACATCATTTTCATCTATCAGTGAATGGGAATTAACCCATTCCAGTATTTCATTTGAACCAACAACATCCCCAGATAATCGCCGGTCAGTCTCCATTGGATGTACAGTGCGTTTAGATTGCATCCAAGCTGTTGTAGGCAAGGTTTCAGGAGAAGAGCCGACTGAAAGAGGCCAACCACGCGCATTACTTACCTTCATGGCTTATCGTTATCGTTAGTAGTGAAGAACCTTCATGTGGTCGGATTTGCCTTTGGTACGGTATGCGGATAGGTAAATTTCACAGTCATTTGCAGCAATACTGCGATAATGAAAATAATACCAGCGACACGGAAGCATGTATGATAAGTCCAATATCCACTACCTTCAACTGTTAATGACCAAATGTATGCGGCCGAGAATGGACCAATAATGCGTGCTAGTGAGCCATACCCAACTTGAGCACCCATTACCACCCCTAGGTCTTGGCCAGCTTCTTTTGCAGCGAAGGTAAGTACTGATGATTGGGTTGGGACATAGAGTGCGTTTCCTGCAGAGATAAGGCCTGCAACCAAATAAAGCCACAATATGGTCGAACTTGGTACATATGGCAGGGAAGCGATGCCAACTCCCGATGCAAGGATGCCTACGATCATCAATTTTGACATCGAATATTTTTGTGTTAATTTTCCAATTAAGCCGCCTTGAATGATTACGCCAACGATACCAATGAATGCAAACACAAACCCGTTTTGTAATTCACTTAATCCTAATCCTCCTGAATTAATCGCCAATGCTGTGAAGAGGATGAATGTGCCGTGCATCATGCTAAATCCAACCATGTAGAGGAAATACACGATCATCAATTTGGAGATTACTGGGATTCGAAGGACACTGGCTGAATTTTTGACCATACTTACAAATCCTGCACCGATAGACTCTGTGCGCTCACACCGTTGTTCAATACTCAAACTCTCTGGCAAGTGCTTAGCGGCGAGTATCAAACTAGAAAAGGAGAGTAAACTACAAAATAAGCAGGGGAGGAGGTAGGGATAACTATGCCAAAAATTAGTATCAAAAAATCCACCAAATGTGCTGGCGGGGTCAGATAATACCCCGCCAATAAAAGGGCCAATCATAAATCCGAGGCCAAATGCAGCCCCAATTGCTCCCATGCGTTTTGCGGTTTCTTGCGGATTGCTAATGTCGCCGACATAGGCCTTTGCTACTGCAATATTGCCATTACCAGCACCTGCTAAAAACCGAGCGATTAAGGCAATCATCAATGTACTAGAGAGGCCAAATAGAGTAAAGAAAACAGTGTTTGAAGCCAAACCAAGCATCAGGACTGGGCGTCGTCCCCAACGGTCGGAAAGGGAGCCAAGTATTGGTGTGAATAGGAATTGAGCAGCGGAATACGCGGCTATGATGATACCAACCCAAAGGTCGCGTGACCCCATATTATCGATACCTTCAGCCGTGGCTAAATCCTGAACAAAATAGGTCAAGAAAGGAATTACGAGAGTCAAACCGATCATGTCGATGAGGATGACGAGGAATAGAATGCTCATCGGAGATTTCTGCTTTTCCACATCTTCCCCTCATCATCGGGTGAATTGGGTCTTTCTTGTGTCTTGCCCTCAAGATTCTCTGATGGATAATTTTAGAGGATGAAGCGAGGCAAATGACGGGTGAGGGAAACATGACCGACGACTCCGACTAATGCTCCCTCATTATCGACAACAGCAATTTGATTTAGACTGTGGGCGAGCATTAATGCTCCTGCCTTGAGTAGTGGAGTCGAAGTGCGCAATGTAAGCGGGGGGTGGGAAATTAGTTGGGTTGCAGGAGTAGCGTGCATCCATGCCACATCCCGATTTACAGTTTTACGGGCAATGATTTTCAACACGTCGACGGCGTGAATTCGTCCTACTGGAACACTTTCCATGTCAACGATGAAAATGTGGTCCCAATCGTGTTCCGATATGGCGTTGATTACATCAAATACTGATGCTGTATCGGCCAAAGCGTGGGCTTTGGACATGACCTGACTACAAGTGATTTTTCGGGCCTCTTTTGAAATTGGACGGGAAGCCGCAGCGCGCCGTTTTGCTCTACTTGGCACCATGTCTCTCATGCCGCTCGCCCTCGCCTTTCTATTTAAGGCCATCAGCGACTTGGTTGAGGCTTACTCAGCATTATTTCACTCATGATTGAATAAAACAAGATTTTTGCGGTACATGAATCCCAAACGCTGATGAGAGATAGTTGCAAGCGCAAGGCATGACTGTACCGGACAGCGTGCTTCATTCACTCCATTTAATGGAAGGCTATGACCAAATGCTAGCAATGGACCAAATTGCCCGTGAACATGGTATCTCTCCTGAGCAATTACAAGCTGAATTACAAGCATTTATTCAACGCGGTGCTGCCAACCCTGTAGGCATTCAGCCAACAGCGGCTACAAATCAATCTGCAATTTATAATCCAAGCGTAGGGGAAGCGCCTGCACACAAAGTCGATGGTTTTGATGATTCGGCGATGGGCGTTACTACACCTCCTGCGATGGCTTCTAGTGCACCGCGCTATATCGACGACCCATCGAAATTGCGAATGCGATATGACCCTAGTAGGGAAGGTGGAGATCGACAAGCGGAAATTAGCCAAGCCATCTTGTGCCCGACCTGTAGTGCCCCACTAGGTATACCTGCGTTGCGACCAATCAAAGTAACCTGTCCTAATTGTGCAACTGAGTCGTTATTTGAGAATTAATTATTGTTCACACAATGAGGGTATACATCCTGCATTGGGGGCAGAAATAAATCGTCACAAGTTCGCTGAACGGTCGATAATGAAAGGGTACTTGAATCATCGAGGAATATGGTTACTGGTTGAATGCTAACGGTACTTGGAACGTAGTCTTCTCCGGTTTGGGTTATGACCAATTCAAGGCTATCACCGGCAGGGATTACCACATCCATGGCGAAGAATTCCATTTTTGCTAGTACGGTCTGTCCAGGTAAGAGAATCTTACCAGTTTTTCCGCCATCTGCATAGCGTAAGTCCATAACTGCATGGCCAAGATGAGAACCGTCACTAGCCAACTGCAATTTGGCGAATAGGTGACCGCTTGCTGGTGCTTGTTGTATCAACGACAATCGAGCGCTGATATGTAGGGTGGGCATGCCGACGATTCTGAAGTCTTCGGCAAATGTTCCGCAGGTAAGTACAGTCGTGCTAATTGCCGTTACAGTAGTTCCACCTGAGGCTAGTTCACACTCATCTAGAGTGGTGGGGACCCATTGCAAATCGGCGGGGGGGTAGGTTTCTTCAACCCTCCAAGCGCCGGCATCATCCTGTATTTCTGCGATTAACCGAGGTTGTGGACCGAGGTCGCGTAGGTAGTAGTCGAACCATTCTAGCAAGTCGTCAGCCCAATCCCAGCGCAGTGACCAAGGATATCCAATTCCACCTTCGTGGCCACTATCACCATCCCGGTCGGGGTAGTCGTGTGTCCATTGGCCGTACAATCCCTTAACTGCAAAACCATTGTCGATGGCAATTTGGTGGGTGGGAAAGGCCATATGAGGGTCGACATTCCAATCTTGCATACCATGGATAATGTAAATTGAGCCATTGTAAACCTCCATCGCTCGGTCAAGGAAATAGCGTTCTTCCCAGTAATCACTTCCCATCCACGCTAGATTATCACCAGTCATGTAGGCGGTTGCGCCGGCATAATAACCCTCGACATATCCTTCACAGGCGTTTTCAATATCCCCGCCATCTCCGTCTAAGCCGAATGAACCGTAGACGCCGTTGTGCATAATTGCCCCACGCGCCTCCATACTGCCATTGCGCCACATCAACTCGTGAACACCAATCAATCCTGACATCGGAACAATAGTCGCGAGATATTCTGAACCAGATGCCGCGGCATTCCATGGGGTTGAGCCATCGTATGATTTACCAATTGCCGCAACCTTGCCATTTGACCAAGTTTGCTGACCGAGCCAATCAACAGCGGCCTTGATTCCCTCCATCTCATCATGTCCCATGAGGTCCATGCAATGATTAGAATCACCTGTGCCGAAAACCGAGACTTGAGCCACACCGAATCCATGTGGAACAAAATTCTCAATGAGGAATCGACCTAAACGGTCGGCGGGAGTTAATGCGTCGACATCACCGTCATCGTAGTATGGTCCTATTTCTGCAATGATTGGAACTTTGCATTCTTCAGTGATATTCCCTGCCGAATAGTCACACCCTTCTATTTCAGGTAACCACAAACCGAGATGAACTTGAGCGTTACCAGTCACCCCAGCTCCCCCATCACTCAGGGCAATTGCGGGAACATCGACAAAGATGGACTGCACTTCAGAGATGTTGTGGCTTCCATTCCACGAGACTCGACTAAAGACATCCGTGTCTTCGTATAGTTTTCCACTTCGTTCTTCAACTGGAGGAAGCCAGTGTTCTATCCCACTTTCATCAAGTCCATCGAAGGCATCTGGTCCATTAATCACAGTGGCGAGAGTAAGGAATAGAATAACGACAACAATGGTCGAGCCAAGGGCTAAGTTGAGTTGGCTACGCTCGCGCCGTTCTCCAGCCTTTTGTTCATCAACCACTATCGTGGCCTCAACTGTAGCATCGCTCACGACTGTGGCCAGTCGGTTTCATGCTTCAAGTTTCTCAATTGAGGTGCAAATAATAACTGGTGAATCTTTTTTAGATCCCCCAATATTTTTCAGAACTCGATTGTCGTTGTTGAACGGTTCGAACAATGAGCATGGTCAGCCACAATACTACAAGCCAAACAATCGGTACTGTGCCATCGCGGAAAATTTGTACCACGTCAAATTCGTATTCTGTACCCTTGAGGACTTGAATGGTAATTTGCAATCCGGTATTTAAGAATGAATATACCACCATTCCGGCAGCGGCAAGAACGAAAGCCCTCCCCGAAAATTGCCCGCGTTTTAAACGCAACAAAAGCAAACCACTGATGATCAGTAAAAAGACGATTACAACCCAAGCTAGAGCACTGTGGAATGATGAAAGATAAAGCACACTACCGCGAGAGCCAGATTCAAACTCATTATTAAATTCAGAATATGCATTTGCAACCGCGAAGACAGAAGAGAATACCGCACCTGCCCACATCAATGAAGAAAAGAAAGCGGCATCGGTATTTTCACGCATTTCCGACATTACTCGTGAAATATTAGCCTCCAATCCTAAACCTTTGAACAGTAACCAAAAGCCGACAAAGAACGGTAATCCCCCGATGAGGATGTCGCCCCCGAGTTCGGCTGGTAACATTATCCCTAGGCCGACAGTCATCAAGACAATCGATAGAGGAACTAACATTTTTGCACGCCATTTCGGATCCTCAAGAGCCTTTACAATGTAGTAGTAAGTACCTTCAATACCCTTTGACTGCTTCACAATAATTTTCTGCACATGATCTATACGTACTTGGCTTTGTAAGATTGGCAGGACAGATTCATCTTCAGCCCCATCGGTGACTAGAATTGCGCGGTCGGGCTGAAATTGGGAAACTACTTCTTCAAGTTGAGCGGCGATAGCACGGTCACTACGAACACCGACTTTTTCATCGCCGGTCAAAATTGCAACTTCTACTTCATCACTACTTTCACCACCCTCGGCTAAAGAATCGTGTTGATTCAATGCCCCAAGTATGGCGTTAGTATCGCTTTCTTCAGGGTCTGCAATACCTAACTTTAGGGCTGCAGTAAGGACATTACGGCGGCCGATAACTGGACCCCTAATCGCCGCTTTTTGACCAAGGTCATTGTCTCGGTCGACGGTCAAGACAATTGTTCGAACCATAACCACACCCCAGCCTTTGCTGGTTGGCCAAACCCCCTCTCAATTATCAATCATCGCATTTTGGAAGTCGTTTCAAGCGAGTCTATCCATCAAAATCCCCAATGCGGAATAAAAATCGTGCAATTCCTTGGTAAAATCACGGCCTGGAATCTCAGGCAATTCGATTTTTCGCCCCTCACTTACCTCGTGAATTCCTTCAATAGTTGACATAACCATTGGGCCACTAGCCATCCAAAGGCGCATGAACATCAATACTTGTGGATTATTTTCAATGGTGAGATTTTCTTGACCCATTTTCTTCCCTTGTTATGGGTGTAAGGCACCAGACAAATTGTCTTGTCGTCGAAAATACATGTTCATTTGAATAACCCTGGAATAGTTTATCGGCTTGCATTACCAGTAATTACACATTGATTTCTACCAAATCTTGCTACTGAAAACGAGCAACACATTAACCTTAGTCATTCTCTTTATTGGCTTGTGCAGTTTCCAATTCACTCGGTTGTTGCTCAGCTTGGTCACGTACCCGCCGCCGTTGCTGGGCGCGCAAATATTTCATCGGATGGTCGAGCCAAGGTTGGTCGCACAATCGGTCATCACCAGGCTGAACCGCACAACAAGCATTCAATTTGAGTTTAGAACAACCAGCAGGGGTATAATTGCGGTCGTATACATGGCCGACTTGATAGGTAGTAGTTTCGGGATTGTAATCGGGGGCATTGGCGAAGAAACCAGCACAGGTTTCCTGTGGTAAGCCAATGGTTGATGAAATCGAAGCGAGAAATAATCGCCCGAAGTGATTGACGTTGATACCCGCTTCTAATTCCCTTACTGCTTTACGCATACATGGCGGCCAATCGGTTTGCTCTACTCCGCTGAGTTCTAGGCGTTCACTTGAGGCCTGCTGAATAAGACTGGTTGCCATGCCGACAGATTCAGCTAATCGCACTGCTAAATCATCGGTCACCTCGCCCATTCGTGTAAGGGCATCAGCCATTATTTGGCTCTTGATCCTCTCACGTAGTAAGCGCGCTAATTGCTGTTGGCTGGACATTCTTCTATCGCCTAAAATCACCTTGCCGCCGGTCACATCGTGATTGATTAAACGCCACCTCTCACCGGTGATACGGGGGCATATTTCTATGAAATCAGTGAGCCCAACCTGCCAAGATTCACCTCCACCGTGCGATGAAATACCACGCTGAGAAAGGTCTATTCGCTCAACATCGGAAAGATATGTACGGGCAATTATTGGTAAGGCTGCTGCATCAACACAGAGCAATCTTTCTGCCCTTTCAGCCTCGGCTTGAGCCCAACGTGAGATTAGGACTTCTTGCTCGGAAGCACAAACTACTAAGCGGGCATATGAATATGAAAACGACTCCAATAATTGTCCCTCTGCGGTATGAATATCACGCATCGACATAGCATCAACTCCCCCCTCGTTGCTAATTGATTCAACCAATCGTAAACGGCCACGAGTTCGAGTTTCTTCGCAGCGGCCAGAATCAAGTAAGACGTCGAGAGTAATGTTGTTTTCAATCGCAAGTTGGCGTTGATATTCGCTTGATTGCGGCAGGAAGGGATAGCGCGCTAAAATCACTGCGTCATTGATGACCGGCTCCTGCAGTGGCATGGGCATATTGGGGCAAAACGGTCGAGGGTTATTGAAGCATCGCAGTAGTATTGATGATGAGGGTTGAGCACATCGCAGGGGTGTGCTCGAACCATTCTCGCAGGCTTTGGTAGAGATTCAGAATGAGATCAGAGATGAATTTTCTTGGTCTGAAGAAGAAGATATTGCGAGCACAATGGCAATGTTAGAAATGGTGGAAAAATATTCCTTTTGGGGGCGGCAACACCGTCTACAAAACCTCGAGCAACTGCAGAAGAAATTGCTTGCAGATATGCGCCCAATAGTGCTTATTGGTGCAGCAGTCGAGGTCGAAGATTTACTTTCGGTATTACCTGCTGAACCGCACTTAATTGCCGCCGATGGAAGTGTGGGAATATTGTCTGAATTTGAGCAGGACTTGTGGCCAACTTTAGCGCTGGTAGTTAGTGATGCGGATGGATGGCCACATTTGCAAGTGGCAGCAGAAAAAGGTATCACAATTGCATTACATGCTCATGGAGATAACTGGGCTGAGGTTGAAATTGCTCTCGCCAAGTGGGGGGAGATGAGCCCTGCTGAGCCCTTACCACTCATACTAACCCACCAAACAAATTCTCCAATTGAAGGGGCATACAACGTTGGAGGATTCACCGATGGTGACCGCGCCCTATGTCTAATGTTAGCGCTAGGGATTCAGCCCGAAAGGTTGGTATTAGTTGGTTATGATGAACAGACTTTCGGGCGCTGGTCAGGGGTTTCAAACGAGGCGTTGAAGCGTCGTAAATTAGCATGGATGGCTAAGATACTTGATAAAGTGGGGTTTGGAAATGGTTGAGTTAGGCGGCTCCGTAGAAGAAATCGCTTTGGCGAAAAAGGGCTTTCGTACCGCGATGATTACTGCCACAATTTTCTTGGTCGGCTTACAGATGGGGTGGTTGATAGTCACCTCGCAAGCCGCCGAACGTGAGGTAAACTCTCTCGACAAGCCGTTTCATAGCAATCATTTGTTTGAAGTTCCAAATATCATCGGAATGAGCCAACCAATGCCAGTTACATTCACTTGTGAAAACGTGATTAGTGAAGGAAATTCTAGTACTGAAATGTGGTGGAAATTATACGATTCAAATGATGCTGTGATTGAATACTGGGATGGTCCAACCGGTGGCGATTGCGGGGGCTTCGACCGTCAACTTGCAACTGGACAATACACTCTTGTAACGATGCCAGATAGTGGTGCTGATTTCCATCAAACACTTGAATTAAGAGTTTGGGGCGGTGTTGCATTTGAGGGCCATATTGTTGCACTTCTTGTCGCCATATTACTGGGGGGAGTTGGTGTGTGGCGAGCGAAGAAAAAATTTGACACCTTATCTACTCCATTACCGCTCCACAAAATTGTCCAAAAAGGTGTGTGGGAAAAGGTGCATTCGGACATGGAGGATAAAGATCGAATTCAGGCTGAAATTGAGGGAACCGGTTTTGGTAATTTTCCCAATCAACCTATGAGCCAAACACCTACTGGTAAGACCGTCCCAGATATTGAAGATGGGCCGAAAATTGCTGGTGAGTTTGACTATACAGATGAGATTGAAGCTGAGGCTTTAGTTGATGAAATGGAAGAGTTTGGGTTTGCCACGATGAAAGGTCTGCGCGGGCCGGTAGAAAGGGATGAGAGAATCAAAAAAGTCAGTGACATCTATGACCTCATGGATGATTAGATGAAGTCGAAAATTGAAGCTTGTTTGGCCTTATCATTACTGAACAAACTATCGACAGATTTGGCCAGCCACTCGATATTTTGCTTGGTATAATTATCGACCCCGTAAGTATTGACAACGTGATCGGTGACCTTGATGTATTTGCGCACCGCACCTTCAGTAACGGTTAGGGCTAGATTACCACCGCATTGACGATTTTCATCGGGCTTGATTCCTAATGACGAACCGCCACTTCTGTCACCGGCCTTTTTGGTTTGTATGCACTTGCCGGCCAAAGGCATTCTGCGGTAGGAATGGCCACATTTCATGCAACGGGTTTTCTGTCTAGTAAAAGCAACCAAATTCCCGCGTAAGTCAGGCAAGAAATGTGAGCGCACCACGCTACTGGCGACTGTTCGTACGTCAACGCCGCGTAATTTTCGTCCGATTTCTAATTGCCCATTCATTTTGTCAACCATAGTATCCAATGTCTTGTAGGCCGAGAGATCTGGACCGGCATCAAGGGCATGACAATCGTGGGTGAACCCATACCCGCGTTGGCTCAACGAAGTACCGATTCTTTGGTCGACAATGTCCATTTGTGCCAAGATTTCTTTGGGGTGCTGCTGTTCTAAAGTGGCTTCGTAAAAAGCACGCGGATAGTACCATGCACAATCTACATTGAGTGCTTCTTTATCGACTTCGGTTGGATTTATTCGGGTCGTTAATACTAGTGGTGCATCCATTTGGCCACCACGATTTGCCGGCAGAATATCACGACTAAAATTGAGCAAACCATCTAGCAATAGCATGATTGCATCTTCATCTCCGTCACAATTGCGGCGCTTTGAGGCATGGAATAATGGGTGCGCGTAACCACCACTACTATCGGACCACCCGATGATACGAGAGAGCACACCCCCACTAGTGTGGGGGGCTAGAGCGATAGTGAGGTGGCCAATCAAATCGTCTCCACTTTGGCAATTATAGAATGGCTCTAATCCATAGAAACGAACCAATAATTCATCGATGAATTTGGTGGTGCGCAATAAGAAATCTTCGGCTCGCCGACTAACGATGAAATCTTGCGGGTATAGTTCCACTAATTGCTCAGCATCAACCAATGCATCGCCATAGCAATCTAATGCATATCCTAGTTCATGTAAGCGTTCAATGCTAACGCCAATTTCACGGGGCCGGAAATGTGTTATTGGTACATCCGACATATCAAAGCGAATCGTTCCGTCACGGAAAACAGGAAGTTGGTGAGTAGCCCGTAAGATACCCTTTTCCAAAGCCTCAGGGGTTTGCCCTTTCGACATTAGACTTTTGACACACTTGATGGAATGAGGCATGCGAATGTCGAGATTATTACGCGCGGTTTCGATCATTCTTTGGACGGGCAATGATTGCATTATTCCCATACGGCGGGCATTACTGTTCTCCGCATCGCTTTGAGGCTCGCACCTGCCACCGCAAAGTTCTCCATTTGCGGATGGTTCTATGCAGGTTATCATCCCTGAACCAGTGCCACATTTAGTACAGAATCGTCTGCGCACTTGAGCCCTAAAATGCCCCTTTTCAGCGGCTACAGACAGCCTTCTTTGAGGACCTCCGGCCATACCGATGGGAAATAGGACATGTGCTGCAGGACGCATTTCACGTGGTGCAGCCTTTTCGGGACGAGCCATTCTAGTGCCTATTCGAGAAGGGGCTGAATGCTCCCAGCGTAATTCGCTAACCTTGCGTACCAGCCACATCGCCCCATCAGCTAGATGTTCATCTTCTCGGGCGAGAGATTCTTCCAAGGCAATCGGTTTTTCAGCACCGGTATCAATAACCGATTGCATTGCATCTTGCCCCATTTTGTCGGTTTCAGTAATGTTGAACCCCTTCTGTCTTGCATCGGTTTCTGCGGCGATTCGTACCTGAGCACGTTTAGCCGATAATTCTCTTCTCCGTTCTTTCTCAGTTTGCAATATTACCGCGCTTTGGCGTAATTCTTGGCATCTTTTTGTAAGGTGTATCGTGGCATCGACAATTTGGACAATTTTTCCATTTTGGTGATCGAAACCTAGGCCGTTAAGCATAGCTTGCCAGCCGCTGGTAATCAGCAAATCATCGCCATCATGGTGATGGGATAGGCCAAGCATTAGAGCGAAGGCCTTAGGCAAACCGTGGACTTTGAGGTGCTCATTATATCGCACTTCATCTTCAAGCAGTGGCTGACTTAGGATGAATTCTGGACCAGGGGTTTTCCCAGCATATGAATCCAAGCGCAATTCCCTAAGCGGGGCGGCATCCCAACCTCTAATTCCGTTGACGATACGTAATGACTCACCATCAATTTCAGCATTTGCAATTATTGGTAAAACCGGCTTTACCCATTCTAGCGGGAGGTCGGCCCACCAAGGGTTATGTGGTGGTGGAAAGGAGGTGGCAAACCGTTTACTAATTTCTTTTACATCTTGCCAATCAAGGGATATGGAACGCAAGAATTCATGCCATTGCCGACGCGTATTACCATCGGCCCCTGCTGGAAAAGAATCCGGTAGTGTGAGGTTTTTTGCCGAGATAATTTTGGCAAAAACATCACGGCCTTCCGTATCGATAGCATCGAGTAAATCACTGGCCCACCAATCCGAACTATATGCTGAGGGCACCAGTTGTTTATTATTTTCAAGAAATTCACCAAATCCGAGAACCAATTCACCATTGTCCCAAACTGCGAGAGTCTCTCCCCCTACACGTCCCCAAGTTTCCTCATCATCAACTCGCAAGAACCTTCCATCGTTGAGAATAATCCAAGGCCCTTCGGCTTCATCGCATGGAGTGACGGCACAGGCTTTGCCAGGACGCTCAATTTTCATTTGAGTGCCAACTGCCAAGAAGTCATCCATGACTCTCATGCCGACGGGATTCATTGATGCCGCAGCTAAACCTGAAGTACGGGGGCGACCATAGCGAAGCCTAAATCCACCTGGGGTCGAAGGCTCACCGAAAACCGGCCGCCCAGCGATGATATCCTTCATAAATTTGGTAATTGGCTTCACTCTTTTTCGCGCTTTCTCGGCATCATCATCATCTTCCTTGCCTTTGGCAGCAAAGGTCGAAATGAACTCCCATCCTGGAACCATTAAGCGTTCAGTATGTTTCTGAATTTTTGGTGCCTTAAGGCACAGGCCTTCGCCGATGACCAATAGCACACCACCACGAATTCTTGCTTCGTCGATATTTCGGCATTCCCCATAACCACTACATTCTATCGATTCGGTCGATTCCCCGTTTATCATCACTGGACATGCTCGAATGATGGTCTCAACTTCGTTGGGCGGTGGTCGGTACTGAAGGTTGCCTCGATAGAGGCCAAATTCTTCCTTTACCCTTTCAACTTCTGGAGTAGTAGGCATGTATGGGCCGATATCCAATTCGCGGCGAATCATGTCGGCGATTAGTACTGCTAATGCTTGAGCTGTGCCGCCAGCAGCACGGATTGGTCCAGCAAAATGGACACTCACAAAAGGAGAACCATCGACATTGTGTAAAAGTCGGACTTCGCTAATCCCCTCAAGTGGTGCCACCAGTACCGCTTCAGTAAGGATGGCTAGTCCCACTCGCAAACCGACATCAATTGCCTTTACTGTATCGTAACCCTTTTCACGAAAATGGCGTGACACTTTTTGGGCCATAGAAATGGCGGTGGTTTCTCGGTCATTGACATCCAGCATTCGTCGAATATCGTCGGCGACTTCCACTCCCTCTAAGTGCTCAACCAGCAGTTTTTCACAGCGACTGGCCAAGTCAGAGGCGCGTGGAATTTCGACGAACACTTTGTGGTCTAGGCCCTTATTGCGCGCTTTTTCAGCGAGAAGATAGCACTCTTCGGTACCTAAATCAAGCGCTTCTTGATACGCTTCCATTTCATTACTATAGCGTTCACCATCACTGGTAAGAAGCGCTTCTCGTTCGTTCAATGTACTCGCTCCCGCCTTATCTCGCGTTGTTCGTTGACGGCCGTTTATCATCCCTACGTTGCTTCTCACACCCCAGCATCGACCACCAACAATGCGATAAAGAACTTTCATCACCGGTTGAAATTGAGGCTTGAGAGAATGGGAGTGCACGAAAGTTTGCGTTCAAATCCCGATTGGCAAAGTTTGGTCGAGTTTGCCAAAGATCTGTCCTATATGCGCTCGGAAGGTGAATTATTCACTTTGGCTAGTGGGCGTCAATCTCCGCACTTTTTTGATCTCAAACCCCTAATGATGCACCCTCAAGCGAGTATCGTTCTCGGTCGTCTTCTAAATCAGCGCCTCGATGACCTTGCTCCCGATTTCGTCGGTGGATTGGAATTGGGAGCAGTGCCACTTACAGCGATCGCCATTTCAACAGCAGGCGAGGATAGTACACGACGTGGCTTCATGGTGCGAAAGGAACCCAAGGGGCGAGGTGGCCGTAAGACCACCAACCCAGCCGGAATTGAAGGTACAGGAATTATGGACGGGGGAAAAATAGTCGTCCTTGAAGATGTCACAACAACTGGCGGCTCATCGCTAAAAGCGGTGGCTAGAATTCATCAAACCACCCCCTGTGAAGTGATTGGAGTGATTACTGTCATCGACCGACAAGAAGGTGGTGCTGAAGCATATGCTAATGCAGGGGTTGCATTTGAATCACTAGTCGATTTGTCTGATATCGTTGAGTGATGAAATGTCACACACAATTTTCAGTCCAAGCCATGATGAAGGCGCTGGCGAATTGCATCCAGCTCATGCTGGAATTAGTGATCTCAAATTACACCTGCTGACTACGGCAAAACGGTTGGCAACACCCTGGCAAGTTGCGTTTGAACGTAGTATGCGATTGGCTAAAATGCCACTTCCAGATGGCGTATTGCTCGACCCTGCTTGTGGCTCAGGGATTCAGTTGGCGGCGCATATGTTAACTTTGAAACGTAGCGGCATAGGGGTCGAATTAGAACCTGAAGTTGGCCGTGCTGCGGCTGCAAATCTGTGGAGGGTAGCGACTTATGAAAAGAGTGAGAACCCTTCATGGCTAGAAAATTCGCGCGTGCTTATTGGAGATGGCTGCCAATCGGCTGAAGTGTGTTCACATATTGCAATTGAGCAAGTAGCTTTACTCCACCTCGACCCTGCGCGTCCGCAGAATAGCCGCACTCACGGTATTGAGGAAATGTCACCACAACTAGGAGAGGTTTTCACGGCTTGGAAATCACATCTAAGACAAACGGACCGAGGTCCAGCAATGCTGCTCGATCTTTCTCCACGTCTTTTAGGCGAGCAGCGTGCACAGGTTGAATCGATAGTGGAAGAACATTGGCCAAGCATTGGTAAAACTTGGGAATGGACATCGCGTGGAGGGGGTAGAATCGATCGCCTTTCGCTTTGGCTCGGCGCCGCTTCCACTCCTGGAATTGGTATGCGATACGTGCGTATCCCGCCACGCTGGGACGAAGCAGCCATTATCGTAGAATCATCTCAAAATGAAGAGAATTGGAGTGCCGAGAATCAACACAGCATTTCACCACGTTCACCTCGACGTGGAGAATATCTCACAATAGTTGATTCCGCTCTCGTATCGAGTGGGCTGGCTGCCGAGTGGCTCAAACAGAATCTCGATGCGCGAGATCGCCAAAATTGGTTGGCAGTCGAAGGACGGCGGCCGATGATTTACCATTCTCAACCACTTTCCAGCGTGGCTCTAGAGAGTCGTCTATTGTTTCAAACCAGCGGCCAAATTGTCGCCCTTTGCCAATCCCCTCTCGACATGGAAAACATTGAGGAATATGTTGAGATTTGTTACGACAATAATCTCACTCATATTACTGTGCGCGCTCCACTTGATGACGCCGTACAGCCGCAACTCCAGTCAGCCTTTCACCGCATGCTTGCAGGCGGCGGCTCTGGCGGCTCTGGCTTCATAGTCTCCGACCCCCTCTCAGGTGGGCTCATTATATGCCGAGAATAAGACTAAAAAAGCCACAAAAACATGTAACTGAGAGCAACTATTCGGCCCACAGCATCGCGCTTACACATCGCGGTCTTGATATAGGGGGTTTTAGTCGGGCGGTTGGCCGGACGTAGTCCGTAAGTAGATTCACCACCAAAATCATAGAGGTAGTCGAGTGTCAGATAAACAGAATAACGAACTTGGAGATGATTTCTCCTACATTATCCGAATAGCAGATACCGATATCGATGGCCTCAAGAAATTGGGTGTCGCTTTAACCTCGATTAGAGGCATTGGCATGCGCACTGCTGCAACCATTTGTACTATCGGCGGCTTTGATTCTAGCATGTTGGCCGGACATCTTAGCGGTGACCAGCAAGAAACCCTTCGCAGCAGCATTGAATCTTATGCTGAGGATACACCTAATTGGATGCTTAACCGTCAGCGTGACATTGAAACTGGAGATGATTACCATCTGTTTGGAATGGATGTAAAGTTAACCACTGGGGATGACATTGATCGCCTTCGGGCAACTAAAGCATACCGTGGAGTACGCCACGCTAGCGGCAACAAAGTACGTGGCCAGCGTGGACGAAGCAATGGCCGTAGTGGTTTGACGCTTGGAGTACAAAGGAAATAATGAGGGATTAAGATGGGTCATCCAAAGTTTGCTCGTAAGAAGTTCGATTCCCCCACTCATCCGTGGAAGAGCGCCCGTATCAAGGAAGAACAGGCTATCAAAGCCAATTATGGGCTAAAGAATGTCAGAGAAATCTGGAAGGTCAATACCACTCTCCGTCGACATCGTCACCAAGCGATGAAACTTATCGGACGAGTCGACACCACCGAAACCCACTGGGCACGAGAGGAGAGCGATTTACTAAACTCGCTCTACAGCAAGGGCTTGATTCCAGAGGGGGCAACTCTCGACAATATTCTTGAACTTTCAGTTGAGGATATGTTAGGCCGTCGTCTTCAAACTTTAGTGCGGCTCAAAGGGATGGCAGTCTCACATAAGCAGGCTCGCCAACTCATTACTCACGGACACATCGCAATTGGTGGCCAAAAAATCACAATCCCTTCATATCCGGTTAGTCGTGAAGAAGAAGAAGATTTGGTTTATGTCGGTCGATCGGTATTAGCCAATCCTAATCACAGCATTCGCCAGGACATTGAGAATCTACGTGCCACCGCAGATTATGGTGAAGAAGAACCAGTAGAAATTACCGAAGTGTTCGAGAAGACTGACGCTGAAGTCGTTGCTGATAGTGCTGCACAAGCACCTTCGGCCGAAGACACTGTACCAGAAGGAGGTGACCAGTGATGTCCCGTAAAGCCATTGTCAATATCTTCAGTTCCTACAATAACGTATTGATGACGGCCACCGATTTAACCGGCGCTGAAACCATCGCTAAGTGTAGCGGTGGTCAAATGGTCAAGAGTGGCAAGGATAGTGGAGGGCAATTCGCTGCAACCCGTGCTGCTGAGCGCCTCTCTGATATGCTCAAGGAGCGTGAATTCACCCAAGTCATCGTCAAGTATCGAGCACCTGGCGGCAATAAGTCTCCAAATACAGGCCCTGGGGCCCAAGCGGCAATCCGTGCGATGACCCGTGCTGGAATGTCTATTACTAGAATTGAAGACGTAACCCCTATACCACACGATGGTACCAAGAAGAAGGGTGGCCGACGTGGTCGGCGAGTCTGAATGGAGGAATTTAGTATGAAAGCAGAAGTAGTCAAGAAAGATGGCAATAAAATCCAACTCTTGTTGAAGGAGACACAAACCTCGGAAGTTAATGCCCTGCGCCGTGCTATTCTCTCCGATGTACCGAAGATGGCAATTAGTCGAGTTCGTTTTGAGATGGGATTGATTGAAGATGGTGGTAACCACTTTGAATCAGTCAACGCACTTCCCGATGAAGTAATCGCCCACCGCTTGGCAATGTTACCGATTCCAACCTATTACGACCGATTTTGTTTCCCAGAAGATGATCCTGCTAACGAGGGATTGCCTGAAGACCAGTGGGGTAGTCCAGCCTCTCAAATCATCTACCATTGCAGTGTGCGCGGCCCAGTCCGTGATGATGAAGAAGAACACCGTGTGGTTCGAGTAGGCGATCTAAACGTTCTCGGTGAAGCCGACCTACAAATCCCAGAACAATACAAAGGAATTCCACTAACCACTTTGGTTCGTGGTCAATACTTGGAATTCTATGCTTATGCAGTATTTGGTCGTGGTAATGAACACGCCAAATTCATCCCCGCTTCTGGCGTAACCTTCCACGCTCGCGAGGTTGCTCGCTTGGTAACCAAGGGCAAGAAGTCGAAAGTACTGTTCGACCTTGACCTTTCAACTTCTGATGGTCGGGCAATTGATGCAAAACTATTCGGTAAGGATGGAGTTGTTTCAGACATTGAAACTGTCGAATCGGTGCGCCGAGCACTAGCTCATGTTAGTCGAGGTACTAACCGTGACTCTGATTTCGCTAACGCCATAGTTCTTGAAGAAGTCGAAGGAGAATTCGTCTTTGAATTTGAGACCGACGGTGCTCTAATGCCAGAGGAAGTATTCAATCGAGCCTGCTCAGAATTGTCTGAGCGCTTTGACCGTATTTCGAGTGAACTTGAATTGGCTTTGGCTTGAAACCTCTCCAAATCATTGTCGCTAGCCCATGGCTGTTGTTCTTTGTCCGCCGACAAGTCCTAGTATGCAACTAGGTATACTTGGAATAAAGAGGCTGAGACATGAGGATGGCAAAGGCACGTGCAGGCGGTCATGTTACTCTGCTATTCAGTATCCATTCCCAATCAACAAATCCCCTTGAACAAGGGAGTCGGGGTGTTGGTTTTTGTCTTCAGCAAGGGGCTGAAGCGATTGCGACTATTTCCCCTACATCATCTGAAGAAAGTGAACTTTCAGTCAGTGTGATCGATTGGGATGGTACTACTGCCCCAAGTGAATGTGTTGATCCTTACCTCGTTTTATGTGAAGAATTGTCCAAATTGTGTGAATTTACCTGTATTGGTAAGCAAATCGACCTGTCACTTCAATTGGAATTACCGCGCAGCCAAGGATTCGGAATGTCGGCTGCAGGCCTACTCGCATCGGCAGAGGCTTTACTCAAGGCTAGCGAAATTGACGATACGCAAATCGCCGCAACCGCCGCCCATTTGGTCGAGCGCCGTTTGTCATCGGGATTAGGTGATGTGCTAGCCTTATGCACTGGAGGGGTTGAATTACGTTTACAACCAGGTGCACCATTCTCTGTTGGTGAAGCGGTCGGCTTCGACGTATCGATAAAGCCAATACTGGTTTGGTCGGCTGGCGCGGGAAAACATACTGCAGATTATATCGATGATGATACCTGGAAAGCTAGCATTTCAGCAGCCGGAGAAGACGCAGTTGAGAGATTACGCGGCGGGAAATGGGACTCCAATAAATGGCCAACAATTATCTCTGAATCCATTGAGTTTGCTGAGCAATCCGGACTATTAGGCGAGCCCCATCGTCTTGACCTTCTAGATTCAGTAAACTCTATTTTGCAGTCTTGCAATTTGATGCATACTCATGTTGCGTTGCTTTGCATGCTCGGTACAAGTGTAGCAATATTACCACGTTCATTAGCAAATGAATCAGAAGAGCAGATTGAGCAAATATGCTTGCAGTTAGCCCAGCATCAACTAGAATTTATTCCAGCATTTGTGTGAACAAGTTGTTATTATCAATAACAAGTTCGCAGAACTATGGTCAGCATGGGTAAGGTCTTGGTGTTGACAATGGTTGGCTTAGCATTGGTAATAGTTGGAGCCCAACTCTCTCAACAAGGCGAAGATGGAGATGGGGGCGATGACAGTATCCTTGATGTGTGCTTAGAATCTCACTCTAATGATTTGAAACATTATCACGTTTCTCTGGAATTATTCATCCGTGGAGAAGCCGCCTTAATTCCAGCCGATGTCGGTGTTTCTGCTAAGTGTATGCGGGGGATACATACTCATAGTTCGGATGGCACTCTGCACATAGAGACTCCATCAACAATGGAAGCCAGGGCTGAGCACTTCTTTGCAATCTGGGATCAACCATTCAATTCATCGCATCTTCTCAATCATGTAGCCGAGGACGGAGAGAAAGTTAGCATGACCGTTGATGGGGTTGAAGTGGAAGATTTCGAAAACCATGTATTGGTGGATGGCCAAACAATAGTCATCAAATTGGAATAATTAGTCCGATTGAAATAACCTACTCAAATCTAAGGGGCTCGAATCAAGGAGAACCGTTCCAGCGATGTGGATATTATCGCAGAACCCATGGCGGTAGACAATGGCGCCTTGACCCCATTCCTCGACATATCGAGCAGTTTGTTTGCTGGTTTTTTTACGCTGGAAGGAAACATCTGCACCATAGAAATGTTTGGCATCTATCCACGCTACCGGCTCACCATTGATACGCACATCATCGAGCATTAGTAAATCAGGAGTCTTCAGCGGCCGGCCATGCTGACTAGTCTGTTCCTTGACCATCTCACTCTGACGGCGAAAATTAACTCCATTGGCTTCAAACCAATCACATAGAATATCCTCGAATAGATCAGCACGGTCGTGAGTCTCGCTCTGATCGACATTTGAGACACGGTCGGCTTCTTCGGCTTTGGTAAATTCTTCGATATCACGCTCCGATAATCTCTTTTCGGGAGATTTCAGAGAATCCTTGATGCGTGCCTTCGACCATCCGCGTGCGGAAAGCATCGCACGGAAGGTATTGACCGGAGGTGCATCAAAACGTTGAGAGAGGTCGAGAATACCAACTCCTTCTTCGTAGAGCCGAGAAATATCCTTGGCTTGTCTTTGTAATCGATGGTGGCCGTAGACAGTTTTTTCTTGCAATAATGCTGAACGTAGGGAAAGGGCTTGGTCGATATTTATGTCACTGCCATGAAGTGAATTAGCAATATTGTCTACTCTTTCATCGGGCAGAAATCCAAATTCACCGCGCTTGACTACTAATTTGGCTGCTTCTGCTTCAGCGGCTAAAGGAACGGGAGTATTCTCCCAAATTAATTCATGAATTTTCGGCTCGACATCCTTTGGAAAAGCCATTGGCAGGGGTTTGCGAGAGAATCGTTCAATTGCCATAGTACGAGCGTTCACGTCAAATTCTGCATTACGCTCAATCAATGAACTACGAGGCGCTCCACCATATCGCTTCTTCTTACGCTTATTTTTGCGGCGATTAGAACTATTGCCACCGCGTTTATTCTCACTCATAAGATGCCTCGCATACTTGGCGATTGCTGGATGTTCTTGAACATAGGGCCGTCAAAGGTCACCCATTGCGTCGCGCAGCGATTTGTTCTGGTGTCCAACCCGCTGACAATAATTCTTCATCGCTCCATTCATCATCTTGCTCCGCGGCAGACGAATCACTCGTATCGGCCGAATCAGCTGCATCATCCGCGACGGTAGGCGCCTCTTGGGTCCCTAAACTCGTAGGCGATTGGTCTGTCGTAGAAGCCTGATTCCCGAAGGCATCGGGTTGAATTTTCATGGCCGAAACATCGGGAGTTTTACTACCTAACCACATCACTGCACCAGCACCAAGTACGAGAATACCAACCGCCGCCGCAGCCATCATTAACATATTATCATCAAGGATTCCATCACTTGAAGACACATCATCCTCAGTTGTTGTGGAATCATCATTATTATCGCCGCCATCGGCCAAAACTTTGGTACAACCGAGAATATCAACTGCGGTATTTGCAGGGGTGGTGGGACATTGGTCTTGGTCATCCTTGACTCCATCACCATCGCTATCACGCTGAGAATCTGAGCAACCATCGGCATCAATATCATCACCCATTGTTGTTTTGTCACAGTTATCATTTACATCGTTGATACCATCGTTATCGTCATCTTCGTCTTCGCTCAAATCATTACATCCATCCGTATCCCAGTCTTGGCCAACACCATGTTTTGAGATTCCAAGCGGGCAATTATCGACAGTGTCATTGTAGCCATCGCCATCATCATCATCGTCTTCGACAGAATCTTTACACCCATCACTATCGTGGTCGGTCGCGAGGTCTGCAGTCCATTCAATCGCCCCATCTGGGCAATCATCTGACAGGTCGGGAATGCCATCACTATCGTCATCATTATCTTCAATATCGTCGCGACAACCGTCGCCATCATTGTCACTATCGGCGTTTGAGACCCAATTAGTAGCACCTTCGGGACATGAATCATAGCCGTTGGCGATTCCATCCTCATCCTTGTCATCATCACAGATGTCACCGATTCCATCACCATCCATGTCTTCTTGGCCAATATTGGATAAGTTAGCACAGTTGTCGAGTTGGTCGACTAAACCATCGCCATCGGTATCAATATCTTCACAGCCATTACTATCTTCATCGTTGCTAGTATTGGAAAGCCAACCGACAGGGCCCTTTGCGCAATCATCACTAGTATCATTCACGCCATCATTGTCATCATCGCCATCTTCTGCTGCATCAAGGCAGCCATCACCGTCGTGGTCAGAATTCTCATCTGAGAACCATCCACTCTGACCTATCTCGCAATCATCATCATCGTTGAGAACTCCGTCGTCATCGATGTCATCATCACAAGCATCTCCTTCTCCATCACCATCATAATCGTCTTGTGGTGGATTGACGATTGAAGGACAGTTATCAGCGCCATCAGTAATACCATCGCCATCTAAATCTTTGGAATATCCCCAAATTGCAAAATCAGTCGCACCAATACTGGTATTTTGTGCACCTGAAAAAGTTGCAGTATTTCTATAATTGACTGCGCTTATTGGCGAGATAGAAGCCGATAGGGCGATGGCGATACCAGCATCATCACCTGATCCACCAGCTGACAGACCCCAATCCCAAATACCGTCACTACCCATTTGTGCGAGCAAAATATCATCTCCACCGTTGGTGGAAATATTTTCTGTGCCGATGGTAAAGGTGCTAGACATCTTGCCGATAAGCAATAGATCATCATCAGTGGTCATTGTTGCCCCTTCAATCGATTCATAACCACTACCGCCAGCACTTGAAACAGCACTCCAATTGCCATCTGTGGCCGAGGTGGCTAGAAATAAGTCGAACCAACCATTGCTGACCACATAGGTGCCGTTACCAAAGGTTGCAGTGTCTTGGTAAGCACCGTAAGTGAATACTGTACCAGTGCTATTGACTATGCATCCATTGCCCCAATCATCATTTGTCCCACCAGCGCTGTAGCTCCAGTCCCATGAGCCATTACTGGCAACACTAGCTAACATCACATCAGACCCACCAGCACTTGAAATTAACTCAGGGTGAAGAATTGCGTCCCCCAAGAACGAAGCGGTGACATATAATTCATCACTTGGACCTAAACAAAGTCCACCAAACGGTTCAAACCCCGTTGTCCCCCCACCGAGGGCATCAAGTCCCCATTCCCAAACTTGGGCACTGGATAACTTGGCAACTGCCAGGGAATAAGTATCATCTCCAGCGGGCAATGTGTCGGAACCAATAGTCATTATCCCCTTGAAAAGTAGTGAAATGTAGGCGCTATCATTTGAATCAATGACGATGTCTAAGACTATTTCATCTTGAACCGTCCCCATTGCTTCTACCCATTGCCACACTCCACTCTTGCTTAATTTAGCGACAAAGGCGTTTCCTTCGTCATTGTCTTGGCCTTTGCTGAGTGCTGGCAGTCCGTCTAGTGTCATCGAACATGTTTGTCCAGCACTACCAGAGCAAAAGAGACCTGTAACCAAAATATCACCGTTACTATCAAGGGCAATTCCGGAGATTGAATCGGCCCCAATATCTGATCCACCACCAACAACCCAATCCCACGTTCCATTAGTGTGGGCGTGGGCGACGAAGAAATCCTCATCATTTTGAAAGCCAGTGGCCTGCAGACCCTCTTCGCCGACCGTTATAGACGACATATAATTACCAGCAACAAAAATTGAGCCGTCGTCAGAAACCGCGATATCGGTAACTAGATCGTCCTCAAACCCCCCAGCTGATAGTGACCAAGAAAGGGCTGATCGGGCACTCGAAGAAGACGAATGCGTGCCTTTATTCAGAGAATCTTCTTCTTGGGCGAAGTCAAGAACCATCGCCCAAGCGGTGCTAGTTAAAGTGAATGCAATCAAGAGATTTAGCAATATAGTGCGCTTTTGCATGAATGGGGCGACAACTTCCTCCCCTATCAATCAATTCCGCACAAGAATCGTCGTAATATTACCCTTATTCGAAGTTTATACTAGGCTTGAGGGGGAATGCAGAAGATCCACGGCCACCAATATCTTCACCCTGGCCAAATTGCCATACGGCAAAATTTTGCAGGTCTAATTCTTGGCAAATGAAATTGGAATTAGCGGCGAGGATAGTCGCCTCGTCGAGATTTCCGAGCAATAATGAACGTTCTTCATCCGACCATTTGAATACTTGAGGTAGCATTTTCTTATTCCAAAAAGAAACAACATTGCCTTTTTCTTCACCTTGGGCATAAGGTTTAGCAACCAAAACTTTCTGGAATTTTTTGACATTACCACCATCGCCAATAAAGCGCAAGGCAGAAATCGCCAAATCAATCTTCCACTCATCACTGGTTTGTACGATTGCGGTGGTGGGCGGTTGGCCGAGATGGCGCTCAGCCATTCGCTTCGTATTGCGGGCTGAATCAAGGAACATTCGCAAATAAACTTCACCGGCCAAAATCGCCAAATCATCTTCAACAGGCGTGGCTAAGTCTTCAGGCATTATTCGTGCCGAGTTGAGCCCAGCACCATTAGCCATTGACCACCACTCTTCGGCTAGGTGTGGAGTTGCAGTCTGCAACATGTAGCACCAATTTTCTAATATCATCTTACCGATAATTGGATTTTCACCACCGCGTCGAGAATACCAATTGAGGTCTTTGACCAATTCATAATGACTAATTTCAACCGCTCGACGCAAGTCGGCTTGATCCATAGCATCCATCCACGCTCTCATTTGTTGGCGCATACGAGCAATTATCCATGCATCAGCAGATGATTCCCCTCCTTGCCATTTTGATATTGTTTCTGGTATTCCATGCAGTAAGTTGACCTGTCGCCACGCAGCCAAAACCCCTTCATCCGACCAATCCATGCCTGCTTCGGGTTGAGCGGCAAAAAGGATGAACAAGCGAACAGTATCTGCGCCATAATTGCTTACCAATTGTTCTGGACTTACTGTATTTCCTAATGATTTTGACATCTTGGCTGAACGCATTCCCAAGGTGTTGCCACACTCGGGGCAGTCTTTACCCTCAAAGTCGGCGTGATAGGTTATTGCGCAGGGTTGGCAATATGGGGCTGGTTTGTTAACCATGCCTTGGCAGAGTAAAGTTTGGAACGGCTCGTCGTGTGAGTGTAGTCCAATATCACGTAATGCCTTAGTCCAAAATCGAGCATAAATCAAATGCATTTGCGCATGTTCAATCCCGCCGCAATAGAAATCGACATTCATCCAATAATCAGCAACTTCTGCATCGAAACAAGCAGCATCATTCAACGCGTCGCAATAGCGTAGAAAATACCACGAAGAATCCACAAATGTGTCCATAGTATCGGTTTCACGATGCGCTGCCCCGCCACAATTAGGACATGATACTTCACAGAATGTTGGCGAAGTCTCAAGCGGATTACCATGACCAGTAAACTCGACATCATCAGGCAAGAGAACTGGTAATTCTTCAATAGGGACTGGTACTGCACCGCAACTATCACAGTGGATGATGGGAATTGGCGTTCCCCAATAGCGTTGGCGAGAAATCAACCAATCGCGAATTTTCCATTGTACTGTGCCTGTGCCACTTTGACATGTATCTAGTGCCTCGATAACCGCCCGTTTAGCATCTTCACCAGCCTTACCATCAAAACCTTCGATGGGGGAATTAATCATCTCACCATAGCCCTCGAAAGCCATCTTGAGTTCACCGCCATCACTCCCATCGCTGAGAACTTGACGAATTGGAATACCATAGGTCTTGGCGAAATCAAAATCTCGCTGGTCATGAGCGGGGACTGCCATTACCGCACCGGTCCCGTAGGATGCAATTACGAAATTTCCAATCCATATTGGCACTTTTTCTCCAGTTAGTGGATTGATAGCGAGGTGATTTGTTGGGACTCCGACTTTTTGTTTGAGCATTCCCCGATCGAAATCCGACATGGCGACGACCTCATCACGCATTTTTCGCCATGCATCCTCATTTTCACTACCGGCAACTAATTGTTCGGCGAGTGGATGTTCGGGGGCGAGGGTGACAAAAGTCACACCGAAAATAGTGTCAGGGCGAGTGGTGAAAGCCGAGATTTCCTCATCACTATTAGCGATAGGAAAACGAATCATCGCTCCTTCAGAGCGACCAATCCAATCCCGTTGAAGTGATTTCACGTGTTCGGGATAATCAATGACTTCAAGGTCGTCGAGCAATTCTTGCGAGTAATCGGTGATTTTGAGAAACCATTGGCTCATATCTCTTTGAATTACTTCCGAGGAGCACCTCCAACAGCGGCCATTTTTCACCTGTTCATTGGCTAGGACAGTATCACAATCTGTACACCAATTGACCGGCGCATAGCGCCGTTCAGCCAAACCGCGGTCAAGAAATTGGAGGAAAAACCATTGATTCCAGCGATAATATTGGGGGTCGTGACTCATCACTTTGCGGCGCCAATCATATGAAAATCCCATCCGCATGAATTGTTCAGTAATACTGGCCATATTCCGATTAGTTATTTCACGCGGATGACCACCTTCTGCGATAGCGGCATTTTCAGCCGGCATTCCAAATGAATCAAATCCCATTGGATAGAGGACATTGAAGCCGCGGGTGCGTTTATATCGCGCCATTGCGTCTCCGATGCTATAATTGCGAACATGACCCATGTGCATTTTTCCACTTGGATAAGGGTACATTTCCATGGTGTAGAACTTGGGCTGACCAATCTCAACTTGGGCGGAAAAAATCTCGGCCGAATCCCATTCACCTTGCCAATACGGTTCGCGTACTGCGGGATTCCATTCCATCAACATCACCTATTACAGAGACCCTGTTGGAGTGCCCAGCGATAACAGCCGTTTGAATCAAACGGTTAGTCAGCCCTTCAATGGAGTGAGAATACTCAAATTTGATTGAGTAGGAAAACTGCTTCTTTAGTTAACTTGTAGCGATTCTTAAGGCCGGATTTATTCTTTTCTATCAAGCCATATTTTTGCAAAGTGCGCAAATGATGACTGATCAATTGTTGACTACGCTCTAACCGTTCAGCTAAATCTTTCTGGGTCGGATATGTCCCCAATTGTCCATCGTTATCAAGAAGAGTGAGAATCTTACCTTGAAGGGAATTAGGGTCAGGGCTAAGGGCTGGTATCGGTAATTCATCAGCAGGAGTATCAGCATTGATAGTTGCTGGGTAAAAGCGCATCAAACGCCCATCTTTACGGCGCCAAATTGCCTCCTCCTCATTGAGAACTTTGAGATGGTGGGTGATTTGGCCATTGCTCATATCCAAGGCCGCCATCAATGCCCGGAAGTGACAACCAGGATTTGCAGTAAGATAACCCATCAAGCGGCCACGTTGGTACTTGCCATCACTAGTCTCATGGGTCCGGCCGACAAGGCCGATGAAGGCCAAGCCAACTTGGGTTAGAGGAATGCGCCAAGATTCGTTACTCACAATTCCAACCATTAGTAATCCGAGTAATGAAGTTGAGGCCACAACTGCGATAGCAGTTGGCATTACTTCTTCTAATTGAATATTTGATTCACTTTCAGCAGCAGTTTCTTCGGTGGTTGAACTTGTGGATGATTCATCTGGTAATACTGATTCATGCAAGACCTCAATTACTGCAACTCCATTTTCCCATTGCATGCAGTCTGGGGAAAAATTTGAATCTTCGACCACAGAATATGTTCCGACAGTATTCGGTTGGGGAACCCAAGGATAGACAGCCGTAGCATCGACCAAGAGACTCATTTGCCCCCCAGCATTGAGCATCCAACATCCGCCTGACTCAGTGGTGACGTACTTCCATGTACCCGAAAGAGTATCTGGGCTAGTTACGTTGGCATTGTCACTGGAGTTAAAACCGGTTGAATTTTCGATGGCTATATTTTCCTCAATCAATGGCCATGTAAATTGATGTTGTAATTCAGTTGCTGGAAGAGAGTTAATGCGGAAAATGAGGAGATACTGACCATCTTGTATGGCCGCTCCAGAAGCATCTCGCATCAGCATTGTAAAGTGAGAATAGTTTACTTCAGCATTGGGTGAAATGCGCAAACGTTCATTCGGCTCGGCTCCACACCATGTCTCCAATTGAGCCATGTTCGCCGAGGTGCTGCTATCGATTAGTTGGACACTGAGCCGGCATGGTGCGACCCATTGCAAGTCAAGCACGTCGGCATCATTATTCAATGAAATAGAGATATTCAAATCATCGTTATCCATGCTAATGCTCGGTTGTGAGAAAGAGAATTGTTGTGTTACTTCACCACCTGAAGGCGCAGCTGTCGCAAGGCAGGCGATTCCCCTACCATCATCACTATGAAAGAACTCGGTGGTTGATCGCACACGAAATTCGGGAACATCTACTACTACTGTATAGGCGCCCGTGGTCAAACCACAACCTGTCCTATCAATAAGCGGCCAATCTGCATGACTTACAGAAAAATCATCATCAGGCTCAAGGTAATGGTCGATATCCAAACTGCGGCAATCTCGACCATCACGGGTATCATAGACGATTTCCCCATCTAAATTGATGACGAAAACTTCAATCCGGCAAATCGATGTAAATGATGCGGTAATAGCCTCATCACCAGTATTGGTTAATACTCCTGAAAAGCCAAGCGTTTCACCACTACTGGTTTGCATCATCCCGTTTTCACCGACTTCAGCACTCATGATTACATTGGGATGAAGTGGAGAGTTGGGGCCGCTAAGATTGGTATTCTCACTTAATCCGAGATTGAGATATTGAACGGTACTGCGTGCATATTGACTACGGTCAGGCCAGCCAATTTCTATGACAATTTCACCACTTTGTGCTTCATCACCACTATCGGCGAAAAAGTCCCACTCAAGCCACTGGTAATCTCGCATTTGAGCAGCGCCATATGTTGCACCCGCCATTCCCCCATCACAAGCCAGATTGGTAAGTCTGTCAGTAAGAATAACTTCGTTTTGACTGGCAGTAAAGCGCAGGCGGCAATCGGGATCAGAGAATTGGTTAATTTCTTCTTGGCCTGTGTTGAATAAGCGTAACTTGGTGAACAAACTTTCAGCACTAGTGAAGGTTCCTGCTGGAGATTGTGCAGTTATCAGCCCCATCTCTAATTCAGGTGCAACATCGACTGGTGCTTGCCATAATACTGATAGGTTGGTTGAGAGATTGGTGTCGGGAATTGATACGACTATGGATAGTGGCCCCGAAGGCAAGTAGTCATCATCAGCTGTGGTGAAATCCCATGATAACTCAGCCCAATCAATTACTTCTCCAGCGGAAAAATCGGTGCCACGACTTTGTTGGCGACAACCCGCATCATCTAGTCCATCATAGAGCAATGTACCACTTTGTGAATATGCTGAAAGAATGGCAGGGCATGATGGATTACTAACCAATTCATCCGCTTGTCCTGCATTGGTAATTGTTACGCTAATATTGAGGGCATCACCCGCTACATACCACTCCTGTTGTGGCTGGGAATCAATATTAGCCTGTACAGAAAAATTTTCTGCTTCAGTCGCACTTGTCAGTGCCGGAAGTGAAGCTAGCATCAAAGCACAAAGCGCTAGAGCGTAGACCCTGCGGTCAAGACGCATATTACTCGCGGTAGCACCGTTCACGGCAGGGGATAGGATGACTTCCTTTAGAAGACATACGGTACGTGGCATTTGTGTAGATGAGCACCTTTCCAGTTCCAGACACCATCTATGATGGTGAGAAAATGCTAGTATTACAGGCGCAGTTGGGCGAATGGGATAATCTCAATCACCTATTGGTCTGTAAGGCAAGCGGTAAAGCGGCAATTGTCGACCCATTTTCGGGAGATTATTGGGTCGATGTATGTCAACAGCGTAGTTTTACTCTACAATCTGCTCTTCTTACCCACAGTCATTGGGATCATTCCAAGGGAATTTCTCAGTTGTTAGAGAGGAATCCAGAGGCTGAGGTTTGGGTGCATGAATTGGAGTATCAGCGTGGCTGGACAGGCCCAGATACCGACCATTGGTCAACCCCTCCTCAATCGGGAACAGAATACCAATTAGGTGAGTTATTCTTCACAATCCATTGCACCCCTGGTCATACCCCTGGGCATGTAACCATTATTGGTAATGGAGTAGTAGTATCTGGCGACTGTATATTTTTGTCAAGGTGTGGACGTACCGACCTGTTTGGCGGAGATATGAGGGCTCAGCATTCAAGCCTAGTTTATCTCAAGGATATTCTAAGTCATTTACCCGAAGATTGGTTGGTATTGCCTGGCCATCAGTATTCAATGGCCGATGGTTCAAACCCCACTTTTATTTCGGTTGGACAATTACTTAGTGAAAATGCTGCACTACGAGCCGCTGGGAATTGGCAAGAGTTTAGCCAGTTAGATTTTCTCTCATTCGATGATTCGATGGCGGAAAAAGCCCGTCGGCAAAGAGCCAAACAGTCCTAATCATAGATTATCAAGATCTAACATCGTTGGCATTGAGGCTTGTTCTGCCTGTTGGATTTCATATTGTTTCCATTGTGGTAATTCACTAGTGTCTTGCCAGCCAAGTTCCTTGGCTTTGTCGAGTAATCCTTGCGAGACATAGTAATCTATCCATTGCTTTTTACGCTCCTCTTCCTCAATGTTTGCTTCAGACCTTAAGTCAAGATATTCGTCTTCACTAACCAGCACCTTGCCTTTTCGCTTAGCACTTTGTTTGGCCACTTGTATAATCACCAAAGCAGTAAGGAGAATGACAATTGTACCACCTAAGGCTACAACGGGATTGACGTCAAATGCCACTCCAGATTCGCCTTTAGTGCCGTCATCTACCGTATTTGGCTCGGTCACCACGCATTGGTCCTTGGAACCGGTCCAAAAGTCAGCATCATAAGGGCAAGCATCATTTCGGTCACTTTGACCATCGCCATCATAATCGGGACAGCCATATCTATCACGCCATGATTCACCGTAGTCACTGCGGCAATCATCGGGTTGGAATGCTCCTAGGGTCACATTATTTCCATAGCCATCACCATCGCCATCCGCATATTGTGTATATCGGTCGGGAAATGCATCAGCTTGCGAGCCGTTAGGATTGTCGCCATGACCATCACCATCACGGTCTGCCCATTGTGTTGCATCGTTAGGAAATGCATCCCCGCTTTCATCGAATAAAGTGAGGTGTGCTCCAGAAACAAGTGGGTCTTCAATGGTCATATTAACGGGGTAATAATTGTCTCCATACTTATCTCCATCAGTATCTTTCCATTGTAATGGGTCATTGGGAAATGGGTCGATTGAATCGGCCCAGCCATCACCATCGTTATCTGGGCAGCCCTCAAGATTTTGTTCAGAACTAGTACCATATTCATCGAGGCAATCATCACCACTTGCTACTGCATCATTATCGCCCACACCATCACCATCGGCATCTTCCCACTGGAACGAATTATCGGGAAAGGCATCAAGTTCATCGACGTAACCATCGCCATCACTATCGGGGCAGCCACGGATACCATCCTCGTCGGCATCCCCTTCTTCGTTGGGGCATTGGTCACCATTTGTTCCATTGGGATTGTCGCCGAAACCATCGCCATCTGAGTCGCGACATTGGGTTGGGTCACTTGGCCACCAATCGCCATTGGGCAACACCTTATTGTCGCCACATCCATCACCATCAGTATCTTTCCATTGTGAACCATCGGCAGGGAAGTAATCTGGATTATTACCGCTGGCATTATCGCCATATCCATCGCCATCTGAATCACTCCATTGGGTGGCGTCGTCAGGAAAGTAATCAGCACCTGTTGGTCGATTGGCATAACCATCGTTATCGCGGTCGGGACACCCAACTAAGTCAATCCAAGAGGTTCCGGTTTCATAGACACAATCATCCGGATTATTGCCGCTTTGATTGTCGCCAAATCCATCGCCATCAGAATCGTGCCATTGTGTTGGGTCATCTGGAAACGCATCGGCATCTCCAATTGGATGGGCTGATTCATTTGCATCGGCATCGGAATAACCATCGCCATCGCTATCGGGGCAACCACGTCGATCGTTGTATGAATCTCCCCAAGCATTTGGGCATCCATCAGGGAGTTGCCCATCTGCATTATCGCCAAGCCAATCACCATCAGTATCAGCCCATTGGTAGCGGTCTAAGGGAAAGGCGTCAGGATTAACTGCATCTGCTCTGTATTCTCCGGCACAGCCCAATCCTTCGGTGCAGCGGAACATATTTGCCCACGAAACATTGTTGTAATTGTCTCCCCAATTATCGCCATCGGTATCGTTCCATTGGGTTGGGTCGGCGGGAAAGGCATCTCCAGATTGGTTGATGTGTAATTCAAGTGGTGCCGCACCGGTTTCATAGTAGTAATTATCTCCATATCCATCACCATCAGTATCAGCCCATTGGGTTGGGTCGTTAATGAAAGCATCAGCACCATCGGTAATCTTCCAAATACCATCAGGGTCGGAGAATCCATCACCATCGGTGTCTGGACATCCAAATCGATCAAGATACGAAAATCCTGAGATTGAGATACAGGCATCGGGTTGGAAAGCAGGAGCCTGATTGTCGCCATAACCATCTAAGTCAGTATCATTCCATTGGGTAGGGTCAATCGGAAAATGGTCTACTTTACCATCACCTTGGTCGGTGGTGTTCCAACCATCTTGGTCTGGGTCTGGCTCAACTTTCCAGAAGTACAGGCCCTCATCATTTCGACCATGACCAGAGACGATGTGCTGACCGTCTGCTGCCCAAGAGAAGCCATATACAGTGCCACATTGGTTGTTTTGGGAACTTGTACAGCCGCCAGGACGTGGACCCGAGAAGGTGTCCTCGACGTTACCGTTATCAGTTGAATAAACTTTCACTGAGGCGCCATCGCCTTGGTAATAGGATATCGAGAAGCCAACCATTCTACTGTCGGGAGAGAAATCGGTTGACATACAACTGCTGGAGTGAGTCTTTTGCCATAGTCTTGAACCGGTATGAGCGTTGTATAATTCTGCCCCTGAACCTCCGCCACCCCAAGATTCACAGGTTGAAATCCAGTTACCATCCGGAGACCAAGCAATATCGGCGATAGTGGAGCCGGCGATGTTAGTCATACTGCGATTCTGTTGCCAATTCACAGTTTCGTAAATCCACATGTCATCATTTCCACCCATGGCGATGCGTGAGCCATCAGGCGACCAAGCAACGCTATCAAAGCGGTCCTCACTTGCTGGATTCAAAGCTCTCTCTTCAAGTCCCGAAGAGGTATTGATAATCTTCACTTCACCATTGGTTCCACTATTTCCCGCACGCCCCACGGCAACTGCAATTAGACTTCCATCGTGATTAAATGCAATGTTTCCAGGAGTATCGTCGTTGCCGGATTCGACATCGACATTGATTGGGGCGTGTCGTGGACTCATGTTATCAGCCCACCAAATTTGCAATTCATCGTCACCGCTACTACCTAGATTTGTAGACGCCGCGACCATGCTACCATCAGGTGACCACGCGACTGCAGCAGCAGCACCATTCAATTGGTCGGAGAGTAAGTTTATCTGAGTCGAGGTATTCCAAATTCTAACCCAGCCGTTTTCATCACCGGAGAGTACCAGTTCACCATCTGGACTATGGTCGATGCCGTAGTAATCGTAACTTGAAGACAGGGTTTGAACGATTTCAAAATGAGAGCCTGGAATCGACGTCCTGTCATTCCAGTCGCTGGTCCCATCCCCGTCAGCATCCGGGCAACCGGTACGGTCAACCGAACTATTGCCAACGGCCAGCATACAGTCGTCGTTGTGGTCTTCATGGCCATCTCCATCGGTATCCAGTGCACTTGCGAAAGGCATTAGAACGACAAGAACCATACATAGAACTGCGGAATGAGCACCGAAGGTGCGATGCAGATGGTCCATGCACGGGGATAAACCTGTGATATTAGTTCTTGCGCATAGTTTGTGCGCGTATCAATGAAGTAAAATGTCGGAAAGCTATGCCGGTTTGCATTTTAATTACGGTGAATGTGCGAGTTGGCACCGCGTAGGAAAAAAATCTGCAGCAAAGTGAAATAATCAGCGCAAGGGGGCGAATGGTTCAACATAGTGCACCTTACGACCGGTATTGTGGCGAGTGAGTTACCAAAGGTTTCGGTCGCGGTCAGCGACCGCATCTTACTTCATTTATTGGAGCAGGATGACCAAGCCGACAAGTATGTAGTCAACAATACCGTAACTCGGCGTGGGATTGCTGAGGCTTGTGCTCTCCACCCACCTAATGTTAGCCGAACTATGCGTTCGATATTACGCCAAGGTTTAGTCAGCGAACATTCGCGTACAGTTAAGGGAGAATCACGCCGGCAGAAGACCTGGCAATTGACTGAGACAGGGCGAGAAGAATCCAAATTGCGCAAAGAAGCGATGGGAAAAATCCCATTGTTAATTCGTGACCGTAGAGGGACCCTCCTTGAATTGGAAGCGGCTCAAGCCTGTGATCGTCTTGAGGCTGACCTCACATTACTACAGGTCTTGATGCATGCTCAGCATGAGGGAGTGCTAGTTTTCGGAGACATTCGTTTTGGGCCAATTCGTAGTACCGATGGTGGTTCTAAAAAACAACCCGGACGACTAACCTTGTTGGCTGGCGCTCACGCCACCTACCACACTTCTCCGCCCCCACCACGCAATGTTCACGGTCGCTCAACCGAATTAGCACGATTACACCAATGGCGCAAAGACCGCAATCCAGCCCTTGTGCTTTCAGGAATTGCGGGAATTGGCAAATCGACTTTGGCCGCCCAATGGGTTACTGAGATGATGGAGAAAGAGGAGTTACTTTCGGTTTGCTGGTACCCTTGCCAACCTTGGGACCGTCCACTTGGAGTTGCTGTTAGTGTCCTACATCGTTTGGGGATTGATGAGAATCATGACCCTTACAACCTAATGGATACCTTGCCGATGTTGCCTGGAGCCGCTCTTGATGTAGATTCATGGCGCCGTCGACTGCTCGCTTATCTGACCGATGGAAAGGCGGTGCGCGAACGTTATCGCGAAAAACCTGCAGTAGGTGCTCCACCCCCAACTTGGTTATTCATTCTCGATGATGTTCATCATTTGGGTGAAGGTGGTGATGAATTCCTTGGTGCATTACTACAAGTCGCGAGTCAATCGCCAATTCAATTATTGATGATTAGTCGATATGATTTGGGCTTCTACGACCGTCGTGATGTTCATACTCGTGGCTTAGTTGAAGAGATGGCAATTTCTGGATTGACGGTAGATGCACTCAATAATTGGTTGACCACTATGGATGGCGATGAAACTCCTTCGGCTAAAGCGGTGCACAAGGCTACTGGTGGTCATCCTTTAGCCATGGAATTGCTTGAATTATATGGTCAAGTCACTCATAGCGATTGGTTGCGCTTTTTGGACGAAGAAATCCTTGAACAACTACCCGCACCTGAACGGGCTCTACTTTCGCAATTAGCGGTTGCCGAGCGACCGGTGCCGTGGCCACAATTGGCGCAGGCAGCCGGTTGGGATGGAAGCCCACCTAAACGCCTGATTGAGCGCTCTTTACTGCTTGAGACAGATGATGGTATGTGGCTTCACGATGCCTTACGCGAGCGGCTCAATCGAGAAGTTGGAAAAGGCCAAAAAAAGCGCAAGAAGAAACTGAAAAAGGAAAAGTAGGTTTCATCTAATCAACCGTCGTCGCAAGTGCATGTCCTCGTGCGATAATCGCTCAGCGAAGAGTAATAATGCGCAATCATTCATCATGATTTTTTTGATGTTATTTTCTTCGTTCGCGGTCTATGTAGTCCAAGATATGACTGTTACACCAGCCATATTGGATGATAACAATGTCGTGATGTATGATGGTGATTTCAATGATGCAGAGATGGTCAAGGACATCTTTGCTGCCGGATCGAGCAGCAACCCTGCCCACCAAACTGCACTCGGCAACACGCTCTATTTCACAGCGAATGATGGCACTAACGGGGTCGAATTATGGAAGAGTGACGGAACAAGTGTTGGTACCGTGATGGTCAAGGATATCCGCACAGGACAAGAGAGCAGCAACCCTGCCCACCAAACTGCAGTTGGCAACACGCTCTACTTCCAAGCGGAAGGCGGCTCCAACACCAACGACCAACTATGGAAGAGTGATGGAACAAGTTCTGGTACCGTAATGGTCAAGTCTTTCGGCACGATATCCCAACTAACTGCAGTCGGCAACACGCTCTATTTACTCGCTGGTACCAACGGGCGCGAACTATGGAAGTCTGACGGAACAAGTTCTGGCACCGTAATGGTCAAGTCTTTCTCATCAATATCCCAATCATCACTAACTACAGTCGGCAGCACGTTCTATTTCACGGCAGATGACGGCACTAACGGAACCGAATTGTGGAAGAGTGATGGAACAAATACTGGCACCGCAATGGTCAAGGATATCCGTTCAGGCTCAAATAGCGGTTTATGGGGTGGCTATGCATACCTAACTGCAGTTGGCAGCACGCTCTACTTCCGAGCGAATGACGGTACCAACGGTTACGAGTTGTGGAAGAGCGACGGAACAAGTAATGGAACGATGATGGTCAAGGACATCTATCCAGGCGGCTCAACTTTCAACGGACTCGGCAACTATCCCGATTTAACCGCGGTCGGCAATACACTTTACTTCGGTGCTACCGATGGCATTAACGGAGACGAATTGTGGAAGAGCGACGGAACAAGTAATGGGACGGTGATGGTCAAAGATATCAACCCGAGTGGTATGGCTAATAGTGACACAGGATATTTCAGAGCAGTTGGAAACACTCTCTACTTCGATGCTACTGATGGTACCAACGGGCACGAACTGTGGAAGTCTGACGGGACCCCTGCTGGGACGGTGATGGTCAAGAACATTAACCCAAGTGGTGATTCCGATCCACAACGAGTAACTGAAATTAACGGCATGCTCTACTTTAGGGCTAATGACGGCACAAACGGGGTCGAACTATGGAAGAGTGACGGAACAAGTTCTGGCACCGTAATGGTCAAGGACATCAATTCAGGCTCCACCGACAGTAACCCGGCTCACCTGACAGCGGTCGGCAGCTCGCTCTTCTTTGCAGCGAATGACGGCACCAACGGAGTTGAATTGTGGAAGGCGACCACCACTTCCACATCATCGGTAGAAGTCAATGGAAATATTTTCTGGCAAGAGTCATCTGAGCGATTAAATGCAAATTGGAACGCTAACAATATGTCCACATCCACTACTTACGATTATGATTGGAATGTGTATTATTTTGATAATGACACCTACACCTTAGTAGAGGCGTTTAACGGTTCTTTCAGCCCTACGGCGACCTCGCACACCGGTGGAACTCATCATTGGTCCATCAATAATACGAATATCATAAGAGGTCAGACCTATTGTGTTGAAGTCACATTCTATCTCTCTACAACCGCATTAGACAACGACGTTTCATGCATTACAATACCGAACGGTAGTACTGGAGGTGGTGACGACGATGTCGAGATTGGAGCGCAATTGGTATTTGATGTCGCGAATAGCAATCTCGAGTTGACTTATGATGGGTATAATCTCACGACCGCCAACTCATATTCGGTAAATTGGAGTCTGTACTATCATAGTAACGGTACTGAAATCTTTGGCAACTCAGAAGGTCTTTCACCATCCAGTCCGAGTGTTACTAACAATTTCGCCAGTTATCCACTCTCTAATGCATGGATATCAAGGGGGCTGACGTATTGTTTGGACATCAATATTTTTGATTCTCAATGGGCCTCATTATCATCTGATACAAAATGTGCGACAATCCCCAACGGTAGTAATAGTGGTGGCAGCAACGAGACTATCTCTGCACAAATGGAGTTTGATAACCAGAACGAAAAATTATCATTCAACATTACCGCGGATGGACTTACGATCACCGATTCATATTCGGTGAATTGGAGCCTGTCCTATAATAGCAATGATACTGAGATTTCATCTGATACCACACCGACCTTCTCTCCATCAACTTCTACACATTTCTATGAATTAGCAGAGTTTGTCCTTTCCGAACACATAACCAGAGGGCTCGAGTACTGCGTTTCTGTCGACTTGATTAACTCAGTTGGCACTACATTGGCTACAGATTCCAAATGTGTGATAATTCCGATCAGTGGTGGTGGTGACGGTGGAAGTAACGGAGAACCTGATTATTGGGGTGTTGATGGAAATAGTCTCGCTCAGATGTTCCCACAAGCGGCGCTTGATTATGTCGCCGAGGACTGCGATGGGTCGCTTACCAATGCTTGCGCAAATGCGTTCGGGGAGTGGTGTGAATCGAATTCAAACGTACCAGGATGTGAAGTAATTGAAAGTCTATGCGAAGATGATGAAGATTTCATTATCTCCGACCACGTCTCGAACCCTGGCCTTGGCACAAATGATACCTTGATTACGCTTCAATTAACACAAACCTCGGAAGACCTTGCTTGGGCAAACTTGAACATTGTTATTGTCGGAGAAGATGGAACCCAATACCAATGCAGGATTGACGGGCCTGCGAACCAATATCCTTGCCGAATTCATGAATTCGGTAGTGATGACTCACGTTGGGAGGAGGGTGAGACGATTCACCTGCAAGAGGATGCCCAAGCAATATGTGATGATTCTGGGTGCAACCTCACATTGAAAATAACGGATTCTAGAGATGGCAAAACTCTTTCTTTGGCGAGATGGACGGACAATCAAGTACCTGCAAGTAGTGAGGACATTCCCGAAGAATGGCTTAATCCCCTATGCCTTGCAATTGGAGCCGACACCTCAGGTGGTGATGGAGATGGAGACGGAGATGTAGACGGAGCCGGAGACGGAACCGAAAATGAGACCGAAGCCGAGAGCGACGATTGGTGGGCTGACATCCCAGTCGCCGGTCAAGTAATCGAGAAAATTCAAACTAAATATGGAAAAATGATCAGTGCGGCAATTTTCGGACTTTCAGTAATTGGCTATGGTTACCGTGTGGTAACAATCCGCTCAGAAATGGTAATGAAGAAACGGATGAAGAAATTCGAGAAGCGTATTAACGCGGCTAGAACTTCCAGTAGTCTTCGTCGAGTACAGATGGACATTGAAAAAGCCGAAGAAAAGAAATTACTTCCTACAGGTGGCTTTGGTGACCTAATGTCGATGATTGAATTACGCGCTGAAGACCTTGGTTTAGCTGAGTTCCTGCCGGATGAAAAATTGGTTGCTGGCGGAACAGGTCTCAGTGATGATGATTTCCGCGAGGGAATGGATGCAATGCGTGAGGCGCAAGAAGACATGTTATCTGTTGCCGAACAATTGCGCCAACAACGTTCCCAACGCGAGAAGAGCCGAGTTGCGAAGAAGACCCCAGTCAAGCCTAACGAGGACTTAGTCTCAATGAAGGATATGGCTACTGGCGGAGGTATTAGCCTCCCCTCCTATCATCCAAAGGACTTGAATCGCGACGGTAAGGTCGATGAAGAGGATGAACGTATATGGGCAGCAATGAGTGAAGAAGAACGTATTTCCCGTAGTTCTAGTCCATTCGCATCCGATGGAATGACCTCTCAGATTATAGCCTTCTCAAAACTCCCATCTTCGTCAAAATCACCTTGCAGTTGTGGCTCGCGCAAACCATACCGGAAGTGCCACATGAACAAGGATAAGTGCCCATGTGGCAGTGGCAAGAGATTCGTGTCTTGTTGTGCCAAGAAGCGCGGATTCAAGTGATGCAACCATAGCGGGAAGTCGATTTCCTAGATGAGATAATTTGTTGATGGCAGTCGTAAAGATTGAAACCAAACACCCTAAGCAATAGATGATGCGTAGAGTATTGACCCTTCTCGTAATCACCTCGCTTCTCTTAGCCGGGTGTACAGGAGAGGCCAAGAAAACGCCCCTCAATCCATTGGGTGATGAGGATAATGATGGCCTCTCAAATGGATGGGAGGAAGAACACGGTCTCGACCCACTCAATGGTTCTGATGCACCGGAATGTATGGGTCTGGTGGAATACTGTCTGCGCACCTATGACAATTTCACTTTCGCTGAAACTCACAATTCGTTCGCAACCACCGAAGATGATGTGTATTACCCCGCATCGAATCACGAGACAGGCCTTTCGGCACAATGGAATGGTGGTGTGCGTGCCTTCATGCTCGACACCTATCAGCGTTCAGATTCAGAAAGTGGGCCTGAAGACGTAGTCTTCTGCCATGGGGATGCTGATGGTATTATCCATCCGTGCACCTATAGTGAGGTCGATGCTTACGCGTGGCTAAATCAACTAAGTTCTTTCATGGATGATGACCCAACTCAAATTGTGACAATCTTGCTTGAGAATTATGTCTCTTCCAGCAATTTGGAAATCCTGTTCAATACGACTGGATTGCTCAATAAGACGTATATTCACCAAATATCTGAACCCTGGCCCACACTTGGAGAGATGGTTCTTTCAAACAAAACTTTGGTGGTATTCTGGGATGATAGTGAAGAGCCGGAGCACCCTTGGTTACACCATGCCTGGACTCATAGTTGGGATACTCCATATGGTGAGAGTAACGAAGATGAGATGTCGTGCGATGTTGGCCGAGGTGACATCAACCAGCCAGTGTGGCACTTGAATAACTGGTTATCCAATGCATTGGGATTATCAGACCCACAGCGCTCAGAAGATGTGAATGACTACGATAAGTTACTACAGAGAACAATTGATTGTTGGGAAGCAGTAGGCAATAGGCCTACCTTTGTGGCGGTAGATTGGTGGGAAGATGGCGATGTTGTAGGGGTGGTTGAGGCCATTAATCAGATGGATGATTGGAACTCAACCGTATCTTCATGAACATTTGCTGATTAAGTACATGTGATGGAAAAAGAGAAATTATTAGCCAAAACTGATGAACCAGAGATGCCCACTCCTTTCAACCATCATTCAGTACCGGTAGTGTTCGGGCTTGTAAGGCCCAGACTTTGGCACGTTGAGATATTCTGATTGTTCATCAGTCATGGTGGTCAATTTACAGCCAATCTTTTCCAAGTGTAATCTTGCAACCTCTTCATCAAGATGCTTTGGTAATATGTAAACATCATTCTCGTAAGTTTCTTTGTTCTTCCAAAGATCCATCTGGGCCAAAGTTTGGTTGGTGAAACTATTGGACATGACAAAACTTGGATGCCCAGTTGCACAACCAAGGTTAACCAAGCGACCTGAGGCCAAGAGGAAGATACAATTTCCAGAAGGGAAAGTGAACTTGTCGACTTGAGGTTTGATATTTAGACAATCAACATCTTCTCGTGCTTCTAAAGCATCGACCTGAATTTCATTGTCAAAATGGCCAATGTTGCAAACAATTGCTTGGTCCTTCATCGCCTCCATATGCGAAAGAGTGATGACATCTTTGTTCCCAGTGGTAGTAACATAGATGTCTGCAATTCCTAATGTATCTTCGACTATCTGAACTTGGAAACCTTCCATTGCTGCTTGAAGAGCACAGATTGGATCAATTTCAGTTACGATGACTTTTGCCCCCATTGCCTTCAATGCCTGTGCCGAGCCTTTGCCGACATCTCCATAGCCACAAACAACGGCAGTTTTACCTGCAATCATAACGTCAGTAGCGCGCTTTATTCCATCGATAAGTGATTCACGGCAGCCATATAGATTGTCGAACTTTGATTTCGTAACCGAATCATTGACATTGATTGCTGGGAAAAGCAAAGATCCTGATTTAACCCATTGGTACAGTCTGTGAACACCAGTTGTTGTTTCTTCAGAAACTCCCTTGCACTCTTCTACAACTGACTTCCAATAGGAGGGCATTTCGGAATGAATTCTCTTGAGTAAATTCTTGATAACTTGTTCTTCATGGTTGGAGGTTGGTTCGTCAACCCAATTAGAACCATTTTCTAATTCATAACCACGGTGAAGAAGAAGTGTTGCATCCCCACCATCATCTACGATTAGTTGAGGGCCAAGTCCATTTCCATGGTCAAGTGCTTTGAATGTACAATCCCAGTATTCTTCCAACGTTTCTCCCTTCCAAGCGAATACTGGAACTCCAGTTACTGCGATTGCGGCTGCAGCATGGTCTTGTGTAGAGTAAATATTGCAACTTGCCCAACGTACTGTTGCGCCTAGTTCAACTAGAGTCTCAATAAGCACTGCGGTTTGAACTGTCATATGCAGTGAGCCGGTTACACGCACTCCAGCCAAAGGCTTCTCCGGCGAATATTTTGCACGAACTGCCATTAAACCAGGCATTTCATGCTCTGCGATGTCAATTTCTTTACGACCCCAGTCTGCAAGACTGATATCAGCTACTTGGTAATCTTCTATCTGCAAATTAATCTCATCCATCAACATTGATTCAATCCTCATTGGTTTTGCAGAATAGCAATTTTTGCTTGGTCAATAGATTCCCAGCTGAATCCACCATCATCCTCTGGAACTCTACCAAAGTGTCCGCCAGCAGCGGTTCTCTTAAAGATTGGTTTGAGCAGTCCGAGTTCTGAAATAATTGCTGCTGGGCGGAAATCGAATGCTTTGCCCAAGCGCTCTGAAATTTCGGAATCTGGAATAGTTCCTGTGCCAAATGACTCCACTCTGATGCTGACGGGTTCTGCAACTCCAATTGCATATGCAAGTTGAATTTCGCATTTCTGTGCAAGTCCTGCAGCGATAATGTGCTTTGCAGCCCAACGCGATGCATAGGCTGCTGACCTGTCTACTTTACTTGGATCCTTGCCGCTGAATGAGCCACCACCGTGACGTCCCATGCCACCGTAAGTGTCAACGATAATCTTACGACCAGTTAGGCCAGCATCTGCATGAGGTCCACCTTTTTCAAAGCGCCCTGTACCATTTACAATTACATTTGTTTGTTCATCTATTAATTGAGATGGAATGACCTTGTTGATGATGTGTTCGACAACTTGGCTCTGGATGTATTGTTGCTCTTTAGATTCATCACCATCAAACATATCGCGTAAGTCATCGTGTTGAATCGCAACAACAACAGTATCACAACGGATAGGTTTTCCTTCTTCAGAATATTCAATTGTTACTTGGGCCTTAGCATCAGGTCTTGCCCATTCTAGGGTTCCATTCAAACCTGCATCGCTTAGAGCCATGGTCAATCTTTGACTGAGTAATATTGGCAGGGGCATGTAAAACCCAATCAACTCATCCCATGATTCACTTTCATCTGTTGCATAACCAAACATCAGACCTTGGTCGCCAGCCCCTTGAGATGCAAACATTCCTTCTCCTTCGGTAACTCCTTGTGAAATATCTCCTGATTGTGTACTGATCAAAACTTGAACTTTACAACTTTCGCTATCGTTTGCGGACATTCCAAAATCATGATTTGTATAGCCGATTTCGCTGGCAGTTTCGCGGGCTATTGCCTCGTAGTCAATAGTGTGTCCACCATGAATAGTAATTTCACCTCCGATGACGATATGAGAACCGTCATCCATTCCTTTAACAAATGTCTCAACCGCAACCCGCGCACGAGGGTCTAGGGATAGACAAGCATCTAGAATTGCATCTGAAATGTTATCGCAAACCTTGTCAGGATGCCCAGCAGCAACGGATTCGGAGGTAAACAAGTGGTTTTTCCTCATAGACCCGCCGAATCGGCAAATACTTATCAAAACCTTGCTAGTTTTTCCTCTTCAATTTCATTGAAACTTGGCTTCAGGTTCCGGCTCCTTAAGTCGAGATGAATTACGTCAGGCGTTACTTGCTGCAACGGTAAGTGCAAGTTTTACTCTCGAATCATTTGGTATCGAAGGTTTGCACTCAATGACAGAAGAACTATTCAATCAACGCTTATCTCAGTTTAGACAAATGCTCAGTTGATTTAGAGGGCTACAAACCCCTAGAAATCTGTACCCATGGCCGAATCTAGCCATGCATCCAATGTCGGTTTTGGTGCCATACCGGTTCGCTGGTCGACGACTTTGCCGTTATGGAAAAGGAATAGGGCCGGAATACCGCGCACACCATTTTTTGCGGCATTCATTGAGTCAGTATCGGTGTTGACTTTGGCTACAACCAATGAGTCACGTTCCTTAGCGATACTGGATAGAGAAGGGGCGAGAGCCTTGCATGGGCCGCACCACGGCGCCCAAAAATCGACCAGCACCCACTCGTTATCGGCTATCACGGAATCAAACTCGGCATCGGTTACTTCTACTGGACTAGACATGTTGCTCAATCCTCCGGCAGACCGACCATTTATTGACCTTTGTTTCGACACTTCCGATACAAAACCACTATGGGCGAATGGTGGGCAAGAGTGATTGAGGCCACCCAATGGAGATAGCGCCGAGTATTTTGACCGCTGATTTCACTCGCCTAGGAGAAGTGATGGAAGAGTCAACAGCGGCTGGCATATCATGGATTCATTTGGATATCATGGACGGTAATTGGGTTGTTAACAAGACCATCACCTTTGGTCCCGCAGTAATTCGGTCAATCCGTAATCGGATTGGTAAGGAGGTCTTCCTCGATTGCCACTTAATGATTACAAATGCTGAGCAAACATGGCAACAATATGCCGATGCTGGGGTGGATTTGGTTATTGCCCACATTGAAGCGGTAGATGATTTCGCGGCTTTGGCTAATGCGATGCATGAATATGGTATTCAGGCGGGAATGGTATTCAATCCAGCGACTCCGGTAGAGGAGGTAATTCCTCATCTGTCCTACCTTGATTTAGTATTGGTAATGTCGGTTGTACCAGGTAAGGGTGGCCAATCATTCATGCCTGAAGTTGAGAGTAAGATTCGCGCTTTGCGAGCCGCCATCGATGAGCAAAAATCTACAGGTGGTCGCGCGACTAAGATAATGATTGATGGCGGGATTAAAGCCCACAATATTGCCATGGTCAAAGAATGGGGGGTCGAGGTTGCCGTGGTCGGTTCAGGTCTGATTAACGATAAAGCGAGTATCGCTGAGAACCTCACTGAAATCCACGCCGCACTTGGGTGAGTTTAGGATGAAAATCCTCCTCATTACCTCACTCTATCCAATCCCTGATAATCCGGCACGAGGGATTTTCATTGCCGATAGAGTGGACTTATTGCGTAAAATGGGTCACGAGGTTAGGGTGTTAAATCCGCTTCCACGCATGTTGCGTATGCATGAATTGCGCCGTTCAACTTTGAGTGGAGTGGCACGCGCCCCGAAGTACACAACCGAGGATGAGGGGCATATCTACCATCCGAAATATTCCAAATTTCCCGATAACAATCTCATGTGGTGGACTCGCCGTTCTATTCTTCGTCTTGTCGGTAAAGTTGAGCGTTGGCTTGATCAGTGGCGCCCTGAAGTGATTTCTTGCCATACAATTTGGCCGGTGGGTGAGTTGGCAAGTCGGTTAGCCAATCGCTGGGATTGTCCGTGGATTGCTACAGTGCACGGATGGGATTTCGATGTCGGCCTTAATGGTCGTTGTAAGTCTCATATCAGTGAGTTAGCCAGTGATGCTAACCGGTTAATCGCGGTTAGTGAGAGGCTGGTTGAAGTTGCCAAGGATATCGGCTCCGAAAGTTCGGAGAGTGCTGGAAGTAATGGTGGCACAATCGAATGCACCTTCATCCCATGCCATTCTGCAGTTGGGAAGGATTGGCGCCAACCTTTACGCAAATATCGTGGAAATTGGCGCCGCGGCCATCTTGAGGTCTTGTTTCCCGCCAATCCACGCCGGCCAGAAAAGCGTCATCTGTTGGCCTTGAGAGCATTGGCCGAATTGGAAACCCGCGGCTGGAATGTAAGTATGGGTGGATTGGCGAATGTGCCACGTCAAATGGTTTTTGATCGTATGGTAAGTTGTGATTTGACCCTTATCACTAGCGAGCGTGAGGCAGGACCGTTGGTCGCTCGTGAAGCGATTTCCTGTGGATGTCCAGTAGTCGGTGTCGATGTTGGCGACCTAGCAACATGGTTGCCTAAGCATAGCATTGCGGAAGATGAAAGCCCGACTTCCATCGCAGATGCGATTGAAGCAACCCTCAGTCAACCCATGACTGATTTTGAATTACCAGAAAAATTCACTAGCCCAGCAGTAGAGCGTTCGTTGACACAACTATTCACTCAGATTCAGTAAAATTTGTCCCGCTATAGGATGAGAATTCACCAGAAAAGAATAGTGCAGTAATCGCTAATGTGATCGCCCCACAGACACTGGAAATTGCTGCCCCCAGCACTCCATAGGTCGGGATCAAAATTACCGCACTAACTGCAGCAAGGCCAACACCGATGAATAACATCAGAGTGAAATTCCACGGTCGCTCGCCAGCCTGTACGGCGACATAATTTGGCGCACTGAGCATAGTGAAAACCCACCCAATGAGTAGGATAAGAAAGAGTGGAAATGATTCTTTGATATAATCGCCAAAAGCCAGCAGCATCAACAAATTAACCACAATTGCACCACCTACTAAACCGATAGGAATCAGCCATAAGATAATGCGGCGGGCTTTGCGAATTTCAGCAATGGTGGCGATTTTATTTCCGCGCAATTCACCAAGAATCGGTAACATCGCTGCTCGAATTGCTTGCGGCAAGGTCAATCCAGCCATGTAGGCCAAAAATGCGACATGGAATACGGCCACCTCTTCGGTTGAATGATACCAAGATAGCAACAATTTCTCAAGCCGGCCAATTAGTGGGATGACTCCCAAAGTTATTGCAAAAGGCAGAGCCGAGAGTAATAGGGCTTTGTTTGGGAGCAATATATTCTCTTTTTCTTTAGTTTTTGATTGCTCTCCTGAAGCAGACCATAATCTAGTAACAGCAATTAGCGCATAGAGTAAACTTGCTGCGACTCCTAGAAAGAACACCATTGCATAGTGGGCTGGATCGCCATCGTCTCGAAAGGTTAGAAAGCCATAGCCAAAGGTAACCGATACCCGTTCTACCAATTTCACAATCGCTTCTTTGCGTGCTTCGCCCAAGGCGCGTAAGGCTGAGCGCGGAGCATAGGTAAAGACGTGCAGGATAGCAATACCACCGCTTGCACCGAGCAGTAATAGGCTTGCGTCCGGCCACAATTTCAAGGCGATGATGAAACCGATGGGAGCCATAATGGCTGCGAGAATTGCTTGAATGCGAAAGGTTTGCATTACCAATGAACGGCATTGGCTTGGGGCACGCGGTACATCACGAGTAATGATAGTCGGTAATCCAGCATCGACGAGTAGGAACATCACCACAAAGGCATCGATGACGACGACCATCAATCCGAAGTCGCTACGCAAGAGTGATTTGGCCAAAAAAGCCTGACCTACTAGTCCGAGCAAGATGGCCAAAACATCCGAAGAAGCCAACCACGAGGAATCCCGAACTAGTTCTGGGCGCCGTGGTACAGCCTCGCTCATGCAGTAGCCAGCCAGCCAATGGTTGAAAGCCCACCCACTACTCACCTTGTCCGAGGGAGCATATGCCGAGTACTGAGTGGATTGAATCCGAGGTCAAAATTGTCCTGCCTGATTGCAAGGTTGAGGTCACCGATTTAACCGGCACCAGAGACCACTTCCACGTACGTGTTGTCTCACCTACATTTGAGGGAATGCGACCTCTTCAGCGACAAAAAATAATCCTCAACCACTTCAAGCCTCATATCCCCCATAGTATTCATGCTATTGATATCAAAGCCATGACTCCCACTCAAGCAGAGGTTACGGGTGATTCAGTATTCAACCCCCACGGGGGAGGTCAGGGTATTCATCTCAAGAGTATATTGAAACGCCAGAACCGAGAGGACTAGATGGAGATGATTGAATGGAATGGACCCCCGACGAATTGCAAGAGATAGTTAATGGCAACCCCTTAGTGTTGTTCATGAAAGGCACTCCTAGTGAGGCGCAGTGTGGTTTTTCTAACCGTGCAGCACAGGTGATGCAGGCTTTTGGTGAGCCCTTTGCTAGCGTAAATGTGCTCACCGACGCACGGGCAATCCCAATGATTTGTCAGTGGTCTGACTTTCCAACCATGCCACAAATTTACGTACATGGCGAATTAATCGGCGGCTCCGATATTGCCTTGGAAATGTTCCAAGATGGTTCGCTCAAGGAAATGTTTGATGCTGGGCGTCAAGCCACCGAATGAGTTTCATTCAGCATTTTTCGTAGCGAGGGTTTGATTAACACCCTGTTTGAGCCATCGCCATGTCGAGTGAGTCCTCTCTAGCCGGACGTATCGCTTCTAGCGAGTTGTCGGTAGCAATCATTGGTTTGGGTTATGTGGGTTTACCGACCGCAATTGGCTTTCTTGACGCCGGCTTCAAAGTGTGGGGAGTTGATATTTCTGAGCGCACAATCGAGTGCTTAACCCGTGGAGAAAATCCAACTGGTGACCCGGACCTTGATGACATAATACCTGATATTGCTAATCCAAATTGGAATATTACTACAGATACCGCGCAAGCGGTCTCGCAATCCCATGTAGTTCTAGTCACAGTTCCAACTCCGGTTACTCATGACCTCAAGCCCGACCTCTCCTATGTCGTGAATGCTGGTCGGGCCGTGTTTGAATCAATCGAACGCGGTTCAAACACGATTGTAGTTCTTGAATCGACAGTCTACCCTGGTGTTACAGCAGAGACTTGGTTGCCACTCATTGAAGAACTTGGCTTAGAAGTTGGCATCGATGTAACCATCGCCTACTGCCCTGAGCGTTTCAACCCAGGTGATGCGGCACGGGGTGTTCGCCAAGTCGCCCGAGTCATCGGTTGTGCTGATGAAGCGGTCGGTGCAGATTTGGTCCAATTCTATGCTAAACTTACAAGTGAAGATGTTCGTTATGTCGGAAAAATCGAGGTGGCTGAGGCGTCTAAACTGATTGAAAATGTTCAGCGCGATGTCAACATCGCACTTGTCAATGAACTGGCTCGTATCTTTCCTGAAATAGGTGTAGATGTTGAGGATGTGCTTTCTGCGGCAGCCACGAAATGGAATTTCCATCGCTACACCCCAGGTGTAGGGGTAGGTGGGCATTGTATTCCAGTTGACCCATATTACATGATTCAACGAGCTCGTCAAGTCGGAGTACCAGCCGAGTTAATCACTGCAGGTCGGGCGGTGAACCGTTCGATGCCTAACCATGTGGCTGAAGTGATTTTTGAACTAATTTACAAAGCGGGAATACCTGCTGGAGAAGGTCGGGTATTGCTACTCGGTTGGTCGTACAAACCCGAGGTTGGAGATCCGAGAGAAACGCCGGCTGAGCCTCTATCTAAGGCATTACAAGATAAGGATTTGAGCGTGGCTGCATTCGACCCTCATATCGGGCCTGAGCATTACCCTGAAGGGATAGAAGTAGTAGATTCCATTGAGTCCGCTGAAGGTTTTGATATCGCAATATTGGTCACCGCTCACCGTTCTTCCATTGAACTAGATTGGGCTGACTTGGCTGGACGAATGCGCAACCCAATTATCTATGACGGTCGCCGTGTACTCGACCTCGAAAAGTTGTCTGAATTAGGATGGCAAACACATGCTGTAGGACGGCCGTGAAGGATTTATTGAATTAGTTTTTCTTAGCATTTTATGTTTTAATCTAAAATATGAGGAAGTAGTTGCCGTATTGTTGGGGTTGTTGATGTCTAGTGTACCGAGGATGAGGACTACCTGTGAAATAACGGATTCATCGGTGCATTGCTCAATAGAAACCGAATTGGAAGATTGTGAGTTTGCCTTTTATTTCGACATCAATGGAGAGCGAAAAGAGACCAAATGGTACTCGACTAATAATTTTGCAACCTATGAATTTGGTGATGAAATCGTCCATATTGTTCGAATAATCTTTTTTGTACGTGAAGCGAATGGAACAATTCATAGCGAATCGGTAGAAAAGCGAACCCATTGGTCATATTGCGATGGGGTATTGGCTGCGGTCGAGTTGCTCACCGATCAGAACTCAATAATTTTGGAATTTGGTAGTGGTTATGGTAGTAACGAAATTGCCAAAATAAGAACAATATTTTCGGTGGAGCACGATGACCGGTTTGTTGGATTATATCCCGATGTAAATTATATTTACGCGCCATTAAAGCCCATCGCTAATGGAGATAAAAATGGCAAAACACACTGGTATGATGCCGAAGTAGTATCCACATCTTTACCAGAAAAAATCGATCTCATCCTTGTCGATGGCCCACCATCTGCGATTGGTCGTTTAGGATTACTAAATATTCTGGAAAAATTCCCTGATAATTCGATTTGGATAATTGATGACGTATTAAGAACTGAAGACCAAAGCCTAGCCAATAGAATCTGTTTGAATTCGGCCCTCATTCAATATCGTTTTTGGAACTTCTCCATCCTATCCAAGCAACCGATACATTCTGAAAAACTCCAACAAATCCATGAAACTTCATTGGAGGTCATTTCGCATGAATCTTCTAACTACCTGCAACAATACTATTCTAATCAATAAGAACTAGATATGATTAGACAATTCATTGATATGATTCTATCCATGCATAGATGTGTTTATCTGGGGGGGAGATTAGTTGTTCATATGGATTGAATAATGAATCAACTCCTCCATCTATGGAACCATTTGTCATAAATCCGTTTTCGCCAGCAAGAACTCTCATTACATGCTGATGGGGCCGCACGTTTGTCACTTCAATCCATTTTATCGATAGATTGGAATCTCCAACTGTAAATGATTCATTTGGTCCAAGAATCAATAAATCTCCCGTTACTTTGCCAGTGTGATTTGAATAATATTCATCAGGCGAAAGATAACTTGTATCATCAACGCGCCACAAAACAGCACTCCACCAACCTTTGGTGTGTATGGTTTCTAGTTCAATTGAACCATGTCCCAACTGCATATCAAAATCTTT
>CAZPME010000005.1:0-9634 GCA_964587885.1 uncultured Candidatus Poseidoniales archaeon
AATTTGATTTCCGAAAGCGGTAGTATTGAAGAACTAAGCCCTCGCACACCAGTTCGTGGAATCAAGTAGTGAGGCATTGGAGCTTTCAAGCACACCGCATTTTTTGCTTGGACCATTTCACATGATTTCCAATCTCAAAAAGAACCGAAACTTATTGAAAAATTTCATTCGCAGAGATTTCAAAATCAATTATCACGGACATTTTTTGGGTTATTTTTGGTCACTACTTGAGCCCCTAGCCCTAACAGCAATATTCTTCTTGGTATTCGTGATATTACGCGGCTCATCCAATACGATGCTACCATTAAAAATCATGATTGGAATACTGATATACAATTCATTCTCCAGAACTCTAAGCAATTGCACTACATGCTTAATTCAAAACTCATCATTGATTCAACAGGTCTATTTTCCGAGAGAAATTTTCCCAACTTCTATCGCTGGTTTTAGATTAATCAATCTATGTCTAAGCATGATGATAATTGTTCCGTATATGATTTACGAATCTATTGCCCCAACTTGGTACATGTTTTTACTTCCATTAGCTATGGTTTGTGGTATCTTATTGGGTCAAGGCATAGGAATGATGGCAAGCGTTGTTCAAGTAAGGATAAGGGATTTGAAACAGGTTATTGACTTAATGCTACGGGCCGCATTTTTCCTTTCTGGTGTATTCTTTGGAGCAGAAATAATTCCTCCAGAGCATTTGCAAATGTATTTCTTCAATCCCATAGCAGTTTACATTGAAATGGCAAGGGCAGGGGTACTTGGTGACTTAGGAGTGCTGGATTCAGTAGCAATTATTCGTTCAGTTATTATTTCAGTACTCATCTTTATGCTAGGATCAATGGTTTTCGTGAAGTATGAACGAAGGGCGGTGAAGTTCCTATGAGTAATGAACCAGCAATAACATTGGGGGGAATAGTCCTTGATTTCCCCCTCAATAAATCTGGCCCAGCTTTTCTTAAAGAATTGTTGACTGGCAGAAATAGAAAGAAAAAGCAGAAATTTTTTCGTGCACTTGATGACATTTCATTGACAGTAAGAAAAGGTGAAGTCTTTGGGATTATCGGTCCAAATGGTGCAGGAAAAAGCACAATCTTAAGGGTGATGGCTGGTATTTATGCTCCAGATCAAGGCACAATTAGAATCGATGGCAGGATCGTATTATTGGCCGGACTTGGCGCAGGATTTCAAAGGGATTTAAACGGAAGAGAAAATATCAATCTCAGTGCTAGCATTTATGGATTATTACAAGAGGAAATAAATGCACTTGAGGAATCAATTATCGCCTTCTCGGGAATTGGGGAGTTTATCGAAAGGCCTCTTCGTACATATTCCTCGGGAATGAAAGCCCGACTTGCGTTTTCGATAGCCTCCCATCTTGAGCCAGAAATATTGCTAATTGATGAAGTGTTGGCAGTAGGGGACTCGGCATTTAGGGACAAATCAAAGCGTAGAATTATAAATATGGTCAACGGCGAAACCACAGTAGTACTTGTATCACATAGCGAATCAACACTTAAGGATTTATGTGACAGAGTTGCTTGCTTCTCAAATGGAAAGATCGACATCGTATCAGAAGATATAGAGGAAGTATTATTGAGGTATAGAGATTTATCCGAAGAAAAGACAGGGAGATCTTGATTTCAGGTGGGATTTGTTGAAAAATAAAGTAAAACACGTGCTTGCGAAGGTAGGTGTCCTACGACATCACCCCCCTGCAATGTTACCATTTCGTAAACAAGTATTATTGGCGATGAAGCGGCCCGTTCAAATTCCGTTAATTGAAGATGGAATAAAAAAGAAAATTGGTGAATGTGAAGAACGTCAAATTGGCAATTTGTATAAATCAATAGATTATCTGATTGAAAGGAATAAGCGAAAAGATGCAAGTAACTTTTTTGTTGCTGGGTTAAGGGCTATTTATGCTGTTGATTCTAATAAAGCAGTAAAGTTCGGTCTCTCAAGGATTGATCAAATGCCCGACTCACGTGCAATTCGTACATTAGTTAATCACTTGATGAATTGTCAACAGATTGAAGAGGTGCCTCGGTTGTTGGCAATGACCGGTTCTTCGCCGTGGAAAGTAAAAGTAAATTCTCAAATATTATTAAAACAAAAACCGACTCAGAAAAAGCGTCCGATGAAAAAAGCTCGTTTGGCAGAATCAGTCGCCTCAATAAGTTTTACTACGTCGAAAATCCCACCAAAATTTTCGCTTGGGAATAGGAAATTAAGCGACCTCAAAATCGCTTGTATTCTCGACGACTTTTCGTATAGTTCTTTTAGACATGAAGCTAATTTTTTACAATTATCGGTTGCCAATTATTCTAGCGAGTTGGAAAATTATTCTCCGGATTTTGTTTTTGTCGAATCAGCGTGGCGCGGGAAAGATGATTTGTGGGGGAGTAAAGTTGGACATGCAGATATTGCAGTCATTGAAATTCTAAAGTGGTGTGACGAAAAATCAGTACCTACAGTATTTTGGAACAAGGAAGACCCAGTTCATTTCAAGTCATTTCTAAATGTCGCAAAACTGTTCAATTACGTTTTCACTACCGATGTTGATTGTATTCAACGCTATAAAAGGGCACTTGAGCACGAACGGGTCTACTTGTTACCTTTTGCATTCCAACCAAAATCTCACAACCCTAGGGAAGAGTATGATCGAATTGATGGAATGTGCTTTGCAGGAGCATATTATAAAAAATACACAGAGAGGAATCAAAATCTTTCCGATATTATGGATGAACTAAATGGCACCATTAATATTGACATTTATGACCGTAATTACTTAGATGTCAATCCGGATTATAAATTCCCCAAATCATTTGCAAAGAATATTATCGGAACTCTGCAATTTGATGACATTAATCTTGCATATAAGGGCTATGAAATCGGTTTAAACCTCAATACGATAAAACATTCTCAGTCAATGTTTGCTCGTAGGGCATTTGAATTGATTGCCTCAAATACGATTGTGTTTAGCAATTATTCTCGCGGCATGCAACTTTTCTTTGGGGACATCACTTTCAATTCTGACTCAGGTAAACAAATCTTGTCTAGGTATGAAGGCAAGGATTCATTTTATCTGCGAAAACTCAAATTAGCAGGTATTAGAAATGTATTTTCTCAGCATACTTATTCACATAGATTTTCATACATCGTTTCAAAAATGTCCTCTGAGCCATTGGCGAACCACGGCCCTAAAGTTCTAGTGGTTTCAATCGTTGAGTCTATTTCTGAAATCGACAAAGTTGTTGAATCTATTACTCATCAAAACTATCCTCAGATTCAGGGAATAATTATCACAAAAGAAGTGAAAGGCACGTTCGAGTATTCAAATATTGACATTGTCCAAAGCAGTAATCTTAATGCGCATTTCTTTGAAGAATTAATGTCAAGTTCAGATTATTTGTCTTATTTTCATCACAATTCTTACTACGGGAAAAATTACTTAACCGATTTAGTTCATGCAACATCTTATGTTGAAAATAGGGCGATAACAAAGAATTACCATTATAGAATAAATGCTGAAGGGAATGTGGAATTGAATGAGCACAGTTCGCCTTATTCTGATTGCGATATTGTTTTTCCTTGGTGCTCGTTATTTCCCAAATCGATGATAATGAACAAACCCGTAATCCCCAGTTTGAAGAAGTGGAGTAAAAATGAATCAATTAGATTCAACGGATATTCAATTGATGAATTCAGCTATTGTGAAAACGGATTTGGTCTAGACTCGCTTCAAATTGTGGATGATGATGACAGTATCATGACTGGCGTAGATTACGTTAAATTTCAAGAAATGTCTGAAGTAATAGCGCCAGACGAAAAATCACTCGACGGTGATTATTTTTCATCGGCTGAAATCTTTCAAGAGATTTGTGATTCTCACAATAAGGGCGTTGAGATTTCGTTTTCAAATGGTAAAGCCCTAATTGAGTCCACTCTTAAACAGGGAGAACACACATACGTTTATTGGCCAGACAACATGCTCCCATCCGACTTGGGATTCGTCGATGGAAAAGGGAAATTATTCTTTGATTCTACTCCAGGATTGAGGATAATGCTGGCGGTAATATTCTATGATAAAAAAGGTAAGAAAATAGGGAGTGACCTTTCATTAGCCAACTCAAATATTTCAATCCAATTACCAAAAAACACAACCGAGATAAGGCTCGGATTGAGAATATATCAACAAGGTATATCTGAAATCAATAGTTTAGACTTATACCATCATAACTTAACACCACAGCATATTATCACATCTCATAAAGTGTTAGTAGTTAGCAATAATTATCCTTCATATAATGAAAGGTATCGCAATGGGTTTCTACATAGCAGATTGAACGAATATCAAAAAATGAATGTAGATGTAGATATGTTTGTTATTGAAACGGGCAGTAAGCTTGAATTTAGAGAATACGAAGGAGTTCAAGTCATGACGGGTTCGGACAAAGCACTTGATAATATTTTAAGTCAATCAACACATTCGAAAGTTCTAGTTCATTTCTTGGATGAAGAGATGTGGAAAATATTGGGCAAGTACAAGGAAAAACTCGAGATTATCGTATGGATCCATGGTTCTGAGATTCAACCTTGGCATAGAAGGACTTTCAATTACACAACCGAGAAAGAATTGAAAAATGCTAAGTCTCAGAGTAAGAAGCGAATGGATTTTTGGATTCCCTTGCTCTCAAATTTACCAAAAAATATGAGGTTGGTATTTGTGTCCGAATACTTTGCGAATGAAGTGATGGAAGATACCGGGGTCAACATCGAAGCTGAGAATTACCAAATAATCCACAATCCAATCAACACATCTGTATTTAATTACGTTGAGAAAACGAAGGAACAACGAACAAAGATCCTATCTATCCGCCCCTTTGCTTCGCGAAAATATGCAAATGATTTAACTGCAAAGGCAATCAACCGCCTTTCAAAAAAGAAGTTTTTTGAGGAGTTAGATTTCTTGATTATTGGGGATGGAAAGTTGTTTGATGAGGTATTGGAGCCATTGAAGAAATTTGAAAACGTCACATTGATGCGAAAATTTCTTTCGCATACAGAAATATCGGAATTGCACAAGGAATACGGAGTTTTCCTAACTCCAACGCGCATGGATTCTCAAGGTGTTTCTCGAGATGAAGCGATGTCGTCAGGACTGGTACCAGTAACGACTGAAGTTACTGCAATCCCCGAATTTGTCGATAGTAATTCTGGGATATTGGTTTCGGGTGAAGATTGGAAAGGCATCGCAAAAGGGGTTGAGGAATTGTACAAAAACCCAGATTTGTTTTGCGACCTTTCTCAAGCGGCGGCTAAACGAGTTCGTAGCCAGTCCGGGTCAAAAATAATAATCCAAAAGGAAATTGACTTGATAATTGGTGGTGAAAATTGATGAGAGTTCTTACTGTATTTGGAACAAGACCTGAAGCGATAAAGATGTCACCATTGGTCAAAGAACTGGCTAAAGTGCCATCAATAGAAAGTAGGTTGTGTGTGACTGGACAGCATCGAGAAATGTTGGACCAAGTGCTTGAACTGTTTGAGTTAAAACCTAATTATGATTTGAAGATTATGAAAAGCGGACAGTCACTTTCGGATATTGCATCAAGAATAGTGGTGGGTATGCAACCTGTTATTGCGGATTTCAAACCGGACATCATACTTGTTCATGGAGACACATCAACAACGTTTTCCGCAGCACTATCAGGTTTTTATCACCAAGTAAGAATAGGCCACGTAGAAGCGGGACTTCGGACTGGAAATATTCTTTCACCTTGGCCTGAAGAAGCTAATAGGAAATTGGTTTCTTGCATTACAAAATATCATTTCGCACCGACCCCTGAAGCTAAGAGGAACTTGTTGAAAGAAGGGGTTGAAGAATCATCAATATTTGTTACTGGAAATACTGTAATTGATGCATTATTGTTGGTAAAAGAAATGATTACGTCCAATACAGAGTTAAAGAGTAGTTTGGAAAATTCTTTCCCAATGCTATCTCCAAATAGAAGAATGGTATTAATCACAGGACATAGAAGAGAAAACTTTGGTGACGGATTCCAACGTATATGTGACTCAATACTCAATCTTTCAATTAATCATCCCAACGTTGATTTCCTTTATCCAGTTCACCTAAATCCACGTGTGAGAGAGCCGGTCAACAAGATGCTGTCGTCAAGCAACAATATTCACTTAATAGAGCCACAGGGGTATGTTGAGTTTGTATTTTTAATGATGAATTCGCACCTCATTCTTACTGACTCTGGTGGAATCCAAGAAGAAGCACCATCATTGGGTAAGCCTGTTTTAGTGATGAGAGGTACTACAGAACGTCCTGAAGCTTTAGATGCCGGAACAGTGAAATTGGTTGGTACAGATGTAGAATTAATCGTGGAGTCAGTGAACGACCTACTTACTGATGATGAGAATTACTCAAAGATGAGTGAAGCGCATAATCCATATGGAGATGGGGATGCAGTTTCGCGAATAATTGATGTTCTGATCGCCGAAAATATTGGTGAGTGAAATGATAAAGCCCGTCATATTGGTGGTCGGCGCCAGACCAAACTTCATGAAAATCGCCCCCCTTCACGCCGAATTGGCTAAGCGAGGTATTCCGCAAATACTCTTGCATACTGGCCAACACTATGACGAGAATATGTCGAAGGTATTCTTTGATGACCTCGGCATGCCTCAGCCTGATATTTACTTGGGAATTGGTAGTGGTTCACACGCCGTTCAAACTGCCAAGGTGATGGTCGATTTTGAGCAGGTCTGCATGGAGAATGAGCCGAGCATGGTCGTGGTCGTCGGTGATGTGAACTCGACTGTAGCTTGCTCAATAGTGTGTGCAAAATTGTGGATCCCCTGTGCTCATGTCGAAGCAGGTTTACGTTCTTTTGATAGGCAGATGCCCGAAGAGATAAACCGGTTATTGACCGACAGTATCTGTGATTTCTTGCTCACTCCTTCTGCTGACGGTGATGAAAATTTACGCAATGAAGGAGTAGCTGAAGAGCGCATCATCCGTGTCGGCAATATTATGATTGATAGTTTATTCAATAATCTTGAGAAGTCCAAGGATTCATCAATTCATGTAGATCTTGGATTAGATGGCAAGGAGTATGGGGTTCTAACCCTGCATCGACCTTCTAATGTCGATGATGAAGATTCTTTCACTTCAATAATCGCTGGCTTGGAGCATATAGGCGCTCAACTCCCACTCGTATTCCCAATCCATCCCCGTACCCGAAAACAGGCTGAGAAATTTTCTTTGTTCGAACGACTTGAAGGGATTCCAAATATTGTCATTACCGAACCGATAGGCTACCTTGATTTCGTCGCCTTAACTGCGGGAGCAAAGATGGTATTATCTGACTCTGGGGGGATTCAAGAGGAGACAACAGCATTGGGTATTCCGTGCATCACTTTGCGGCACAATACTGAGCGCCCAATTACGGTTACAGAAGGAACCAATGTGGTCGTAGGAAACGATACAGGGGCAATTATTTCTGCCGCTGATGAGATATTCCAAAATGGTGGCAAGACCGGACGAATTCCCGACCTTTGGGATGGTAATACCGCAGGGCGTATTGCCGATATTATTGAAACACAGATTCAATGAACAGGAGCGGGTAATATTCGGGTTCTCCACCTCCTTGCCAATGGACCACCCGATACCAATGGCTATGCAATCCGTACCCATTCATTGCTTGTTGCCCAATTAGCCACGGGGAAAGTAGAGCCTGTCGGCCTAACCTCCCCCTGGTATCCCGAGAATACGGCAATGGCTGAGAATTATACACTTGCTCAAATTGATTATTATCGGACAATTCACCCTTTCCACAACCCTGAACGGCGTGGAATCAGTTCAATGTTTTTAGCTTGGCGAGGAAAACGGAAGATTCGTTATGTCAACTTGCAAGCAAGTGCTAGCGGAGATAGTATAAGTGGCCCAAGTAAGAAGCAATTCTTGTTTGGCTTTGGTTTTTTAAGAAGTAAGATAGGTCAATTATTGCGCTTCCTAAACACTGGTGTTACTTGGGTCGAAGAAAAAATCATGTTTCGCATGTTTCGTCAACGTATTCTCGAAGTTGCTGAGCAGACTAAAGCCGAATTTGTTCATGCCCATACTCCCTATCGAGTTGGGATTCCAGCACTTTGGGCGGCACGCAAATTAGGAATACCCTTTGTTTACGAAATGCGGGGGATGTGGGAAGAGACCGCTGTCGGTAGCGGACGATGGAAATCGTGGGGTCCTTCATATCGCCGTTTTAGGAGAATCGAAACCAAATTGTTGCGTCGTGCTGATGCGGTTATTTGCATTAGTGAAACACTCCGCCAAGAGGCGATTTCACGCGGTGTCGATTCCGCCAAGATTACTATAGTTCCTAATGCGGTAAACCCAAATTTACATTCCGATGCAGTAGAATCCTCAACCATATCAGAAGTCAAAGAAAGCCTTGCATTGGGCAACGACACAGTAGTTGTTGGATACATCGGCAGTTTGCGTTCAATCGAAGGAGTAGACCAAACCGCTGAAGCGGTAGCCATTCTATCTAAGCAGGGCCTCGATGTACGATTCTTCGCTCTAACATCCTCTAGTGGTCAAACCGAGTTAATGCAACACTGCAAGACCTTGGATATCGCCGACAAGTCGGTAATTGCCGGTCCAGTACCTCATGCTCAAGTCATGCCATTTTACGATTTGATCGATATTTTCGTAGTCAGTCGGCCGAAAACTCGAGTGACTTCTTTGGTCACCCCTCTCAAACCGTTTGAGGCAATGATGGCTGGGCGCGCGGTAATTTGTAGCGATTTACCGGCACTGGCTGAAATTGTCGATGATGGTAAGACTGGATTATTGTATTCAGTTGATGATATTGATGATTTGGCGAGCAAGATAAACCAACTAGTCATAGATGCTGAATTACGTTCTACACTCGGCACTAATGCACAGCGTTGGGTTGAGGCTGAACGCAAATGGTCTGTGGTTGCTCAGAAAGGATTAGTTGCCTATGCCATGGCTCAATCCAATATGCCACAATAGCCCTGATATTGGAACAAGCACAAAGAAGGGGGACCAACTCCCCATCCTTGTGCACCTATTATGGATTACCGGCCGTTTATTTGGGCAAGACCTGTGCCAAACCACTCAGATCCAAGTTGCAAATGCACTCAAGGAAATTGGTTGGAAGGTGAGTTTCGTTGCTCCAGAGGGTCGAGAAACCGCACAATTTGTCAATAATGAGGGACATGAATTTGTTAGTGGAATAAAGAATTTTCCAATTACTGGATTTAAGAGCTTATCATTTGAAAGGTCATTGCGACGAAAATTACCATCGATATTAACCGCATTCGTGCCTGATGTGATCGTTTGCGATTGGCGAGGTGCACGTGGAGCATGGAGGGCAATCCAAACGGCGGGGGTGCCTTGGGCAATGGTTGACCGCGGCCCACCTGCATATGCAACCCTACTGGCAAAATTACAGTGGTTGCATTATCGTCGAGCGTGGAAAACTGCGGGGCGACGAGCCGATGCTTGCTTCGTAGTCTCAAAAGCACATGGTGAATATGTAGAGGAGAAATTTTCCATAAAAATGCCGATAATTCCATTGTCAGC
>CAZPME010000005.1:9734-15533 GCA_964587885.1 uncultured Candidatus Poseidoniales archaeon
TGGCTACTAACATTCAAGCTCATCAATTGGATGGTGAGCCCGAGTGGATTGGTTTGGTCCCAATTCACCAGCGTGTTGATGGGATGGTAAGAAAGATTCAGACTTGGGTACTTGAAGATCGACTCATAGAACTTGGAGAGATGGCTCGCAATGAATTATGCCAGCGATATACTTGGTCGCACGCAGTCGAGCCAGCAATTGAGGCACTCACGCAACTAGTCGCCAATTATTCTCATAATGATTCGTAAAGTTCCTGCCATTGTTTCCCCACAACCTCAATTTCGTGACTTCTAGCCAACTTAATGCCTGCTGCAGACATTTCATCCAATGCTTGGCTATCGGCTAGTAAGGTGCTGATTTCTTGTGCCCAGTCATCGGGATTTTTTGAATCGACCACACGTCCAGCAGCGCCGACATGCTCGGCGCAAACGGGAGAAACAAGCATTGGGATGCCGCGTGCAAGTGCTTCAAGGATCACCATTGGTTGACCTTCCCAGGCCGAAGGCACCAGCAAGAGTCCTACTTCGGAGCGTAATTGTTCTAATTCTTGGTCAGATAACCAGCCATGTGCAATCACTGCACCTTCACTCTCGGCTTGATGTGACCATTTGTGGCCAGATGTCACTCCAGTTAAGTGGAGAGTGACCTCATTTCCATTAGCCCGCATGATACGGGTTGCAGCGATTGCCAGACTTGCACCTTTCACAGGGTCAGGTCGCCCCATTAGCAAAATTTTCTTTTTGTTACGAGAGTGTTGTATTCCATTTTCATGCTGATTTACTGGCACTATCGGGTTGACAATTACTTGAGTTTGGCCAATTAGCGGATTGAGGGTTTTGGCCCAATTATCTGATAGAACTACAACTTTTGCACCGGTGTCTGCAATTGTTTTACGTACACGAATAGCCCTTCTATCACTTGGTTTACCTAACCAGGAGTCGAATTTTCCCGAGTGAATATGCAAAATACATGGAACTCCTGCCGATTTGCATAATCCCATAACTTTAGATTTTCGAGTGAATGACCAATCGGCAGCACTGTGAATATGGACAACGTTCGGTCGATTAGGAGAATTGGCCCTCAATATGCTTCGAATTTCACGCTTTGCCCGCTGCCAAACCAATATTTTTGCGATTAGCGAACCGTCGCAATGGGTAGCGATGGTTTGGCTGTGCCAGCCATCGGGCGGATTTTCTCCTAATAATCGCATGACTGTGGCCATACCACCGGCGCTATTGGCCGGTCCAACGTGTAGTACTCGTCGCATGCCAACGGCTACCGTGTGATGCTAGCATAATATGGTGCTTGGGATAGATTTGAGCGAGAAGGTCAAGGATGTGACCTTGCGAGAGCAGTGCGGAGAGGACAAGGATGGTGGTTACAACCCTAGCAGAATTTCAACTCCTAGTAGGTGGGATTGCAATTCTCCCCTTCATCTATTATCGCCTCTTAGTTGGCCATTGGGTGAGATCAAGCAACTTAGAGATGCCAATTGTTGTGGCAAACGACTTGCCCAACATTTCCCTAGTGATTCCAGCTTGGAATGAGGAATTGCTAATCGAGGCTAAATTGGATTCGCTGGCTCAACAAGAATACCCACGCGATAAGATTGAGGTGATATTCATTGATTCATCCTCAACTGATGGAACTCTCGCTATTGTTAAGGCCTGGCTAAAGGAAAATAAGGACGAATTTCCACAATTCTCAATCGTTGAGATGGATCTCCGTAAAGGCAAGACTGCAGCTATTTCATTGGCCTTTGCCGCGGCTCAGCCGAAATCTGAAATCCTAGCCATGACCGATGTTGATGCTCGACTTGATGCCGGGTGTTTACTTCGTCTTGGGGCTTGGTTTTGCAATCCTGAGATTGGTGCTGTAGGGGCAACTCCATTGCGGTTTTCTGGGAAATCAAGTTCGCATGGTTCAGGCGAGTCGACATATCGAGATTTATTTTCTTTACAGAGGCTTGGAGAATCGGCTCGAGATAGTACTCCGTTTCTTGAAGGATCATTGATGGGGATTCGGCGTACGGCATATTCTGCGGATTGCTTGAACATTACTAGTAATGCGGATGATGCCCAATTGGCAGTTGCGGCGAGATTGGCTGGATTACGGGCGATTCAGGATGAGAAAATGATATTTCGAGAGCCGATTCCTCCAACATATCAGGAGCACCGTGAGCAAAAAGTTCGACGTGCCCAAGGACTTCAGCGCTTGTTATGGAGAAATCGGCAGCACTGGTTTGCTAGGGTGCAAGGCCACTGGGGAAAGGTTCTCGGGATGCAAGGGATTATGCACATGCTAATGCCATGGCTAGTGCTAATTGGCTGTCTTTTTGCTGTTCTTAAGTGGTGTCTATTACTTACTCAGCCTGAAATGACTCTACTCGTCATCCTATCACTCGGTTTTGATGCGTGGTTTTTTGGGGGTTGGATTTTGCTGCGAACAGGAGTTAGGCTACCTTTTCTTAGACTACCTGCAGTATTTCTTGATTCAATGTTTTCTTTGCTTATTGCCCAATTCAAATTGCTTTCTGGAGAGAGTCTTCATATGTGGTCGCAAAGTAAAGGAGTTAGGAAATCTTGGTTGCTCGATTCGGATTCAAACTAGGTGATCTCATCTATTCAATTTGCATTATCTCCAGTGGATTCTAATTGAGTAGGAGATGTTGAAAAAAAATAAAAAAAACCTCGAGGCGGCCGCAGCCGCCTCGAGGGCAGGTTCCGACGAAGTTTTACTTCGTGAGTGTAAAATCAATTACTAACTTTTAGATGAGTTGCTGTTAAGCTTCACTCTGCAACAACAGTGCTGCTGCCAGTTAGATCGACACCACTTCGGGTGTCAGAGATCTTTACGCTGAAAGAGCATGGTGCTGCAGCACAAAGTGCTAGACCGTTCTCTTGTACGTGGATGATCTCAGACTTTTCCCATGTTAGGTTGTCTGATCCGAACTGATATAGGTTGCAGTTACCACTTGCAGCTCCGATAGAGCAGGTGGTTGGGTTTCCATCAGCACCAACAATCTGGACAGCTAGGTTAGCCCAGTTAATGTCTTTAGGTGCGCGACTGAACTGTAGTGTAAACAGTGTGTCGTCGGTTGCAGCGCTCGGTGTGTTTGCTCCATGGTCGGCTGCGGTGTATTGGTATAGGTCTGGACTGTCTTCTTGGTTGTTGTTTGCCAAGTCGCTTGCCCATACGTATAGAACACCAGCTAGAACCACAGTAATTGCAACCATCAAGATGGTAGCAATAACAGGGCTTACAGCCTCATCATTCTTCATTTCATTCTTCATATTCTTGTCCTCATACCCCATAGCGGGGTAACCTCTCCGAGCGCGGTCACTATATTAAAGAATTACTTCATACTTTGTGTAGAAATATCAAAAAAACGCCTTACTGGGGACCAATATACTTTTTCTATATGAAATAATATCACGCGCCAGAGATAATAGAGCATACTATTTGTAAGCGCGAAAAGGAATATTTTCTCCAACAGACATTTCTTTTTGTTAAATTTGAGATAATGATTGGAAAACCTGGTTTTCTCTAGAAGGGGAATTAGGTGAACGAGGGAGAGCACGCGAAGAGGGGATGGGATGCACTCGACGAGAAACTTTCGCCCCGTTCGCTAAAGGGGAGAGTACACGGGTGTATAATCATTTGGCGAATCGCTTCCAAACAGCCATTTTTGCTGAAAAGGGGTGGAAATTGACCAAACTCGGCATTATTCAACGGTCATGATCTCTGGGCCACCGTCGGTAACAAATACCGTGTGCTCAAATTGACCGACAGTTCCACCATCAACACATCGTAGCAAATGGTAGGTTTCGATGAATCGGATTGAGATTAATTTCTTCATCAGTGCTTTCCACTTGCTAATCCGGCTTTCCTCATCGGCTTCGGGGAATGGTTTCTCAAGCATTGGAAAGGCCCAACGTTCGGCAAAGGGCAGGGTATTGTAACGTTCTTGGAGATTACGCGCCAATTGAGCACCAAGTGGCTTGAGTTTCTTTTTGGCCAAAGCTTTGCGCCATTCGACATCACCGGTGATGCGATAGACGTTTGAGGAATGGCGAGGTTGAACATTTTCAATCAGACCCTCTTGTCCTGTAGTATTGAATGGCTCGACCGCATAGAATGAATTGGCCTCGACCGTTCCCTTGAAGCCCGGGTTATCGGGGCCACACCGATAGGCAGGAACGCTAACGCCGGCGTGGAGATTCCATTTTTGCAGTTGGTGGCCGCAGAGGTTGCGGATTGGTTGAAAACCCGCATCACTGTGAATTTGTTCAGCGATATGGCCGATTTTGTGCCATGGAGTACCGGGATGCATCAATTCAATCGCTGCATCACGTGCTTCATAGGCAGCACGGATTTGGTCGGTATGGTTGCCGCCGTTACCCACTTCAAGACTGATGGCATTGTCGGCGATACTGCCGTGGATGTGGACTCCGACGTCTAATTTTACCAAATCGCCTTTCTTGAATACCATATCACCTTCCCAACCTGGTGGGGTTGCGAGTGAATGTTCTGTAGTGAAATGGGCAGCGATTTCATTTACCGAAATCGTGGCTGGGAAGGCAGGTTTGCCACCGTGTCGGTGAATGAATCGTTCAGCTGATTCAATGACTTCATGCCAAGTTTTTCCAACTTGGATTTCCCCTTTGATCCCCTCTAGGGTGCGGCGTGCTACGTGTCCAGCATCACGCCAATGTTTCAGTTCGAGTTCATCACCCATTCTATCACGCGACTAGAAGGTAAAATGCCCTCTCTCATAATAGTTGCCGCTGGTGAACCTTGAGTGATTTCGGCATCACTTGAAATTTTTACCAAGGTACTTGGTAGGCCTCCAGCACATTCCCCGTCGAGTATTTCCAAACTTGACATACCCAGTGATTCACCGGCTTTGAGACAAGAGTTAAGGCAAGGTGTGCCACTAAGATTTGCTGATGTTGCCGTTAATGGGCCAGTTTGAGCGAGTAACATCTTTGCATACGGATGAGCAACTAGTCGAATGGCTACATTCTCCCCGCCTAATCGTGGGTCGAGTGTTTTTATTGCTGGCAAAATCACCGACAGACTGGAGTCAGGAAAATATTCAATGAGGTCACGGGCAAAATCACTTAACTCAACGATCCCCTTAGCTTGTTCAAGATTGGCGACCGCTAAACTTACAGGCATTTCAGCGGGCCGATTTTTTAGAGCAAATAGTTGGTCAAGTGCCTTACTAGTCGGGCGACATCCCAATGCTGGTAAGGTGGAGGTAGGATATACGATACAACCATTATTTTCAACAATATGAATTATTGAATCTGTGATAATATTCATTTGTTATTCCTCTGCCAGCCACTGGGAAAGATGCATTCGAGCGATATTCAAAGCCATTTCTTTTTCTTCACATTTGACCATTAATTTCCCACTTGGAAACAAAGTCAACTTCGCTTCACCCTCGAAAATATGACACAATCGGGTTTGAATTTTCGCCTCCCATCCTGCGGCAACAATTTTTTCTGCAACGTCATCTAAATCAATCGTTCTAGGTGTTGAAGGTTCGATTTGCCAAGAGGTCTGCCCACTACACATCTCGAGAACAAAGCCTTCGTCAAAGGATTCAGCATCCCCCATCTAATCGCCTCATCATTCCGTTGGTGGTCCTGCCGGTGGTCCGGATGGCGGCCCTGCTGGTGGTCCAGATGGCGGCCCAGACGGCGGCCCAGTTGGTGGTTCAGAAGGTGGTCCTGCTGGTGGCCCAGATGGCGGCCCAGTTGGTGGTTCAGAAGGTGGTCCTGCTGGTGGCCC
>CAZPME010000005.1:15633-89832 GCA_964587885.1 uncultured Candidatus Poseidoniales archaeon
GCCGGTGGAGTAGGCGGTCCTGTTGGAACTGAAGAAGGTGGAAGTGGGGGTGCTTCACGCTTCGCTGGTGAAGTTGTAGCATGAGCCAATACCGGGTCTTCTGTACGGGCAATGCTAGTTGGCGGTGCCTCGCGTGCAACATCTTTGGTGATAGGCGGCGGAGCACGGGCATTATCTCCGCTTGCACTAGTTAGGCCGGAAGAGGGTGTTTGACTTGGGGCAAGTTCGGGCAATTCAGTTGCATTACTATCATCAGTACTGGTAACGGTGATTTTTGTGCCACCACCGATTTCATGCTCAGCATCGTATTCGACCATCATTACCTGTCCAGGGTCGATAATCTCTCTTTCATTAAATTGACCAAAATCATCGAGGTTAGTATCAAAGGCACCGGAAAAAAGTCCGGCACCAACAGCACTGGCTGGAGATCTTCCAACTTCTTTGTTAAATTCAAAATCAGCCTGATATGAGCCCAATTCTAGAGTTTTTCGACCGTCGGTAGAATCATGCTCTAGATTAAACGACCATTCACCAGAATCAAGGGTAAATACGAATTCAAAATCTCTCGATAAACCGGGGCCGATACTATTGACACCGCGTTCAGCCTCAATATTTCGTCCGTGTGAAGTGGTAATTGTTGCTTCAAGTCCACCCATTGGAATTGCAGATTCATTGTCTACATTAACGCGAATCCTCAAGACGTCTTTATCATCATCATCAATGTCGGCTACTACCGATAATAATGATGCAACTAACGGGCCACTGCGTGAAGAATGTACGTCAGCCATGCTCATCCCAACGGTGCAAGGCTGACCCTTATACTTGAAGTCAATTACGCATCGGCGAGCCGCTATCTCATGCTCGCTCGAGTCTCCCACGGCAGACTCCAAAATACTGCTGCGACAGTATGTTCAGCCACATCAATACGGCTTTGGTGCTTCTCATCGGCGCGAATTTTCACATAATCAATAAATGCGAATCCAATAATCCCAATTATTGGTAGGGCGTAAACCACTTTACGCATTGCTCGGCGACCCCAATGAGAATGGCCAAGGGGACTAGCATCATCATGGACTAGTGCGATTCCGAACCAACGTTGACCTAGTGAGCGACCCATCCAAGTACCGGTGTATTTGAAATAAAGCCAATGCATTGAAAATAGTATCAGCCAATGTAATGCGGAAATATGTGGGGCTGAAGAGAGCTCAGCCAGATTCCATAGGCGGGAGGTGAATACTCCACTGGTGGCGATGAATAGAATACTGAGGATGATGAAATTGTCGAGCAGATATGCTGCCGCCCGCTTCCATGCATGTGCGAGAAGAACTCCTTCAGGAACTCCTTCTCCAAGCAGTGCTTTCGCCATTGTTGAAGTTCCTTGATAGACTGTGACCGGTGAATCAGCAGAATCGCCCATCTTACTCATCCCTCGCTTAGTTAATCCGTATGTGAATCCTTTGCTCATCCTTGCACCGCGTGCCAAGCGATGAGTTTACGCTCTTGCGCCCAATCTAGATAAGACGCCCAAGTTGGATCATGGCGCAGGGTATTCATATTGCCGAGAATTATCAAACCTCGTCGCGCTCGGGTAATCGCTACGTTGAGCCGTCTGCGGTCGGAAAGAAATCCGACTTCACCATTATCGTTGGCGCGTACGGTACTGAAGACGATGACTTCCTTCTCACGACCTTGATAACCATCTACACTTTTGATTTCCAATCCAGAATAGGGCTCTCCATCACCACGCCCTCCCGCCTGTTCAAACAGGTCGGATAAGACACGAACTTGGCCGTTATAGGGGGTAATGACGCCAATGTCACGAGTGGATAAGTCACCTATTGCCAGCAAAGATTGCACCACGGTTACAACGCGACCAGCCTCATCAAGATTTGACTTAGATTGCCCCTCGCTATCGACTTGTTCACTACCATCGATGGGGATGAAAGCGACCGGGTTATCCCAATCTGGCCACATGAACCCGGCAGGTGGAATTCTATCTTCTGCGTTAATGCCATCACTGAGTCGACCATCGTAAAATCGTCCTGAGGGAAAATCTCGTAAACAGGGGTGCATTCGATATTGTATTTCAAGTAAAAATGGTGTAATGCCGGCATTGATTAAGCGTTCAAATAATGAGCGGGCTAATCCTCCATTTTCAGCGCGCATACTAACGACAGTAGCCGGTAGTTGTCTATGGTCACCGACCAATACTAATTGACGCGCACCGCGCACAATTGGAACCAATGCAGTAGGCTCGGTAGCCTGAGTGGCTTCATCGATTAGTACGTGAGTAAATCTCCTTTGACCGAGGATTGGGTGGCCGGCACCAATACATGTTGTACACACGACTTCGGCGCGGTCAAGAATATCGTCGATGATGCGCTGTTCAAGTTGGCGAATTTCTTTCCAACCACGCGAAATATCTCGGTGAGCCAATCCTCTTTCCTTACCCTTCAGGTCTTTTAGTTCAGCTTTTAGAGCCATCATGTCGTCGACCATCATTTTCACTTCTGCGCGATCGGGATGCTCTTCAATTCGTGCATCAAGAGTGGATGAACGCAACTCCGCACGAACTTTCACCGGTCGGCCAATTCTTACTACATCAACTCCGACATCGATTAGTCCACCCACTAAATTGTCGACCGCTACATTGGAATCGGCACAGGCTAGAATAGGGCCAGTATCCTGTTCACTCCACACTTTTATCAGGTGAACTGCAGTGTGGGTTTTTCCAGTCCCTGGTGGGCCTTGAATGAGAGATAGCCTTCGAGTAACGGCTTCACTGATGGCATTTGCTTGACTTTCGTTGAGGGGTAGCCCAGCGAGATTTGAACCACGAAGTTTGCGCTTCATTGGGCCAATTTCAGGCACCATTGCCGCACTTGAATTGAGGTCATGCATATTGGCGAGTAAAACTTGGCTAAGTACGGTGCCGCCATCTCCTTCGGTAGCATGAAACGATTCTAGTGCTTCTTGCATACGGTCGTGGGCTACTCGATTAGCGCCACGGTCCAAGCGCCATGAGCCCTTGCGCAGACCATCTGGTAATTCTCCGCAAACCACTCTAATCCTTGAGCGGCTTCGATCTAGGACTACCCCTTCAACTACCTTTTCATCCCAAGGTCGACTACGTGAAATAATGACGATGTCGCCGTGACTAAATTTATGCCAAGGTAATTCACCCCCGCCTCGCATCGAAAATACAGCAATTGATTCGCCGAATAATTGCCCACGCGGCCTAGCGACCAAATCAAATAATGCTAGACCAGACTCTACTAAGCGAGACCGTTTCCACTTCTTCCAGCGCTCATCCACTTGGTCGAGTTCGTCAAGTAATTCCCATTCAGTAAGGCGACTATAAGCAGCATGGTGATCTTGGCTTCGTCGCCATTTTGCCGGCATATCATCAGCATTAGGTGAAGAATTTTCTCCATCATTGCCGCGTAGTTGGATTCTGCGAATATCTCCTATTGTATCATCTCCAACATTTTGTCGCCCTGTCAGTCGACGCAAAGGATGCTCGGTTGACGGTGACTCTTAAACGGTTTAGATGTGGCCGCACCTTTGGGGATGTGATGTTCAGCCGCTTTCGCAAGAAGGATGAGCCCGAGAAACGGGTCTGCCCATTTTGTGAAATTGAAAACCCTCTTGATGCTAAGTCATGTACTCAATGCTTCTTCCAATTTGAGAGAACTTCACGTGAGCAAGATGAGGCATTGAGCGAGCATGAAGAAGGAACATTGCTTGATGAGTTACTCAATTCTCAAGTTGAAATTGAGGCGGATGAAACGGTACCGGTTGATGTCATCACTATGGATGATATGACAGTAGAAGTCGACCAATATGATATTGTTGGAGATGATATTGGAGATGGAGAAGATTTTACTTACATCAGTTCAGCAGGGCCGACTTTTGCTGAAACCGAAGCCGAGAGTGAAGGTAATATTGAATCACAGTCCACTCCTACTTTGGCCACTATGCCGGGTATGGAAGTCGAACAGAATAGCGACTTCGTTGGCGAGGTTGCTGAAGAAATCCAAATTGATGATATGGAACAGGAGGTAGATTTGTTGAATCTACCCCAATTACCAGAGGTCAGCTCACCACCTCCAATCGAGAGAGATGACGAATTTTTTGCTACCGCGGCTGAAGCCGCAGTAATATCTGGAGAAGAAAATGAGTCTAATTTGCCGCCACTACCCAATGAACTTGATGATGGTTTTGAAATGGTGATAGATTCAGCACCCCTTGACGAAGTAGAATTACCAATGTTGCCCACCATTCCAGATACTGAAGAGTTGGTAGCACCAGTAATACCAGAATCTAAGGTTGAGTTGCCTCCAACTCCTGTGGTCGAAGAAAATTCATTGCCACCAACTCCGGTAATTGTTGAAGAATCTATTTCGCCAATGGAGGTTGAAAATGCTGTTCAGCCAGTAGCACCTTCAGTAGTACCTAATGCCGCTCCACCTGCTTCCGTATTCGCCCCTGTAACTCATACAAATGGGGGAATTTGGCCATGGCCAATGGCTGAAGAGTGGGATTACCGTGACCTCTATCGAGAATTAAAGGAAGCGATGGAGGCGGCTCAGCGTGGCGACCATTCTAGTGCGGCAACCGCACTTGATAGGTTGGGTCCACATCTTGGACAACGCATTGATTTGTTGTATTATGTCGGCCAAGTATTGCAAATCCTCGGCCGCCAAGAAGCCTTGGCTGTGATGCTTGCAACGGCACAACAAGCGCACCCTGCTGACCAGCACGTTTCATCAGCCGTGTATCACCTCGGTGGAATGGGGCAGACCGATGCGAACAACTCCTGACTTGGAATCCGATGACGGTCTCTCGCTGTTTCCGGTCTCTCGCCGCTTGTTTTCGGAGATGATGGAAGCGCATGCAGAAGATCCCGAAGGAACTTATCTGGCAATTCCTTGGTTCGACAGAGATGTCGAAGCGAGTCCGCAAATTTCCGATTTTTTATTCGAATTAGAAGTACATAGTAAAAGTGGACGAATCCACTTTTGGTCAATCCACGAAGGTGAAGAATTCGTTGGTTTAGTCGGAATCGGTGATGAATTACAAATAGATGAGAGCCAATGGAATCTCGGTTATTGGGTGCGATCAAGTGCGCGCCGTCGTGGCATTGCTCGTCGTTCAGTCGATGCAGTTTTCACTTGGGTTTCAGCACAATCGCAACCAGCCCAAGTTGAAATTACTGTGCATCCTCAGAATACCGCTGGATTGGCGACTTGTCGCTCAATCTGTACCCGATGGGGCGGCAAGCGAGTTGAGCCTGATTTTTGGCCAATTGAGATTGGTGGGAGAACCGTACCTCACGCCATGTGGTTGGTTGAATTAGGAGGTGTTTGATTGACCAAGTTGTGGCTAACAGTGGATAGTGACGACTTTCACCATTTACCGCGCCAGCAAGGGCATCCTAGTCGTAGCCGTAACCAAATTGCCACTACAGGAAAGCCGACCTCTGATAGATTACTATGCGGGATGGATGGGTTTAGTGATTGGCATTTACAAAATCCAAGTCGTAGAGCGGTGACAATTTTTGTTATTGCTGACCAATTAGGAGATGGCGAATTCTGTAAATGGTTACGGCAATTATTGCTGGCCTCTGAACACATCACCATAGGTTGCCATGGGCTCAATCACCGTTCATGGTCGGCATGGGGTGAAGATATTGCAGGCTTTAGGAAAGCATTGCGTCTTGCAAAAGAGCAGATCTCTGATTTTTCAGGTGCCGCATGGAGGCCTTGGTTTCGTGCTCCAGCTGGATATGTTGCGCCATGGATGTCACAGGTTTTGGCTGAAGAGGGCTTTACAGTCGACTCTTCAGTTAATCCCAGCCTCTTGGTCAAACGTAAAGCAGGGCGAGGAAATAGTTGGTCTCAGGTCAGTGAAGCGATGCGTTCGGCAGGAGTAGTTGAACGAAAATGGCTGACTTCACTCTTAGGACCAGCATGTGGCCCTGCCCTACACCTACCCATATTACGTGGATTTGCACGTCGTGCTTGGCGTCGTGTGTCCGAATTAGATTTGGCTAGCGATTCACAAATTTGCGATATGGACAGTGAAGTAGTCACGGTTTATTGGCATCTACATGACCATGCTAGAAGTGAAGGCAAATGGGCCCCCCCACTATCTATCGCCTAATCTTGTTCTTCTCCAGGAATGATTCTATCAATACCTGCCATGTCTTGTAGACGATTCCAAAAAGACAGACGATCTTCTTCAGCCTTGAGAATCGTCGGTGAAGGATTACCTTCTTTGTCGAATTGCTTGCGGAAGCGCCCCTCGCTCTTTGCGAAGTGGCGGAAACTTATCTCTTGGAATTCGCCGTTCTCATCTTTCATTCGATGCAAGTCCTTGGTTGGACTTGGGTTACCGCGTAAGTCCCAACGGTCTGAATATCGAGGGCCCTTCTTGGGGTCATAGGTGAAAATTGGCCAAGCCCGACTTCGCAGGGCGAGATTGGATTGCATAAATGCGGCATTATCGGCAACCCCATGTTCAGGTTGGCAAGTGGTGTAGACTGATACTACTGCAGGGCCAGGGTGTTCATTGGCCTCGCGAATTGCCCGATAGAAATGATTGGGCAGACTGGTCACAGTCTGAGCAACGTAGACGTTTGGATGCATTGCAGCAATGGCCCCTAATTCTTTACGGAGTTCCTGCTTACCTGGAATGGCGGTACCATGACTGTAGAATTTAGTATCTTGACCGGTAAACGACGCAGTCGAGGCCTGGCCACCAGTGTTAGAATAGACCTGAGTATCTAAGACTAAAACTTTGATTTCCATTCCGCTAGATAGCATTCGAGAAAGTGCCCCAAAGCCGATATCGTACATTGCACCATCGCCACCCACGACCCACAATTTTTTGTCATTCCAACCGATTTGATCCCAACGAGCGCGTACACCCATTGCATCAGTTGGTCCGTTTTCGAACAGTGAATTTGTCCAAGGCAGATTCCATGGATTGTAAGGGTAAGTACTACCATAAACGGTAGAGCAGCCAGTTGAATTGACAACACCGACATTTTCTGCCCCATGGTCGTAACCCAGTATGGCCGCCATCATCCTCAAAGCAGTGCCTTCGCCACAACCGGCGCATGAACCAGCACCCCCAACATAGAGCAAACTCTTGTCGACTAACATCACATCCATCACCGATTTTTCGTTGACGAAATCCTGCTTGGTATCACCCATGCCGGTATAGAAATCCCACAGACGTCGGTGTTCATCCAGTCCCATCTTTTCTTTGGAAATCATCTTCAAGGCATTCTTTGAACCACAAACATCGACACATTCAGCGCAGCCCTTGCACTTAGAAGGGTCGATGAAAATACCAAATCGTCCAGGAACATTTCCCTTCTTTTCACGATTATCCCAGTACTTGCGAACCTTTGGCCAAAGCTTTTCCATTTCCTCGGCTTGAGAATCTTCAAGACCGAGCAAACTTTCTTGCAATGATTCTTCATCGACGACCTTGCCTAGAATAGCAGTATCTGGGCACATCGTCACGCAATCCATGCAGCCAACACAATTGTCGGGCAAGAATTCAGGAATTTCTGGGGCGATATATGAGAAATCACGCAGTCGACCGGAAGCAGGTCCGATAATTGAACGGGCGTGAACTTCATCGGCTGGTAAGGAAGAAGCCGCATGCCCTTCGTTGTATGCGCCGACAATACGGCTCTCAAAGGCTTGTAAATCAAAGAATTCTTTGTCGTGAGCGGTTAGTTTTCGTGAAGAATCCTGCATGGTCATGTTCTCACCTCCAAGGCCGTGGCGATTACCTCGGCCGAGATTTCTTTTACCTCACTATAACCGCGCTTGACGCAAGTCAAGTTGTCTTGAATCACTTGCTCACCTCGCTTGCCGAAATATTTTCGTAGGCTTTTCTCAATTGCAGGATATAATTCAGCCTCGGGAGTGTTGGCTGCGAATGGAGTACTGCGAAGGAATATCCCTAGTAGTACGATACCTTGCATGCGAACCACGAGGTCGAGGCTACTGCTTACTTCACGAGCAATCTGTGCTGTATTAAGCCATAGGACGCGAATATTTCGCTCGGCGATTTCTGCGCGGGCAGAATCGGAGAGGCTTGCCATAACCGCCGCATCATCCACAGCAGTAGATTGTAGGAATACAGTTCCCCCATCACGCAAACCCTTGAGGGGGTTGCCGGTGGCGAAAGCATTGACATCTTGCACGGCGATGAAATCAAGAATGTCTAACTCGTGATGAATACGAATTCGTTCATCAGCGATTGTAAGATAGAAGTTGGTCGGCAAGCCTTTCTTTTCCGAACCATACTTCGGATAGGCTTGTACAGTTTTGCCGAATAGGTCGGCAGACACAGTAGCGATGATTTTGTTAGTGGTAACCGAACCAAATCCGCCGACACTATGACCTCGCATACTGAAAGAGCCAGCCGGTCGCCCATCTAATTCACCAACCGGCGCTAGTGCGGTTGGGTGGTCAATTCCAAGCGAAAAGTAACGCGGCTCTGCTCCACTTGCCATCAATTCGTAAACCGCTGATAAATCACCGCTGGTAACATCTCGACTTCCTAGTCCATAGGCGCCAGAATGAATGGTTGGCATTTGTGATAATTCTGGATATCCAGAACGACCTTGCATTGCATCAGCGAGAGCGGCTTTGATTTCGGCGGTCAATGGATTGGATTGAGACATCGGGTCATCCATTCGCTCCAGCACCGCAATCGCCTTACAATTTGCAATTGCAGTAGCGATTTCTGCGCCTGGGAAGGGACGGAAACAGGTGATATGGACACAACCAACTAATCGTCCCTGAGCACGCAGACTATCGACAACGGTGGTGGCCGTTTCAAACATTGAACCAATTCCAATGATGGCATATTCGGCATCATCCATTTGGTAGGAATCAATCAATCCGTATTGGCGGCCGGTCAATTCACTGAATTCCTCCATTGCCGACATGAGTGCAGGTTTGACTTGGTCAGTAAAATGACGTTGGGCGATTTTACCTTTCATGTAAGAATCTTGATTTTGCACGACACCTGACATTATCGGGTTGTATGGGTCCATCATATTGCGTAATTTACTTGCCGGATCGCCGACGAAATCACGCATCATTTCTTCTTCACAAAGCAGGACATTTTCTATTGTGTGGGTGGTCAAAAACCCATCTTGAACGCTAAAGAAAGGAGTGCTACTTGCTTCGGCTGCTTTGCGTGAAATCAATGCCAAGTCACCTGCTTCAGTTGCATTACGGGCAAAAACAATTCCCCAGCCAACATCGGAAACTCCCATGATATCATCATGGCCTGCATGGACGTTGAGAGAATGACTAGTCATTGCCCTTGCCCCGATGTGGAAAACAATTGGTAAACGCTTTCCACTGATAACATAGAGAACTTCTTTCATCAAGATAAGGCCTTGTCCAGAAGTAAAGTTGGTAACTCGGCCGCCGGCGACAGCATAACCTTCAGCAGCTGAAGCACTCGAGTGCTCGGATTCTGGCTCAAGGAAAATTAGTGTAGTGCCCCACAGATTTTTCTTACCGTTGGCAACGGCGATTCCATAACCGACCCCCATCGTGGTCGAGGAAGTAATCGGATAAGCGCATGACCCCTCAGTAATATTGGTCTCGACGTGGACGACATTTCCTGCTCCGTCAGTTGTTGCTGGGATACCGGGATATTTCGCTCCGACCATATGCTCACCAATCCACCATACGCAGACGACTAACCCTCAAGTCACCTCCTTATTAGCGATTTGTAATGGCCGAGAATCCCAGTTTAATCTATTGGTTGCGTCGGCATAAGGAATAATAACGGTCGGGCCAGCGAAGAGATTTATGTCTGTCCAAGATATGCTACAAGGAATGATCGATGAATTAACTGAATCCTTAGCCGATGCGGCTAAGCACGACCGAGGAAATAGCGCTGCTGGTACTCGCGTACGCAAGGCCATGCAAAGCGTAAAGAATGGGGCTCAAGCAGTTCGCGTCCAAGTTCAGAACGACAAGAATAGTCGCTGAAATTATACATCAATGATTGAATCGTGGGTGGTATAGACCTCCCATGTACCTCCACCGTTGAGGTAATCGGCATTGCCGTTGGCCACAAGGTGGAATCCTTCGGGAGCGTTTCCAGCGTTTGGTGCTATAATGATCCATTGCACATTGGCTAAATTACCTCGATTATCATAGGTGGTGCCATTGCGTAATTCGTCATGCCAATCGGTAGAATCTGCCCGCCAATGACCGGTAATGTTGTTATTTCCGTAGGGGTCAATATCGTAATGAAATGTGTAGAGCCAATGCATTCCTAGAGTTGCGGGAGCAACGAAAAGGAAATCTTCATCCTTCTCAATATTGTCTTGCATTATTTCGCTGGCTTCATCCGTCCACATTGTTTGACCATGTACTGCGGCCAAGACGCTAAGTGGTATGATTAGTGCAATTCCTACCATCAGAGCGGAATATTTTCCCATCGGGCGCTCAAGGCAAGGGATTGATGGATTGAGATGGTTTAGGCGACTTAACAATAGGTATGCAGGAATCATCATCAGCGAAATATAGCGGCCATTATTGCCCATGGTCGCGGTAACCCAAGGCCATTCGGCTTGCCATAGAAGTGATTCGTAAGTCCATAGGGCGGCAACATAGACTGTAATTGCCGCGGTAAATGCGGCAACCATCCCAGCGATACTCGCGGTTTCCAAATCATTGATTTCTTTCATACCTTGAATCGCTGGACCGATATACGGCCACAATACCATACCTAAGAGGGAGTAAATAATGACGACGTCAAGGACTGAGATTAGCAAAGCCGAAGCAAAACGTGCCGGAGCATCCCCCACTACTCCAAGAGTTGCACTAATGCCAAAATATCCCATCACCAGTAATGTTGAGGCGACCCCAAGTCCGCAACTCATTGCTACTGAGGTGGGCCGGCTTGCCCATCGGCAAAAACCATCATGTTGGCGGGCTAATTCAAACCATATCAGAGCACCGAGGCCAAAAGCCAACCCATACCACATGCTCATCCCTTTTATTGCTAAGACGGCGGCCATTGGAACCGAAATAGCCAAACTACGAATCCGAGCTTTATTTTCATCTTCTTCGCGACATGATTGCATCACAAGAATTGTTGTTGCATAGAGCATTGCGGCAATGAAAACCTCAGGATATCCTCGTCCAGTGGAAAAGATAAATGTCGGATATAGTGCGACCAATGCTGCCAATTCGAGCTTATCTTGTTTGTAGAGTAATCCAATAAATCCTAAGGTGACGGTAAATGATAACAGACGTACATCCATAGGTGAATCGCCAATGAATTGGAACCAACCATTTTCACGCACTGGTGCGTAAGATGGGTCGCTCGCTTTGGTATCGATGGGACGAGTGTGGCCCCAATCGAGATAGGCTTCACCTTGGCCACCTTCAACGGTTGCATAGGTTAGGTGGAGGTGGGTATCCAGTCCGAGGTCACTGGTAAAGACCACCAAAGCGTTGAGGCAAACTCCGATGATAAGGAGAAGTTTCCAGCGCCTTTGCCTTGCGAACTCTTCGGGCGAGAGTTCATCCTCCATGCGAAAGCGGTGGCTTGACTCCTTCTTCAACAGTCGCATTCAATACCGGCAAAGCCGGCTATTCCCACGCATCAATTTCATCAGCACAGCCTGAAAATATTTCTGCATCACTGGTTAGGGCTTGTTGGTAAACTTCCATTTGATTAACCGGTGTCCCGTCAGACCATTCACCCATTTGTGATAACCAAGAATGATTGAGAAGATAGGATTCAGCGCTTAAACCAGCATTTATGTCACCACTTTGTGAAACCAAATAATCAGCTTGAGCATCTACCCGACGATAGAACCCCCAATCGGCTAGATTGTCGTGAACTGGTGTGGCTTGGAGATAATGAGAAGCAACCATAGGTGGGAAGCCATGTCGGTCACTGGGGACAATCAGGGTAAGGATTCTCTCTTCAGCCAGCAGACCTGAACCATCTCTAGCGATGATTCTCTTTTGATGCCATGCTCCATTGCAAGGGCTGACTGAAGTATCATCTTCGGAGATTGCTATATGGGCCATAGTATGGTTTGGCAGCCCACTCAAATCACCACGTAATTGTTCGTCGACGGAATGAAGGTAAGGTGCTTCTAAGGCAATGAATAGGCTTTCATTACCCCACCCTCGCGCTAGTGCGTCATCTATCGTTCGAAACGATAATCCCGCCCCAAGACTATGGCCTCCAATCCACAAATTGGCGGTATCAATAGTTGAATTTCCCAATATTGAATCTATCCACTGAGTACGATTTTCTTGTAATGCAATACTGCTTAGATATTCAATTCCCGCGGCAATCGCTGCACTACGTGGAATATGTTGGGGATGATTCGACATCCCTTTTGCTTCAATGAGATCAAAATCATCTGCACCATCTGGATGAACATCAGAGGGATATTGGAGGTATGCAACCGCCATTCCCTTGGCAGACAAGTGATTTATCCAGTCCTCATAAACAGACCATTCTGGGCTACCAAAGCCATGTAACATTATCGCCAAAGGAATTTTTTCACTGCGGTTTTCTAAGGGGATAATAGGTAAACTCAGATAGAGTGAAAATTCTAATTCATCTTCTACATCACCGATTATCTCAGTGACTTCATTTGGCATTGGATAGGCAAAGGCCTTAGTTGAAATGGAATATGGTGCAGGATTTGAACCGTAACCTGTACTTGGTGCAGAAGGTGGTGCTGCGGCAGTACCGAGCATTGCTGGAATGGCTGGAATCATTAGCAAAGCACACAAAATAATCAAAGAAACATGAGCGAAATTGCCCACAGTACGTCGCCAATCTATGGTTTCATTTAGGCGAAAAATCAGGGGTATTGGGCGCGGAAATAATATTACCAATAACGCGATTATTGCCATAGAATAAGCTGCGGCAATTAGCACAAAGCCGCCGCGAAAATATGCCACATCCAGCAAAAGGTGGATTATGACTGCGGCGATTACACAACCTAGAACAAACCCACTTGCAAGTCGAGTAATTACCCACCACTCCTGCTGAGAATGCTTATTCTTCAGCCAATAACTCAACCCAATAACTGTACAACCAATCACAAATAGAAGAAAAGGATGACTTCGCAAGGTGAACGACCAATCAAGGCTGCGTAGAGCATGGTCCCAGAATGCGTTGGCGGAGTCTTCGCCCATACTCAAAGAATACAACGGTAGAGCAAAGGGAGTGATAATGCCGATTGCAATTGTTGTAGGGAGCGGCCAAGATGAGTTGAGAATGCTTACCCCCTCATCTTCTTCGGCCATAATTCGCTGCTGAACAGTGGAGTATTTCAAGCGCGAGGCTAACAATATTGCACCAAGTATCCGTTAATGCATTAAAACTCAAACAAACTGGATTGTCCAGATTGACGAACTTGCGATTCTTTACCGATACGTGACAAACTTCTTTCAATCCTCTTATCGCTGAAATCACGCTCCTTGAGCCATGCAGTTAGTGCATCAAAGTCGACTGGCTTCAAGTCGAGGTCGTGACCGGAATTAGCAGGATGGTCAAGAAATAATTTACGAATTTCTTCAAGGTTTTCGGGAATTTCTTTTTCTTTTGCAGCGCATACACCTTCAATCGTTCCGTGTTCTTTGATGAGTTTAAGTCCGGTTTTTGGCCCAATGCCACGAATCCCAGGGTGAAAGTCAGTACCAATCATTATTGCGAGGTCAATCAATTGCTCACGAGTCAATTGATTCTGTTGCAATAGGTCGTCGAGGACAATTTTTTCGGCACGAATAATACGACCCATGCGCCGACTTCCTGCTGACATTAGATTTCGTACCAAAATAGGACTACCATAGAGCAAGGCATCCCAATCTTGAGTCGCCACCACATCAAGTTGTCCTGCTTGTGCCATCACCGCTGCTTGGCCTTCCCCTTCAGCCTCACCGCGGAACGCAGGTATACCAAGCAGATGGAGCAATTCAATGGTTTCTTCAACCATTTCTGGTGTATATCGCACAGATCGTTGGGCCCATTTTTGTGCTTCGGGATAATCTCCTTCTGCCAATGCAGTCTCCCATTTTTCTTGTGCTTCTATGCGAGATTTAGAACGCTTTTCAATGGTGTCAGCCTTGAGTACAGGATGTTTCCCATCGAAAATAAAAATCGGGATGATGCCCAGTTCAAGCAGGCTAGTGGCTCGGTCAAGGAAACCCATCAAATGTGATACTGGTCGGCCCTTGGAATCCTTGAGAGGCCCCCCGTCGCCAGTCGCCCCTCGGGCGCGAATTGAAGTGAGAAATTGAAAGGCGACTAAAAATGAGTCAATGCCAATTCTCATTCCAGCCAAATCGGATAAATCAATGGATTCTGCGTCGGCTATATCGCGCAAATTACAACCCATGTCCTCACCATTGTAAGGTCAATCGAACTCATCATCATCGAATTCATCATCATCGAATTCATCATCATCGAATTCATCATCATCGAATTCTTCTTCGACATAGTTTTCTGCCATCCAAGCATCGCGCGCTTCCTTCCATTTCCAGCCCCCAAATGCAAACGAAATTAATGCTATTGGGCCGCATATTTGTATAGGAAGATTGCCCCAACTCGGGTCGACATTGATTACTTCAATTGCGCTTGCAGGGACGATGAAGCGAGGACTAGCATCGCCAGCCATCACACCCATTTGTACCCCATCAGCCAAATTTTGTTCATCAAGGTAGGTTGCCCATTGGGGCACTACTTCTCCACAGCCAGCGCACGCTTCAACAAATGTAGCATTGATGATTATTGCATGACCGGCCTGTAGGTCAACCGAGCCATCGAGTAGTGAGAAGAAGAGTTGTAACCGTTCAACACCGCGCAAAGTTGCTGTGGTATTATCGGCGATTACAGCACTATAATCTTCAAAACCCAATCCAGTAACCTCTGTGTTCATCGGCGCTGATTGGCCTTCTTTGCCAACAAATCCTTGGACATTACTGGTGTAAATTTGGTCATATGTGACATAGAGTTTTAGCGAAGTCCCCGGAGTAATACCAGATAGGAATTCTCCCGGCGCAGCATCGAGGGAGACCAAATTATCAGGTGTTGTATATTCAGCCGCCCCAACCGAGCCTAGGTCGGTTTCAGCTGGGCTTTCCATCAAAGTTATTATTGGAACAACCGATAAGGAGGCCAGCATTCCAATTGTGAGAAATGCAATTCCGATGGGCTTGAAGATATTCAAATTGGGGATGAACATCCCTGCTGGGATGATCCAAACTAGTGATATTACTCCCCAAATAATTGGGGTAGTCATTCCATCAGTTGGTACTTCTCGAATGGTGAATTGATTTGAAGAGTTAGCGTAAGGACTGGAATATTCACCCGGTATGCCACCTTCGCTGGGGGGGATGATGATTTCCTCCGGAGGTAATACTGAAACATTCATCTCAAAACCATCTTTGCCAAGGAATAATTGGTACCCGTCACCCACTCCACCGGGTTTAGTAAACTCAACTTTGAGTGAAATGGCTTCGCCAATTTCTAATGTTTTGAGACTGGAATCGAGTGAGAATTCATATTGGCCATCATCATTTTTATTTTGCTCATTCAAGGTTACCGCAACATATTGCTTGGTGTCGACCGACATAGTGATTCTAACCTGCTGATTTGCCGTACCAGTCTGACTGAATATACTCAAATCTAGAATTCCAGTCATCGGCTGTTCAGAATTAATCAATAATTTCTCGGTTACCGGTGCACTTCCTCCAAAATTGAATACTCGGTTACCTCCACCGTTATTCGGTTGAAGTGGTCCGTTGGTTTCAGCAAAGGAGTCATCACTATCAGGATCTGTGGTGCCGGCATGGTTCCATGCATCCCAAGTATCTGGGGTGCCAGCATTTTCTTCACCATAGAAGTATAGTGTCTTCTTATTGAATGAGAGCGGAGTTCCTCTAGGTTCCTCATCCTGCATCATTACAGAACTGGCATTAGCGCTACTAGCGACGAGAGTAAAAACTGCGATGAGCAAGCCGACTAAGGCTAATCTGTGCCCGCTACGGTTATCCTGCATCATCGCCACCCAACCTTGCCGACTCATTTTCCCATATTGATGCTTTCATTACCCTGTATCTCGGCCCGTAGGGCCGCGCAACCGTCTTGAGGCAGAGGTTACACGCCCTTCACGTTCACATGTCCTGTGTCTTGGTCGGTAGCGGATGGCACCATCGGCTATTTACTGCTGAGATGGCGGCGCTTATTCCCGAAGCAGAAATTGAACACAAAACAACGCGAATATTTTTTTCTGATACCAACCTTGCTAAAGAAACATTATTGCATTCAGCCATGCTGGATGATTTGTTATTGCACGGGCAAGTCGTGGAATTAGTTGAGGAAGAAGTAATTGAAACATTGAAAATTTCTTTCACAGATTGGTTGGAAAATACGAATATCGACCCTTCTCATGGGACGGTTGCAGTTCGTGCTAGTCGCCATGGAAAGCGCATCCAAGGTTGGTCACCAACTAAATTAGCAGGGCATTTTGGCGGAGTATTTTCCGCCGCTGGGTGGCGCATTGATTTGGAAAATCCAGACCTTGAAATCGCCTTAGTGGTCGATGCTGTAAATCAAGTTGTAGCATGGGGAGTAAGCCAATATTACCAGCCCCCGCGCCTTGGGTGGAAAGGCCGCTCCCCCACCCAACGGCCATTCTTCAAACCGATTAGCCTTGATCCACGACATGCTAAATTGATGCTCAATTTGTTATGTCCGACCGGCCCAGTTCTTGACCCATTATGTGGGACTGGAGGAATTGCAGTCGAAGCAGGATTGATGGGATTGCCATCAATTTCTATTGATTTGGACATCGAGATGGTTGAAGGAGCCAAGCGTAATTATCGCTGGGCTCAACAACTCGGTGCTACAGGAAATGGAAAAATTTCACACGGTGATGCTACTGACTTAGTCGGAGTCTTAGCTAAATTAGGGGAACTTGAAATTGGGGCTGTTTGTCTTGACCCGCCATATGGCCGCAATGCTTGGCGTTCGCAGGAATCGGGCTCATTATTCCTGCAAGTCTGTGCTAGTGCTCGCGCCGTGGTTGAATCTGGAACCCGCCTAGCTTGTATGATTCCTAGTTCTCCCGATAGTGGTGGATTAGTTTATGGTCGCCAATGGGAGGAAATAATTGCCTTATTATCGCAAAAGGGCTGGCGAGTTCTTGACCATTGGCAAATACCGGTTCATGCTTCAATGGGGCGAGTGATGGTACTTGCAATCGCCGATTAATTACGAGATTTGGCTTGGGCTGTAATTAGTGAATCAAGCACCAGCAGTTGTTCTCGTACCTCGTTAGTTGGGTGGTCAAACTCTGTAGAATGAGGACAAATATCATCCATCCATACTTTGTTATTCTGGTCTAAAATAGCGGGATATATTTTGCATCCAGTTGGCCGAATCTCATGTATTGAGCAAATCCCAGCAGCATCGATATCTGCGGAATCGGTTACCAAGAATATGCAGGCCATCGTAGTTGGGTTATTTGCCAGTTCAAGCACTCCCTCGGTTTCTGTTAATGGCTTAGTGAATTCAGCAATCGGGCGCTTGAGTTGGGTCGAGATGTGAGTTGCATCTTCGATACTAATTGGCATCTCGGTATTTCGACAACAACGGCTACAACCATGACGGAGACACGGTGATTGTTCGCGGCGCATAAGCGTGCGATGCTTCCGTTGATTTCAAAGGGTGTGACCGTCGCCGTATCAAATGGGCGATTAGGGTAGCCTGGATATCCTGACGGGCTTCGAACCCGTCGACGCGGGTTCGAATCCTGCATCGCCCGCTCTTTACTTAAGGCCAGTTTGGGGTTGGCCAATCTAGATTCGGCCGGCTCCACATTTGTACCGAGTCTTTGCCCCAGTTGGTATGGGTAACTTGAGTAAGCCCACAGGTAGTGAAATCTTCTGGTGAAATTCCAAGGTGATATGGTTGAGAAAAATCCGCTTCGGTAGTAATGATAATTGCTCGGTCAATCAGCCCCTGTTGGAGGAATTTTTGTGCGGTAATCGGACCACCCTCAAGGAGTATTTCTTGGCACTCACGCTCACCTAATAGAGCCATGACTGAATCGAGGTCAATTCCGGAATCATCAGCATTTTTCGCAACTTGAATCACTTCGACATTTTCGTGTTTTGCAAGGTCTTTAGCGACATCAATATTTTCATTTAGATGCAATATTAGAGTTGGCATTCCATCGCATATCAATTTGCTTTTCGCAGGGATGCGCAAGTTTGGGTCAAGGACCACTCGAAGTGGTTGGCGTCCAAGACCAATGTCAATGCGCCTAATTGTTAATTGCGGGTCATCTCGAATTGCAGTCTCTACTCCTATGAGCACGGTATCACAATCACGGCGAAGACGATGAACAGCATCGAGGCTTTCTTCGCTGGTGAAGCGCTCAGATTTGCCAGCTCGGTCATCGACTGCGCCGTTGGCATCGGTGGCGATTTTCAGTGTCACTAATGGTTTACCCTGCTCACACCAATGCAGGAAGGATTGCATTTGTTGGGCTGCTTTATCCTCTAGAAGTCCACATTTAACAGAGAATCCTTCGCCACGCAGGTATTCAATACCATTGCCTCGAACTGTCGGATTTGGGTCGGAATGAGCGATGATTACATCGGTAATTCCAGCCCATAATAATGCCTCGGTACATGGTGGAGTTCGGCCGTGATGATTGCATGGCTCAAGGGTTACGTATGCCGTTGAACCATTGGTAGAGATACCACGACGTTCAGCATCAGATATGGCCATTTGCTCAGCATGGAGGCCACCTAAGTGGTCGTGCCATCCTTCGGCGATTACCTTTCCATCTTTGACCAATACACAACCTACCAGCGGATTAGGCCGAACTTGACCTCGGCCTTTTTCAGCCACAACCAATGCTTGTCGCATGAATGCTTCATCATCCTGCGACCAATCCATTACGCCACTCTCGGCCAAGCCACTCATGCCCATGCCTTCAAGTCCACTACCATCATGTCCTCTTCATGACCCGCATTCATGCAATAGTCAATCCCGCAGGTCGAGATGGGTTATCTGGTAAACGTTGGCCAAAGATTCGCGCCCGTTTAGAAGCGGCTGGAATTGAAGTGGCTGAAACACTAACTGAGCGGGTAAATCATGCTGCAGAAATCGCTTGGGGCTTGCGTCAAAAATATGTAGACACTCCTTCCAGTGATTGTCCATTAATCGTTGCAGTTGGTGGTGATGGCACGGTTCATGAAGTTGCAAGTGGTCTACGGGGGGGAAATCTCGTAATGGGAATAATTCCACACGGTACTGGAAATGATTATGCTCGAGGGCATGGCTATCCAATGAAAAAGATTGATGCTGCTATTGATATTCTAAAGAACGGAGTTGACCGTTCCTGTCCTGCTTATCGAATTGAAGCCTATCCAATGGCGAGCGAGGGGAGTTATCCTTCACCGAGCAACCACGAGTGGGACGGTGAGCCAAAGGTTGGCGGCAGAGTCGTACGGTGGGTCTTCCTTGAGAGTGATGGTGGAGTTACTGCTGAGGTTAGTCGCCGTAAATTATACCAAGGAAAATGGATACGCGGGGCAAGCAAATACACCTACTTGGGGGTACGAGCAATACTTGGAGCGAAAAAGAGAGAAATGTGGATCAAAATTGATGATGATGAACCGCGAATTGAAAGTTGTGATATGTATGCTTTAACCACCTGCGAGACTTTTGGTGGAGGTTACAAAGTCAATCCAGGAATGAATGTCAATAGTCAATCTGGAAGATTGGTAATCGCTGGTCGGCTGACAAAATTTCAGATGTTGCGGTTGATGGGTCCTCTCAAGAAAGGTCGCCATATTGGCAAATGGGGAATCACCCAACAGGACATTTCACGTCTTGAAATAAAACCATTACAAGACGATGGCTCACCTTCCGATGTTCCATTTGGTACACCTTATATTACCCAATCAGATGGTGAACCGCAATTACAAGCTCCAGCGGTCTTCAATTGGCATCTTGACCAGTTAAAAGTGCGCGGTGCAACGAAAATTGCTGGTGACAAATAGGTGGAAATTGGCGCGAAGAGAGGGATTCGAACCCCCGTGGCCGAAACCACCGGATTTCAAATCCGGCGCGATACCAGGCTATGCGATCTCCGCAACGGTTGCCGCTGGCACCTTTTGCATATGAATATTCAAGCCTTAACCTCCGCATGTTTTTTCGTAATCATCACCATCAACTGGTTTTGAAACTCAATAATGGCATTTTGTCTTGAAAACTCCATGACTTTGATGGTGTTTACCGTAGGTAAACAGGCGCGCTCTTTTCATACCGCGTCTATCTTGGCGATACATGGGCAGAACCCGCTTACTCGCTCTAATCCTCTGCGCGACGATGTTAGCGGGCTGTACTGGTGCTAGTTTACCTGATTGGGGTTCAAGTGGAATCCAGACCGATTGGAATGGTCCAGACGAGACTGTAAGCATTGAGAGTAATTTTGGTAATGATAGTGCGATGACCGACTTAGTTCCAATCGGTTGTAATGAAACCGGCTCATTACCAACTTCTAATGACTTAAATTCTGGTGAATGGGTTAATGCCATGCCAATTTCACTAATCGGTTGGGTTTCAGCAGTACACCACTATGAAAACGGGGCTGGTCAATCTGAAGAGAGTATTAGCAAAGCGGTTTCTACCGCGGTGGTAATTGAAGCGATGTCGTATTCGGCTGCTGAAGCAAATTACGATAGCGGTGTTCTTGGTACACGTGTCCAAGTCAAGGATTGGGGTGACCCTAATGATAGTGGAATGGAGAGGCCATATGAGCCATCCACCGCTGGAAAACCAAAATTGCAGAGAGGCGAAGGCAATACTGAATTCCACGCTGCAGGACTAATTCCTGCTAGTGAGGAAGTGCTTGAAGGCATGGAAGCAATCGAGTGGCATGTTCCAGTGAAAATCACCGGATACATGTTACATCAACCTGGTGGAGATAACCCCTATGATTACTATTATACTCGCTCTGATAAACCTGTGACGATGACAAATAACGAATGTCACGTATTGCGCACCGATACCGATGGTTTCCGTGCCAACATGTTGGTGGTTACAATTGAGACTCCAAATGAAAGGATAACTCTTAGTGAAGGATACAGTTCTTCGGTTGGTGGAATAAATACGTGGGTCTTCACCATTTTGGTATTGGCACTAGGCGGCGGTGGATCTTTCGGCCTTTTCCTGCTTTCAACTATAATGCAGCGTAAAGGAGCTTCTGGAGCCGCCAAAGTACTACTTGGCTCGGTTGGTTTTGAATCTGCAAAAACTGTCCAGCAAGAGGCGAAAACGGCCAAAAAAGAAGGCTTCGAGTCGGCCACACCCTCAATATCTCTAAAGGAGGACAAACCTAGCAAGGCCAAAGAAGCCAAGGTAGAAGAAGTTCAAATTAAGGGATTCAATTTGGATTCTATTCTCTCAGCAGATTCTAGTTCATCTGCCCCCCCACCGGAGGCTTCTGGCGGTGGAGTTCAAGTTACCCAAGAGGCTGATGAAATTGAGCAAAAGATGGCTACTGGTGAATTTGATGTTGGTGGAGATGACTATTACGATGAATCACCTCGCTCATTCAGTATTGGCGGTGATGACTCCGAAGACAAGGGCGGTTCCCGTGGTGGTTTTGTCAGTTCAGCCCGCTCGTTCGACGATTCCAGCGACGATGAAAGTCCACGTCACTTTTCAGCAACTCAGGCCAAGGTTAGTGAAGGTGGTGTTCCGACGCGAAAGACGCGAAAAACTCGCAAGGCTAAATCGACACGAGAACCCCTCGGCGACACTGATATGGGAGTTGAGAATGAGCCCAAGCGTGGTCCTCCACCCAAAAAGAAGCGTGGCCCCCCTCCCAAAAAGGGTGGTAAGAGCGGTGGTAGTAAACCGAGCAAGGATGACGGTGACTTTAGCGATTTTAGTTTCTAAAATCATTCATCTAGCAGGATTTCAATATCGTTGGCTACTTTGCTGGGGATCCATGAATCTCCAGTCCAAATAACTCGCTTGTGTTGTCCCTTGTCCAAGATATACATTACAGTACTATGGCCGACTGAGTAATTACCCTCACCTATCGTTTCTGGGGTTTCGGCGACACAAGATAATTTGTCATCTCCATCCCAAGTATATCCCTCATCACACATGCAATGAGTATTGTTTCCTGAACCCATTGTCGAGCCGTGACCATTGCATACTCCCTCCTCTTGGTTCGAACTATTGTTTAGGGGAGACGGAATGTTACTCGGGTCAGTATCATTCATTGCCCAAGCGATATTCGTCGTTGCATTAATATTCAAATTTCCAGCGCCTGCAGAATCAAGTTGCCAAGCCGCACTAGAAGAATTCCATACGAATAAACTCCAAGTTCGGTTATCGAGTGCCGCAACGGAATCTATCGTCTCAACGATATGGATGCCATTTTCATCAACTGATGAGTTGAGAGAAATGTTGTCTTGTGATAAGGTGGCTTGGGTTAAATTCCAAGCATCTCCAACACCTTCTAAAGAATCATACATCATCGCCAAAATGGCACTTGAATTATCAGGATAGTGAATGATAACATGATTCATTTCATCCATCGCTACATGAGCCTCAATGAAGGCTTTCTCAACAACGATGCCAAAATTAGTCCACACCTTTTGTGATTCTTCGATGCTACCAGTTAGGTGCGGCCAATCGACACCGTGTTTTTGGGTGAAGGATTTGAGACGAGCAGGAGTGTCATACTCAGGGTCGACACTAACCGAAAGAAAGGTTACTCCCGACATTTGATTTTCGCCCAATTCATCAGCGACAGCAGCGAGATTTTGGGTTGTAACTGGACAAACGTCTGGACAACGGGTGAAGATGAACATGATGACGACGACATCACCCTCAAAATCGCTAAGATTTACGCTATTTCCATCTTGGTCAAATAATGTGAAATCGCCGGCAACGGGCCCTGATATCGCAGTTCCCTCAAAGGACACAGTCCCTTCACCGGTACAACCAGCAAGAAAAACACATGTGGCTATTGCCAACCCCAAAACGACTCGCTTCACGTTTCGGGCCTACTGCCCACTTCTTTTCAATAGTTTGTGTTACTAGTAAGGAGAGACCCATGGTGGGGTGCACCAACTTGGTAGATCTTCGATACCTGCAGGGTTAGTTAAGCCAATACCCCATAGCATTAGAGCGACGAAAAAGAGTGGGAATATAGCTGTGCGTGTGATGATTGGCGGGTCGCCGCGTAAGTGCATAAACCATGCTGCAATCCCGAATCCTTTGACGATACCAACGCCGACCAAAACAGCCCATGTTTCATAGCGAGGTAAGTCTAGATAAACCGCGCCGACTTCTATTACAGTGAATACCATCAATAGAACCAAGTTAAAATTGTAAATATTTCCAAATGGCTTTGCCAATGCCATTTCCCATTTTGCCATATGATGCTCGCCCATTGAAATCACCTCAGTATAGATAGAATGCAGGGAAGATGGCTACCCAAGCCAAATCCACGAAGTGCCAGTAAAGACCGAAGTATTCGATGCTTTGTGCGTTATCGGCAGTCCAGCCTCCCTTCTGTGCTTTGAAAGTAAAGAATAACAATATTATCAGGCCGACAAATACGTGGAATCCGTGTGCACCAGTAGTGATGTAGAAGACCGAACCTGCAAGGGTGTCAATGGTGAAAGGATGTGCCCCGTTCATCATGTGATCCCACTCAATCAGTTTCAATACCAAGAACAGTGAACCCAGTGCCAAGGTCATCATCAGGTTATTACGGATTGCTCGACGTTGGTCCGGCATCCACCACGCTACCAACTTGTTCTTTGGTTTCTGCCAATCTACCATCTGTGCGTGACGCAATGCAGTTACGACCGTAAATGAAGATAGAATTAGAGCAAAGGTGTTGATGGCGCCCGGAAGTAGAGTCCAAAACGATTCGTTAATCAGTTCACTAGCCACTACGACATAGCCATCTGGACAAACTACTCCGCCCCCACCAAAGGGGTCGCAATCGACATCCCAATGGGTTGTCCAACCCGTCCTCAAGCGCAGGTAGGAAGAGAAGAATGATCCGAAAATCATTACTTCAGACATTAGGAATACCCAAAGTCCAACCTTACGAATCTCAATGCCACCGAATGGCTCACCATAGGACATCGGTTCATTCTTGCCATCGTTGCCGAAGTCTTCTCGCCACCAATTGGCGATTCCAGCAAAGAGAATCAGTATACCAGCACCAAGAATACCAATGGCACCACTTTGATTCCACTGAATGAATCCCATGAGGAATAACATTGCTCCAAAGGCCATGATTATCGGCGACCATGACCCGTGGTGTGCGTGGTCGTCGTGACCATGGTCATCGTGGTCGTCATGACCATCGCTACCAAAGGCTGAGTTAACCAATCCAGATAGAATGGCGATAGCTCCGTAAATTACCAATAATGCGCAAGCGACCATTCCACCGATATAGATGGCGTGATCAAGCCCGTGCGTTGTATGGACAAAAGCATGCATTGCTTGACTGAGGGCAAGAACCGCCCCACCGAGTACGATTAACCCAACACCAATGGCGATTGCAGACATCCAAGTCTCTTCATCTTGAGTTGTATGAGCGCTCAATGACTCACCTCCTTTTTGCCACTACCGCCACCAAGCAATTTACCCATCATACGAGAAAACCAACCCTGTGGATGGTCTTCATTATCATCACCTTGAGTCGGTACTACAGCAAATGATGGAGTTGGTGGTGGGCTTGCAGTAGTCCATTCAAGACTCCATCCACCCCATGGGTCTTCGCCAACCTTTTCGCCCTTTTTACTACTGTAAATTATGTTCCAAAGCAAAATAAGTTGTGATAATCCGAAGATGAAAGAAGCCACACTAATCGAGTAATTTAGGGAGGCATAACCGCTCTCTACGGTGTAAGTATGGGTTCGGCGTGGCATACCCATTATTCCTACTACGTGCATTGGCCAGAATGCAGCGTTACAGGAGATGAAACTGATGAGGAAATGTAGCACTCCAAGTTTCTCATCCAATTTCCGACCAAAGGCTTTGGGATACCAATAGTATAGTCCCGAGAATAATCCAAATACAGTACCACCAATCAATACATAGTGGAAGTGGGCGACGACGAAGTAAGTGTCGTGGAAGTGCATGTTTAAGCCAACGACTGGGAAGAACATACCTGAAACCCCCCCGAGGGTGAAGGTAATTATGAATCCAAGAGCCCACAATGTGTGGGTTTTGAAGACCAATGCGCCACCCCATAAAGTAGCCAACCAATTGAAAATCTTCACACCAGTAGGAATCGCTACCAGCATCGTAGTTCCCATCATTACTACCCGTAAGGTAGGGTCCATTCCGCTGGTCAACATGTGGTGTCCCCACACGATAAATCCAACCACACCGATTCCAGCCATTGCATATACCATCGATTTGTAGCCGAAGATAGAGCGTCGAGCGCTAGTTGCTAAGACCTCACTTACAATTCCAAACGCTGGAATGATAACCACGTATACTTCTGGGTGGCCAAAGAACCAGAATAGGTGCTGGAATAGAATTGGATCACCGGCATTGACGGCGAAGAAGGTCGTACCAATAGTGTGGTCGAAGAAGAGGAATGCAACCCCGATTATTAGTGCTGGAAGAGAGAGATATAGCATAAACATCGAAATTAGGAAACTCCATGTAAATAGTGGCATTTTCATCAAAGTTACCCCTGGAGCACGCATCACAAAGATAGTTGCGATGAAGTTTACACCAGCCAGTGTCGATGATGCTCCCAGCATTATCACCCCGGCAATGAACGACACCGTCCCTGGACTATTGGCATAGATCGAATCACCGGCAAGGCTAGAGTATGGAGGATACATTACCCAAGTGATATCAGCACCTTCACCGGTGAATACGCCGGTAAAAATTAGGATGCAAGAGAATGCTAGGAACCAAAATCCGAGTGCGTTAACACGTGGGAAAGCCAAATCTTGTGCGCCGATTTGTAAGGGCACGATATAGTTACCAAAACCGGCAATCATCGGCATCGCCGCCAAGAAAATCATTGTTGTTCCGTGTAGGGTGAAGAATGAGTTGTATTCGTAATATTCCAAAAAGTCATTTTCAGGGAACATCAATTGAATACGGAATAAGAGTGCGAGAACTCCACCGACGAGGAAGAAGAAGAACCCGTAGGCAAAGTAGAGGATTCCCACTCCTTTGTGGTCGGTAGTGGTCAACCATTCCTTGAGATAACTCCAAAAGCGGTCAAGGCTGAATCCTTCAGGGTTACGGCTGTAGAAGATGTACATTATTGCCAATACCATTAGAACGATTGAGAGTAGAACAGCAGTCATTAGAATTTGTAGTGGGGGTGCACTTGGGGCTTGAGCATTAGCATTAGCACCGAGAACTTCCATATTGATTGAATTCCACGCATCACCGTTTGATGAATCACCACCATTGACTGCATTGCCAAGGAAAGTGAATTCGACAATCTTAGAATCGTCACCTGGTGCGGTCCAAGTTAAGTTCCATGAGCGAACAGAATTACCAGCGCTAGTATGTGTTAATCCGCCTTTCATTTCTTGAGTTAGGCTTGAATCTCCGGTTAGGGTTCCTTCGCTGACAATAACTCTGAAACCACCACTTCGCCCATTCCAGCCGGCTGCAGCATCACCGTCTTTCCACAAATCCATTCCATCATTGACCACGGTCAAAGTGAAGTCATAGGATTGGCCTGCGGTGAAATTGTCAGGCAGGCCTTCAACTACAATTGAAGTTGCTGAATTAGAGTCGCCGTGACAGGTACAGCCACCATCACCCTGACTATCGATTCCAGTATTAATCGAATTCATTGACGGAGTAGCAACCAACGCCAGCATTGCTACCATGACGATTATTACGGTTCTTTTTCCAAGCATCACAAACTACCTCCCAGTGGATCAACAACATGCACAGACGCTATCATCACCGAATGCTGAAGGCCGCAATATTCTGTACAGGTCATTTCGAAAGTACCAGTGTCTTGAGGATGGAAATACATCTGTGTCCAGATGTCTGGTGTTACATCTTCTTTTACTCCCCATTCGTTGAAGAATGGAGCATGGATCACAGCAGGATTGCCCGCCGTATCCTCGGTAGTCATTTGGAAGAGGATGTCGCTATTGTTAGGAATCCATGCTTCACCAGTATTGACGTAGCCGGCGGAGATGTGATGACGCTCTGCAAGGATGATGTCCTCGCCGTCTTCGACGCTAACCTTGACGGTGATAATCGAATGCTCACCCATTCGGTAAGGATGACCCTTGGCAGCAACATCGCCAACGGTTAAGCCATCTGAGGTGAGATTGTAAGTTTGGTCAGCCAAATCACTTATCGTTACAACTAACTGTCCTTGGTCAGCATAAGTATCTGCAACATCATCGAGAATATCAACAAAGACTCCACTAGTTGAATTGGTGAATGTTACAGTGCCTGCTGGAGCAACACCATCACCATCCCAAACGAGGTTCTCGGTGTAGGTAAATTCCCAATACCATTGGTAGCCAACAACTTCCATCTCAAAGGTCTCATCAGCGTTAACATCGGGAATAGAACCCCAAGCGCCCACCATCGATTGCCAAGATACCCAAATCAAATACACAATAAGGATTGAAGGTCCAATGAACCATCCGAGTTCGAGTTTGTGATTATCGCGTTCAACAGGAAAAACACCGGGTGTTAATTTTTCTAATTCTGATTCGTCAGTCAATCCTTTTCGGTGCACAAGGACGGTATAAGTCAACCACACGAAGGTGAAAGTGCCAACGACAATTGACCAAAATATGAATTCGGCATAAAGGCTGTTGAAGACAGTATACTCTGCAGGCATGGTGTGACCTATTTGTGCCGGATATACTGAAAGTAATAAGTATAGTCATCAAGCCATTCCGTAGGAATGGGTAAACAAGTACTCGGAGGCGATTGCAAAGATTGCAAATTGCACGTTTTTTCATAATGCAATAGGAGAGGCTATCTGCTAGTTTGGTTAAGCAATTAATGGCCGGAAATGGACTTGAACAACAGCGAAAGCAAACCCAATCTTGAAATTGAAGGTTGCATCCAAAAAACCTTCGATGGAGATTTACTTTTGGCGATTGAAGTTCAGCCGAATTCTAGTCGCGCTGAAATTACTGGAATAAATATGTGGCGAGGACGACTTCAAGTGGCGGTCAAGGCGCCAGCATTACGAGGGGCTGCAAATTCTGCAGTAGTAGTGGTTTTGTCCGAAAATATTGGCATTAGTAAAGACAATTTGGAGATAACTCAAGGCCATACTAGTCGCCAAAAAATGATTCAAATAACTGGAATTGAATCGGCAACTCTAGTTGAGAAAATAGACTCCATAATCACTGCATTGAAGAAAAATGATGACGAGGTTTAGCGATGAATGATTCGGGAAAAAATGCTTGGTCGAACATTAGAGCAAAGGCAACAGGGCCACCCGACCGAGCCGAACGTTTTGCTGCAGTAGCAGAGAGTTTGGCCGAGGCTAGAATGAGAAATCGCCCATTAGAGGATGGGGGCATGGCTTGCCCTCTAATAGTCGAGGGTAAACGAGACCGTCAACTATTGAGAAATCTTGGATTTTCAGGTCCAATCGAATTGGTTAATCGGGGTTGGGATCATTCTCGACTTTGCGCATGGTTATACGAAACTTATGGGACGAGAAACCAAGTTGACAATGGTTCCGCGATGTTCATGCTGATGGATTGGGACCGCACAGGGGGTCGCCTTCAACGAGACATTTGTAGGCGACTTGAGAGTCTAGATATTGCTGTTGATTCATTATTGCGAAAACGCTTGAGTCGTTACATTACACCCGAGACTAAGACGGTCGAAGGCATGCGGGGATTCATTCCTGATTTGAAACAAATGATGCAAAAATACGACCCCTTAGAAGAGGAATAAGTTAGAGTAATCGAATGATAATACGTTCGGATAAATCTGCAGAAAAATCGTGTTCCAAGCGTTCCAATTGACGTAGATGTTCAAGTAATTCATCACGTAGCCGACGGATTAGGCCTTCTTTCATACGTAACCAACGGAAGTCTACAACCTCTCCGCGTTGTTCAGCTTTCCAAGTAGCATCACGAATCTGTTGTGTCTCGCTCTCCACTCTCGCCTCCCAAGCAGCACGGGTATTCCAGCGTAATTCTTCCAAAATCGGCTGCATTCGTTTACGCTCATCTTGTAAGAGCCAGCCATGCAAATCATCAATGGCATCCTCAATAGTTCTCAAATCTTCATCATCTGGCGAGTATGCCTTGGGGGAGTCAAGCAATTCCCAAGGTCTTTCGACTTGCAAGTCTAAGGGTTGACCATTGCTATCAACCACTAGCCAACGGCGTACTGAGCGTTGTTGTAGGCCGTTAGTTATCCAATCTAGACAGATGATAAATTTGGCCTCCTCATCCCACATCAATGGTCGAGTTGCACCAATCCAAATGTTTGAGACATTGGCAATTTGGGTTTGTACTAGCCAGCGAATGAGTGGATGTGCAGGGGTAATGTATTGGAGGTCACCTTCATCTCTAGCAATGGCGCGTTCAAAAGTGACTGTAAGCCAATTTGGTCCAGCCGAATTGTGTAACCGATGTAGTGCTTCAAGCCAACCGACGTGCCGAGCATCATGTAATTCTGGTTGTTCACAGCGTAAGATTAACTCAGCGAGATTTTCATTGCTAAGTTCGATCAATTCACAACCATTTTTATCGCTGACAAACAAATCGCCACCAATATTTTCGAGTTGAGTATGAGTCCAATTACGCAATTGTTCAGTACTAATCTGCAGCCCATTGCTCAAGGTTTGGTGACGCACTTCGTCGATGCCAGGGTCCGGCCCAAGCCATTCACGAGTTTCTGCTGCACGCTCCTTATGCCATTTTTCACGCATTGCTAGCAGGGTTTCAACCCCATCATTGGGGTCGGCAAATGCCCCTCTCGCAATTGGCATTCCTTGAATAAGTTCAGGGTCATTACCAGCCATCTCTTCGGCCTCAACTAAAACAGAATTTCCACCGCGCATCTCCTCACGGGCAATGAGTCGCATCGCTTTACCAAGTAATGGGTCGAGCATTCCGAGTGATTTTTCAAATAGATTGATTCGGCTGTATAAGCGGCCCAATACTGCCGCATCTATGGTACCCTCAACCGCGAAATTTAGTACCGTAATAACTTCGGATTCTTGGCCGAAACGGTCGATGCGGCCGATGCGTTGCTCAAGCCGCATCGGATTCCAAGGCAAATCGTAATTTACCATTCTATGGCAGTGTTGTTGGTCTAGTCCTTCACTGCCTACCTCACTTGAAAGTAGAATATCAAAAACACCAGCGGCGAAGTCATTACGCAATCGTTCGCGCTCCCCCATCTTGGTTTGACCAGTGATTAATTCCACAGTATATCCATCTTCTTCTAACCGCTCTAATAGGTAACTTAGAGTGCCGCGGAAGTGGCTGAAAAGAATCACCCCCCCTACTTGGTCGGTGGCTAAACTTTGGCCTAGCCAGCGCCTAAGTGCATCGTATTTACTATCGACATCACCTAACTCTTCAGCGGCTTGTACCAATGCTTCGACATCACCAACACGTGATAATAAGCGCATTTCCACGCGGTCGAGTTCGACTGCCTCAACCCCTTCATCCTCATCAGCAAAATTGAGGTCGAGGGCCACCCTCACGGCTGAACGCATTTGTTTTTTCACATGCTTAGCAAAGGCGGGAAGAGAACTACTCGCCATACGTTCAGGCATCAACATAGCCCAATCCCAAGTATTGTCGTCAGGTCGGCGTAATTCCATCAGATGTCGACTCCAGTCGCGAGCAGCGACATAGAGATTCCATTCTTCATCTCTTAGACGGATGTCCAAAGTTATGGCATTTCTTTGCGGGAGTTGCCAGTCGAGGTCACGGCGACGTGTGCGCACTACCATCCCATTTAGAGGGCGCAAGCGCCTGACTAAGTCCGCTGCAGCCAAACGTAATTCAGTTGAGTTTTCCTCATCCCAAACAACTCTCCTTACGATATGTGCTAACATTTCTAAGCGTGAATCACCTTCGAAACCGGTGGTATTTTCAAGGCGCGTTATCAAGCGTCCAACCTCAATGAGTTCTGGTTCTTCACTGGCTAGTAAGTCAAGAATTTTGTTCAGAGTATTGCCGGGCTTGAGGGAACGCGCAAAGGCGTATCCATTGGGCCAACGTCCAGGAGCTAATTGTGAGAGTTGAACAAAGAGGTCGTCGGTGGAAAGATTAACCGGAGTTGCGGTAAGTAGAACCACTTTTTGCGACGATAGTGTGAGCATTGTTACTGCCGAATGAAGGTGCGATTTTGGGTTGCGAATATGATGTGCTTCATCGACGATTACCAAGGCTGATGGGGGTGTGTTTTCGATTAACCAATCGAGCATTATTGACCGTCGCAAGATTCCCTGTGACACCACAAGTACCATCGCTTCACCTGCTAGTATTCGCAGGATATTTTCGCGAAACATTGCCCCATTTTCTACTTCAACTGCTTCAATATCGGCGCGTTGCCATAATTCATTGCACCATTTGCGTCTCAGCCCACCAGGGCAAATGATAATGGCTGAACCACTATTTCCTCTAGCGTGCAAGGTCTTGAGAATTTGAATCGCCGAGATGGTTTTTCCTAACCCAACTTCATCAGCTATCATCACCCCTTTCCAATCCGATGCGGAGAGTCGAGCAAGAGGTAGGTGTTGATGAGGAAAGTCGTCGAATCTACCGAAACATAACATTGGGGCTCCGTCGGTAGGTGGTTTGGTGAGATGCAGTGTGGTTAGTATATCTGTGAAGTCGATTTCATCGTTTATTCCTGCTTCAGCAAGTTCATCGGAATCGACTAAATTTTCGACAATATCGCCGATTAAGGCAGCTAACTCGTTGAAATCCGACTCTTTCGATTCCGCTTGCATAATGTGGCCCGTTGGACTATTGTTGTCCTACCGTTCTTGAACTCTTCATTCAATTTCGTTATTCTCTCCCAGTATTTTCAGGCATTCCGGAATACGATTCTTTAACCGTATTAAGCACAACGTGGGTAGATGAGCGACTTATTCCTTCAATTGATAGTACGTTTTTAGTCAAGTCATTGAGGTCGTCGGGATCACGAACTCGCGCCACTACCATCGAGTCAAATTCCCCAGTTACATCGTAGACCGAACAGACTCGGTTATCCGCCGCCACTTCACTTTGCACTGATAGAATTGAGCGCTTATCGATACGTAAACCGATAAGAACTGTCATTGACCATCCAACTAATTGCGGGTCTAGGTCGACGTGATAGCCTCGAATAATTCCCAAATCGGTCATTCTAGTTAATCGATTAGTGACCGTTCCTTGAGCAACTCCGATAAGACTTGCAAGCTTCCTTTGTGAAGCGCGACCATCTGCTAGCAACTCCGCCAATATTCTTCTATCTACTTCATCCAATTCAACCATAATATCGCCTCATACAGGAAAATATCCTCTGCGGGAATAAAGTCGCCCTACTTGCGGTTATTGAAAGTTTGCACTCGAAAACGCAAAATAGTTGGGGGAATGAACAAAAATTAACTCGTTTTTTCGACATTCAAGAGATTATTCTTCCACATCGTCATTTTTGGGCAGTAAGCGCAAATCCATTACCCAACCATCTCCAACCCCATCGACAGTGAATGATAGATGGATGTTGACACTTCGGTGTGCAGACTCAATTGGCGCTCGGGCATCAACTATCCATTCAGATTCACTTCCAGCCTCCAATAGTTGGCGCTTCGGGGCACGGCGTATTTTCCATGGTGGACTACTATCTACTTTGGTTAATTCCGCCGGCATTGTTCCGACTTTAATGCCGATTTCAACTTTGTACATTTGCTGAGAATTACTAGAATCACCTGGTAATAATTTACCAGTAACTTTGGGCAATTCCATTTCTCGCCTACGTTCGGCATGAATAACCATCGCCATACCTGCAATAATTACCATCGTAGCAATCACCCAAGGCATGGCGTCATCGAGAGTCGAAAGTTGCCAGCGTGACGGGACGTTAACAGCGGCTGTCGCAAAAATAGTTTCATTTTCACCAACATTGGCTGAGCGCGGTGCATCACTGCCGATGTCGTGACCTGACAACATCGCCACAACACCCCAGCGGTGGGCAAATTCAGATTCAATTGTGATGTTGGCTGGGTCGAGATATTTACTATCAAAGGTGAATTCTACTTTTCCACTTTGACCGTTGCTACGCGGAATACCTGAGCGTGGCATCAACTCATGTACCACATTTGCAGGTCGATAACTCGAATCATCGAGGGGGTGATTCCACTCGACTATCATTAGGTAGAGGACGGTCTCTTCTGATAGGTTGGTAAGGGGGGTGATTTCAACAGTAACCATCAATTCATCATAGCCCTCACGCTGGCCATTTTCAGTTACTTGAACTTCCAATTCAATAATCGCCAATCGCTCGACTGTTGTGTTGTTGACATAATCTTCGACCACTGACTCAATATCGGAAACATTGCCATCCGAGATATTTTCCAATGGGTTTAGTTCTACTCGCAAAGCCGGAAGTTCCTGCACCCCCATACGTTCGGCCCTGACTGAACCATCGTGATTACCTAGGGGGTCATCGCCAACTAATACACTAGGGTGCCAAGATAACCATAGTACACGCTCGTCATCGCGCAAGAACGAGAGGTTTTTTTCTATGGCGACAGAATCAGCATTACTATTATCGGCAAACCATTCTATGACTAAAGGTGAGGTGGTTTTAGTACTGGAGGCGGCAAGCCCATCGACGCTGAAAATCGCCGCCATCAGCACCACGACTATCGCCAGTGCTCGTCTCGCCATAACCGACTCACAACTGCTCCGTCTCATCAATGTGAGGGCTGAAGATTATGAACATTGATTCTGAGTTTGCAGTTCTAAGATCAGTCTTTCATTAGCATCGACCATGGGAGTCAATAACTCACCAAGCCATGCTGGTACAATGATTTCTCCAGCAATACTTTGGGTTGAGATGATTATGCTACCGTGCTTATCCTCAAGATTTAGGTCGCTTCGGCGAGGGCCAACTCCGTTTAGCCATTGACGAAATTGCTCGTGATTGAGTTGAATAGTTTCCAAATTTGCAAATTTTCGCATTAACGGCATGGCTCTAGCCTTAGGGCGCAAAGTCCCACTGCGTTCTTCAATTATCGGCAAGCCAGTAATGATTACCTGAATTGGATGCCAAGTATTACCCGGCCACATCCGCATTTTTCCACCATATCTCGGAGTTGCATATAACCAATCGCGCATCGGTGGCGAGCCAGCAAAAATTCGCTTACCACGTTGCCAAAACGATAATTCATCACTTGAAAAATGCCATTCTTTGACCAATTTATCAAGTTCATCTCCCATCAATGGTAAAGGAGTATGCTGGTCAGGTGAGGGGATTGGTCGTAAACGCAAATCACCTTCTCTTTCATAGGTTAATGCATCGGCGAATTCACCTTCGCCTTGGTGTTTGAATTGGGCGATAAAGAAACCACCAGTATTGGATTCTCCACCTATCGGCAAGCGGCGACAACGGGATAATTGTTGTCTTATTTCAAGAGTGTATTTTTCTAATGCAGGGTGGTCATTAAATCCCGAAAATAATTCTAACCCATCTAGGGCATTGGTATTGATTTCTATCAATTCTAACCATGGATATTCCTGCAATAATTCAGCTACAACGACTTCGTTTTCAACAATGTCAATTGAACAGGTGCTGTAAATCATCCTACCTTGCGGCCGTAATAGTCGCGCTCCTCTGCCGGCGATATCAATTTGTAAACGTTGCATCCCTTGGCCACTATTTTCCTTCCAGCGCCGCCATAATCCTCCATTTTTTCGTACCGTTCCAGTTCCTGTACACGGTACATCAGCGATTACCACATCAAAGCCAGGATCGGGACAACGAGGGAAATGGCGACCATCATGTTTGCAGATGACTAGATTTTGTAAGCCGATACGGCTGGTATTGGTTCCGAGCATATTGGCACGTTTTGCATTTGGCTCATTGGCTACCACCAACCCATTACCTGCCAATGCGACCATCGCTTGGGTTGTCTTTGAGCCAGGAGCAGCACAGAGGTCGAGAACCAACTCACCTTGTCCTAGTTCAGCGACTAGGACTGGTAACATACTCGCCGCTTCTTGGCGAGTGATGCGTCCGGTTTCGTGAAGGGCTTGCATCAAAGATTTGACCGCATCATTCTCGGGCTTACCCCGATACCATGGCATTGCGAATGCCTCACCATTTTGGCTGAACCATTCAATTTCTGCACCACCTAATTCTCGTAACTTATTCTTCGTCCACTCGGCATCGTATCGAAGTGGATTAACGCGCATGGTTTCGGGTAATGGTGTAGTTGCAACATCAAGCCACCTCTCAAAGTCACGGCCATATCTTCGACATACATCTTGGCCGAGTTGGGCTAGAGATGATTGCGCAGCCACTTGCCGTAACTCATCCCAACCACGTCGCTCCGTCATGTTGGTCCGAAAAATTACTCAGCAATAACCGAGCGCCCCTTTGGCGTTGTCTTCATGTCCCTCCTATTGTACGGGTCAATATGGCGGCAGGGGCGACAGTATCGGAATTGCTGTTTACCATCTCGCTTTTTTCTGGTATGCTTCTTGTTGTATCACCTTTGATTCATAAAAAATTGCAAGCCTCTGAACCAGCCCAATGGCACCGCCCATTATTGCGGACTGTAGACTGGGCTCCCTTCGCCTTTGCCTTTTTGGCTTGGGGGCTTGATTTCATCGCATTTATGACCCTCGATTTTGAAAGTGCAAGGGTCGCCGCAATCCTACCAGAAAACGCTAATTTCTTCCACCGAATTAGTGGGGCATTGCACGGTTGGACTTCGATAACGATGGCCTTCCTACTCGGCTTTTCCCTATATTTTGCCTATGTATTATCTTCAATCCAGCACCTAACTACTTTTGAATCGAGTGAGATGGAAAAGGCCGATTACATACGTCTATCTCATAACCTACGCCGCTGGGGTGGATGGATGTGGATTTTAGCCCTATACGGCCTAATGCCCAACGACCCTTTTCCACTTGGCGATGGCATCTCAAGTGGTGGGATAGAATTGGCTAGACTAGGTCAGAATGCTGCTATGTGGGTGGCCATGCTTCTTTTTGGCTTAATGACTGGAATTGGAGTATTGCAATTGGCCCTGTTGATGGAACGGGCAGACCGTTTTCATGATTCAGAATATTTCCCTAATATTATCGGATGGTTACTCACAATTCCTGCAGCATCTTTCCTTCTCGTCCTTTTCTTCCAAGGAACCTTTTCCTCATACGATCCGATGGGAATGCTCTTACTAGACCCACTATTTGACAAAAGAATCGCCTTTTTCTTTGCAATGGGGTTGATGTTCCTCTATGGTACAACAGCTTTGCGAGCCCATATCATTTCTGAGCAGAGATTACGGGTCGGTTCACAACGCTGGAAAGGGTTGGCTGGTGGAATTGGTCATCATGTATTCATCGTATGGTTATCGACGATAATGCTGGCACGTCAATTACCCAATGTCGAAAACCTCCTCGGTGCGGTATGGCTCGGTACGATGCTGGTAATTCCTGGATTCATTGCAGGATTACTTGGGATGTTGTTACCAATAGCCGGACTTGATGACCGACCGCGTCCTGAATTTTGGGGATTCAGGATTCTTCAAGCCTTGTCGTTACCCTTCATTGCCGCGTGGATGCCTTTGGCAATTCTAACTGCTCCAGGAATATTGATTGGAGTCTCAACTTCAGCCATCATTGCCCCAATATGTGAAGACAATCCCCGCGTAGGAAATCGGTTTCGCTTTGATACTAAGCGCACAGTAATAATTGCCGACTTGATATTTCTATTATTGGTAATTTATCCGCCGGCAGCAATTGGTATGGTCGTCGCATTTGCCTTTGCTTCCTTTGTTGCAACTTTGCCATTGAGGATGGTAAAACGCGTACGACCGTCGTAATTTTTCACTGATAAAAACCGCATTTCCAGATTTTCTCACCCCGAACAGTTATCAATGCATAGAGATGCCTGCAAACTGCAGAACATCGTTCTGTGGATGGGGAAAATATGGGCCGTGCCTTTAGAGAAGGAGTGGCACCCGAGCGTCGGGTAGTCACCAAAAAACGAGATTTGCGATTTGAATTAGCGATAGGTGATGGACGTTTATCCCATCTTTGGGAGCGGGCCAATAAGTCGGCTACTGCAAGTGAAAAACGTCGAAAAGTTCCAGCAATGCTAACCATTGAGGATGATCAATGGGTGTGGCAAGAGATATCTCCTGCTGTACTCAATGAATTGACTCATCGCTTGGTTGGAGGGGGAACTACCATTGGCTGTACCCCTGATTTCAAAACTGCTCATGCCTATGCGAATCATCTCGCTCAGGAAGAAGGTAAAGTGATTATCATTGAGCCTTTACAATAATTTAGTATCCACTTAGTGTGCGGATTGTGCGCTCAAAAGAGGTCTACTAGCCAACTGATGACGCCATTGTTGGCCAAGTAAATAACTGCTGAAAGTATGATACATGCTGAATAGACCATTCCCTTGGAAATATGCCATGCATCTTCGGACTCTTCATCGAAGTAGCGAATCAATCCAGCCGCTTGCTGAATCCCGCTGCCGTCCTTCTTACCCTTCTTCACAGCCATGTGAACCGGCTCGGCGACCGGCTCTCCATTTATGAAACCGCCGCGTCATCAAAACGGTGCAATCATTCAGATTCATCGGTATTTGAGAGGTCAATTAGTGGAGTTTCATCGACTTCATCACCGGATAATAACCAGTCAGCAGAGACATCGTCACCCGAATCGGTCAGGTCGATAATATCTCCATCATCCTCTTCTTCGGCCTCAACCCACTCAACCTTTTGAGGTTCGAGTAATTGTTCGGCAGCGATAGCCGCTTGCAAGGACGGGGCATCATCGGGGGCAAGGAAAGTCTTGGCATCACTTGCGGTTGATGGGTCGGCATTAATCAAAGCCAATTCAATTCGATCAATGGCTCTCTCGACCGCAAGAGAGTTGCGGTCAGCCAAGGCATTTTCAGCCATTGCTAAATCATCTTCAGAAGCATCTAAACCATCTTTAGCAACTTGTAAATCGAAGTCGGGATGGCGCTTAAGGTCGATTTGGGATAATCGCTTCGTTGAATTATTGAGCAGATTACGGCAATTTTCTATTCTATCCTCCAACATTTGCTGTGCTCGGTTTTGCCATATCAGCCAAGCCGCTTTGTGTTCAGCAATTTCTAAACCACTGGCTTTGACAAATTTTTTGCGCCGAAAGCATTCCCACGGTGATTTTCCAAGTGCAGCAAGCAAGTCGTAAACTAATCGTTCAATTCTTTCACTTGGACCTTTGAGGTTAATTTGGTTTAGAAAACATTTACTGAATAATCCCCAACCCCAGTATGACGTACTGGTAATGGTAGCGCAAAGTTCGGAATCACGTACTTCGAGAACCCATCGTTGTTCATCGAATTGGGGTGGTTGGAGCAATACTGGTGTTTGATGGGCCCCGAAAACTCCCAGCAGGGTGTCAGTAACATTGCCGAGCATCACTTTACCAGCACATGCAGGATGGCGAGCAGAGCGTAGCAGATCTCCTTCAGGGTCGTGGCCATGGTCTGGAGATGAATATTGAACCTGTGCCCAAAGGGTACATGATTCGGCAGCAAAATCTCCCTCCATGCCTAATCCAGCCCGATTTTCCTATTCAAGAGGGAGGTCATCTTGATAGGTGAGGCCGGTATCAGGTAGTCGGGGTCGAGATATGGCTGCGAAGAAAGGTACTGCTGACGAGAAAGCGATGAAGGCTCTCACTGCGTTAGCGGGAGTAGGTGCAGCAACGGCTAAGAAAATGATTGCTGCGGGTATGAAAACCCCTGCTGGTGTTCGCAGTAAGGGCGTTAATGGTCTGGTTAAAGCTGGTATTTCTGCAGCAGTTGCCAAGAAGATTATCTCTGGTTTACCAAAGGCGGCAGCCAAGAAAACTGCAGCCAAAGCCAAGGCTACAACGACCAAGGCAAAATCCGCAGCCAAGAAAACTGCAGCCAAAGCCAAGGCTACAACGGCCAAGGCAAAATCCGCGGCCAAGAAGACCACGGCAAAAGCCAAACCAGCGGCTAAAAAGGCAGCAACTAAAGCAAAATCAACTGCTAAAAAAGGTGCTGCTAAGACCAAAACAGTTGCCAAGAAAACCGCAACCAAAGCTAAAACATCAGTGGCTGCAGCCAAGAAAAAGGCTGCACCAAAGAAGAAAGCACCGAAAAATACCATCTCAACCCCATCTCTTGCGGAAATGTTGAAGCGAATAAAGCGGTAATTAAGCCCAAACTTCAATGACCCGCGTCGCCAACCTATTGGTGTGCCAAGACGCAAGTATGGTAAATTACGCAAGACAGTTACCGAACCGAGTGTTGATAATTGTAGTCGTTGCCGTTCTGGAAAGTATTGCCCAATCGAAACACATTCTGGCTACAATGTAAAGCCCGAACGGGAATGGAGCGGGCCTCCCGAACTGGCCAAAAGAAATAAGAAAAAACACCCAGGTGCAAAATAATCATTCACTTGGATTGAGGTTATCAAGGAAGCCGGTCAATTCAGGAATTTCCTCATCGACTTTAGTTTCGTTATCCTCCTCTATTACACTGCGCAAATCTTGGGCACGCTGGTAGACTTGGCGTAATGTTTGGTCCCTGATTTCAAGATATACTCGGGTAGTGGCAATACTGGCATGCCCTAGTAATCGTTGGATAGAAACCAAATCGGCACCACGCTCTAGTAGGCCGGTGGCGAAGTTATGGCGTAATACATGTGGTGAGACTTTATCACGAGGTAATCCGGCTTCAACCGCTAATTTATCCATCATCTTTTGAATACCGCGCGGTCGTAATCTTCTACCACGACGACTTACGAATAATGACACTTCATCAAGATGGGCCCGTGTTTGGCGCGTTCGCATCCAGATATTGATGACTTCAACACTTTTTTCGGTGAATAATACGAGACGGTCTTTGTTACCCTTACCTCCGACAACTCGTGCACTACGATCCGAAAGATCGATGTCGTGTATGTCGAGACCACAGATTTCACTGACTCGCATCCCTGACTCTAACATTAGAATGACCAGCGGCTCAGCGACTGGATTTTCGCTTTGTTTGCTGGCTTCAATTAGCAGATCTAATTCTCGGCTTGAAAGGGTACGAGGAAGCGGCTGACCTTTTTTTGGCCGATTTAACCATTCTGGGAATTGATGACCTAACCAATGTAGGAGGTGACCTGCGGCCGCCATTCGAGCGTGAACGGTAGTTGGTTTTAATTCAGCCATTGCATGAACCCAAATATCTATTCGGCCATTGATAGGATCCAATCTCGTGCGTAAGTCAGTAAGATTGATTTCTTCGACATCACGTTTGCTAAGAATATTTTCTTCCGCCAATGGGGTTTCAATAAATTTGTTGATTCCACACATGTATGATTTGATAGTGTTATCCGATTTTCCTTCGCTACGCAATTGTTGACGATAACTGGTGCGCCAAGGTAAATGTGAGATTCGTTGCAGTCGCTGAGGTAGACCTGAACTGGTAATTTGATTGGGCAAGCGACGCTGTACTCCCTCAAAACCACTTTTCTCTCGCATCTGCCTCCCCTTTTCCTGTGCTTACTCATCGTCTGCCCGCAATGCGGGTGTGCATCCCATGTCCTGTCGGACGGGTGCATCTGCTCCTTTGAACATATCAAGTCTTCGTGGAAAACCCACTACAAAAGTGCCTAGTTCGTATAATCCTAGAGCCCCCGAGAGGGTTAGATTTAGCCGGAAATTTCTTGGTCGAGTTGGGATGAATCCCATTCAAGAGTTTCATTCAAGCCAACGCGCGTTGCACTCTTGAGTGCTTGACGTAATACTTTGAATTCACCATAACAAATCAAGACATCATCGAAGCGAAGTTGCAAGTTATACTCGGGATTCCACAGCAAATTCTTGCCTCGAGAAAGGGCGAATACCGGAATCGTATCACCACTGCTAAACAATTCTTCAATCGTTCGACCGACTAATCGAGGATGATGACGTACGTGTAATGATAGGACGCCTTGGTCGAGGTTGGTACGCAAAAGTTGCCCTACGTCAACATCAGCGAAATCGACATCTCGCACCAAGAAATCGATGATTTCGCCGGCGACATTTACTCCGCTAGCGGCTTCGATACCTTGAAGTCCTGGCGATGAATTAATCTCTAGAACAAGTGGTCCATCAGCACCCTCTAGAAGATCGACTCCAGCAATATTGAGACCCATAACCCGAGCCGCTCGACGAGCCGCATTGATGTATTCATCATCTAATTCGACCGATTCAACAGTACCATTGAGGTGAAAGTTTGAACGAAATTCTCGCCCGCGAGCTCGCCGACGCATCGCAGCTACAACTCGATCGCCAACAACCAAGGCACGGATATCCTTACCATGGCTTTCAGCAATGTATTGTTGTATCAATACTGCCTTTCCAGACAGTAGCAATGCTTCGACCAAATTCAAAGACTCTTGCAAAGTATGGCGTAGGAATACCCCTTGCCCTTGGGTACCCTCGCTGACTTTGATTATACAGGGGAGTCCACCGACTCTCTCAATTGCAGTCTCCACATCATGGAGGTCACGCACATATGCAGTAGTAGGTATATTGATTCCATTCTTGGCCAATATTTGGCTAGCCAACAACTTATCGCGCGACTTACGAATACTATCACCAGTATTGGCCGAATACATCCCAAGTTGCTCAAATTGGTTGAGTAAAGCAACCCCGTGGCGAGTAATAGAATGGCCAATACGGGGGATTGCGGCATCAAAAGCGACCGGCTCACCCCGATGGAGAATCTCCACTCCATCGTTGCCAATAGTCAAGCCAAATTTGAGTGGGTCGAGCACGGAAATGTCCAAATCTCGCTTGAAGCCTTCTTCAACTAAACGCCGAGTACTGTAAAGCCTCGCGCCGCGTGAAAGAACTGCTATTCGCATACTACTCAATTCCCCGCCCACCGACTTCTCTTTCAAAGATTTCGCCAAAAAGCCGGTTTTTTGGGCTTTGAATCTCGGAAGATTCCTCCGACCAATTGAAACCGAGACCGGTATTGCGATGCGTATGGACACTGTTAATCCGGGGCCCGAAGGGATTCCTGAAGAGGCTATTCTTCACCCCGCGGATTCGCTCGCAGAACCACATCCTGCCGATTCAATCGATACTCCGGATTTGCCATCTGGGCCGGCTGGACCACCTTCTGGTGGGCCAGATGGAGCACCTCCTTCAATCGAAAATAAAGACGGTGACGATGAACATGACGTCGAGCGAAAGTTGACCAAGCGCGAGATGGTTGAAGAATTGAAGGAGAAGACTAAGAAAGCCCGCTGGAATGTCTTTCTCTTTCTTGGCGTTGGCGCAATAATGTTTGCTTTTGCCCTTTTTCCCATGTCTACTCCAGGATTTTGGGAAGATGGGAATTTGGAAAGCGATCCGCTCGACCCTGTCGGACAAATCAATACTCAAGTTTTGGTATTTGGCGTCCCTAGCATGAAAGTAGATGTGACAGTCGATGTATGGGTTGAAGATTCCTTTGGTGGTGATATTGAGGTATATCTTGTCCCTGGAACTTGCGATAGCAATAATATGCTCTATGATACTGCAGAGATGAAAATTGACAATTCTACAGCCTATGCACTGATAAAAGATGCTGCCCCTGGAAGTGAGCATTCTGTCGACCTTGAGGTAGACCCAGTTGGTAATCACTGCTTTGTCGCTTGGTACGCTCAATCGCCAGCCTCGCCAGCCTTGGAGGCGTCAGTACATGTTTACTCTAATCGAGTTCCCGCTGGAGTATTGGCTGCTGGCTCACTGTTCCTTTCTGGATTTGCATTCTGGGGAGCGCAAAAGCATGGCAAGAAAATGAAGGAATTACTTATTCCACCGGGTAAGAAATCGCCTGAACAAGAAGCCCTCGACGAAGCGATGAAAATTCGCCTTTCTTCGGGTCCAGGTACCACTCCTGCTGAAGCTCCACCAGTTGGTAGCCCGTCAGCATCTGGACCACCTGTTAGTGCGCCGCCTTCTGTTGCCCAGACAGTTGAATCTACAGAATCGGTAGCGGCTGAGCCACAAGTGGATATGGTTGTCGCCAACCCACCTTTTACAGCACCTGTGGAAAATCAAGAACCAGCAGTTGAACCAGTAGGTGTGACTGAACCAGCCAGTGAGCCAAATTACGTACCCACTGGTGACGGATATTTCTACATTCAAAATCCGGACGGCTCTTTCCAACAACAGGCCTATTATCAGGGTCCAGATGGAAGATACTGGCCATACAGCTGATAATTGAAGAATACGGCAACTGTTCAATACTGCTATAATTGCGAGATTTGGTACACAGCAACCGAGAGGCTTGAAAGCAGGTCTCGGCGACCATATTATCGTCGGCCATGGTTAAGTCATCACTTTCCCAGCATACTGTCGCAGAATTACGCAAGTTGTGTAAGCGTAATGGCTTGGTGATTTCAGGCAAAAAATCCGCTCTCATTGAACGTTTGCAAGAGGCAGGATTTGGAGAAAAGGTTGAGCCGCAAAAGTCGCAAACAAGAATAGAGGAATTGCGCACAGAAATGGGTGATGAAGATGCCCTCATTCTGGAAGAAGATGAACCACGTACACCAAGAGAGAAGAAATCACCCAAAGACAAAACATCGGAAAAGGACAAAGAGAACGAAATTGCTGATGATGAGGTCATTGATGCTGAAGTATTCGATGGTGAAATAGTTGAAGCGGAGATATTTGAAGCCGAAGTGCTTGAGGCTGAAGTAGTAACAGGCGAAGAAGATGAAGAGGATGAAAGTACTGAAGAAAGCGAGAATGTGATGGAAGATCCAATCCCAATTCCAGTAATTTCTAAAAGTACTACTAGGGCTAAAAATCAGTTAGGAAAGACCCCTCCGAAGCGTAAAATTGTAGCCGGAGCAGTAGTATTTTTCTTGCTCGCGATGACTGGATGGTGGTACTTCTCTGGTACGATTGAACCTTTTACTCCCGACCCGATTCGATATGGTGATTCAATGCATTATACCATTTCCGATGGTCTATTTTCTGCCGATGGAGAATATGTAGAAAAGACGCTTGAGGCGTTGAATTCAGAAGAAGACGATATTTGCAAAATTGCCTTATCATTTTCTGGAACTGGAGATATATCTATCACTAAAGGCGGCGAAGCCGAACTTTCAGGAGAAACTGGCGATGAAATGCTTGGGGCGGTTAAACAGCGTGGTTCTTACGGCTATGAGTGGTTAACCGTGGAAAAAGATTTTTCCCAAGATTATAATGATGTAATTATTACTAGGCATAAGAATAATCTCATCGATTCAAGCAAATGTAATGATTCTGGTGCTTCTGCTTTTGGAAATACAATGAGTATACAAACTAAAACTTGGAATGAGATGCGTAGTGAAGACTTATTGCGCTCCCAAGTCGATTACCAAGTGCAATTAGAATCCAGTTCTTTTGAGGGCTCACTCACAACCTTTGGCCTTTCGGGAATATTCAGCAGCCTTGGCTCTTTGCAGTCTTCAATTTCGATGGCCTTCGCTCCGATAGAGTTGAAGGAATTGATTGGTGACACCTTGGTTGAAGATGGCTCGAGCGGAACTCGAATGGGGTGGGAATGGCGTGTGGTTGGAAGTGAGGAAAAGAATGGCGACTTATCGTGGCGTATTTTCATGGAGAGTTCTGACATCAAGAAATATTGTCTAGGTCATGCGCACATCACAATTTGGGCGCAAGCCGAATCACCTTGGGCGGTTCATCAAGAGGTTGATATCCAAATAGACGGCGATGATAAGAGTAATACTTGCGATTCAACTTCACAAATAATCAACGATCTTGTAGTTCCTGAAGGCACGCTTGAAATGCGCATGAAGATGCAGCGCTCATCGATTGAGCGCGGCGAAAAAGCGGTTGTTTTCGGGCGCGATTATGATTCACGCCCCCGTTCATCTGATTTCCGTCCTAATGCTGATGAATTAAGTGACTGGGGTGAAAATGGCACCAATTTACCCGACCTTTCGAGTCGCCGAACTCATCCATTGGAGTCGGCGGTAGATTGTGTACCGCACCTAGAAGGCGCCGCGGGAGCGAAAGCAGCCCTTGCTGGGGAAGGGTATGTGTGGCGAGCAGTTGACAATAGGTCAGTTGCTGGTATTACTAATTGGAACCTCTCTTGGGTCGATAGTGATGATATTAGTGGGTGGGTAAATCTTGATGTAAGCGGTTCACCGGCTTCTAGCGAAAATTGCACCTATATCGGTTCGGGTTCTTATGAAGATGGACCGAGTCATGACCGCAATGATATTCCTGAATCACTTGATTTAGCGGCCCTTGAGAGCCGTTTCCTTGATGCCGGCAAGTATCCTGAATTGACTTCTGGAAATGCATACTTGGGAACTTCTTCGGCGATGCATGATAATGTAAGGTACGGTCATTTGATTACTACTGCTGGTGCGGGTTTTGATAGAATTAGCCAATGGTTTGACCTCGAAGATGGAGCCGGAGCAAGCACAGTCGATTTACATCGAACTTGGGAAGATGGTCAATGGACAAACTCGTTCAAGTTGGGTGCTGATGCAAGTGACGGACGAGTAGTTGGTTGGTCCTTCGCTCGAAGTATGTAGTAGCCAAATACCTTTCAAGGGTTGAAAACCCCCGTCATCGTCAAAAGGGAAGCAAATGCCCCCGTAACGCGGGATGCACATGCAAGAGGATGAGCGTGAGCTGGTTATTGAGGCCGAATTCGAAGAATTAGAACTCCCTTCTTCTCGAGCATGTGTTGAACCTGCTGATGAAATTTCAGTCGCTTCGCCTCGACCAACTCTCGATCTACCAGATGCTCCCAAAACACGCGCTGGAATGGCCCGAGTAATCGTATGTATCAATCAAAAAGGCGGAGTTGGAAAGACCACTACAGTCATCAATGTCGCTGCACATTTGGCCACTCTCGGCTTACGTGTATTGGTCATAGATTGCGATTCACAGGGAAATTGTGCTACCGGTTTGGGCATCGATAAATCGAAGGTTGCTAACAATACACGTACCTTATTGTTGGAACCTGAAAGGGCGGCAGAATGTCGATATGCGACTCCAATTGAAGGATTACATCTGATTGTTGGCGACCGTAGTTTGGTAACACTTGAGCAGGAATTAGTTTCTGAACTGGGGCGCGAACGTCGCTTGAGTGAAGGTTTGGAACAATTATTACCTCACTATGACATTATTCTCATTGATACCCCGCCTTCACTCGGCATTGTGACGATAAATGCTCTAACTGCGGCTGATGCGATTATTATTCCAGTGCAAACAGAATATTTCGCATTAGAGGGACTTGCTCTATTGGCTACGACAATTCGCGAGGTACGTAGCCGCCTTAATTCACGACTGGGAGTGGATGCAGTATTGTTGACAATGCACGCACCTACTTTGCTCAATGGTCAAGTTGCTGCCCAGATCAAAGAAACCCTCGGTAGAGTGGTAATTGAACCTCCTATCCGCCGAAATATTCGTTTGGCTGAAGCACCTAGTCATGGCATCCCAATCCATCTTCATGCACCACAATCACACGGCGGTAATGATTATCGCTTACTTAGCGAGAACCTTGCTCTACGGTGGGGTTTGGCAAATCGTGGCGGTGGTTGAAATGGGTAAACGCCGAGGTTTAGGTCGGGGCCTCGACGATTTGATGGCTACTCATGACACCGATTTACCCTTTCTCGATACTTACGGGCAGTCAGATGGTGAGCCTGAATCAGGACTTCCGCCTTCAGCCGGCGGTGATGACCCTGCAGAGTTATTGCAGGCTTGTATTCGATTATTGAATAGTGAAGGGGCGCAGGTGAAAACCGCACAGGATAGGGCAGAGGTTGGTGATTGGCTTGTCTTGTCAGCGATAGAATCGGGTGTTGAGGTTAGCGCCAATTCAACGCATGCTCTACCTTTGGTAGCCAGCGATTTACAGGAGCCCGGATTTGAAACTGGCAGTCTTAGTGCCGACCGATGCCGCGCTAGTGTTGTCCTTACCCGATGGGGAGTGGCGACGCGACGCCTTCTTTCGCGCCTGCTTGAATCTCAGTCGTAAACTCGTCGAGTGATTACTGCGGCACCGATAATTCCGCTGATGGCGATTATCGTTGTAAATCCTGATAATGCAGAAAAGAAGCCTTCATCTTCATTCTGTGTCGGGCATTCCTCGCCACCTTCGACAACCTCTTGAGTACCGTCTTCGAGGATTTCCTTGCTCACCCAACAGGTACTCCAAGTGGAATAATAACCGGATTCAGGAATGATAGACAAGTTTCCTTGCCCATCACTTAGTTTGACTCTCCAGTTGATGTAAGTAACCAAGCATTCAAGTTCGGTATAGGTGCATTCCTCCCAATGAGGGATTATTTGACCACTCCAGTTATTGCCTTCATTGGTTAACTCCATATTCACAGGGCTTAGACACAGTCCTTGATTAACACAAAATTGTGTTTGCACTGAATCTATTGTGGTACCGTTAGCGATCGCATCATCTGATAATTCGATGCTGAAATTCCATGGTTGATTATCGCGGGTTACATCGTCATGGGTGATTGAGGAAATATTTGTCCCCGTAAGAATGGGCTCGGTATTGACTCCGGGTTCTTTGGCCATAGCGCTCGGCATTGGAATTGCTATGGTAAGCAGAAGTGCAATTAGCACAGTGAGATACCTTTGCATAGTATCGCTTCAAGACTTATGATATTTGGTCTTTGATTTGGAAGTCCCTTACAAAGAGTATTATTTTTTCCATTTTTTCCGGCCACGGGTTTTGCGCGCTGAGGCGGCTCGATTCGCTGCCTGTTTAGCGGCTGAGGAAACTTTGCGTTGTGAACGACCTTGTTTATCTCCGATTTTTGGGCCAGCGGCTGAAGCACTACGTTCCTCTTTCTTGCGTTCTTCTTGCATCTCTTTCCATTGAGTACCAATCATCTGTAGGATCTCTTCCTTTTTTGCACTACCAATAGATTCAGCCGCCCCTTTGGCGGAAACCCAAAGTCGACCCTCCTTGGCGTGGGGGCGTTGTGGATGAGAAATATCGTCTTCGCGCTTCATCTTTTTGAGGCCTAGACTACGTGCTGCCCACACCAAACCATCCATGTCGGGTTTTGCTACTGCGGCATCGACTGAAACCCGACGACCTGAGCGACGTGAGCGGCGCTGGTCAAAATATCCAGGCCAAATAACGACGCGGTCGGGATTATGGTCCATAGGTCGGCCTCAATTATTCGATGAGGGCACCCGCATTGAAGGTGACGGGTGAATAATCACTCGGGATTACTCGACGAGAATACCGTTGATGACGCCGTCCTTTCCGGGACGGCTGGTAATTTTGACAGTACCTTTGTCGGTTTCAATAACCGCACCCTTGGTGAGGATATTTCGACGGACGTAGTTGGGGTCGCAAGGGTTATCCAATACGGTTTGAATTTTGGCCTTGAATACCTTGCCAGTTTTTTTGTCGGCTACCGACACACAATCTTCACCCAATACACGGGTTAGAGGATTACCGCCAGTCTTGCGGTAGTTCTTTCGCTTAGCATCGCCGACGAAAGCCCACTGTTTTTCAGTTGAAATTTCAGTTCGACGCTTACCGCGCGCCAATACATTTCGACCACCGGTTTTCTTGCGTCGGGATTTGCCGTGCCAATGTGCCATGAATAAACCTCTGCGCCTCGCCGACCTAGCGCATATATTTCAAGGGAGAGGTCGCGCAATATTAGCAAAATTTGGGCAATGGCACAATTTTATTGAAGGTGTAAGGGCGTAATCTTCATCGTAAATGCCCAACATCACGTGATGATGGGGGACCGGTTTACCTACCTTATTTCACCAATTGTGGCTCTGTTAATTGTGTTTACACCCTTCTCAGTTTATCCATTTCAATTAGATGACAAAGGGCAACTTTTCGAACCCGTTGTTGAATCATATGTAGGTAGCGTTGGGAATCATTCAGTTGGTGGATATCACATAGCAACTGGTGATTGGTGGGAGGCTGAACAGCCATTCACCGTTTCTGGAAATGACTGGGATGGTGATGGTACATCCAATGGTGCCGATAGTCACCCCTTGGATCCAGCTATACCAACACGTCAACCACTTCGCGGCAAATCATGTATAGTACCACTAGTAAACTGTAAATCTGAACCAACTCCTGCTCCGTTTGAACTTAATCTAAATTCAATTTCAACACAGGGATCACCATCAATTTCCCTAGATTGGGCAGATGTCGATGGAGACGGGGATTTGGATTTAGCCGTGGGTAACAATGGAGCTACAAATGCCCTATATCTGAATAAGGGAAATGGTTTGGATTCGATGCCATCATGGACAAGTTCGGATTCATTGGTTTCCATGGATTTGGCTTGGGGAGATATGGACGGTGATGGAGATCTTGATTTGGCAGTCGCCAACTATGAGGGAGCCGCTCAGATATTCCGCAATAATAACGGAACACTGTCTACAACAGCGGTGTGGCATTATCTTCATGGTGGAAGCACAAGTTCTTCCAGAGGGACCAGCCTAGATTGGGGAGATGTGGATGGTGATGGAGATCTTGATCTTGTTTTGGCAATTTTACAAGAAGGTGTATATCTATTCAGGAACTCTGGTACTGGCCTTTCCTTAGGAAGTGTGTGGAGTGGTGGAAGTAGTGGTAACATCATGGATGTGAAACTAGCTGATGTGGATGGAGACGGGGATCTTGACCTATTTGAAGCAGTATCTGGTGGTGCCAATTCTGTTTACAGCAATGTTGGCGGGACTTTCTCCACGATGGCATCATGGCAGAGTTCGGATAGTCTATCCACAAGTTCACTTGCAGTTGGTGATGTGGATGATGATGGTGACATAGATATGGTTGTAGCAAATCATGGTGCAGAGAATCAGTATTTCCCTAACACCGGCTCATCACTTTCTTCCACAGCCGCCTGGTCCAGCACAGAAACTGAGGACACGATGGATGTTCGCCTAGGTGATGTAGATGGAGATGGTGATCTGGACATACTGGAATCCAATGCCGGTAATTCTGATCACATCCGAATATTCAACGGAACGGGGTATGGTGTAACTCCTGCGTGGTCAACAACAAGTGGAGGCGATTCCTCAGATTCAGCATTTGGTGACTTTGATGGAGACGGAGATCTTGATTTTGTCACAGCAGATGGAAATGATGGTCCACTAACAGCGGTGAACGGGGGACAGATGATTGACTCTTCTTCTTCTTGGAATGATGGTCAAACCCATTACACATATTCCATGGATCTTGGTGATATCGATGGTGATGGCGACTTGGATCTAGCCGTTGGTAATGCATATGGCCCCAGTCGTATCTACAGATATGATTCATCCACCAGCTCTTACTCGATGCTATGGGCATCAAACCCACCTGGTAGTAATTCGAGTTACTACAGTGACGATGTCCTTTGGTTTGATTACGATCATGATGGGAAACTGGATTTGGTGATTGGAAACTATGACGGAGCTAATGTCATACTTATGAATCTCATTGGAACCCAGCACCAAGGCCAGCAGTTATCCTTTACTACAGGGATTGCCGATTGGACTAGTCAGGATACTGATAACACCCAGGATCTTGTTGCAGGAGATGTGAATGGAGATGGTAAAGCTGATTTGGTGGCACTAAATTATGGATATAATCGTATAAATTTCGGTGGTACTAGTCCTAATTATTTGTCTAGAACTGCATCTTGGTCAAGTTCAGATTACATGGATTCAATGTGCGGTGCTCTAGCAGATCTTGATGGCGATGGTGATCTCGACTTATTTGTCGCCAATAATGGTGAGGTTGACCAGATATTCTTCAACTCCGGTTCCGGTCTGCAAACTTCAGCAGGCTGGCAGAGTTCTGCAACTACCTCAGCACAAGGTTGTGATGTGGGCGATGTGGATGGTGATGGTGATATTGACATATTGGTCTCCAATGAGAATCAACCGAATCAACTGTATCTAAACAGAGGAGGAGGTAATTTCTTGACCACTCCTTCGTGGACATCTACTCAATCTTTGGACACAGTAAGTATAGGTCTGTGGGACATTGATGGTGATGGAGATCTTGACATGGTTGAGGGGAATTACGGTTCGCGCAATTACATTCGCATGAATGACGGTGGTTCATTTGCTAATACAGTGTGGCAGAGTCCTGACATATTGGACACTTGGGTAATTGAGATGGGGGATGTTGAACGTGATGGCGACATTGATTTGTTCGTTGGAAATGAACAACAGACCAACCAACTTTTCCTTGGACAATCCGACCAAGATGGAGATTGGATAAGTGAGCCAACAGATGAGATGCCCACAGACCCAACGCAGACGAATGATGCTGATGAGGATGGATACGGCGACAGGATTCTAGGTTGGCTTCCTGATAGTTGTTCAGGATACTGGGGCGATTCGTGGCGTGATCGTTGGGGTTGCCCAGATCTTGATCAGGATGGTCAATCTGATCTGTTCGATCCATTCATGCAACAACCCACACAGTGGTCAGATCTAGATTTAGACGGAAGAGGAGATAACTGGGCTAACATTTCACTCTCATCCACCCGTGCTGCTAGAGGATTGGGTGAATATGTCGCGGGTGCCTATCTTCCAGATCCATCTCCATGGGATTATGATAATGATGGTTTTGAAGATGCGGAATTAGCAGGATCTTACACCCCGTATGATGAGTGTCCAATGCAAGATGGTGGTTCGTATCTTGATAGGTATGGCTGTAGGGACACCGATCGTGATGGTTGGTCTGACAATTATGATTCTCATCCTGGTGATGCAACACAGTATCAAGATAAGGATGGGGATGGATATGGTGATAATCAGAGTGGCTCCAATCCCGACAAATTTCCCAACGATGCAACTCAGCATGCAGATAGTGATGGGGATCGTCATGGAGATAATCCCAATGGTACTGATGGTGATCAGTTCCCATATGATTCAACTCAGTGGAACGATACAGATGGAGATGGATACGGTGATCACTACAAGGGTACTGAACCCGATTCATGTCCGATGTTGAGCGGAGATTCAACAGAAGATCGTTATGGATGCCCAGATTCTGACGGTGATGGGTGGTCAGATGAAGGAGATTTAGAACCAGAAAATGAACTTATTTGGAGCGACCTTGATGGTGATAGTTATGATGACCAAGTCACCGATGACTGTATTAATGACCGTGGGACCAGTACTGCTGATAGGCAAGGTTGTAAGGATAGTGATGGTGATGGATATTCAGACCCCGATAATGAATGGAGTGCCCATCCCAACGGATATGGAGACGCATTTTCCTCAGATTCAACCCAATGGCACGATACTGATAGTGATGGTTATGGTGACAATGCTTTGGGTTTGCAACCCGATAGTTGTCCTGATGAGTGGGGATCAAGTACCACCTCCTTAAATGATGGCGAATATGTTGACCTGTTCGGTTGTGCCGATCAGGACAATGATGGTTTGGTTGATGATGATGATGATTGCCCACTGACTGGTGGAGCTTCATGGATTGACAGCTATGGATGCCAAGATACAGATGGTGATGGAGTAAGTGATATTGCAGATGATTGTGATATTCAACCAGGAGATTCATCGATAGTGTACATCGCATGTCCGGATGCAGATGGCGATGGGTTGCCTGACTCTATTGATCCAATTCCAGATGATGGTGAAGGAACAATTCTAGATTGGGACGCAGATGGATGGGACAACCCCATTGATCCTCAAAATGTAACTAGGTTGGAAGATGCATTCCCCAATGATCCTACTCAGTGGAAAGATTCAGATGGGGATGGTTTGGGAGATAATCCGAATGGCACCACTCCTGATTTGTACCCTTATGATTATGATAATGATGGGGTTCCAGATGATGAGGATCCCTTCCCCGCCAACCCCGCAGAGTGGAATGATAATGACGGGGATGGTATAGGCGATAATTCAGATACTGATGATGACAATGATGGTTACCTAGATATTCTTGAACTCAACCAAGACACAGATCCTCTCAGTTCCTCTTCACATCCAATAGAAAGTTGGGAGTTTGTAGTACCAACAACGACGATTGGTTTGGGAGCTTGGGATTTGATTGGTATATTGGGTGGTGGCCCACTAGCCATGTGGCTTGCATTCGGACTATTGACACGCAAAGGTCGGACGCTACGATATCAGAACGAACTTGAGGTAGCAACGACAAGAGAGGCATTAGAGGAAATTGCAAATCGATATGAGTTTGCCCTAATGCTACGTCTGATAGGTCCACATCAGGGAATTAGACTTGAGCGCCTCCGTGCAGAGTTGGATGACGTGTTGGAACTTGTACCTTTGAAGATGGACAAAGAGGATTCGCCTCCAATAGAAGAGATTGACCAAACCTCTCATGTTGAATCAAAGATGCATGCAAAGGAGTTACCTGAATTGAATGGCCCTAGACTTGACATGGTAGGAGTTATGGATGATTCTGGGTATGAGTGGGTGGAGCATAATGAGAAACAATGGTACAGGGTAAGTCCAGAATCTACTTGGGAGATTTATGTTGATGAATCATCTGGCGAGGGTTGAAACACCCCTCCGTATTGGCAACTACATGGTCAAGGATTGGCGCTTACGCAAACGTAAACCAGTCCGGCGAAAAAATATCGCACCGCTACTAAAAAGGCTGGAACAACATCTAGACATCGACCTCAACGTCGACGGTGGTTTTCTTGAGATGGCCGAATATGGTCCATGGCAAGTGGTGATAATCGACAAGGTAGCCCACATCGTTGAAGTGGTCAGTCCCGAAGATGAGCGCATAGTATTCCTTACCTTGCGAGGATTGTTAGCGATCGCTCCTGAGAAGAAATATGTTGAAGTCGACCACGGGGCGATTCCATTTTTGATGAATGGTGCCGATTGCATGGTCGCTGGCATCCATGCCGCCGATGCTGAAATTATCGCTGGCGATTTAATTTGGATTCGTGATCAAAATCATGGTCGTCCGCTCGCACTTGGTTGGGCTTTACTCGATGGTCCGGACTTGATTACCGAAACCAAGGGCAAAGGTATCAAGACAATTCATTACGTCGGTGATGAATTGTGGGAAATGGAGTTATAATCAACGGAATTGGTCGGTGTAATCCATACCCATGTGTTGTTGTCCGGCAGTAGGGTTCATTCCAATATTGCCGGATTCGGCAGCCACACCAAATTGGTCATTTGAAGGCATGGTGAATTGACTTCCAGTTTGCATTCCGTGGGCATCCACATGTGGTTGAGTAAATGCCGAAGCCCCAGGTGCTCCATCATTATTAGGTTCATCGGAGCCAACTCCGATTAACACGAAACCAATAATAATGCCAGGAATGGCGAGTGAGATTTTCCCGAAAGCATCATCTTCAGCTGAATGGTCGGCTACAACAATATCGACATTGGTCTCAACAGTAAGTGTTTCTCCGCTTGATAATTTAGGTTCGCCATAAGCAAATGCATCGGCTAATAACCCGATGTAAGTATATCCGGGAACATCCCATGAATCATCGCAATCTGCATTAAAGTATGATGTGCCACGGAAGAATGCTTCTTCACTATTACTCGGCCTAAATATCTCAACATCACTTTCATCGCATGACATTAAGTCCGATTGAATGTATACCGACATACCACCTTCTTGGTCGACAGTATCGAATGTCCCATTGCCACCAGAGTAAATAGAATACTCTTCGGGGTTGAAATTTTCTGCTTGCATATACATCGTCACACCGAAAATGAACGAGCCTACAACAATTACAATTCCACATAATTTTAGTATGTTCATAATACGGCGAATAGATACTGTATGTTAATTGATTCCCCGCAATTAATTAATCGCCACCAAAGGCAAAAAGGTTTGATTGGCGATTACCAGCCAACAATTCCTTGGCCGACCAATTGAAGGCTTCCGTTACTCGCCCGAATGCGGTTGCCAAGCGCTCGGCATAGAATTCTCCATCATAGGATTCGATGCCACCATTTTCTTGGCCTTCATCCCAAGGCTCAACCTCCATCGGTCGTTGGCGAGCATTGGTAACGACGAAGGCAACTTTCATACCGGGAGTAAAAGGCAGATTGCGCTCGATGCGTTTGCGAGCCGCTTGTACTGAGGCTTGCCCATCCGGATTGGCATAATGTTGGCTAAAGTCGACATTGCCTTTTTTGTCGATTTTACCCTTACAAGTTTTACTAATCACCAATTGTTCAAGTGGAAATTCACAGCGCTTAGCGATTTGGATTTGCTCCATTGCCGATTTGACCGCCGCATCGTGATTACCATCGAGAACATCGTCGAAGATGTTCTGCATGCCGCTAGTCAATGCATCAAACGAGTCGGTTCTTTGAGTCTCATAACCGCGGATGATGATATCCTCATCAGGATATACTACGCGTCCGACATAGCGTTTTTTTGCCCCATGTGAGAAAAATACGGACAGTCCCTTCTCAAATTCAAGTACCGCACCATCGGCGGTATAACGCTCGGCTAAATTTTCGCCGAATTGCGTCAAGTCATTACGCGCCTGCTCCCATTCTTGCAATTCCCTCGAGGGTTCAGATTCCAATTCAGTATTCCTTTCTGTACCTTTTTTCGGGTCAATTTGTTTGGTATTTTGCAAAGGTTTGTTTGGTGAAGTGGCAAATCCTGCTTTCACGAAAATCGAATCGGTATCAGAATATACTACATCGACACCTTCTTTTTCTAGGCCTTGGATTATCGATTTGATATTGTGGCGCGCCCAAGCGGTTATTGAAGAACCAAGATCGATATGGGTAAAGCGGTAAAATGAGGAGGCAAAAACCCCATAAAACGAATTCATCATTATTTTTACTGCATATTGCATTGCATCGTGAAAGGCAATTTCTTGATTCGCCCCATTACTGCGTGCTGCGGCTAATGCGGTCTTGTGGGAGTCGCGCTTTTCCATTAGTCCCTCGAGGAGAAATGGAATCATCCCCTTGGAATAATCAGCGGAACGGAATTTTGCACCGGTGGGTGAGGTGTGAATTTCCTCGTCTTCAGATGGTTGGTCGGGGTGGTGGCCATCGATTCTAGTGGTGTAGCAAATATTGTGTTTAATCATGATAGAAGGATACATAGATTTGAAATCAAGTACTGCAATCCAGGGGTGCAGTCCTGCTTCGACGTCGTGAACATAGCCTCCTGTAATCCTAGAATCCGAAGTTACTCGATTAGTCATTGGTACCGCGATATTGCGTTTGTCGGCAAGTCGAATTACCAAACTGTCGAGTAGTTGACTGGTGGTTCCGTTGGCTGCGGTATCCAAGCTTACTTTGGCGACTACCCCAACTGCTTCTTTGCGGCGAACCGCTTGTACTCCGCGCAGTATTGCCAATGGTAATTCGGCATCACGGGCGCAATACTCAATCACTTCATCTGGGCGATTGGCCCATTCTTCATCCATTTTGCTGGCATCAATATCCATTTTTTGTAGATCTTCACGCTCAGGAAACAACAGGCTTGAGACGAATTTCAGAGTCTCACGTTTCGGGCGTAATGCCATCCTTGCTTGCCACCAAGCATCCATCACGCAACGTCCAGCGAGATTCCAAACGCGGGTATTACCTCGTTTTGGCACCACTGAATCACGATTGCGCTTGACCTCATCTTCCGTGCGCGGAACTCTGCCCCATCCCGATAATTCCGCGCGTCGACGCCAACGTCCTCGCCCACTGATAACTTGTGTTCTTTCAGTAATGCGTGGCAAGTCGAAATTATCGATATTGTAGCCAGTGATAATATCGGCATCACTGGTGCGTACGAAATTAGTTAACTTCGCCATAATATCGTCTTCCTCACCGGCAAAGGTGACAGTCTTCCTCTCTCCAGTTCCCCAATTTTCGACGCAGGCCGCCGCACAAAGGATGGTATCGTGAGTAATACTGGTTTCCAAATCAAAGGAGAGCACGATATATGGTGCTTGGAATGGCTGACATTCTTGACAATCAGAATATTCTGCGGAGATGATGAAATCTACTGGATAGATTCCTGAACCACCTTGTTGACGAATTCGATGTGCGATACTCAATTCATCTTCTCCGGCATTCACTTGTGCGTATTCATCGGGTGCACCTTCGCCAGCGTAAATGACCTCCCCGGCGACCGAAATATGCGGCCCCAAATCACCATCAAAGAAAAATCGCCGCTGGAAAATAATATCGGCGGCGGTCAATTGCCAATTATCCTCGGATAATTTTTCTCGCAATCGCGGCACCAAATATGGTTGGTTGACTTCAACCTTCCAATGTAATTTCACCCCAAGGTCAGTCCACTTGAGTTCTGGTTCATGAATTCGGTCAACTTCTTCCAATTCGCTGACTCGTTGCAGGCGATGTTCAAGGTCGACCGGTAATTCATTGGGGTCATCACAAATTCCGGGAATAGAAATTTCAAGCCATGGGCGCAAACCATTGACCAATATTAGTGCAGAATGACCTGCACGGGTTCGCACCCATAGTTCAATCGTCGAACGCGGCTTTTTTTCGAAAACTGAAGAATGATAGCGAGCGTTGACGACTGCGCAATCAAGGTTGACCTGCATCGCTAATCAACCACCTTTCAGTGCCACTTGCCCTTAGACCTTCACTAACCCCAGCAACGAATCTTTTGCCCATCTAATTACCACGCAATCATTGAAAGGTTAACACTCATGCGTTTAGTTGAGCGGCGAGGAGTGGGAATTTGATGACGGGTCCAGCAGCAGATTTTGATTGGGATTCACTAACATTTTCTCTCACCCAAACTGACTTCATGTATGTCGCTACTTGCAATTTAGGCGATGCTTGGGAGGTTGGCGAGATTAAGCCATATGGGGATTTGGCGATTGACCCTGCCGCTGGCGTGCTAAACTACGGCCAAGGTATTTTTGAGGGTATGAAAGCCCAGCGTACCTTGCAAGGTCGAATTTCCCTATTCCGGCCGGAGGAAAATGCCCGTCGTTTTCAGCGTGGAGCGGCCCGTTTGGGTATGCCTCCTGTACCTGAATCATTATTCATTGACGCAGTTGAGCAAGTGGTTGCGGCCAATTCATCTTGGATTCCACCAAGTGGTCGCGGCGCCCTATATGTTCGCCCAGTCTTATGGGGAACCGGTCCAATCATGGGGGTTGCACCAGCACCATCCTACACATTCTGCATCTATGTTACTCCAGTTGGGCCATACTTTAGAGGTGGATTGTCAGCGATTGAGTTACTGATTTCTGATGAGTACCATCGAGCCGCTCCAGGTGGTTCTGGCGGGGTCAAAGCCATTGGTAACTACGCACCGGGAATGATGCCGTCAAAGAATGCCAAAAAGAGTGGCTTTGCTGAAGTCATCTATCTCGATGCAGTTGAGCACAAATATATCGAAGAGGTGGGAGCAGCCAACTTTTTCTGCGTCAAGGATAAAGTACTCTACACTCCAGAACTTACCGGCACAATCTTGCCCGGTATTACCCGTGATTCAATCATTCAGATTGCTCGCCATCGCGGCTACGAAGTTAACGAAATCAAAGTCACGGCAGAATTTGCCGATCTTGCGGATGAGTGTTTTTGCTGTGGGACGGCAGCGGTAATTTCACCGATTGGTTCGATTTCACAAGGTGGTGAAAAGACTGTATTTTGTGAAGGAGGTATTGGACCAATTACTAGAGAATTGTATAATGCTCTAACCGGGATTCAAACCGAAATGGCCGAAGACCCATTTGATTGGTTACACACCGTCGATGTTGAATTACCATTGAATATGGCTGAAATGTCCTAAATCATTTCTCGGGCCGCTTCAACATCGTCGACGGTAAAGGCGATTACACCCTTATCATCATCTTTAGACATAATGTAAATTGATTTGATGTTAATACCAGCATTGGCTAATGTCCGCGATAGTCCAGCCAGCGCTCCTGCTTGATGAGGTAAGGTGACCAAAAGGACTTCTTCGTCATGGTATTCGTACCCAAGACTATCCAAAACCGATTTGGTTCCCGGAGCATCATCGGTAATTATTGCCAGTATTGCTCCGGTGGCGGTCATCGCTGCAGCGGTCAAGATATTGATTTGGGCACTAGCTAGTGATTCGCATAGGTTGGCTAACTCTCCGGGGCGGTCGGGAAGTTTAACTGAATATTCACGCATAGTGATTCTGCGGCATGTTTTACCTATGAGTATTATTGAAAAAAAACACCTTTGCAGCCATTTCGCCACCCCAGTCAAGTACTCGGAATGTCCAAAGAGGGTGGTGTGCAAGGGAATCTTTGATGATGAGTGGAGTGGACCGAGAGGTGATGGCAGCGCGCTTTGTGACCACTTCACTTCTTTGCTTGGTCCTAATGACCAGTGGTTTAGCCGGTTGTTTTGCCGATGATGATGAGAAATCAAATACCTTAGACGCTAATTTTTCTTATTCTCCAGATAAAAATATCAAAGTCGATGACGATATTGAATTCAATGCCTCTGAATCACTCCCCCAGGATGGGACTTTGACTTATCGTTGGGACTTCAACGGCGATGGTGCAGTTGATGACACCGGTAAAACCGCAACATGGTCATATTCCATTGATGGCTCTTACAATGTCACATTGACGATTACCGATGGGAGTAAGGAATCACAGAAGACCGAGCAATTGACAATTCTAGGGGCTGATGCGGCAGTGCCAACCGCTGATGCTGGTACCGATTGGGCAGAAGAGGACTGTGATGGTGAGGATGGTTCTAATCCAACTAATGGTCAAATTTCTGAACGATACCTAATCTACATTTGCGAGGATAAGGGTGATGAAGACAGAACAATTTCCGCTACCACTAATGTGAATCTTGATGCCTCATCCAGTACTGCTGGTGGCGAATCTTATCTAACTCAGTGGTCGTGGGATCTCGATGCAATGACCGATAGTGATGGTGATGGTATTGTCGATAATGATGATGAGGCAAACGGTCAGACCTTTGAATGGAAGAATATTGCTCCAGGTGAGTACATACTTTCCCTTACCGTAACAAATAGTGAAGGTCTAAATGATTCAATGACATTCAAAGTATTCGTAAATTATGTCGGAATTTGGAAGGATTTCAACCAACCCGCTAATACTTCTGCTGGCAGTAGCGGGAGCCCAGGCGAGACTTGGTTTGAATACAACGTAATCTATGACGATGAATCTGGCAATACTATCGTACGTGCCGAGTATTGGCTTACCTACCCTAAGGAGGATAGTGATTGGGTGGTCGGCCAGGGAAGTGATTCTGATCGCAACAAATTGGACATTTACGTATTCAATGAGAGCGACGAAGAAGTTTGGAATAGTTCTTACATTGGTCAAGATGAACAAGATACTACCAAACAGCGTAGTGCTGGAGATTGCTCAGAGGAGAATGATTGCATACAGGCGTCAATTTCACGTTCGCAAATGCGACCCGATAGAAAAGGTGATGGCGAGTGGACAGTCAAGATTCACAACGACCGCTACAATGATGTGCAAGTTGTCGAATTTAGAATCCTACTTACCTACAAATAGGTATTAGGCCAATACAGGAATTGGGATAGAGCCCATTCTATCTTGGCTCGCTTCATCAAGAGGGACTTCAAGCCTCTCGGCCAATTCACGGTCGATGTGGATACGGACAGTTAGAGTAGTTTGACCCATAGATTTTCCCTGTGCATCAGTCTTCATCGAAACTGTACCACCTCCTTGAAGCGCCTTGTCCATTGTACAGTTTAGTGCACCAATGCCTGGAACTTCAAAGACTTTGATTCTACCATGGACTTCGTCGCCCCATGCTTCGGCGAGCCAATTACTTGTAACTCCTTGTTTGAGCAGGGGATACCATGCTTGATTTCTTGCAATGATGCCGATATTTACCATATCGCCTTTATCTCCAGATCTCGCATGAGCGATACTCCCCAATGGAATCCAAATATTACTCAATATATTTTCCCTCCTCGCACGGGTTTTTCCAATTCACGTAATACTCTTCCAGCGATTCTCTTGGTTATACGTCTGTTCTCATTTTCTGCTAGTTTTTGTAATCGATTGAATATGCTCGTCTCCAAATTTGGCCTGCGGTCAGTTAGGGCTTTGCGCAGAGTCCTCAACATAGGAATCTCAATTCGTGCCTCAACCATGCTGCGGTCGACCAGTAAAGGAACAAATCTCAATTGTGCCCGAGGCCGTGGGCGTGCCGAATAGCCACATACGCCAGCCGGCCCAGTCAAAACCAATGGAGAAATTGATTTTGCAAATGTTTCGACATCTTTCCTATTCGGTGAAGTTGCCGACCAACGAATCATTAGTTCTGGAATTTCATCGTGCAATTCCATCCCACCTGAAGGCATTGTAATTCCAGTTCCAATCATTTCAGTATGGATGTTTAGGCTTTCTAAGCCTTTCAATCGCTGCCTTAGAATGTAGTCGGTAGCTTTTGATTTGGCGATTGCTTGCGGCCCAGGAACCAACAGAGTTGATGAGGCAAACCATCCATCAGGATAACACGCCGAAACTTTGAGTTTCTCAGGGCGCCGTCGCCCTCTAGCACCTTGTACTTCAATGCGGTCCGGGCCAATTTCATCCAAACTCACAGCGGTAATGTCAAGAATTACATCAGGGGTGAGATATGCGGCTGGGTCGCCGATTTCATACAACAATTGCTCGGCAACATTTGCTCTAGTTACCGCTCCACCACTACCACTTGGTTTGGTGATAACTGAGGTTCCATCATCATGAATTTCAGCAATCGGGTAACCAATGTTGACTAGGTCATTAATGTCAGGCCAAGAATCTGCATTGCCACCGCTAACTTGCGCTCCACATTCAATCAAATGTCCTGCGAGTGTCCATCCTGCGATGATATCTAATGGATGAGTTACTTCTATTGGCGCCCATGTATCAATTGAACTGCTCAAAGGAAGTTGTTTGGCTGCTGCGTTTGCAGCCCAACCTGATGAATGTAACATTGAGCCAACGATTAGACTTGCATCTGCAACACGCCCACACAGAACAATATCTGCACCTTGCTGCAGGGCTCGAGCAATCGGCCCTGCACCGATATATGCGTTCGCTGATGTCAACAAGGAAACCTTGTCTTCCTCAATGCAACCTCCATCTAAGGTATGTAATTGTCCTGCCGTATTTAATTCAATTATCTGCTGATGAATGTCATCTCCTATAACCATAGCAATTTGGCAATCAATCCATCCCAATGCACAAGCCAATCCCAGTACTGCTTCAGCACAGGCTTTGGGATTTGCTCCACCAGCATTGGTAACCAATTTGGTTCCTTGTTCCTTGAGAATTTCCATTCCACCTTCTTGTAACCAATCTAAGAGGTCGGTTGCCCACCCAGATGTTTTGTCGCGAGATTTTTGTTTGTGCATTATCGACATCGTTACTTCAGCAAGATAGTCCATCGTTAGGTAATCGACTTTAGCGCTATTGAGAAGGTGTACCGGGGCCATAACTTGATCCCCCCAAAAACCACCTGCTCCGGCGACAAGAGTCACATTATCGGATGCCATCTTGGTGTAATAATTACACTCAAGTACATGTTCTTTTCCCCTAATAATAGGCAAAATGCTCATATCCGCTATTTTTTCCCCCCTGTTAACACCAATCGGCTTCACCACTCCCGAGTAATGCTACGATGCCATAGCACTCTAATACCGGCGCGTTCATATATGGGTGGTTTGTCGGCGGGTCGCTAATTGGAGTTAATACCATGGGTTCACAGTGGGAAGATAAGAGTAAGCCGCACCTAAACATAGTTTTCATCGGTCACGTTGACCATGGAAAATCGACTACAGTAGGACGTTTAATGTTGGATAGCGGTCATATTGAAGCGCACGTAATTGAGAAGTTCGAGAAGGAAGCCGCTGAGCGCGGCAAAGCCGGATTCGGGTTCGCATACGTGATGGACGGATTGAAGGAAGAGCGTGAGCGTGGAATTACTATCGACGTAGCACACAAGGAATTCTTCACCCCTAATTACTACTGGACTGTCATTGACGCACCAGGTCACCGTGATTTCGTCAAGAACATGATTACTGGTACCAGCCAAGCTGACGCTGCAGTTCTACTCTGTGCCGCTAACGACGGTGTTAACGCTCAAACCAAGGAGCACGCTTTCCTAGCACGTGTACTCGGTGTTAAGCAACTCATCGTCATGATCAACAAGATGGACATTTCCGGTGTTGATTGGGCTCAAGCAAAGTATGACTCGGCAAAGCAGGAAGTTAGCGATCTGTTGAAGATGGCTGGATTCAATCCTGCTGATGTACCAATGGTTCCTGGCTCCGCTTTGAATGGAGATAACGTCTTCAACAAGTCGGAAAACACCTCATGGTACGACGGACCAACACTATTCGAAGCCATTGACCAAGTGCAGATGCCACCTAAGCCAATCGACAAGCCACTACGCATGCCGATTCAGGACGTCTACAAGATTGGTGGAATCGGAACTGTCCCAGTCGGTAAGATTGAGACCGGTATTCTACATGCTGGAAAGACCATTACCTTCAACCCAAGCCAACAAAGTGCTGAAGTGAAGAGTATTGAGATGCACCACACCTCGGTACCAAAGGCTGAACCAGGTGACAACGTTGGTTTCAACGTCCGTGGTCTATCGGCAACCGACATCCGCCGTGGTGACGTTGCTGGATACACCGATAACGAACCAATGTTCGTTCGTCACGACGAATCTTTCGTCGGTCAAATCCAGTTGATGGACATACCAAAGGCTATCTCGGTCGGATACACACCTGTATTCCACTGCCACACCGCTCAGGTCGCATGCCGCTTCCTTGAGTTGTTGGAGAAGCAGAACAAGGCTGGTAAGGAAGCCAGCCCGAGTTTCATGAAGACCGGTGATGCTGGACTTATTCGTTTCCAGCCAACCAAGCCTCTAGCTATTGAACAAATGGACAAGTTCCCTGAACTGTCTCGCTTCGCTATTCGTGATATGGGCAAGACCGTCGCTGCCGGCGTCTGCATCAAGATTGATAAGAAGTGAGATTCCTCTAACACTTAGATTATTGATGAGGAAAATCAGGGGATTGTGGCATTAAATGGCTGGAATAACCGTAATCAAGTTGACCGGTGAGAATCACCGAGATATCGACCACGTCAGTGACCAAATCAAAGCGATTTGTGATGGTGGCGGAGTCGAATTGCGCGGTCCAATACCATTGCCAACTCGTCGGTTGATCGTTCCTTGCCGTAAAGCTCCTTCAGGAGAAGGTAACGAAACTTATGATCACTGGGAGATGCGAATTCACAAGCGTCTATTGGAGATGAAGATTAGTACTGCTAAGGACCAGACGGCTTTGCGTAGTATTGCCAAGATTGCAATCCCAGATACAGTTAGTATCGAACTTAGTATGCGTACTGTCTACTAAAAAAACCTCAACGTACTTCATTTTACTTGAGCGACATTTTTTGGCTAGTTATGCTTAGAGTGCGGCTATTTCGGCTACTCCAGCATCGACAAGATAGGCCGCCATATTCTCATCGAGCATATGGATATCACCTTCGTTGAGTTTGAGTTCATCACCTTCAGCGGTCATGATTTCATCATCTTGGCTGATAAGAACACGAATTCTAGTCAATACATTGGGAATGTCTTCAGTAGGTGAAACGGTGATTTTTTCCTCGGGCTCGGCTTGACTTGGTTCATCTTGCGAAGTTTCAGAGGTTGCCTCTTCGGGTGTTGAGTCGTTAATGATGATAGCCGATTGATTGGCTGAAGGGGCTAAATCCCACGCAGAAATCTCACCATTGTCTGCTGATGAGGTTATGGCTTCGGTCTCAGCAATCGGTTGGTTGGCTTTAGCCATCATTTCAGGATAAGCCTCTATCATTGCGATGCGCTCTTCGTCATCAAACTCAGGCTCATCAAACTCAGCAGTAGATTTCTCAACTAATTCAACCGGTGGCGGACCTTGTCCGGTTAGGCCACCAGTATCGGTAACGAAGTCATCTAGTTGTTTAGTACCAACTGGCACGATAGGAATAGCGCTCGCTTCCCCGACACCTTGCACCATCTCATCCCACCCAACACCGAGTTTGAATTTACTCAATAATTGGTCGAGTCCGTCATAGAACTCTCGCTCGTAAGCATCAAAGCGTGACCAATCAAGTGGGGGTAATCTCCGTCCTCCTTCGCCATTTGAACTACTGCGTAATTCGGAAGTAACTGCATGGTGGAGTAAGGCGACAAGGCGTTTTCTGGCTAAGTCGGACATTGCTCGTCGAACGTTGGATTGACGCCGACTAGCAGTAATTGCTGCAGTCGAGTGGCCTTCATCGCGTACGATATTGTTGAGATTGTTATCTATATGGTTGAGAAGGCTGTTAACCTGATCCCAAAATGAAGAACGCGGAAGCGGTAAAGGGTGGTTACGCTCTAGTTGTTGACGCTGTAAGGAATAGAGTTGGTCTTCGACTTTGCGAGCCAATTCGTCGTCCATACGCCTGCCCTCCCCATGCTCGACCATGTCGCTCAACGTCATTGCGGATACGGGGCTCTATGAATCCTCACCTCATTTTATCTCAAAATGCGGGTTGACTGGACTGCGGGGTGTTAATATCCAACCCAGTTTTTGTAGTGTTGAGGCAGGGGTGAATGACTCGACAAAAGGGCTTGGCGACGGTGCTGGTTCTACTGATGGTAGCACTCCCTTTTTCCCTTACTGTAGATGCTTACAATACCCCGTGGGAAGGGCAAACTCATCCACGTCCATCCTTTCCAGGTGGGGCGACAAACATCTCGACAACAGGCTTCACATTACCAGCCAATGGCACGATAACCGATGGTTGGCTCGACATTTCCACCGATTGGGACCAACCCGGCGGTAATGGTTCTGGATGGGCTGCAAATGGTGCAGATAATTTCACTACCGGGCAGCACTATATGACTTCAGCAACACGTTTTGACGGCGCTCTCTCTCTAGACCAAGAGCAATCAGTGGGTAGTCGAGAGGATTTTGAAAATCTAGAAACGACTCTTCTTGACTGGAATCCCCAAGGTCCCGAGGCTCTAATTTGGGCGCCAACGGACCTCAATATTAGTGGTACAAATGTTACTGTCTCTGGAGATTTGGGAATCTTCAATTCAACTTTTGCTGGTACGATACCAGCCGCCCCAACTGAGGGCAACCTAGTAATCTCAACTTTGGGCACCCCTCACAGTCGTGTGCCGACGGGGGCGCATGCATGGCTGGAAGGGCCAGCCATCGATTTACCCAATGTGATTAGAAATTATACAATGTCAATTGATTATTGGATCCACCTCGACAACGGAGGCGGTTGGGTCGATTATTCGCTTGATGGCGGGCAGTGGAAAACTCTCAATCCTATCGGTAATTACACGACGCAACTATCACAAAGTTCACCGCAGCCCTTTGGTTTTGCCAATGCAACCGCTAGTGGATGGAAAGATGCGACCTTTGAGTTGGATGACCTTAGTGGCATTCATTCTGCCAATCAAATCCGTTTCCGCTTGGTGCTTTGGACTGATGCTAATATTAGTTTGACCGGTCCAGGCTGGTTTGTCGATAACCTAACTTTGGAAAACCAAGGTGAGCCATTAGCATGTTGGTTTCATGGTAATCTCAATGGTGTATATGCTGATAATGCTGATGCGTGGATTGAATTGGAATTTTCAACCACAAATCTAACTACTCCTTTGGAAATTAAAGCCTCTCTAGATTGGGATTTAGAAGGCGGATTCAATGACAATCTTGTGGTTGAGGTCAGCAATGATAACGCCACATGGTACGAAATTTCCTTACATCCGGGCATTCCGGGAGTTGGTATTGTCCTCAATGGTATCCCCTATACCGATGAGACCGGTGGTTGGGTCGATGTTATTATGCCACTTCCAACAATAATGCAGAATCGCTCCAACATATGGTTACGTTTCCGTGTTGAAACTGATTATGCCCTCGGCTATGGAGCATCAATCAATGGTTGGGAGGGAGTAATGGTCGACGATGTAGTATTGCACGCCAATTCAAGTCTTGGGCGGGTTGCGATTACCCTCGACAACTTCAGCACCAATGATAGTGTTACTATCGGTAATACCCCCGGAAAAAATGAACAATGGCAACACCTAACTAATTACGGCCACAATGGACCCAGCCAAGTTACCTATGGTTTTGAATCAATTATCGATTTACCCCGTGGATGGCACCTTAATCATGTAAGAGGAGACAAATGGCAATTTGGCCAAACTAATAATGGAAGTGGTTGGGGTCCGGGCAGTTTTCCTGGCCAAGGTCATGGTACGGGGATGAATTTACAAGGCAAATATGGCGCTAACACCCTCACCCACCTTGAAACTAAGGATTGGTTAGTGCCCTATAATTCGAGCGCATTTTTAGTCTTTGATCATTGGGTTTGTACCGAATTAAATTGGGATGGGGGTTTGATTTCAATTTCCAACGACCATGGCCTAACTTGGTCGCCATTCGCTCAACAACAACAGAATTTCTATGACGCGGTATCGACTGCTAATCCATTTTCACCACTGTATAATTTGAGTATATTTGATGGTTCATCTCAGACTGGTGGATGTAATGTTCAACCATGGGATAGCAAACGAGCCAACCTAAGTGCATGGGCTGGAGATTCTGTCCGGTTTCGTTTCACCTTCTTTTCTGATTCCTATGTCGAAGGAGCTGGCTGGTATATCGATAATGTTGGAGTTGAAGTTGATTTATTCGAATCTAGTGGAAAGTGGACTTCTCCTCAAATAATGGCTGATGCAGTCGGTTACGGAACGGTGACAATTGGGGGTGAAATCCCCCAAGGCACCATCGTATTGGCAACAGTATTGGATTCAACTTGGACTCCGATTGTTGGTTATAACGAGCGTTCTCTGCCACTTAATCTGCGTGGTATTTCGCCTTTCACACATTCCAGTATTTATTTACGGATGGAATTGTCAACTGCTGATACTTATCGCACCCCGATAATACAACAAATACACGTGGGAGACAATCATTACTTGACCTTTCCAAATTTGGAAAATTCTGGTTGGGACTCGCAAAATGGCAATCCAGTGACTTGGGATTACGGTGCTAATGGCTACGTCCCTGTCAACGGTACTGGCAGCATGACTAGCAACATATTTTTGCATCGTCCCGCCCGTAGTTTGTCGATTTACTGCGACTGCAACTCCGTTTACCTATCGGTTGCACCTGTTGATTCTCCAACTACTGCCTATATTTCTAAGCAAATTGTAAGTCCATCAACGAATCATTTGAATGGTCTTTATCTGCGTGACCTACAGGGTTTGCGAATTGAAATATCCATTCTACCAAATGGCTTGGTAAGTGATTTCCGAGTCGATGTAGAGTATAGTGACATCGCTATCAACCCCATAATTGACCTCAAGGGTGATGGTATTTCGGAATGGGAACATTCAGGAGCGTTTGGTGTTGAAACTGATATTGATGGTGGCTACGATGAGCAATTTTACCTTCTATCTGGTGTAACGGTAACCAAGAACTTGGGATATCACAATTTTTCACAAGTTTATGATGGAATAGTACGGATATCAATAGTTGCCCCCTCCTCGACGACGACTACGATTTCAATTGGAAGCGAAACAATGTATGCTACTGGGTCGCATTTTTCATTGCCTTACCCTCTACGCGCAATTGTTTCGGGACAACAAACTCAGATTTCCTTTACTTCAGATGACGATGCTAGTATTACCATTCACGAGAAAGTAGTCCCATATGCAAATACATTCCGTCACGACTTGGAGCAAACCTTCCTCGAAAATATCTCGGCCGGTTTGGATATCAATCAATCAACTGGAGAATTTGCCGTGCCGGTCAATCTAACCACTGACCGCGGCGGCTTCATCGTAGATGGGGAGATAGAATGGGATACTTTGTTTCAAAACTCCTACACTATCCTTCCACCGGGTACAATTTATCCAGATGGTAGTTCATTTGTGGTTGAGACTCTCAGCCAACATAATTTTGCCGGATTGATAGATACAGTGCGTCTAAGCATTGGCTCTTCTCGAGATGTTGCCAATGCTGAAGTGGTATATGTTGTCGAAAATGCATCGACATCTCTGGCGACCCTAAAGGTCGTGCGTGGTAGCGAAATGATGGCCATAGATACAGTCGATTTCAATTATGGTAGCGATGAATCGAATAGAAAAATCAGGTGGAATCTTACTCCAAGTAGGGCATGGGGTGACCAATCGCAATTGTGGTGGATGGTCGAATCATCCAATTCTCAATCGTCGCCCCTTGGTCCTTTGGTAATCTCCACTGGTGGTGCTGCCGGTCCAGCGGTAGAGGTCGACTTGGAAGTAACTAATATAGTCGCAATCGATCGTTTCGGCAACGATATTGCCGACCGAAGTGATGCTCATTACCCCTTTACTATCGCCGCTGAAAGCGAGGTTTCTCTCAGCGGGTTTGTACGCTTTCAAGGCTCTCCTGATATTCCCCCTCCAGCCTCAATGTTTAACCTAAATTTATCATTAATTGGGAGTGCAGATGGGAATATCTTTGGTCAAACCCAAGCCGAATATAATGCTGGGAATTGGTTGGCTAATCTATCTCTACCTTCAGAGAATCAAGCAGATAGCGGTAGTGTAATGCGAATTGTGCCAAGCCTTGAATTCAATGATGATGAAATCTCCAATGGGGTCAGTGACGAAACTCTAGATGTGATTTTTCCGCACCTAATCTTTGATTCCCAAGGACCGAGATTGGGAGAGTTATTTGTCGTACCAACTGGTATGCGCCAACCTGCTGATAGTCACATATGGTACACTGACAATGCGTTGGCTCTATCGGTAGAGGTTAGTGACGATGTACGAAATGGTGAGGCACTTAACCTCCATTATTGGGTGCAAGGTCAAGACGATGCCAATAATGATGGCCTTGCTGATGCCGATGAATACCGTATCCTTTCCGAGCAATTATCCCAAAATATTCTCAATCAAACCGTCGATTTCCCCCTCATTTCAATGGTTGGAGCAATTCCATCTGGGCATGATGCCGGTCTAGTCAGCCTGTGGCTGGATGGAACAGACCTTGCTGGCAATCTACTACAGTCTGGTGGAACATCTGGAATGGTGAATGATTTGGCGACACTGACAGTGGTGGCCGATACTCCAAGCGAGGTTAGCACCTCTTCGTTATCGCTAGATTTGATTGATGGGAAATTACTCGCCGGCCATCGTCATAACTTTGTTGCGGTTATTACCGATGCTGAGGGAATAACCAGTCTCGATGCGGTAATTTTTGATTTGACTGGCGACATTGATGGTGACTTTTGTGCTATTGAATGGCACCCTTGGTCAGGAGACCTCTACTATGCAGAGGATTGTTTCGTAGCTGGGCAAGTCAATCTCGAGCAGGTTCATCTTGTTCAGGAAGGCTGGAGGTTTGAGATTTCTTTCATCTTACCCTGGCAAAACGAAAGTGTATTTGGGCATACAACTTGGACACCATCCCTTAGCCTAATTGACCTCGGGCAAGATCTCGGAGTGGGCCTATCATCGATTACTCCACTATCTTGGACTTACAATGGTGAAGCAGAATTGGTAGTTGTAGAATTGGTTGACCAAACTCAACCTATTGGTGGATTGGTCGAAGACACGATATACCTGAGTAGCGATGATAATCTTTCAATTGGGGTAATCCTAGTACACGCTGGCACTGAAATTGCCTTAGACATCGGCTTTGGATTCCAGATACGTGCGGAAGGTGGAATTAACCAAACTAATGCGAGTGGGTGGTATGCTGGAGATGGGGAAGCAGGTTATGCTTCGATGCAAATCACCTATGATGATTATCCAAACTTGAGAGCAACCTTGCACATTGAACCGTCACCTCTGGGTGGGCAGAATGAAGGGGTACCTCACATCAATGGAATCACCTATTACATCGTCTTCGATAATTATGCCCCGCGTCTATACACCCATCCAAATCTCAATAGTGTTCATATTGATAGAATGGAATACATCCCCCTAACTTTTGATCTCATTGAGGCTGATGCGATGGCAACAGATTCAGTATATGTTCACGTCGCCTTTCTCAGTCCTCTAAATGAGACTCGTTATGTTGTAAGCAGTCCGGCAATATTTACTTCACAAAGCGAAGCAGATTGGAATTATCATGTCATACTAAACCTTACTCCACCGGCAAATTTGCAATGGCCAATGGCCGGTGATAAAATCCATTTGTGGATTGAAGGGTATGATATGGCTGGTAACAAACTCAATGGAGGAAGCATGTATGAACCGATATTACGACCAGCATTTATCGCTCCGCGATTCTTGCCTCAACTAGATAAAATCAATTTGCCCAGTCAGGTAGAGATTGGTTCTACAGTTCGTATTGATGGAGTGGTTGAAAACCTCGGGCAACTACGCGCCAATGCCACTCTCGCCTTGTATGTTGATGGAGAATGGGTAGAATCTCAAGACCTCGATTTACCTCCCAGTGTAGCCAGAGAATTCAATTTTGAATATATTGCTTTGATTCTAGGAGACCATGACTTTGTCGTAGTACTCAATCAAACCAATGACAATCGAAGTTCTAGCGTCGAAGTCATTGACGCGAATTGGTTAAACGATGCCCCAAGTTTCTCTTCAACAATCGGTGCTGGCCTTGCTATGCTCTTCATTTTCGCGGCAATAATCATTATTGTACGTGGCAGAACTTTGGTCTTTGATGAGTATGACGAGGGCAAGGAGTTCACCGGTTTTAGTGATTTTGAAGAAGAGTAAGTATCAAACACACCCGAGCAGACGCAACGGCCACGCAGGGGTTCCCGAGCGGTCAAAGGGGGCGGGCTCAAGATCCGCTGTCAAGGACTTCGCAGGTTCGAATCCTGCCCCCTGCATCATACCCAAAATCGAGGGGTTGGAAGCCCTACACGCACCCTGAAAAAAGTAGTTTTTTTCAGAGGTGAAGTCAAGGGGAAATGTTCAATCCCCAAAAATAAAATAACATTTTTTCCCTACCTATTTTCATGAGTGGGGTTTTGCTGGTTTTGCTTTTATTGGGGCTCGCCTCAACATATTTTTTCATGCACGCTCTTTTTGGTAGCAGAGGGGATGAATGACCCTTTCCAAGCCGAATATGTTAGTGAAGCCTGTATCTTTCACTCAGCAACAACGGTGCTGCTGCCGCTCAGGTCCATACCATCCAGTGATATCTTCACGCTGAAAGAGCATGGTGCTGCAGCACAAAGCGCTAGACCGTTCTCTTGTACGTGGATAATTTCAGATTGTTCCCATGTTAGATTGTCCGATCCGAACTGATATAGGTTGCAGTTACCACTTGCAGCTCCGATAGAGCAGGTGGTTGGGTTTCCGTCAGCACCAATAATTTGAACAGTTAGGTTGGCCCAAGCCAAGTCGGATGGTGCTTGTATAAATTGTAGTGTAAACAGCGTATCGTCGGTTGCGGCGCTCGGTGTGTTTGCTCCGTGGTCGGTTGCGGTGTATTGGAATGTCGAAATGGATGATGAGTTAGATGAGTTTGTTATGTGCAAACCTTCGTAGGTGATGTTGTGAATTCGATAAACAATTGAGTAGTCACTGGACATAAAATAGGGTGGTTGTTCTACAACACTATAGTTGCATGCCCCTCCATCTGTTGGTAACCAATGAGGCTGCATTTCTCCAACATTATTCAAGGTAGTATCTAGACAAGATGCAAACAAGTCGGTATGAGATTGGACAATTTGTGAAGAGGTGTTAACCCATACAGCAAGGACTTCAACCATTTCTCCTGCTTCGATTGACATCCCTCCTATTGCGTAGTGAATAGTTGGATTATCTGCTGATGCAGTAGTATATTCATTTGTAGTATTGTTGTAATAATTATTGATGATAACTGTAGAAGCATCAGATATGGGGTCAGCATCCCCATCTCCGTTCGCGTTACCGGTACAACCGGCAAGCATTGGCAAGGTCAATAGCAGGCACATTAGGAAAACAGTAGTTCTTCGCATGTTATGGTAGTGTAAGCCAAAGTCCATTACCTTCACGCCGAAACCTGCGATAATCAACGGTAAATTTCGCTTTGAGGTAGGTTTGAGGTGGCTATTGACTCCTTGTTAGGTAGCCGTTAGGGCGTTGTGATTACCCTAAAGGAGTAGTACAGTCACACAAGCATCATGCGACGCTATAGCCAATGCATATTGTTGAGCCTGCTTATGATTACCACCGCCCTCGCCGGTTGCTTCGGCGGTGATGATGAACCAGCCACCGATGATGGTGATGATCCAACTGAACCGACACCAACTCTGGACGACTGGGATGTTTACTATGTCTCCACCAGTTCCGACTTACCAACATGTAATTCCGACACTCTCGGCCGACTTTATTTCGTTGAGGCCGATGCTGGATTCCAGGCTTGCACTACTGCAGGTTGGGCCTTCGTTAATTTGACTGGCCCCGCTGGTCCCGCAGGTGCTGATGGTGTTGATGGCGCCACAGGCCCGCAAGGCCCTGCTGGTGCTGATGGAGCAGATGGCATGAATGGTGCAGATGGCATGAATGGTACAGATGGTGCCGATGGTGCTGATGGCATGAACGGTACAGATGGAACTGATGGCGCAGATGGTGCTGATGGCATGAACGGTACAGATGGTGCTGATGGTGCCGATGGTATGAATGGCATGAATGGTACAGATGGTGCTGATGGTGCCGATGGCGCAAACGGAATCAATGGAACTGATGGCATGGATGGTGCTGATGGAGCAGATGGCATGAATGGTACAGATGGTGCTGATGGTGCTGATGGAACCAATGGAACTGATGGCATGGATGGTGCCGATGGCATGAATGGTACAGATGGTGCTGATGGAGCAGATGGCATGAATGGTACAGATGGTGCTGATGGAACCAATGGAACTGATGGCGCAGATGGTGCTGATGGAAC